>NZ_CP120361.1:687500-1375000 GCF_029457495.1 Chelativorans sp. AA-79
TGTTTCGCGCCCGCCGTGCCGCATCGGAGCAGGCCGACCATCTGCGGGGGAGTGCGGAGGAATTCCAGGACGACGTCATCGAGTCGGTACGCGAAAAGCCGATCACGGCGCTCGCACTCGCCGCAGGTGCCGGCTTCCTTCTCGCCATGATGATGCGCCGTTAGGCGCTGTGAAGGATGTTCGGACACCTCCTTGCTCTGCTCGCCACCGGTGAGGCGGCTTCCATCAAGCGGAGAATCAAGGCTGCGGTGGTTTCCTACGCGGCGGTAGGCATCCTGGCTTTCTTCGCGGTCGTTTTTCTGGTTCTGGCCGCCTATCTCACGGTGGCAGTCCGTTGGGGACCGATCGAGGCGGCGCTTTGGTTCGGAATCGGGTTCCTCGTGCTCGCGGGCGTGATCCTGATCGCCTACCGGCTCACCGCACGGGCCCGCCGGCGCGCCGCGATGCACAGGCGGACGGAAAGCATGATGGTAGGTGCCTCCGCGCTTGCGATGCTGCCCAGCCTGATCGGCCGAAAGGGCAGTTGGGTGACCGCTCTCACCCTTCTTGCGGGCCTAGCCGGCTATGCTGCCTACACGCGAGTTTCGCGGCGGGATCGCCGCGAAGAGGATTGAGCCGCACGGCCCTGTTGAAAGGAAACCGACCCATGGAACAGAAAGTCCCACCCAAGAAGGCGCGTCAAGGCCGGGAAGGCTTTCCCGTCCTTCTCGTCCTGATTGGCGGCCTCGTGCTGGCGGGCATCATCTGGGCGTTGGTCGAAGTCTATGGAATTTTCATCGACCAGCAGCAGCCGGTCGAGATGCCGCAGTCGACCGACGAGGTGCCGATCGAACGGCCGCAGGATTGACGGCAGGAAAGAGGTCGGCCTGAGCCGGTTCAAACGACCAGCACGCGCAGCGATCCCGGCTGGAGCGCGACGTGGATGTCGCGCTCCAGCGGGCATAGCTCGCCGTCGATGGCGTTTTTGAGCTGTCTCGATGCGGAGAGGATCTTCAGGTGCACCTCTTCCGCCTCGTGGATCTCCACCTGATCGTTCCGGCGCCAGCGGCCAAGCCCCATATTGACGAAGAAGGACAGCAGGTCCGAGCGGTGCTCGGCGCGCATGATGTAGATCCCCAGCACGCCTCCGTCCGGCTTGTCCGCGTAGGGCAGGTGACCCTCGCCGAACAGATTGTTGGTGATGCCAATTCCCGATGTGGTGGTGATCATCTCGGCGTTGCCGAAGGTGAGGGCCACTTCCATGTTATGTGGATTGCGGAACGTCGCCAAGGCAGCGCGCGCCGAAGCTAGGAGCTTGCCAATACGCCCGTGAAAGGGCATGCGGGAGCGCAGATGGATGAGCTGCGGATGCATCCCGATCGAGAACTGATGGACGAACGGTCTTCCGTTCACGCGCGCGATATCGACGTTGCGTATGCGTCCGTACGCCAGGGCCAGCATGGCGGCATCGATGTCCAGGGGGATCCCGAGGCTGCGGGCGAAGAGATTCATGGTTCCGGCAGGGAGGATGGCCAGAACCTTCTGGGAGCCTGCAAGGAGGCCTGCGGCAAGCGAGACGGTGCCGTCACCGCCGCCCGCCAGCACGATCTCGGCCTGCGGATGTGCGCAGGCGTCGCGGATCGCGCCGACGATCTCGGCGCCGTCGACGATACGCACCTCGGTGTCGTGCCCGGCCCGTGTCATCACCTCGCGGAGACGGGCGGAGAGGGCGTCGAGGTCCATTGTGCTGAGCGTGCCGCCGCCGCGGTTCAGCACCGCATGAATACGCATGAAGGAACCCGTTGCAGCTTTTGCATGGCGTGCTGAAGAATGAACGGGCAGCGCTTCCGTTCCCGGCCCTGGGCGCGTCGCGGAACCGTTTTAGCCCCTCGACGTTTTAACGGAAGTGGTGGCCGCACACCCGATCCTCACTGCCAGGTTCGGTCGGATGCGCGGCCATGTACAGTGAAACTGCACATGGAGAGCTTAACATGATCCGCACTCTTTTAGCGACCACCGCGATTGCGACACTGCTTGCAGGCGGTGCAGTCGCGCAGACAACAACCACGCCTTCGACCACGACGCCTTCGGCTGCGCCCATGGAAGGCCAGTCGCAGCAGATGACGGTCCATGCGGAAGGGCATCTGGCATCGAACCTCATCGGGGAGGCCGTCTACAACAGCACGGCCGAGGATGCCGAGAATATCGGCGACGTGACCGATCTCGTGATCAACGACGACGGTACCGTCGAAGCGATCGTGGTCGGCGTAGGAGGCTTCCTGGGCATCGGCCAGAAGGAAGTTGCCCTCCAATACGACCTCGTCCAATGGTCAGAGCAGCAGGATGGCGAGCGCTGGCTCGTCGTGGAAACCACCGAGGACGCCCTGAGGGCGCAGCAAGAGTTCGACCGCTCGGCCTTCGAGCCGATGCCGGCTGACGCTCAGGTGAGCGCACCCAAGCCTGCCACGCAGGAAGACCTCGCCGCCGCCCCGACCCAGGAAGGCGCCGAAGGTGCCGACACCTCCGGCGATATGGCGGCAACCGCGCCGGCCGACGACACCGCTGGAATAAGCGGCGACATGGCAACCGCGCCGGCCGACGACACCGCCGGAACGAGCGGCGACATGGCGGCAACCGCGCCGGCCGACGACACTGCCGGAACGAGCGGCGATATGGCGGCAAGCGACAACGCCGCTGACACTGCCGCGTCCGATCAGCAGACCGCGCAGAGCGACCAGCCGCCGGCCGCCGGCGGGGAAGCGGCTACCGATCAGACCCAGACCGGCGCGATCGACCGGAACACGCTGAATCAGGCGGCTCCAGACCAGATCCGGGCTGAAAACCTCACCGGGACCGCCGTCTACGGAGCTAATGACGAACGTGTCGGCGAGATCGGCGACGTCGTCCTCACCCCTGAAGGCGATGTGGATGCCGCGATCGTGGACGTCGGCGGGTTCCTCGGCATCGGGGAGAAGGAAGTCGCCATTGGCATGGACAACCTGGTCTTCCAGACGGACGACAATGGTGAGCTTTACCTCTTCACCGATTTCACGCAGGATGAGCTAGAGGCGCAGCCCGCCTACGATGAAGCAACCTATGCGGAAAATCGCGACCAGATGCGCATGCGGGTGCAGTAACGCGTAGAAACACCTGCTTCGCATCCGGAAAGGCCTCGCTCCAGCGGGGCCTTTTCATTTACCGGGCATAAAAAACCTGCCACTGTCTTTGCCAGGTGGACAGTGCATCTTTGAAGCGTGCCTTTCGCCGTGGCGCCCCGGAGTCCATCTATCGGGCAACAGGGTGGCGCGAGATGCGCGCCGCCAAGGAGGCGACACAATGCTCGACACCATCGAAGGCATTCACCACATCACATCCATGGCGCGCGATGCGCCGGCGACCGATCATTTCCATACCGCCGTGCTGGGCCTGCGGCGTGTCAAGAAGACCGTCAACTTCGACGCGCCCGACGTCTACCACCTCTACTACGCCAACCGGAGCGGACAGCCCGGCACGGTGCTTACCTATTTCCCGTTCCCGAACATCGCCCCCGGTGTGCGCGGAGCGGGCGAGGTCGGCACCACCGTCTTCTCAGTGCCCGAAGGCAGTCTCGGCTATTGGGAGAAGCGTCTGGCGGAGAATGCTGTGGGCGGCATCCGGCGCGAGAGGGTCTTTGCAGAAGACCGGCTTCTTTTCGACGGCGTGGATGGCGACGGCTTTGCCCTCGCGGCGGTGGCGGGGGATGCGCGCGAGCCCTGGACCGGCGGCGGCGTTCCGGCCGGCGAGGCGATCCGCGGCTTCCATTCCGCAACGATGCTGCTCCGTGACGGCGCGCCTACCCGCGAACTCCTGGAGATGATGGGGTTCAAGGAGACCGGCCGCGAGGGCAACACGCTCCGCCTGGAGCGTGCGGGAGGCAACGGCGCGGTGATCGTGGACATCGTGACGGACCCTGCGGCGCCGCCCGCCCGCCAGGGCGCCGGCTCGGTGCATCATATCGCCTTCGCTGTGCCGGATGCTGCTGCGCAACGAGACGTCCGGGAGGCGCTCGTGAACGAGGGCTTCCACATCACGCCGGTGATCGACCGCGACTATTTCCTGTCGATCTATTTCCGGGCGCCGGGCGGCGTGCTTTTCGAGATCGCCACCGACGATCCGGGATTCGCACGCGACGAGGATCTGGAGCATCTGGGCGAAGCCTTGAAGTTGCCGCGCCAGCACGAGCACCTGCGGCCCTATCTGGAATCCCATCTTCCGGCGATCGGGGGCTGAGCAATGGCGGCCGATGCCTACAGGCACCTTGCGATGTCGGCTGGTCCCGGCCGGCCGCTTCTCTTCCTCTTCCACGGCACGGGAGGAGACGAGCGGCAGCTCCTGTCCCTTGCGGGCGACGTGCTTCCCGGTGCCGGGATCGTGGCGCCGCTGGGCGACGTAAGCGAGCACGGGGCGCCGCGTTTCTTCCGCCGCACGGGTGAAGGCGTCTACGACATGGACGACCTTGCCCGCGCGACGGAGAAGATGGCGGGCTTCGTCCGCGCCCATGTCGCGGCGGAGCGGCCGAGTGCGGTGCTCGGCCTCGGATATTCGAACGGGGCGAACATCCTCGCCTCTGTCGTGTTCGCAGATCCCGCATTGTTCGATGCCGCCGTGCTGATGCACCCGCTCATCCCTTTTGAGCCGCGTTTCTCCTCGGCGCATGCGAGGACCAGGCTGCTTCTGACCGCGGGCCGTCACGATCCGATCTGCCCGGCCGCGCTCACCGGCAGGCTCGTCGCCTATCTGGAGGCGGCCGGCGCCGCGACCGAGCTCGTCTGGCACGAGGGCGGCCATGAATTGCGATCCAACGAGGTCGATGCCGCAAGGGACTTCCTTGCTCCCTATGGCGGCGGCAAAGGAAAGAGAGATGCCAATGAGCGCGATTGAGATCGCCCGCCAGGATTTCGGCAACAAGGGCCGCTACGTGCACGCCGCCGACCGCGACGAGGCGGAGATGACCTTCGTCAGGATCGGTGCAAGCCAGATCATCATCGACCATACCGAGGTGCCGTCGCGCTTCCGCGGCCAGGGCGTCGGCGAGGCGCTGGTGTCGCACGCCGTCGAGGATGCCCGGGAGAACGGGTGGAAGGTCGGGCCGCTCTGCCCCTTCGCCGCCGCCCAGTTCCGACGCCATCCCGAGTGGAGCGACGTTCTGGCGACGTGACGTGCGGGAGCGTTCCGCAACAGCTTCTTTCCCAACGTCATTGTGAAGAGCGTTTCCGCAAAGTGTGGCGGCGTCGCCTCGCCTTTGCCGTGTTTGATGCTATCTTAAGCTAGGGCGTGCCTTGCGCGGTTCGCCCTGGACCCCTGGAAAGGATCGATGGCTGAACCCCGCCCCACCAACGGCCTGAAACCCGGACTTGTCGGCCGCCTGCGGCGGACCCGGGCCGTCGTGCACTGCGCGATCATCGTTGAACGGCTGTGGCCGATCCTCTTGCCGCTTTTGGTGCTGGCGAGCCTCTTCCTGAGCCTGTCCTGGTTCGGCGTCTTCCGCATCCTGCCCGATTGGGGGCGTTTCGGCATTCTGGGGATCCTCGGCGCCGGTGCGGTCGCCAGCCTCTGGCTCTTCCGCGGTTTCCGCGCCCCCACCCCGGGCGAGGTCGATCGTCGCATCGAGCAGAGAAATCTTCTGGAACACGCCCCGGTCTCCACGCAGACGGACCGCCTCGCCTCGCGGGAAGACGACGCATTTGCCGCCGCGCTCTGGCGCGAGCACCAGAAACGCATGGCGGAGCGGCTGTCGCGGCTCAGGGGCGACCTGCCGCGAACATCGGTTCCCGAGCGCGATCCGCTCGGCTTGCGGGCCGTGGCGGCGCTCCTTTTCGTGACCGCGCTCGCCTATTCCACCGGACCTTACGGCGGCCGCATCGCCGATGCGTTGCAGCCGCCGGCGGCGAACGGGCAGACGGCCTCCGCACGCATCGATGCATGGGTGACGCCGCCGGCCTATACACGCCGGCCGCCCGTCTTCCTCACCGCCGATGCCAATCGCGAGCAGCAGGCTTTCAGCGTGCCGGAAAACAGCACGGTCGCGGTTCGTGTCAGCGGTGGATCGGGCGATGAGGCCCTGACCTTCATGGATGCTTCCGGCACCGAACAGCCGATCGCGCCGGAGGAGGGGACCAGTGAGGATGCTGCCGCGGCGGCGCAGACCGGCGCGGCGGTGCGTTTCTCGCATATCCTGGCCGCCGACGGCGTCATGAGCCTGCGCAGCGGCGTCCGCGAACAGCAGAACTGGCGCTTCTCGGTCATTCCCGACGAGCCGCCGCAGATCCGTTTCGTGGAGGATCCGAAGCGGGCGGTGAACGGCGCGCTGGAACTCGCCTACGAAATCGAGGACGATTACGGCGTGGCGAGCGCGGAGGCCAGGTTCGTGCCGACCGAGGCCGATCCAGACGCGCATCCGCTGTTCGAGGCACCGGAAATGCCGCTCACCCTGCCGCGCGGGGGCGACCGCAAGGCGGCCAAGACGTCGCGCGACCTGACTGAGCACCCATGGGCAGGCTCCGAGGTGGAGCTCTCTCTGTCCGCGACCGATGCGGCCGACCAGACGAGTGAGAGCGAGACGAAGAGGTTCAGTCTGCCGGAGCGGATCTTCACCAATCCGCTCGCCCGTTCGGTGATCGAACAGCGGCGCGTTCTGGCGCTCGACGCCCAGAAGAAACCGCGTGTGCTTTCCCTCATGGACGCCGTGCTTCTGTGGCCGGAAGAGACCTTCACAGAGCCGACGCACTTCCTTCTCCTCTCGGCCGTGCGCTCGCGCCTTTCCGGCGCGCGGAGCGACGATGCGCTGCGCGATGTGGTGAACGAGCTTTGGGAGATCGCGCTCATCATCGAGGACGGCGACCTCACCGCCGCCGAAAAGCGTCTGCGCCAGGCGCAGGAGGCTTTGAAGCAGGCGCTGGAGAACGGCGCCAGCGACGAGGAGATCGCGGAGCTGATGCAGGAGCTGCGCGAGGCGATGCAGGAGTTCATGCGCGAGTTTGCCGAGCGCGCCATGCAGAACCCACAGATGTCGCAGAACCCGAACATGGAGATGCTTAGCCAGAACGATCTGGAGCGCATGCTCGATCAGATCGAGGATCTCGCGAGATCGGGCGCGCGCGACCAGGCGCAGGATCTGCTCTCCCAGCTCGAAAACATGATGAACAACCTGCAGATGGCCCAACCCCAGCAGGGTCAGGGGCAGCAGCAGTCGGAGATGCGCCAGCAGATGGACCAACTGGGCGAGCTCCTGCGCCGCCAGCAGGAACTCATGAACGAGACCTTCCGGCTCGATCAGCAGCAGCGCGGTCAACAGGGCGAGCAAGGGCAACAGGGTCAGCAAGGCCAGCAGGGACAGATGGGCCAGCAAGGCCAGGGACGGCCGCCCGGCCAGGGACGGCCGCCCGGCCAGGGACAGGGCCAAGGTCAGGGCCAGGGCCAGGGCATGTCCCCGGAGGAACTCGCCGATGCCCTGCGCGGGCTGCAGGAGGGCCAGGGCGGGCTCCGGCAGGACCTGGAGAGCCTGATGGAAGGGCTGCGCGGCCTCGGCATCGAGCCCGGAGAAGGATTCGGCGAAGCGGGTGAAGCCATGGGCGAGGCCGAGGGCGCGCTCGGCGAAGGTCAGGGCGAGCGGGCCGTGGGCGAGCAGGGCCGTGCGCTCGAAGCACTGCGCCGCGGCGCCCAGGACATGATGAACCAGATGCAGGCCATGCAGGGCGAACAGGGCGGCCAGGGCCAGCAGGGCACCCGCCAGGGCAATTTCGGGCGCGACCCGCTGGGCCGTCCGCGGGCGACGACCGGGCCGGATTTCGGTGACGACGTCCAGGTGCCGGACGAGATCGACCGGCAGCGCGCGCGAGAGATCCTGGATGCGATCCGCCGCCGTCTCGGCGATGCTCTCAGTCCCGAGCTGGAGCGCGAATATCTGGAGCGCCTCCTCGATATGCAGTGAAGGCGCGCGGCGCCATCGCCGCACCGACCCGCTTCGCGGGCGCCTCTTTGCCGCGTGCGAAGGCGGGGACACACCCGTCCCAAGGTCGCAGGCATACCCCCCAATGGAAATCTTTTTGGCACTCGCAAGGGATGAGTGCTAATTTTTCCTTGCAGACCTCTTGAAGCTGGATTCAGGCACAACCAAATTTTTCGCGCGCGGCGCCATGACGGGCCGCGTACCGCGCCGGCGGGCCGGCGCGGGAGGTGCTTCGAAACTGTTTGTCCAGGAGGAAGACATGAAGTTCCGTCCTTTGCATGACCGCCTGCTTGTCCGCCGCATCGAGGCGGAGGAGAAGACGGCGGGAGGGGTGATCATTCCCGACACCGCGAAGGAGAAACCGCAGGAAGGCGAGGTGCTGGCCGTCGGCCCCGGCGCTCGCGACGAGAAGGGCACGCTCGTGCCTCTCGAGGTGAAGGTCGGCGACCGCATCCTGTTCGGCAAGTGGTCCGGCACGGAAATCCGGCTGCAGGGCGAGGATCTCCTCATCATGAAGGAAAGCGACGTGCTCGGCATTCTCGACCAGGAAGCCGAGGCGAAGAAGGCCGCCTAGCGCATCGGTCCGAAAATCGGAGCGATTTTTCGGAAAGCCCGATGCGCAGAACGAAAGAGTTCTTCCATCAGTCGAATGCTGCCTATGAAGGAGTGTTGAAATGGCTGCCAAAGACGTGAAGTTCCATGCCGATGCCCGCGAACGCATGCTCAAGGGCGTCGATATCCTCGCCAATGCCGTAAAGGTCACCCTCGGTCCCAAGGGCCGCAACGTCGTTCTCGACAAGTCCTTCGGCGCTCCGCGCATCACCAAGGATGGTGTGACGGTCGCCAAGGAGATCGAGCTCGAGGACAAGTTCGAGAATATGGGCGCGCAGATGGTGCGCGAAGTGGCGTCCAAGACCAATGACGCCGCCGGCGACGGCACCACCACCGCGACCATTCTCGCCCAGGCCATCGTAAAGGAAGGTGCCAAGGCGGTCGCCTCCGGCATGAACCCGATGGACCTGAAGCGCGGCATCGACAAGGCGGTCGCCGCCGTCGTCGAAGAGCTCAAGAAGAACGCCCGCAAGGTCACCCGCAACGACGAGATCGCCCAGGTCGGCACCATCTCGGCCAATGGCGATCAGGAGATCGGCCGCTTCCTCGCCCAGGCGATGGAAAAGGTCGGCAATGAGGGCGTCATCACGGTCGAGGAGGCCAAGACCGCGGAGACCGAGCTCGAAGTGGTGGAAGGCATGCAGTTCGACCGGGGCTATCTCTCCCCCTATTTCATCACCAACCAGGAGAAAATGCGTGTCGAGCTGGATGAGCCCTATGTGCTCATCCACGAAAAGAAGCTTTCGAACCTCCAGTCGCTGCTTCCCGTGCTCGAGGCCGTGGTGCAGTCCGGCAAGCCGCTGCTCATCATCGCCGAGGATGTCGAGGGCGAGGCGCTCGCCACGCTGGTCGTCAACAAGCTGCGCGGCGGCCTCAAGGTTGCCGCGGTGAAGGCGCCGGGCTTCGGCGACCGCCGCAAGGCCATGCTGCAGGATATCGCGATCCTGACAGGCGGTACGGCCATTTCCGAGGACCTCGGCATCAAGCTCGAGAATGTCACGATCGAGATGCTCGGCCGCGCCAAGAAGGTGGTGATCGAGAAGGAGAACACCACGATCGTGGACGGCGCCGGCTCCAAGGCCGAGATCGAAGGGCGCGTGGCGCAGATCAAGGCGCAGATCGAGGAGACCACCTCCGACTACGATCGCGAGAAGCTGCAGGAGCGTCTTGCCAAGCTCGCCGGTGGCGTCGCGGTGATCCGCGTCGGCGGGTCGACCGAGGTCGAGGTGAAGGAGCGCAAGGACCGCGTCGACGACGCCATGCATGCCACCCGCGCAGCCGTCGAGGAAGGCCTTCTGCCCGGCGGCGGCGTGGCGCTGCTGCGCGCGTCCAAAGCGCTGGACGCCGTCAGCGGCGAGAACGAGGACCAGAAGGTCGGCATCAACATCGTGCGCCGCGCCATCGAGGCCCCCATCCGGCAGATCGCCGAGAATGCGGGCGCGGAAGGCTCCATCATCGTCGGCAAGCTGCGCGAGAAGTCCGAGTTCGGCCATGGCTGGAACGCGCAGACCGGTGAATATGGCGACCTCTTCCAGATGGGCGTCGTCGATCCGGTGAAAGTGGTGCGCACCGCGCTGCAGGATGCGGCTTCCGTCGCGGGCCTGCTGATCACCACGGAGGCGATGGTGGCCGACCGGCCGAAGAAGGAAACCGCCCCGGCGATGCCCGCCGGCGCCGGCATGGATTTCTGAGCCGGCTAAATTTATCGTGCATCGGGCGCGGCCGCCCTCCGGCCGCGCCTTTTTTCTTCGTGCTTGAAGACACCATGCTCCCAACACCCCCTCTGGCCGGCAAGGCTATAGAGGGGGCCTGTTCTTCAGTATCCCGCGTCAAGCCGCCAGGGCCTTGCCCACGCGATCGCGGATCTCGGCCAGTGAGAAGGGCTTGTTGACCACGCCCAGCACCGTGCCGTCCAGTTCGGCCGCACGCTCCTGCTGGTCGGCGAAGCCGGTCATGAGCAGGAGCTTGAGGCCGGGGAAGGTCTTGGCCGCCGTGCGCGCCATCTCGATCCCGTCCATGGCGGGCATGCGGATGTCGGACAAGACGAGATCGAAGGCGCCGGACGCCTTCTCGATCTTGTCGAGCGCATCGGCCCCGTCCTCCGCCATGTCCACCATGTGGCCGGCGGCGGCGAGAGCGCGTGCGGTGAATGTCCGGACCGAAAGGTCGTCGTCAACGATCAGAAGCTTTGCCATGGGGCGATTGTCTCCGGCAATTGTTGACGTTCGCTGAACGGAGCGCAAGAAGCCGCCTCAGGCGTCGCCTTTCACGACACCCACGAAGGGCAGTTCGCGGAAGGCATGCGCCACGTCCATTCCGTAGCCGACCACGAAATAGTCAGGGCATTCGAACCCGACGAAATCGGCTTCGAGGGTCGCCTGCCGCCGCGAGCGCTTGTCGAGCAGCACCGCGATCGAGACGGACCTCGCACCGCGCGAAAGCATGAGGTCGCGCGTGAATTTCAGCGTCTTTCCGGATTCGAGTATGTCGTCGACAAGCAGGATGTCGCGCCCGCTCACGTCGTTGTCGATGTCGCGCAGCACCTTGACGTCGCCGCTCGTGGTGCCCGCGCCGTAGCTCGAGATCATGATGAATTCGACCTCGGGCGAGATCCCCGCGTCATGCATGGCGCGGATCAGATCGGCGGCGAAGATGAAGGAGCCCTTCAGGACCGAAACCACGAGCAGGTCGTGGTGGTCGCGCGCGGCGATTTGTTTGGCAAGTTCCAGATTGCGCTGCGCGATGGCGGACGCCGAGTAGAGGACCTCGATTTGCTTGCCACGGACCACAGGCATCGTGCGGCTTGCTCCCTGAAGGTGACTGCAACAGATTTCCCGCCATCCTTAGGAACGGCCGGAAGCATGGAGAAGGCGACATGCCCGCCCGCCGCGAGCGGTTGCCCGCTTGTCCCCAGGAAATAATGCGCAATGCGGCCGTTGTCGCTCAAAATATCGTCGCAGCCTGGCCGAACGCCGCATGCCCGCCGCTGACCCAGAACGCGCCGGCCACGAGCAGGAGCGCGCCGATCCAGAGGATGGCCCGGCCGGCACGGGAAGGATCGCGGGGAAGCCCCCTGCCGCGCCGGAGGATCTCGAGGCCCGCCACGCCTGCCGGAGCACCCGCGGCCGGTAAGCCGGACCGCCTCCCGGAGGCTCTCACCAGCGTCTCGAATTCCGCGTCGAGAATGCTGTCGTCCTTGCCGTGCGGATCAGCCCGGCGGGTGGAAGCAGCACTCACGAGAAGCTCGCCCGAAACGGGGCGCAGTCCACTTTTTCCCATCGGGGCAGAACCGTTTTCCGCTGATCTGCGCCGTTTGTAGGCCGCAGTGGTTAATGTTTCACGATTTCGCTGTTTTCGCCTGGATGTTAATCGGGCATTAACCATAAAAGCCAAAGGTGGTTCGCGCGTCTCGGGCCGCCGTCATCGTCGCCGCGGCTGGTTCATCCGCTCCGAAAAAGCGCAGGTCAGTACACGTGATTCGCTTCGAGAATGTGGGCTTGAGATACGGGATGGGCCCGGAGGTGCTCCGTGACGTCTCGTTCCAGCTGCCGGAGCGGTCCTTCCAGTTCCTGAGCGGCCCTTCGGGTACGGGCAAGACGACGCTGCTCAGGCTCCTCTTCATGTCGCTCAAGCCCACGCGCGGGCTCATCACCATTTTCGGCAAGGACCGTTCGCGCATCACGCGCGAGGAGCTACCGCTCCTGCGCCGGCGCATCGGCGTCGTGTTCCAGGATTTCCGCCTCCTCGACCACCTCACCACCTATGAGAACGTGGCCCTGCCGCTGCGCGTGCGCGGACGGGAGGAGGCGGGCTATCGCAGCGACGTGGTCGAGCTGCTGAAATGGGTCGGGCTCGGCGACCGCATGCACGTCTTCCCGCCGGTGCTTTCGGGCGGCGAAAAGCAGCGCGCCGCGATCGCCCGCGCGCTGATCGAGCAGCCGCAGATCCTGCTCGCCGACGAGCCCACCGGCAATGTCGATCCGCAGCTCGCCCGCCGCCTGCTGCGTCTCCTGATCGAGCTCAACCGCCTGGGCACCGCCGTGGTGATCGCGACACATGACGTGGGGCTCATGGAGCAGGTCGATGCGCGCCGGATGATCCTTTCGGGCGGAAGGCTTCAGATCTATGATTAGGTCGATGGCCGCCAGGGACCAGGCGATCCGCCTCGTGGAGAAGGTCGGCGTCATGAAGCGACAGGCCGCTGCGCGCCGGGCGCGCAGGCAGAACCCGATCGTGCCGCCCGACAATGTCGCCGGGCGGGCGATGGTGCTCGTCATCGCCATCATGACCTTTCTCTCCTGCCTCACGCTCGGCGCGGTCACGCTGGTGCGCGACACCGCCGCTGTCTGGCAGACGCAGATCGCGCGCGAGGCGACGATCCAGATCAAGCCCGTGGAGGGGCTGGACATGGAGGCCGCGCTGGCGGATGCACGGCACGTGGCCGCCGGCTATGCGGGCGTGCAAAGCGCCAGCATCGTCGATCGCCAGGCCACCGCGCGGCTCTTGGAACCCTGGCTCGGACCGGGCCTCGACATCGACGAATTGCCGGTGCCGCGGCTCATCATCGTGACGATCGATCCGGCGGAGCGGCCGGATTTCGCGGCGATGCGGGCAGAGCTTGCCGGGGCGGTGCCGAGCGCCATCCTCGACGATCACCGCACCTGGGTCGACCGGCTGGTGGCCATGGCGCGCACCACCGTCACGATCGGCATCGGCGTTCTCGTCCTGATGCTGTCTGCGACCGCGCTCACGGTCATCTTCGCGACCCGCGGCGCGATGGCCGGCAACGGGCATGTGATCGAGGTCCTGCACTTCGTCGGGGCGGAGGCGCAGCTCATCGCCCGCGAGTTCCGCCGCCACTTCCTGCTGGCCGGTTCGCGCGGTGCGGCCGCGGGCGGCGTGGCCGCGGTCATCGTGTTCGTCATCTTCTCCTGGTGGTCGTCGCACAATGTCGCCACGCCGGAGGGAGACCAGGCCTCCGCCCTGTTCGGCAACTTCTCCATCGGGCTGTCGGGCTATCTCGGCGTGGGGCTTGTGGTGGTGCTCATCGCGGTTTTGACGGCGGCCACCTCGCACATCACGGTGATCACCTATCTCAGGCGCATCGAGACATGACGGCTCAGCAATTCTCACGAGCCGATTCGTGCGGTAACGCTTTGTGCTCCAACGCAAGCCGCGCGGACTCGCCCTTGCCGCAATTGCAGGTTACCTATGGGAAGATGACGGGAATTGCAGTCTCACAATTGGGCAGTGGCCTGCGCCGCCCACGCCGCGCGAGGGTGGCCTTGCGCGCTCTCACCGCCGGTTTCCTCCTGTCCTGCGCGGCATTCGTCACCGGTTTCGCCTTCTTCGCCGATCACGTCGCGCGCCTGCAGGCGCCGGCTACGCTCAATCCCGCCGACGGCATCGTGGTGCTGACGGGCGGCCAGTCGCGCATCGATACAGGCATGGACCTGCTTGCGGCGGGGAAGGGCAAGCGCCTGCTCATCAGCGGCGTCAACCCGATCGCCCGCGCCGACGATCTGAGGCTTGCGACCGGCGGCGACCGCACCCTGTTCAACTGCTGCGTGGATATCGACCGGGCTGCCCTCAACACGATCGGCAATGCCCAGGAAAGCGCGAAGTGGGTCAGCGCCAATACCTTTGGCAGCATCATCGTCGTCACGAACAACTACCACATGCCGCGCAGCCTGCTCGAAATGCGGCGGATCCTTCCCAAGGCCGATCTCCAGCCTTATCCCGTGGTGAACACACCGCTCGACGACGGCGCCTGGATGAGCGATCCGGACGCGCTCAGGGTGCTGGTCACCGAGTATGCCAAGTATCTCTACGCCCTCGCGCGGGGCCTCCTGCCGGCGAACAGCGCGGCCGAGTTCCCTGGCACCGTCAGCGCGGCCGTGGCACACAAGTAAGTTCTTCCCATTCTGCTCTTTACAACGGGCCTGCTTGCGGTAACCAACGGCTGGCGGCGCCGTCCGCGTCTTGTTCGGGATCCCGCATGCTGTATCTCCGCTCCCTGGCCTTCAATTTCGTCTTCTATGCGAATCTCGTCGTCCAGATGATCTTCTGGACGCCCCTCTACTTCCTGTTGCCGCGCAAGAAGGCGTGGTTCGTGCCGAAGGTCTGGGCCGCGTCCTGCCTGTGGCTGCACCGGGTTATCGCGGGCACGCGGGCGGAGATCTCCGGCATCGAGAACCTGCCGCAGGGCTCCTGCATCATTGCTCCCAAGCACCAGTCCTTCTGGGACACCATCGCCTTCCTGCCCTGGATTCCCGATGCGCTCTACATCTTGAAGCGGGAGCTCATGTGGATTCCGCTTTTCGGCTGGTACGTCGCCAAGATGCGCATGATCCCCATCGACCGCGGCAGCCGTTCCAAGGCGCTCCGGCAGGCCGTGAAGACCGGCCGGGAGCTGATGAAGGAGAACCGTCAGCTTATCATCTATCCCGAGGGCACCCGCCGCCCGCCGGGCGCGGAGCCCGCCTATAAATACGGCATCGTGGAACTCTACGCCCAGCTCAAGGTGCCGGTCGTGCCGGTCGCGCATGTGGCCGGCCTTTACTGGCCGCGGCGGAAATTCCTGCGCTATCCGGGCGTGATCCGCGCGCGCTTCCTGCCGCCGATCGAGCCCGGCCTTACGCGCGAGGCGTTTCTGGAGCGTCTCGTCCGCGAGACCGAGGCGGCCTGCGACGCACTGCTCCTGGAGGCGGCGAAAGGGCCGAACCCGCCGCCCTTGCCTGAAACGGCGCGGAAAAGGCTCGCGGAGCTTGGCGCAGCAGTGGAGTCCGAGGCGGCCCGGGGCTGAGAGGCTCCAATCAGAGCGTCCGGCGCTCCGGCGCCGAGGGCGCAATACGCTTCGCCACCACCTCCAACCAGTGGTCGCGAATGCCGAGCGCTTTCAGATGGTCGACCGTGTTGATCACATAGTCCTCATTGCGGCCCGACTGCCCGACGGCGCCCGAGACCCGTGCGGCCGCCTGTTCGGGCTCCATGCGCCCGGCATATTGCGGGTGGGCGCGGTCGACCACATAGGTGAGCCCTTCGACGATCGGCCCGCCTTCCAGCCTGATGGGCAGGCGGCGCTCGAGATAGACATTGGTCACCAGTTCGCGCTCGCGCAGATAGGCGATGACCTCGTTCGCGAGTTCGCCCGGAACGGAAAAGGCCAAGCCAAGGCAGGAGCCGCCCCTGTCGAGGCCCAGAACGAGCCCCGGCCGGTCCGGCGTGCCGCGATGCACGTGGGAATGCACGCAAAGTGCGCGGCGATAGCCGAACAGCCGCGCCTTGCGTGTTTCCACATGGGCAAAACCCGGGCGCCACATGAGAGACCCGTAGCCAAAGACCCAAAAATTGTCCATTTCCCCTGACTTCTGCCTTGATCGTGCTGGGCGGGAACTGATTCGGTTAGCGGGAGCAACGGTATGGCGTCAAGGACAAGCTCGCGTTTCGGCCGGCGCATCCTGTGGCTAGCAATCGCGATCGTCCTGGTCTGCGCGGCTTACACCGGTGCCTGGTTCTATGCGGCGCGCATGCTCGAATCCCGTGCAGTCGCCGTTCTGGAGAAGGTGAACGGAGGCGGTGTGCGCGCATTCTGCGAAGAGCCGCAGGCGAGGGGCTTTCCCTTCCGCATCGGCCTTTTCTGCAAGAGCATCTTCTATGAGAACATCCATGACGGCGTCTCCGTCCGCGCAGGGCAGCTTCGGTCCGCGGCCCATGTCTACCAGCCCTTCCGGGTGCTGAGCGAGGTGGACGGCCCCGCTTCCATCATGACGCCCTTCACGGTCCCCTTGCGGGCGCAGTGGGGAAGTTTGCGCGCCAGCACCAGGCTCACGCGCCCTCTGCCGGAAACCGTCTCGGTAGAAGGCAAGGCCGTTCGCGTCTCGGCGGAGGAGGGTGGCGGGACGCTGCTCGCGGAGATGGACGACCTTCAGGTGCATGCCCGGCAGAGGGAGGCCGATCTCGAAGCCGCGCTCAGCTTCCGCAATCTCCGGGTGGGCGAGGAGATCGTGACCGGTCTTCCGGCGCTCGAGGGCAGGATGCTCTTGCTCGTGACCGATGGTGTTGCGCTTGTCCAGAACAGGACAAGGAGCCTGCGCGGGCAGTCCCTCACCATCGAGGAGATGGTTGTCGGCCTCGCCGGCCAAAGGGCGGAGGTCTCGCTTTCCGGCCCGATCTCGGTTGATGATGAAGGACTGATCGATGCCGAGCTGTCCGTCGGCATCGATGATCCTGCGGCGGTCGCGGAGCAGGTGGCCCGGATCTTTCCCGATGAGCGCGACCAGATCATGGCCGCTTCCGGCATGGTCGGAGGGTTCGCGGGCGCACCGCTTCAGATCCGCATCGTGAGCGGCAGGATCTTTCTCGGCTTCATCCCGCTCGGCACCATCCCGCCGGTCGACTAGCCAGGCTTCATCTGTCAGCGGTGCAGCACCGCGCTTCTGATTTGGCGTCAGAAGGGGCGGGAGACCCAGCCATGGGAATAGAAATCGCCCCTCCGGAATTTTTCTCACCCGCCAACCCTCTGTTCCCACTCGCTATTCGCTGTTTCGCCACTCGCTCATCGCACTCTTTTTCTCCCCATCCCCTCAGCCCGTATTATTCTTTCCCCATCGCTCTCGCGGGAACCGGATGCGCACCGGGTGTTCGGGAGGGCGGCGGAAACCTCCCTCCCCAGGATCGGAACCTGGGGATCCGAGGGCCCGCGACAGGCCGGCGGTGCCGGGGCGGTGGGTGTGAGACGCCGTTTCCGGAAAAACGGATGCTGGTGAGAGACGGCATCGCGGAAACCGCGGAGAAGCCGCTAGGGCTCTCCTTCGGCCCGGCCAAGACCACCCCCTTCATTGGGTGCAGCCGGGAAGGAGAAGGGTCCGAGTGATCGGCCGAGGTCGGGACAGACTCCGGCGGGGCGCATTGGGAGCGCCTTTTTTATTTTTGTGGCGCGAACGGTGCGCCCCGCTTCCCAAACCAATCAATGGCCAGACGCGAAAGCGGGCGTGGCGACGGTGAGGCACGGCTTGATGTTCGGATCACGGAAACGACGACGCGAAGGAGCGGCACCGCGAAGTGAGGCGGCGCCCGATCGACCGCGCGTCGTGCGGCCGGCCGCAACGCCTAATCGCCTTCGAGCTTCGGCGGGTGAGCGACGACCTGCCGGCCGAAATCCGGCGCGTCCACTTCCTGGCCGGCCTCGATGATGGAGCGGCGGACCGCACGGGTGCGTGCGAAGAGTTCGAACAGCTTTTCGCCGTCGCCCCAGCGGATGGCCCGCTGCAAGGCGGAAAGGTCCTCGGAGAAGCGCGCCAGCATCTCCAGTATGGCGTCCTTGTTGTGCAGGCAAACGTCGCGCCACATTGTGGGATCGGAGGCGGCGAGGCGGGTGAAGTCGCGGAAGCCGGAGGCCGAGTATTTGATCACCTCTGACTTGGTCACCGTCTCCAGGTCGTCCGCGGTGCCGACGATGTTGTAGGCGATGATGTGCGGCAGGTGCGAGACGATGGCGAGCACCATGTCGTGGTGCTCCGGGTCCATGCGGTCGACCCTCGAGCCGCAGCGCTCCCAGAACCGGGTGAGGCGTTCGAGAGCCTCCTCGTCCGTTGCCGGAAGGGGGGTGAGGATGCACCAGCGTCCTTCAAAGAGTTCGGCGAAGCCTGCATCCGGGCCGGAATGCTCGGTGCCGGCGATCGGATGGCCGGGAATGAAGTGCACGGTGCCCGGCAGTTTCGGCGCCATCTGCTGGATGACGGAGGATTTCGTCGAGCCCACATCGCTCACGATCGCGCCAGGCTTGAGCGCCCCCGCGATCTCCGCGGCCACGTCGCCCGAAGCTCCCACGGGTACGGAGACGATCACCAGATCGGCATCGGTCACGGCCTCGGCAGCCGAGCTGAAATATGCGTCGCCCAGGTCGAGCGCGCGGGCGCGCGCCAGCGTCTCCGGGTGCCGTGTCGAGATGGCGACAGTCCCTGCCAACCCCTCCCGGCGGACGACGCGTGCGATCGACGAGCCGATCAGCCCGATGCCGACAAGGGCGATCTTGTCAAAAAGCGGGTCGGCCACGGCTCACCTGCCCAGGAACTCGGCGAGGGTGGCGATCACGCCGCGATTGGCCTCCTCGGGCCCGACGGTGAGTCGCAGGGCGTTGGGAAGCCCGTAGCCCGCAACCCGGCGCAATATATAGCCGCGTGCGGTGAGAAACGCGTCCGCCTCCTCGGCCGTCCTGCCGCCGTTTTCCGGGAAATGGATCAGCAGGAAATTGCCCACGCTCGGCGTCACGCGCAGCCCGAGCTTGGTGATCTCGTCGGTCAGCCACGTGCGCCAGGTTTCGTTGAAGGCGACCGCCTGCTCCACATGCGCCTTGTCGCGGATCGCGGCCGCGCCCGCCTCGATGGCGATCGCGTTGACGTTGAATGGGCCGCGCACGCGATTGACCGCGTCCACCACATGGGCCGGCGCGTACATCCAGCCGATGCGCAGGCCGGCAAGCCCGTGGATCTTGGAAAAGGTGCGTGTCATGACGACGTTTTCGCTCGAAGAGACGAGCTCGACGCCTGCCTCGTAGTCGTTGCGGCGGACATATTCCGCATAGGCTGCGTCGAGCACCAGCAGCACATGCCTGGGCAGGCCGGCCCGCAGGCGCTTCACCTCGTCCACCGGCAGGTAGGTGCCGGTCGGATTGTTGGGATTGGCGAGGAAGACGATCTTCGTACGCTCCGTCACCGCCGCCAGGATGGCGTCGACATCGGCGCGCTCGTCCGTCTCCTCGGCCACGACCGGCACGCCTCCCGCGGCCAGGATCTGGATCTTGTAGATCAGGAAGCCATGCTCGGTGAAGATGCCCTCGTCGCCGGGCTTCACATAGGTCTGCGCCAGCAGGCCCAAAAGCTCGTCCGAGCCGTTGGAGCACAGGATGTTCGCGGGATTGAGGCCGTGCGCCTGCGCGATCGCCTCGCGCAGCTTCGTGGCGGAACCGTCCGGGTATCGGTCAAGATGCCGGCTCGCCTCCCGGACCGCTTCCAGCGCGGCCGGCGAGGGGCCGAGCGGCGTCTCGTTCGAGGAGAGTTTCCAAACCTTTGCCGCGCCGGGCACGCTTTCGCGGCCGGGAACATAGGCGGCGATGTCCATGACGCCGGGCTTGGGCTGCGGACGGTCGAGCGAAGTCATCGGGCAGTTCCATTAGATCGAGGCCGCTTGCTTTAGCCCATGAACTGCGTTGACGCAAAGGGTCGGCCGGCTTAAATACTCGATAACTCCGTGGTGATTTGGCCGGTCGGCTTGCAGCCACGTTAAAGAAGTCGCTAAAAGGCCGTTGCGTATATGTTCGCAAGGACCGGCCGCGATTTCGCCGCCGGTCTTTTTGTTTTGGAGCCTGTGTGATGCCAATCAAGATTCCCGACCAGCTTCCCGCCCGTGAAGTGCTTACGCGCGAGGGCGTATCCATCATGGATGAGGAGACGGCGCTGCGTCAGGACATCCGCCCGCTTCAGATCGGGCTCCTCAACCTCATGCCCAACAAGATCCGCACGGAAACGCAGTTCGCCCGCCTGATCGGCGCCACGCCCCTGCAGGTGGAACTGACGCTGGTGCGCATCGGCAACCACAAGGCCAGGAACACGCCCGAAGAGCACCTCATCTCCTTCTACCAGACCTGGGAGGAGGTCGCGGCGCGAAAGTTCGACGGCTTCATCGTCACCGGTGCGCCCGTGGAGCTTCTGCCCTTCGAGGACGTCACCTACTGGGACGAACTGGCGCGCATCTTCGATTGGACGACATCCAACGTGCATTCCTCCTTCTTCATCTGCTGGGGGGCGATGGCGGCCGCCTGGCATTTCCATCGCATTCCGAAGCACAAGCTCGAGAAAAAGGCCTTTGGCGTGTTCCGGCACCAGAACAACGCTCCGGCCTCCCCCTACCTTGCCGGCTTTTCGGACGACTTCTCCATTCCCGTCTCGCGCTGGACCGAGGTGCGCGCGTCCGACATTCCCACAGGGGTGGGTCTGGAGCTGCTCATGGAATCGGATGTGACCGGCCCCTGCCTGCTGACGGAAAAGACCGGCAACCGGCTCTACATGTTCAATCACATCGAATACGACTCCACCTCGCTCAAGGAGGAGTATGATCGCGACGTGGCCGCCGGCGTGCCGGTCGAGGTGCCGCACGCCTACTTTCCGGAAGACGACCCAAGCCGTCCGCCGCTCAACCGCTGGCGCTCGCACGCCCATCTGCTCTTCGGCAACTGGATCAACCAGGTCTACCAGACCACGCCATACCGCCTGGAGAAGATCGGCACGAGCTTGCAACTGGCCTTGTCCTGAGCGGTCGGGCAGCGCTCGCCGCGCGGCAGCTTCAAGAGCCTCGGAGGAGGGCTGCCGCGTCCTGCATGATCGATGTCGTCAGCTCTTTCGCCGGCATCGGTTTCGCCAGCGCCGCCGCCTGCCCGGCCCAGAGCGGCGAGAAATCGCCGGAGCCTGAGCCCTCCGCCGCCTTGCGCAGCGGCATCACCGCGGTGGTGGCCAGAGGAAAGGCGGGTGCCTCGGCGCTGATCGGGCCCACCTCGCGGACGATGCGGTTGACGAGTCCGCGCGCTGGCCGGCCGGTGAAGACGTTGGTGAGCACCGTGCGGTCGTCACGCGCC
Organism: Chelativorans sp. AA-79; assembly: GCF_029457495.1. Taxonomy (NCBI): domain Bacteria; kingdom Pseudomonadati; phylum Pseudomonadota; class Alphaproteobacteria; order Hyphomicrobiales; family Phyllobacteriaceae; genus Chelativorans; species Chelativorans sp. AA-79. The sequence goes on from NZ_CP120361.1 coordinate 708,710, forward strand.
CTGGCGAGAGCTTCCCGATGCGCCGGCCCGGCCAGCGCTTCCGGAGACTGCAGATAGGCCGTGCCGACCTGCACTGCCGAAGCCCCGAGCATGAAGGCCGCCGCAACGCCGCGCCCGTCGGAGATGCCGCCCGCGGCGATCACGGGCACGGACACCGCGTCCACCACCTGCGGCACCAGCGCCATGGTTCCCGGCTGCGTGGCGATATCGTCCTCCAGGAAGATGCCCCGATGCCCCCCGGCCTCGGCGCCTTGGGCGATGATGGCGTCGCAGCCGCGCTCCTCCAGCCAGCGGGCCTCGGCCACGGTCGTAGCGGAGGAGATGATCTTCGCGCCCGTCTCCCGCACGCGGTCGAGCAACGCCTCTTCGGGCAGACCGAAATGGAAGCTCACCACCTCCGGCCGGCACTCCTCGACAATGGCGCAGGCTTCCTCGCTGAAGGGATTGCGGCCGCCGCCCGCGGGTGGGGACTCCGGATCGAGGCCGAATTCGGCATAATAGGGTGCGAGCCGCCTGCGCCAGCCCGCTTCGCGATCGGGGTCCGGCTCCGGTGGCGTATGGCAGAAGAAATTGAGGTTGACAGGTCTGTTCACGCGTTGACGCATGATGCCGAGTTCGGTGCGGATCTGGTCCGGCGAGAGCATGGCGCAGGGAAGCGAACCGAGCCCGCCTGCTTCGGCAGCCGCGATCGCCAGTTCCGCGCCCCCTGAGCCGGCCATGGGGGCGAGGAGGATTGGCTGTTCGATGCCGAACAGATCGAGTATCCGCTGATCACGCCACATGTCATCCACCCTTCTTGTCCAGATTGGCCGTGATGCCGCCGCGGACGCGCGTCGCCCCCTGCGGGCTCAGCACCGGCACCAGCACCCGGCGCGCGCGCCGTGCCTTGGCGGGCAGGCCTTGATAAAGACGCTTCTCCGCCTCCACCACCAGCACGCCGGCGAAAAGCGGCCAGAAGCGCCGGCCCGCCCGCTCCAGCACTTGGTGCAGCCGCATGACCCAGCGCCGCCGCGCCGGGGGAAAATGCAGCGTATCCGCCCAGGCGCCGGGCGTGAAATTCGCCTCGCGCAGGAGTTCGACGAGCTGGGCGCGCGAGTAGGGGCGCCCGGTGCCGAAAGGCGTGTGCTCGAAGCGCGCCCAGATCCCGCGCCGGTTCGGCACGACGAGGACGATGCGTCCACCCGGCGCCAGCACGCGCCAGAGCTCGATCAGCATCTGGCGCGGGTTCTCAGCGTGCTCCAGAGCGTGAACCACCAGAACGCGGTCCACGGTGGAGTCGGCGAGCGGGAGTTCCTCTTCATCGACGAGGGCGGTCGCGGCCGGCCGGCCCGCCGGCCAATGGATGGCGCCCTGGCGCGCGGGCATGAAGGCGAAGACGCGCTCGGCATCGCTGCCGAAGCGGTCCAGCCAGGGAAGGGCATAGCCGAGGCCGACGAGCCGCTCGTCCGGCAGCTTGGCCCAGATGGACGACAGGGCCATGGCGATGGAGCGTTCGGCAAGCTTTCCGAGCAGGCTCGCATAGAAGGCCCTGAGGTCCACGATATCGGTGTTCATGATAAGAGGGTAAGCATGGTCGGCCATCGCCGCAAGGAAGTCTTTCGGCGGGTGACAACGGACGATCGAAACTCTATGTCTGACCCCATACGGAGGTGACGATGACGCTCGAAATCGAACAGTTCATGTGCCGCAGCGATAATTTCGGCATCCTCATGCGCGATACGGAAAGCGGCATCGCCGCACTGGTGGATGCACCGGAGGAGCGGCCGATCCTGGAGGCGGTCGAGCGCACGGGCTGGAAGCCGTCGCTGCTCCTGATCACCCATCACCACGTTGACCATGTCGAGGCGAATCTGGCGCTCAAGGAGCGTTTCGGGCTCACCATCGTCGGGCCGGCCAAGGAGGCGGAAAAAATTCCTGGCATCGACCGGCAGGTGAAGGAGGGCGACGTGGTGCGCGTCGGCAAGCAGGAGGCGCGCGTCATCGAGACGCCGGGGCACACGGCCGGCCATATCACCTATCATTTCGCGGGTGCGGGCGTCGCGTTCACGGCCGACACACTCTTCGCGCTCGGCTGCGGCCGGCTCTTCGAGTGCAAGCCGCCGGTGATGTACGAATCGCTGAGGAAGCTTTCCGAACTGCCGCTCGAGACCGTCATCTATTGCGGCCACGAATATACCGAGTCCAATGCGCGTTTCGCGCTTTCGGTCGATCCTACCAACTCGGCGCTCAAGGAGCGGGCGAAGACAATCGAGGCACTGCGACGCGAAGGCAAGCCGACATTGCCCACCACGCTGGCCGATGAGATGGCCACCAATCCATTCCTGCGCTGGCACGACACGATCATCCGGCGGAATCTCGGCATGGAGAACGCTGCGGATGCCGAGGTCTTTGCCGAAATCCGCAAGAGGAAGGACCTCTTCTAGCGTTCAAGCCGCCGCGTCGCCGGCAACCGCCGGCTTCCGGCGGAAGATCATATTCTTGGCGGCAAGCGCGGCGCCGCCGGTGATGAGCAGGCAGGCCGCGAGAATGCTGGCGGCCGGTTCGGCCTGGCCGGCGGCGATCAGGATGAGCGTGGAGAGCAGTGGTGCCGCGTAGCTCGCGGCACCCAGAACCTGGATATTGCCGTGCTTCACGCCGTAGTCCCACGCGTAGAAGGCGGCGCCGACCGGCAGAAGGCCGAGGCCGAGCACCGCGAGCCACTCGCCTGCATTCGCCGGCCACACGGTCTCCTCCAGCGCGAGGTGGCAGAATGCGGAGAGGATGGCGGTAGCGGCGCAGAACCAGGTGACGATGCTGGTCGGCACGGCCTGGAAGCGGCGCGAGAGCAGCGAATAGCCGGACCAGAAGAGTGCACAGCCGCCCGCTGCCGCATAGCCCAGCGCGTAGCGGCTGTCGAAGGTGAAGCCGCCACCCTTGGTGATGATGAGGAACGTGCCGAGAAGGCCGAGGCAGGCGCCGGTGATGTGATGCCAGCCGAGGCGCTCTCCGGGCATCAGCGCCGAGCCCAGCACGATGAGAAGCGGCCAGAGATAGGCGATGAGGCTCGCCTCGACAGCGGGCGCGTTCCTGAGCGCGGTGAAATAAAGGAAGTGGTAGCCGAAGAGGCCGCCGATGCCGACGAGCCAGACCACCGGAGGAACCTTCTCGTGTCTGCGGAAAGCCGGCGAGGCCGCCCGCGCGGCAAGCCCGACGCCGGTGCCGACGGCAAAGGTGATCGCGGAAAGCTGGAAAGGCGGCACCTGGCCGGAAGCCGCCGTCATCAGCGCCAGGAGCGCCCACATGGCGACAGCCGAAAAGCCGATCAATGTGGCACGCGCCATCCTCTCCCTCCGCCGGACTTACATCGTACGCGCCCTGATGTGCACCGTTCCGATCTTCGTGGCAATGGTTGCTTCCACGGGAGAATAGAGATCGCGGCCTCCCACCGGCTCGAACCCTACGAACATCCGCGCCCGGTCGCGCAGATAGGTGATGGAGGAGTGATTCCTGCGATAACCCGAAACGGGCACGAAACGCGCCCGGCACGTGATCGCCGCACCACGGAAGCTCTCACGCTCCGTGGCCGGCTGAAGCACGATGTCGGCGCGGATCTCGCCGTCATAGACGCGGATCGTGCGGCTGCAGACCTCCTCGCTGCTCGACACCGGAAGGAGAAGGGCCGAGATCGGGTCTGCCGCACCGGAGAGGTGCTCTCTTCCCAGCGGCACCCAATCATCCCCCCGCTTCTTCAGCGGCGGCTCGTTCTTCGTCTCGGCAACCGCGCCCCTGGCAAAGCGGATGACCGTCTTCTGGCGTTCCTTCCCTTCGGTATATTCGAGTTCATAGCGGGCCGGGTGGCTTGCTCCCCCGGCGAAGACGCCGTTCACGGCCACGGTGCCGTCCGTGCGCTCGAAGAGGCGGGCGATGCCGGCGCTCGCGAAACGGCCCGCGATGGCGAAGCCGTTTCCTTCGAAACGGCTTTCGAAGGTGGCACGCCCCACCGGAAGTCCGAAGAGAGATGCGCCGTAATGCGTGCGGTAGGACTCCGCGCCGGCGCTCGAGACGGCCGCAAGGAGGAGGGCTGTTGCAAGAAGGGTGCTCTGGCTGGCGCTGGCCATGGCTGCTTTCCCATCGTTCATTTCCCCTCCGCCCAGAGGGAAAGCGCGCATTGGGGCAAATATGTGAAGCGGGGCCGACAGGGTGCCGCCAAGGCAAAGCTTGACCCAGAAGGCAATTGCCTTTATGGGAACGGCAAATTTCCACGAGGCCGCTGATCAAGTCCGAGCGCCGACCAAACTGGTGCGGCAATCGGCATGGCCCGAAAGACAAAGGATAAACAGATGTCCCGCGCTTGCGAACTGACCGGCAAGGCCGTGATGAGCGGCAACAATGTGAGCCACGCCAACAACAAGACCCGGCGTCGCTTCCTTCCCAATCTCTGCGACGTCACGCTGATGTCCGAGGCGCTCGGCCAGAATTTCCGCCTGCGCGTTTCCGCCAATGCACTCCGCTCCGTGGAGCATCGCGGCGGGCTCGACGCCTTCCTGCTGAAAGCCAAGTCGAACGAGCTTTCGCAGCGCGCCCGGCTCCTCAAGAAGCAGGTCGCCAAGAAGCTTTCCGAGCAGGCCGAAGCCTGATTTCCCTGGGCGGGCCTACCTGCCCACTGGTTCCATCACCCAGGATAAAAAAATGAACCGCACCCTTACAGTATGGCCCTTCGTGGCCGCCATGGCGATCGTCGTCGCCGCCTCCAACGTCCTCGTCCAGTTCCCCTTCACGCATTTCGGGCTCGGCGAGATCCTGACATGGGGCGCTTTCACCTATCCGATCGCCTTTCTTGTCAATGACCTGACAAATCGCCGTTTCGGGCCGGCAGCCGCGCGTCAGGTCGTGATGGTGGGTTTCCTGGCGGCGATGGTGCTGTCGGCGGTGCTCGCCAGCCCGCGCATCGCGTTCGCTTCAGGCACCGCGTTCCTGGCCGCCCAGCTTCTCGACATTGCGATCTTCGACCGGCTGCGCCGAAGTTCATGGTGGCGCGCGCCGCTGATCTCGACGCTCGTCGGCTCCGCGCTCGACACGCTGCTGTTTTTCTCGCTCGCCTTCGCGGCGGCCTTCTCCTTCCTCGACACGAGCCTTAGCCTGGAAGACGGTTCGCTCGCCTTTCCGGTGCCCCTGTTCGGTATCGGGGCGGACGTGCCGCTCTGGGTTTCGCTGGCGCTCGGGGATTTCGCCGTGAAGCTTCTCATCGGCCTCGCCATGCTGGTGCCCTATGGCGCGATGCTCGCCATTCTGAGGCCGGTCGAGGCGGCGCGATAGCTCTTCACTCCTCCACCAACCTGAATTCCAGATAGAGGTTGCGCTGCAGGATGGAGTGGTTGTCGTCCGACATCAGCGAGACCATGGTTGCCCCGTCGGGCCGCTGCCAGACATCGAGCGCTTCCATATTGTCGATCTGATAGCCCATATCGGCCTGCAGGAGCACGGGACCGTCCGCCACCCTGCCCTGCCGTATGGTCTCCGCCTCGATGCGGCGGAGCCGCATGCCCACGCCCGTCGCCATGGAGAAGCTGCGCTCGAGCAGCAGCAGATCGCCATCGGGCAGGAAGGCGCCGTCGGTGATGTCGAAGCCGTCCCGGCGGGCGACGGTGAAAATCCCTTTCTGCGGGCCGTCGAGCACGGCGGCGAAGATATTGCCGTTCTGATCGATGCTCCGCTCGGCTACGGCCACGAGGGCGCCATCGAGCGCGCCGCCCGCCGGTGCGTAGGCGATCGTCTCGAACCCGCGATTGGTGCGCAGTTCATAAGATGGAACGAGGAAGTTGAGGTCGGCGATCGCGCTGCCCATATGCTCGGGCTCGAGACGGAATTGAGAGATGCGATGCTGGCGCTCGAAGCCCACGGTCACCACGCCGTCGCGCACGGCGATCGACTCCGCGTCGGTGGTCCATTTCTCTCCTGTCCTGCCGTCAGGATCAAGGATTGCGCTCATCGTGAAATCCGCCACGACGCTGGGTCGGCCCTCCTCGTCGTGCAGGAGGGTGCCGAAGAACCAGAAACCCGTGTCGGCGACGCCGACGAACCTCCCGCCTGGCGAGAGAAAGCGGAAGGAGGAGAGCGCGCCGAAGTCGCGATCGCGCGAGACCATCTCCAGCCCGCCGGTGAATTCCAGCGGGCCGAACCGCGTCTGGCTCGAGCCGATGCGGAATTCGGGTATCGGGCGGGCCGAAATCGAGAGACTCTGCAGCCCCGTCTCCTGAGCCGGGCTCGGCTGCAGAAAGACAAGGCCGGCGCCGAGGAGTGCGAGAGCGAAGACGCCTGCCCGCGCCGCGTCAGCCCGCACGACGCATGTGCCCCGCAAGCCGGCCGCCGCGCCCGAGACCTTCCTCCTCGAACAGGGAGGCGAGCTGCTCGGTCATCGCGCCGGCCAGTTCCTCCGCGTCGACGATCGTGACGGCGCGGCGGTAGTACCGCGTGACGTCATGTCCGATGCCGATGGCGAGCAGTTCGACCGGCGAGCGGGTCTCGATGAGCTCGATGATGCCGCGCAGATGCCGCTCCAGATAATTCCCCGGATTGACCGACAGGGTGGAATCGTCCACCGGCGCCCCATCGGAGATCATCATGAGGATCTTGCGCTGCTCCGGCCGGGCGACGAGGCGTTGATGCGCCCAGAGAAGCGCCTCGCCGTCGATGTTCTCCTTGAGCAGCCCCTCGCGCATCATGAGGCCGAGATTGCGCCGGGCGCGCCGCCAGGGCGCGTCGGCCGACTTATAGACGATGTGGCGCAGATCATTGAGCCTTCCGGGATTGGCAGGCTTGCCTTCCTTGAGCCATTTCTCGCGCGCCTGGCCGCCTTTCCAGGCGCGGGTGGTGAAGCCGAGGAGCTCGACGCGTACGCCGCAGCGCTCCAGCGTGCGGGCCAGGATGTCCGCGCAGGTGGCGGCGACGGAGATGGGCCGGCCGCGCATGGAGCCGGAATTGTCGATCAGCAGCGTCACCACGGTGTCGCGGAAATTGGTGTCGTGCTCCTGCTTGAAGGAGAGCGGCTGCATGGGGTCGATGATGAGGCGCGGCAGGCGTGCCGTATCGAGCACGCCTTCCTCCAGGTCGAACTCCCAGGAGCGGTTCTGCTGCGCCATCAGGCGGCGCTGCAGGCGGTTGGCCAGCCGGCCGACGACGCCCTGCAGATTGGCGAGCTGCTTGTCCAGGAAGGCGCGCAGGCGATCGAGCTCCTCCTCGTCACAGAGGTCCTCGGCGCCGACCACCTCGTCGAACTCGGTCGTGAAGACGCGGTAGTCGATCGCGTGCGCGGCCTGATCGAAGGGGCTTTCGGGACGCCGGGCCTCGCCGGGCGTTTCGGCGTCGATGTCCTCCTGGTCGGTGGTGTCTTCGGCGGTGGTGGCGGCGGCTTCGCTCTCGCCCGCCTCGTTCTCGTCGCTCGAAGCGTCGGCCTCATCGGCCTGGCTACGCTCGCCTTCCGACTGCTCCTCGCCGCCTTCCTCGTTGGAGTCCTCGCCCTGCGGCTGGTCGCTGTCTTCCTCGCTCTCCTCGGTTTGCTCCTCCTCGGAGAGGTCCTCGCCCATATCCATGGCGCCGAGAAGCTCGCGGACGGCGCGGGCGAAGCCGTCCTGATCGTTGATACGCGGCAGCAGGGTCTCGAGGTCGGTTCCCGCCTTCTCCTGGATCCAGTCGCGCCAAAGGTCGACGAGCCTTTTGCCGCTCTTGGGAGCAGGGCGGCCGGTCAGCTTCTCGCGCACCATCAGCGCGACCGCTTCCTCCAGCGGCGCGTCGGCGCGGTCGCTCACATCGGCAAGGTTGGCGCGGGCGTACTTGTCCTCCAGCATGGCGGCCAGATTGTCCGACACGCCTTTCATGGAGCGCGCGCCGATCGCTTCCACGCGCGCCTGCTCGACAGCGTCGAAAATGGCGCGCGCCTGCTTGCCCTGGGGGGCAAGACGGCTGTGGAGGCGGACGTCGTGGCAGGCGTGGCGCAAGGCCATGGAATCGCCCAGGCCGCGGGTGACGTTGAGCGCCTCGGCAGTGGGCTTCTTCGGCAGATCCGGCAGGCGGATGCGGTTTCCCGTCAGCGCCGGTTTGTCCTTCGAGAAGACGACCTCCACCTCGTTGTCGCCCGAAATCGCGCGCACGCAGCCGGTAACCGCCCGCTTGAAAGGGTCGAGCGGGGCTTCAGCGGGCTGTCCTGGCTTCCGGTTCGTCGTGCTCACGGGACTGTCTTGCTTTCTAGCGCGAGCGGCCGTCGACTTGAGTGGGCTCGAGGCTGTCGAGATCCACACCCTCAAGGCAGCGCACGTTGATCGCCGTCATCTCGGTGCCGTTCGGCAAGGCAGCGCGGGCGAAGGACTCCATCCCGCAGACCGAGCAGAAGAGATGCTGGATTTTCTTCGTATGGAAACGATATTCCGTCAGCTTCTGCTCGCCCTGCTGCAGCTCGAATTTCTCGGCCGGCGTGAAGGCCAGGATGCTGCCGCGCTGCGTGCAATACGAGCAATTGCAGGTGATCGGATTGGAGAGGTCCACGTCCACATTGAAGCGTATTTCGCCGCAGTGGCAACTGCCTTGATACTGCATCTCAACCTCTAGCTCAGCACCACATTGGCGGCCGATTCCGGCAATTCCTCGCCGAAAGCGCGCTGATAGAACTCGGCCACCATGGCCCGCTCCAGCTCGTCGCATTTGTTGAGGAAAGTGAGGCGGAAGGCGAAGCCGACATCGCCGAATATCTCGGCGTTCTCCGCCCACATGATCACCGTGCGCGGGCTCATGACGGTGGAAAGATCGCCGTTCATGAAGGCCGAGCGCGTCATGTCCGCCACGCGCACCATGCGGCCGACGATCTCGCGGCCCTTGTCGTTCTGGTAGTGCTTGGCCTTGGCCTGGACGATCGCCACCTCCTCGTCGTGCGGCAGGTAGTTGAGCGTGGTCACGATCGACCAGCGGTCCATCTGCGCCTGGTTGATCTGCTGCGTGCCGTGGTAGAGACCGGTGGTATCCCCCAGGCCCACGGTGTTGGCGGTGGAAAAGAGGCGGAAGGCAGGGTGCGGCCTGATGACGCGGCTCTGGTCGAGCAGGGTCAGGCGGCCGGAAGATTCGAGCACGCGCTGGATCACGAACATCACGTCCGGGCGGCCGGCATCATACTCGTCGAAGACGAGCGCAATGTTGTGCTGGTAGGCCCAGGGCAGGATGCCGTCGCGGAATTCGGTGATCTGCTTGCCTTCCTTGACCACGATGGCATCCTTCCCGACGAGGTCGATGCGACTGACATGGCTGTCGAGATTGATGCGCACGCAGGGCCAGTTGAGGCGCGCGGCGACCTGCTCGATATGGGTGGATTTGCCGGTGCCGTGATAGCCCGAGACCATGACGCGGCGGTTGTAGGCAAAGCCGGCCAGGATCGCCAGCGTGGTCTGCTTATCGAACAGGTAGTCAGGATCGATATCGGGCACATGCGGGTCCGATTCCGAGTAGGCGGGCACGACCATGTCGGCATCGAAGCCGAAGGTCTCGCGCACGGGAACCGTGGTGTCGGGCAGGTTGGCGATATCGCGGTCGATCTTGTTCATCATACCTCCAGCGCGCGCGATGGGAGGGCCCGCGCCGCTTGTCATCGTAACGGTGGCCTCTTAGCAGAGACCGGGGCTAACAGAAACCCGCCTGCTTGAGGAGCCGATAGGCCTGAAGGACCTCGCGCAGACGCGCCTCGGACCCCCGATCGCCGCCATTCGCATCCGGATGGTGGCGCTTCACCAGCGTCTTATAGCGCGCCTTTATGTCCGCGCCAGTCGCATTCGCCGTGAGGCCCAGCGTTTCCAGCGCCTTGGCCTCAAGGGGCTTCACGCGTTTCTCGACGGGGGCGCGGCTTCTCGCTTCGCCGCCGAAGAGATTGAACGGGTCGCCCAGGCGCCGGTAATAGGTGGCCTGGCCGGAGCGGAAGGGCGCGAAATCGGCCGCCGCCGGCCCGGTCGCGTTCGAGCCGACCTTCCAGGTGGGACGATGCCCGGTCAGCGCTTCCTTCTGGAAACGCGCGATCTCGCCGTCCTTCAATCCAGAGAAGTAATTGTAATTCTTATTGTATTCCCGAACATGCTCGAAGCAGAAGCGGAAATACTCGCCCTCCCTGTCCCGGCCCACCGGCGCGCGATGCAAGCCTGGTTCCGCGCAGCCATCCCACTGGCAGCGAGGTCCCTCGGCCTTCGGTTCGGTCCGCGGATCCGGGCGGATGCGGATCTTCTCGAAATATTTCGAGTTCAGTTTCATGCCCGTCCTGAAAACAGCAAATCAGTTTAGATTATGGCCTTTCGCGGCTGCGAAACAAGAATTGACATTTCGCAGTCGATGGACCAAGGGCGCAGCGTGGGTGCTGCCGCTTCGGTCCCTCGCGCGGCCGCATTCGCGGGCGCCAAGGTTTCCACTCGGCTGCAAAATGCTTTAGGCCAATCGCTCGAGGATCCGGGAAGCATCCCCTATATGGTATCAGGAGGCGTTCTTGTCCATTCAGTCCGCAATCGAAATCAAGCTGACCAAAGCCTTTTCGCCGCAGCGGCTCGCCGTCGTCAACGAGAGCCATCTTCACGCCGGCCATCACCATGTGGAGCACGGCCATGAGGAGACCTTCGACGGCGCGGGCGAAACGCACTTCCGGGTGCGCATCGTTTCGGATGCCTTCGCCGGCAAAAGCCGTATCGAGCGACATCGCGCGGTGAACGAGGTGCTGGCCGAGGAGCTCAAGCGCGGCGTGCATGCGCTCGCCATCGAGCCGGCCGCACCCGGTGAGAAGACGCGATGGTGAGGGCGCAGCCTACCAGATGGTGCTCACATGCGGATAGCGGGTGATCCTGCTGTCAGCGGTAACGAGCGGAACGCCTAATTCTCGCGCCAGCGCCACAATTATCTGGTCTGAGGGGTCTGGATGAGAATCGCCTGGAAGCGTGACGCTCTTCACCGCAACCGAGTTGTCGATTGGAGCAAATCGAAGACCCGCGATCTGCTCCGCTGTTTTCAGCCAGTGCGAAACATCCATCGACAGATCGAGTTTGCCTTTTGATACCAGTAAGGCGATCTCCCAGGCTGAAATCGATGATACAATGACGCCGTCGCGCTCCAGCTCTTCTTCTATAACTTGCGACGCTTTGGCCGTGAGTTTCGTCTTGTCGTCGTTAATCCACCAGACGAGCGCATGGGTGTCGATGACGATCACTTAGCGCTTCCCAATCCCCAACCCGACGGGTTCGAAGGGATCGCCATAGCGCAAACCCGACCCCTTTAATTGCTCCCGCGGATCCTGCTTCCTCTCCGTAACCGGGCGAATCTCTATCGCCGGCTTGCCGTGATCCGTTACGATCAGCGGTTCACCGCTTGCTTCCACTTGCCGGAAGTATTCAAGCGCCTTCGCCTTGAATTGCGATTTAGATACGTGCGCGAGCATCTTCGCCTCCGACCTCGCCTGAATATAATCGAGATATGACCATGGACAATGCCTATGGTCATATCGCGCGTCACGGCTCGACGTAAAGCTGAAGGACTCCGTCTAATTCTTTGCCGTCGCCTTGTCCTCCACCGCCGGGCGGATACGCAGGCGGGTGATACGGTTCCGCTCACGCTTCATGACGATGAAGCGCTTGCCGAAAAATGTGAAGGCCTGCTTCTCCTCGGGGATCGTCTGCGTCTCGTGGATGACGAGACCCGCGATCGTGGTGGCTTCGTCGTCCGGCAGGTTCCAGTCGAGGGCACGGTTCAGATCCCGGATCGGCACAGAGCCTTCAACGACGATGGAGCCGTCCGCCTCCTGCTTGACACCCTGCATCTCCACGTCATGCTCGTCGGATATATCGCCGACGATCTCCTCGATGATGTCCTCAAGTGTCACCAGCCCCTCCACCTCGCCATACTCGTCGACGACAATGGCGATATGCGCCTTGCGCCGCAGGAAGGCATTGAGCTGGTCCTGCAGCGAGGTGGTGTCCGGCACGAACCAAGGCTTGCTCGCCACCTTCATGATATCGATACGGCCCGGATCGTTGCCGACCTCGTGGAGCGCGCGCAGGAGATCCTTCGTGTGCACCACACCGACGATATTCTCCGTCGTCGTCTTCCAGACCGGAATCCGCGTGTAGGGGCTTTTCAGGATCTCGCTTACCACGGCTGCGGGTGGTTCGTCGGCGCTGACGGAGCGCATATTGGTGCGGTGGATCATGATGTCGGACACTTCGAGCTCGTGCAGGTCCAGCAGGGCGCCCATGCGGTCCCGGTCCTGCTTCACGACGCCGCCCTCCCGGTGCAGGACCTCCACCGTGCCGCGCAGTTCCTCATGGGCCGAGAGAAGCGGCATGTCACGCGCGAGATTGATGCCGAAGACCGCCAGCAGAACGCGTACGATCGCATTTGCGACCGAGGAGAGCGGGCCGAAGACGAGGACGACAAGCCGCGCAAAAGGCGAGACGGAGAGCGCGAACTGCTCCGGTCGGGCGAGTGCCCAGGATTTCGGCAGGATCTCGGAGAAGATGACGAGCATCAACGTCATAGCGATCGTGGCATAGATGACGCCCGCTTCGCCGAACAGGGTGAGCATAAGGCTGGTCGCGAGCGCGGAGGCGAGGATATTGACCAGATTGTTGCCGATGAGCAGCGCGCCCACCAGGCGGTCGCGCCGCACCACCAGCTTCTGCACGAGAGCCGCACGCTTTTCCCCGCCGCGCTCCAGCGTGTGAAGCCTCGCGCGGGACACGGCGGTCATGCCGGTCTCGGTGCCTGAAAAGAGAAAGGACAGCCCGATCAGAAAGAGAATGATCCCGCCCGTGACGAGGATTTCCGTGGTCATCGCGGCGCCTCCTCCTTCAGGAAGGCCAGGACCTCCGCAGCGGGCACATCGCTGGCGATGAAGGACCGGCCGATCCCGTGGGTGAGGATGAAGGTGAGCGCGCCGCGCGTGACCTTCTTGTCCTGGGCGATATAGCCGAGCAGCGCCTCGGCGTCCGGAAGGCCGCCGGGGATATCGCCCAGCCGCGTCGGCAGGCCGACCGCGCCCAGATGGGCTTCCACGCGGCGGGCATCGTCCGGGCTCGCCTGGTTCATGCGCGCCGAAAATCTATGGGCCATGACCATGCCGATGGCGACAGCCTCCCCATGGACCAGCCGCGCGCCGTCATAGCCGGTCGCCGCCTCGAGGGCGTGACCGAAAGTGTGGCCGAGATTGAGCAGCGCGCGCTCGCCGGTCTCGCGCTCGTCCCTCTCGACGATCTCCGCCTTGGCGCGGCAGCATTCGGCGATCGCCTCGATCCGCGCGCTACCGCCGGCGAAGACCTCCCGCCAGTGCGTCTCCAGCCATTCGAAGAAGCCGGGCCTGTCGATGAGTCCGTATTTGGCGACCTCGGCATAGCCCGCCCGGAACTCGCGCGCGGGCAGCGTGTCGAGCACGCTCGTGTCGGCAAGCACCAGCTTCGGCTGATAGAAGACGCCGACGAGGTTCTTGCCGCGCTGCGTGTTGATGCCGGTCTTCCCGCCGACCGAGGAATCCACCTGGGCGAGCAGCGAGGTCGGCACCTGCACGAAATTCATGCCGCGGCGGACAATCCCCGCGGCAAAGCCGGCGAGGTCGCCCACCACGCCGCCGCCCAGCGCGACGACCGCATCCCGCCTTTCCAGGCGCGCGCCGATAACGGCATCGACGGTCTCTTGAAGGGATTCGAAGCTCTTGCTGCGCTCGCCCGGCTTCAGCTTGATCGCGACGCTGCCGATCCCGGCGGCGGAAAGGCTCGCCTCGAAGGCCTCGAGATGGGCCGCCGCGACATTGTCGTCCGTCACGATCGCAGTACGGATGCCCGGCAGGCGCGACGCGATCTCGCCGCCGGCGCGCGCGATCAGGCCGGGGCCGATCAGAATGTCATAGGCGCGGTCGCTCAGGCCGACGGGAACGGTGGCCAGGCTTGTCTCGTCATTATTCATCAGGCTTCCTGCATTCCTCAGCTCTTCTCCAGGAAGGAGACAAGACCTTCGACGACCTCCGCCGCGATCACTTCCTTGGGTTCATCCCGCGTGCGGACGGTAATGTCGGCCTGCTCGTAGACCGGATAGCGAAGATCCATCAAGCCCTGCATGACGGCGCGCGGATTCTTCGTGTTGAGAAGCGGGCGGTTCTGTCTCCTCGCCACACGGTTCATGAGAGTGTCCAGATCGGCCTTCAGCCAGACGGATACGCCTTGGCGGATGATGGCGCGGCGCGTGGTTTCAGCGATAAAGGCGCCGCCGCCGGTGGAAAGCACCCGGGGGCCCTCCCGCAGCAGCCGGGCGATGACCCGCCGCTCCAGCGCGCGGAACTCTTCCTCGCCGTAACTGGCGAAAAGCTCGGGAATGGTCATGCGGGACACGGTCTCGATCTCATGATCGCTGTCGACGAAGGGCAGGCCCAGCATGCCGGCCACCTTGCGCCCGACGACGGTCTTCCCCGCCCCCATCAGGCCGACGAACACGATGCTGCGCCGCCCGAGCCGCGCAAGTACGGCGCGGGCGTCCGGCAAGTTCGCAGTGGAGTAGGTGTTGTCGACCGGCATCATCCAACAGCTTTCGACACGAAAACCAAGTTACGTCAAGCGCAACCCCCACGGCCTTGCATTGCCGGGTGCCGCGCGACATAAGCGTGAGCTTCAACACGGGTTGGGTATGCCTACACTTTTTCGGCTTCTCACGACGATCGCGATCCTCGCGGCACTCCTCTATGCCGCCATGTATGCGCTGGCCACCTTCGTGGAGCCGAAGCGGACGGAAATGATCGTGCCTATCCCGCCGGAACGACTCGAGCAACGCTAGTCCCGATCCGTTGTCAGTTTCTTTCCATTCTGTTGCGATCATCGGCGGGACGGCTCATCAATGGCGGCGAAGGTTCATGGCGAGCGGAACGAAGATCGAAGCGTTTCTGGAGATGATGGCGGCCGAGCGCGGAGCAAGCGACAACACGCTCGCCTCCTATCGGCGCGATCTCGAAGACGCGGATGTGTTCATGACCGCGGGCGGATTGGGGCTGGCGGATGCGAGCGCAGCGGGCATCCGCGCCTATCTCGCGGATATCGCCGGGCGCGGCTTTGCTCCCACGACGCAGGCGCGGAAGCTTTCCTCCCTCAGGCAGTTCTTCAAATTCCTCTATGCGGAAGGTTTGCGCGGCGACGATCCGACAGGCGTGCTGGACAGCCCGAAGAAAGGCCGCCCGCTGCCCAAGACACTGAGCGAGGAGCAGATGCTTGCTCTTCTCGACCGGGCCGCGGAGGAGGCGCGCGCAGCGTCCGAAGGCACGCCGGAGCGCCTTGCCGCGCAGCGCCTCTCGACGCTGCTCGAGATGCTCTATGCCTCCGGCCTGCGCGTCTCGGAACTTGTGACACTGCCGCTCCGCGTCGCGCTCAGGGACGAACGGTTCTTCGCGGTTCGGGGAAAAGGGGGCAAGGAACGCATCGTGCCGCTTTCAGCCAAGGCGCGGCAAGCCGTGGCGCACTGGGTCCGGGAGCGGGCGCGGCATCCCGCCTTCGCGGAAAGCCCGTGGCTTTTCCCGGCCGCGTCCGCGAGCGGCCACCTGCCCCGCCAGGTCTTTGCGCGCGAGCTCAAGGGGCTGGCGGCGCGGGCGGGCATATCCGCCGCGAAGATCTCGCCGCACGTGCTGCGCCATGCCTTCGCAAGCCATCTTCTGCAAAACGGTGCGGATCTCAGGGCCGTCCAGCAGCTCCTAGGCCATGCGGACATCTCTACCACGCAGATCTATACCCATGTGCTCGAAAAGAGGCTGCAGGAACTGGTGCAGAAGCACCACCCGCTTGCCGACTAGCGCCATGGCCGCTATGTGAAACCACGATTTTAGCGGCGGCCTCGCCGTTTGTGCTCAAAACCGCAGTGTCTCGTGTCCGATTTTTTGGCGGGTGAATGTATAACTATCTCGATTTCGAAAAGCCGGTCGCCGATCTCGAAGGCAAGATCCTCGAACTCAAGAAGCTTACCGAAAGCGGCGAGGCCGTCGACGTTGGTGAAGAGATCGCGCGGCTCGAGCGGCGCTCCAAGGATGCCCTGCGCGACATCTACAGGGCGCTGACGCCTTGGCAGAAGGCGCAGGTGGCCCGTCACCCTGACCGGCCGCACTGCATGGACTATGTGCGCGCGCTCTTCACGGACTTCACGCCGCTCGCCGGCGACCGCGCTTTCGGCGAGGACGAGGCGGTGGTCGCCGGCTTTGCCCGCTTCCGCGGTGAATCCATCGCCGTCATAGGCCAGGAAAAAGGGAACGACACCCAGAGCCGGCTGAAGCACAATTTCGGTATGGCCCGACCGGACGGCTATCGCAAGGCCGTGCGGGTGATGGATCTTGCCGACCGTTTCGGCGTGCCGGTGGTCAGTCTCGTCGATACGGCGGGCGCCTATCCGGGCATCGATGCGGAGGAGCGGGGGCAGGCCGAGGCGATCGCGCGGTCCACGTCGAAATGCCTGGGCCTAAAGGTGCCCAATGTCGCCCTGATCATCGGCGAGGGTGGCTCGGGCGGGGCGATCGCCATCGCCACGGCCAATCTGGTCTATATGCTGGAGCATTCCATCTATTCAGTGATCTCGCCGGAGGGGGCTGCGTCCATCCTGTGGCACGATTCCACGCGCGCCAAGGACGCGGCGACCAATATGAAGATCACCGCGCAGGATCTGCTGCAACTGAAGGTGATCGACGGGATCATTCCCGAGCCCGTGGGCGGCGCGCACCGCTCGCCGGAGACGGTGATCCAGGCCGCTGGCGAGACCATCGAAAAAGGGTTCCGCGACCTGACCGAGGCTGGCGGCGACTATCGCGAACTCAGGCGGGAGAAATTCCTCGCCATCGGTCGACAGCTCTAAAGCCGCCAGCGATCGTTCCGGTCCGTCCGGGCCTCAGCCCTCACGCTTATCTCCAACAAGCAAGATTCTGTTGTTCGTCATATTCTTGCCTTGCCGCCCACTTCAAGATAAGCCGTAATGCGCCGTGGCTGGTAATGATTTGTCAAGGCTAACGGTCTTTAGTAGCGGAGATATCCGCCTCCTGCCGCCGGGAGAGGGGAATGGCGACCCAAAAACGAGACCATCGCATGAAAAGCCGTCTTGCTTGTGCTGTGCTTCTGCCGGTCTTCATCCTCGCGGGCTGCAGCGGGTCCCTGGAAGACATCGCGCCCAAGGCCGAGCGCAAGCTGCCGCAGGAAGTCACAGAGGCCATGCAGGCCAAGGGGATGAGCAAGAACTCGCCCATCATGATGCGCATCTTCAAGGAAGAGGGTGTGCTGGAGGTCTGGAAGCAGAAACGGGACGGGCGCTACGACCGCATCGCGAGCTACGACATCTGCAAGTGGTCCGGCAAGCTCGGTCCGAAATACACGGAGGGTGACCGGCAGGCGCCGGAGGGATTCTATACCGTCCGGCCGCAGCAGATGAACCCGAATTCCAGCTATCATCTCTCGTTCAACGTCGGTTTTCCGAATGCCTATGACCAGGCGAACGGTCGAACGGGCCAGCATCTGATGGTGCATGGTGCCTGTTCTTCCGCCGGCTGTTATTCCATGACCGACGAGCAGGTGGAGGAGATCTACGCCTTCGCGCGGGACGCCTTCCGCGGCGGTCAGCAGGCGTTCCAGCTCCAGGCCTTCCCCTTCCGCATGACGCCGGAAAACATGGCACGCTACCGCGACGATCCGAACTATCCCTTCTGGCAGATGCTGAAGGAAGGCTATGACCATTTCGAGATCACCAAGTCCCCGCCCAAGGTGGATGTCTGCGAACGGCGCTATGTCTTCAACCGCGTCGCGGCCGACGGCTACAGCTTCGAACCGACGCAGGCCTGTCCGCCCTCCACCCAGCCGCAGGCGCTGCTGACGGCCTATCAGGCCTATAAGAAGAAACAGGACCTCGCCGTCTCCCAGGCGGCCTGGAAGTGGAGCAAGCAGCAGCCGAAGCCCACGATCGCCGGCCTCGAGGAGGCCAAGCTCGTTGCCGACTGGAGCCGCCGCCGCGCCCGTGGCGAGAGGGTCACGCCCGAGCCGCCGTCCCTGACACCGGTGATGGTGGCGAAGCAAAAGGCACCGGAATCGGCGCCCGTCACCGCGTATGCGCCGCCCCCACGCCCGGCCCCGGCCACGCAGGCGACCGCCGCGGCCGAACAGCCGCCAGCGGAGCAGGAAGCCGCGACGGCGGCCGCAGAGGCGAACGGTGCGGTGACGGAGACGCAGATGCAAGTCGGTGCGACCCCACTCACCACCGGCTCCACACCAGCGCCGGCACCCAATCCGAATCGTCCCGCCGCTGCTGCCGCGCAACCGGAAACCGCTCCCGAGCCGGAGCAGGGCCGGATGAGCCGCCTCTGGAACATGTTCCGCAAGTGAGTTCCCAAGGACGCATGTCGGATGTTTACGACCTCAGGGGGCTCAACTGCCCCTTGCCAGTGCTGAAGGCCAAAAAGCGCCTGGCGGGCATGAAGCCCGGAGAACGCCTCTGGGTCGAAACGACGGACCCTCTGGCCGTCATCGACATTCCGGCCTTCTGCAATAATGAGAAGCACCCCCTGGTGGAGACGGAAACCGTATCCGGCGGGCACCGCTTCCTCATCGAGCGCGGTGGTTGACGTCGAGAGGCCGCACCTTGACCTCGATCAAGGTCGGAAACCGCCGCCGGCAGGTTAACGCCTGATCCCCGGGATCGAAAGCGGGTTGCGTTCAAGGGCGGCGCGATCGGGAGTATCGATCGCCGTCTGGCCCGTAAAGGCGGCGAAGAGGCGGCGCACATAGTCGGTGTCTAGAGCACGGCCGATCACGACGATGCGCGTGCCTCGCGTGCCATCGGGCCAGGCACCCAGGAGCTCTGGTGGATGCAGGAGTTTCTGCGCGCCCTGGATCAGGAGGGGGCGGCCCGGGTTCTCGGAGGTCTCGGCCAGCCCTTTTATCCGCAGGATCTCTTCGCCCTGCTGCGTGGTCAGCAGGTCCAGGAAATTCTCGATCGCGGAAGCCGGCAAAGGGCCGTCATAGCTGAGCGAGACGCTGCGGAAGTCATCGTGGTGATGATCATGTCCGTCGTGATCGTGCCCGTGGTGATCTGCGCCCGGTAGACCGGGCTTCACCCGGTCGAGAGCGGGGCGAAGCAGGCACTCGACGACGGCCGGGTGGCGGCTGTCGAGAAGCTCGGCACTGCTGTTGAGGGCCGAAAGCCGGGTCATGAGCGCCCGCCGGTCCTCCTCCACCGCCAGATCGGCTTTGGAAACAACGATCTGGTCGGCCAAAGTTACCTGTTGCCGTGCCTCCTCATAGGCATCCAGAGTGGCTGCTCCATGCATGGCGTCGACAATCGTGACCACGCATTCGAGCCTGTAGCGACGCGAAAGCGTCGGATGGGCGATGATCGACTGGAGCATGGGCACGGGATCGGCGAGCCCGCTCGTTTCCACAACGACGCGATCCAGCGCCGGCCGGCGCTCCGTGAGGGAGAGGAGCGTGTCCACGAGCTCGCCGCGAACGGTGCAGCAAAGGCAGCCGCCGCCGATTTCGACGATGCCGTCCGCCGCCTGCTCCACCAGAAGGTGATCGATCGCTACCTCGCCGAACTCGTTGATGACGACGGCCGTATGAGCCAGCGACGGGGTCTTCAGCAGGCGGTTGAGCAGCGTCGTCTTGCCGGAGCCCAGAAATCCGGTGAGCACGACGAGTGCAACGGTCGGCGTCGGTTCCAAGACGTCAGCCGCCCTGCTGCACGGCGACCGGCTGAGGCGTGTAGTCGGGGCGCGGTGTCGGGATCGGCACATCGGCATAGCGCGGCTTGGCCGGTTCCTCGCCCATCGCGCCGCCAAGGCCGACGGCGACGACGCGCGGCTCGCGCTGCATGGGATGGACATGGGGCGAGGTGAGCACGAAGCGGCCTTGGTCGTCGCGCTCCTTCATGCGCTGCTCAACGGCCTCCTGCGTGCAGATCTCGCCTCGTATATCCGCAACGGCCGCCGTGGTCTGGCCCGACGGGCGGAGGCTGGCGATGTTGGGCCCGCCGAGACCGGGTGCCTTGAAGCCGCGGGCAAGCAACTCCGCGGCCAGCTCCGCTCGCTCCACCTGCGAGTGCGCCCCCAGGACGATGGCTGCCAGCGTTCGCCGGCCACGCGTTGCGGTGGCCACCAGATTGAAGCCGGACGAGCAGATATAGCCCGTCTTCATTCCGTCGGCGCCATCGAACCGGCCGATCAGGAAATTGGTGTTCTCCTTGACGGATTCGCCGTTGCGCACGCCTTCGATGGAGAAATAGCCGGCATACCGGGGAAATTCGGTGCGCAGCGCGCGCACCAGGATGGCAAGGTCTCGCGCCGTGGTATACTGCGACGGCCCGGGCAGGCCATGGGCGTTGATGAAGCGGGTATCCGTCATTCCCAGGCGGCGTGCTTCCCCGTTCATCCGTGCGACGAATGCCTCCTCCGAGCCGCCGACGCTTTCGGCTACCGCCGTGGTGACGTCGTTGGCCGACATCACGAGGAAGATCTTCAGCGCGTTGTCGAGCGTCAGCACCGAACCTTGCGGATAACCGATCTTGCTGGGCGGCTCCTTTGCGGCGTTCTGCGTGATGCGCACGGGCGAATTGAGCTGAACCGCGCCGGATTCGAGAGCGCGGAAGACCACATAGGCCGTCATCAGCTTGGTGAGCGAGGCGGGATACCAGCGCTGGAAGGCATCCTCATGGGCCAGAACCCGGCCGCTGCCGACGTCGAGGAGAACAAAGGGGCCGGCATGTGCCGGAAGACCGAGGAGCAACGCGAAGAGCGTCGCGGCCAGAATGATCGGTTTGTGTCGCCAATGCCGCATGCGTCCAATTCCATGTTGCGCGCCTGTTGCGGATATCCGAAAAATGCGCGAGGAAATTACCGTTCACCGCGGATTTTCCAACCGCTTGCCGCGATAGCCAACGCAATTTGTCGTTATCGTGGCGCGATCGCTGATTCATTGTTTCTAAACTTCTCGCCGACCGCAAGCACAGGGAAAGAGTTTTTCATGCCGATCGTTAACCGCGCAGCAGAGCTTCATGCAGAGATCAGGGAGTGGCGCCGTGATCTGCACCGCAGGCCGGAAATCCTCTTCGACGTCCATGAGACCGCTGCGTTCGTGCGGGAAAAGCTCGAGAGGTTCGGCTGCGATGAGGTGGCCACGGGGATCGGGCGAACGGGCGTGGTCGGTATCATCCGCGGCAGCCGCGGCGAGGGGCCGTGCGTCGGGCTGCGCGCGGACATGGATGCGCTCCCCCTGCAAGAGGCGACCGGCAAGCCCTACGCCTCCGCCATGCCTGGGCGCATGCATGCCTGCGGGCATGACGGGCACACGGCGATGCTGCTCGGAGCGGCGAAGTACCTCGCCGAAACGCGCAATTTCGCGGGTACCGTGGCGGTGATCTTCCAGCCCGCGGAGGAAGGCGGCGGCGGTGGTAACGAGATGGTGAAGGACGGCATGATGGAGCGCTTCGGGATCACCCGCGTCTTCGGCATGCACAACCTGCCGGGCCTGCCGGTGGGGCAGTTCGGCATCCGCCCGGGGCCGATCATGGCGTCCACGGCGGAGTTCGCCATCACTGTCCACGGCAAAGGCGGGCATGCCGCCATGCCCCACAGGACGGTGGATCCGGTGGTGATGGCGGCGCAGATCGTGCTCGGCCTGCAGACCATCGCCGCGCGCTCGATCGATCCGCTGGAATCGGTGGTGGTTTCGGTGACGAAGGTCCATGGCGGCGACGCGCACAACATCATCCCCGACAAGGTGGAACTGGCGGGCACGATCCGCACCTTGAAGAGGGAGGTAAGCGCGCTTGCCGAAGAGCGGCTTCATGCCATCTGCCGGGGAATCGCCGACGCCGGCGGAGCGAGCGTGAGCGTCGAATACGACCCGAACTATCCTGTGACGGTGAACCATCCCGAGGAGACGGGGTTCGCTGGAAGCGTGGCGAGCGAGGTGGCGGGCGCTGCCAATGTGTTCACGGACATGCCTCCCATGATGGGCGGGGAAGACTTCTCCTACATGCTCGAGGCCCGCCCCGGCGCCTTCATCTTCGTCGGGAACGGGGACAGTGCCGGCCTCCACAACCCGGCATACGACTTCAACGATGAAGCCATCCCGCACGGGGTGAGCTACTGGGTGCGGCTGGCGGAGAGGGCGCTGGCTCCCTGAGCGCGGCGAAATGTCTCAAGTTATCCGCGGCAGGTCGCGCAAGGCAGCTATTTCGGCTTGGCGATACCGAAACGACGCGGTATGAGTGCGGTGCGGAACGGTCCCGTAGCTCAGTAGGATAGAGCATCAGATTCCTAATCTGAGGGTCGCAGGTTCGAATCCTGCCGGGATCGCCATCCTCTTTGCCGCCACCGCATTTCAAGCTTCCTGCCCTGCGCTGCACGCATCGCTCAACGTATTGAAACGCTTGCGTTTTAATTGGCTGCACGTTATGGGAAAGAAGATTGTGGCTATCGCCAGATCGCTCTGTTCCGGGAAAGCCGTTCCCCCGAACAGGGATGGCCTTTGGTCGGCTTCCGCGCTTTCATGATTTCGCGTCGCGTTTTTGTCGGGTCGACAGTTTCGTGCAGTCGGTTTGCCGCCGAGCACTATCCCCCATAGTTGGTAGGCGCCTGAATGGCTTTTGGCCAAACGAGGGAATGCACGTAACGTTTTATCATATTCTATGACAATGCGTTTCTGAATTTTACGCAGCATTCTCAAGCTTTTCAAGTTGATGGGTGTGTTTGCCCCAATTCTGACGAAGACGTCCCGGCATTCCCCACTCTATACAAAAGCAGGATTTTCATGGACAGACGCGCATTCATCATCGGCGGCGGGGCACTTGCGGGAACGACCGCGCTCCTGAACAGTGCCGCTGCTTTCGCCCAGGAGCAGGCCACCCCGGCTGCCGCTGCCGAGGCACCTCAGCCCTTCTCCTTCGACCTTCTGACGGCCGCCATGAAGGAGAAGGCGGGAAAGGAGTACGAGCCCGTCAACGAGACGCTCCCGGAGGTGGTGACGGAGCTTACCTATGACCAGCATCGGGCCATCCGTTTCCGTCCGGATGCGGCGATCTGGGCCGGCGAAGCGCCCTTCGAGTTGCAGGCCTTCCATCCCGGCTGGCTCTTCAAGCAGCCCGTGCACCTCCATGTCGTCGAAAACGGCGCCGCCTCCAGGCTCCATATCGGCGCGGAGATGTTCGAGTATCGCAAGCCGCTCGATCCGCAGACGTTCCAAGGGATGGACTTCGCGGGCGTGGCGGGTTTCCGCCTTCACTACCCGCTCAACACCCCGGATGTCATGGACGAGCTGGTGTCGTTCCTGGGCGCCAGCTATTTCCGCGCGCTCGGGCGCGGCAGTGTCTACGGGATCTCCGCGCGCGGGCTCGCCGTCAATACGGCGACCTCGGCGGGCGAGGAATTTCCGATATTCACGGATTTCTGGATCCACAAACCCGACCGCCGCGAAAAATCGATCACTGTCTATGCCGCGCTCGACAGCGCGAGCGTGACGGGCGCTTACGCCTTCAAGGTCACGCCGGGCGCAACCACCGCGATGGAGGTGACGGCGCGTCTCTTCATCCGCAAGGACATCCAGCGGCTCGGCATCGCACCGATGACCTCCATGTTCCTCTTCTCCGAGAACAATCACCATGCCTTTGACGACTATCGCGGCGAGGTGCACGACAGCGAAGGGCTGAAGATCGTGCGCGCCAGCGGCGAGGAGCTGTGGCGCAACCTGAACAACCCGAAGGAACTCGCCAATTCCTTCTTCGGGGAAACCAGCCTCAAGGCGTTCGGCCTGTTCCAGCGCGACCGCGATTTCGATCACTACCAGGACGCGGAGGCCAACTATCAGCGCCGGCCCTCCCTGTTGGTGGAGCCGCTCGGCGATTGGGGCAAGGGCCATATCAACCTCGTGGAAATCCCGACCGAACTCGAGGTGAACGACAATATCGTCGCCTTCTGGATGCCCGAGGGAGACGTGAAGGCCGGTCAGGAGCTCGAATACCGGTACCGGCTCACCTGGGGGTCGATCGAGGAGGCCACCGGGCAGCTCGCGCGGGTCTCCGCCCTGCGGACGGGCATAGGCGGCACATCGGGCGTGGAGAATCCCGAAGATCTCAGGAAATTCGTCATCGACTTCGAAGGCGAGGTACTCGGGAACCTTTCCGCCGATTCCCACGTTGAAGCGAGTATTTCGGTGACGAGGGCGGAAATCGTGCACAGCGCGGTATCTCGGATCGAGGCCAACGGGGCCTGGCGGCTGGTGGTCGACTTGATACCGGAAGGTGACGCGCCGGTCGAAATGAGTGGTTTTTTGAGTTTGGACGGCCAGAGATTGTCTGAAACGTGGGCGTATCAGTGGAGAAGAAGTGATGATCAGCGCTGACGAAGACCTGCGGGCGCGTCATGTCCTTCAAGAGAGTGCGCTGCCGGTGGCTCCCATGGCCATGCCCGAGCAAACGCTGACCCGGCGACGGCGCGGCATTCTGCTGCGCCCCTTCTTCCAATGGCTTGCGCTGAGATAGCGCGGGACCAATGCCGGCTTTCGCCGGCCCGACCACGGGACTCCCACCATGGTGACGCTGCGGCGCACAACTTCCCTCTTCTTTGCGTTGGCGATGGCCCTGGTGGCGAGCTACCTCGCCATCGGCTTCTTCAACGTGGACGGCCTGCAATGGCTCGACCTGGCGCGTGTGGCGCTGCTCGCGCTCACCACGGCCTGGCTCGCCTGGGGCGCGGTGCTCGCCCTCAACGGGCTCTTTTCCCTGCGCCGCGGCCGGGTTGCGCGGGCGCGCGGCCCGATCTCGGCCAGGACGGCGGTGATCGTCCCCGTCTACAACGAAGACCCCGTAAAATCCTTCTCCCATGTGGCCGCGATGGCGGGGAGCCTGGGCCGGACCTCCTTCGCCGCGCGGTTCGATTTCGCCATCCTCTCGGACACGAATGATCCGCGCATCGCGGCGAAGGAGGAGTTCTGGCTGGCGCGGCTCAAGGACGAGGTGGGCGCGTCCTGCAACATCTATTACCGGCGCCGCGTTTCCAATCCGGGCAAGAAGGCCGGCAATGTCGCCGATTTCATCAAGACGTCGGGCGCGCTGTACGACTATCTCATCATTCTCGACGCCGACAGCCTGATGGAAGGCGCGACGATGGTGGAGATGGTGCGGCGCATGGAGGCCGATCCCGAACTCGGGCTCCTGCAGACGCTGCCCAAGGTGATCCGCGCACGCTCCTTCTTCGGCCGGGCGATCCAGTTCTCCGCTTCCTATTATTCACCGATCTTTGCGCTGGGCGTGGCCCTGCTGCAGGGAGCCGAGGGGCCGTTCTGGGGGCACAACGCCATCACGCGCACACGCGCCTTCGCGCAGAGCTGCGGCTTGCCGGAGTTGCCGGGCAAGCCGCCCTTCGGCGGCCACGTCCTCAGCCACGACTATGTGGAGGCCGCGCTTCTGGCGCGCAATGGCTGGAAGGTCCGGCTCGATCCTGATCTGCGCGGCTCCTATGAGGAAGGGCCGGACAATGTGGTCGATTATGCGAAGCGCGACCGCCGCTGGTGCCAAGGCAACCTTCAGCACAGCCGGATCGTGCCGGCACCAGGCCTGAAGGGCTGGAACCGCTTCGTCTTCGTGCAGGGCATCATGGCCTATGTCTCCGCGCCGCTCTGGGCGCTGTTCCTGGCTGCCAGCATCGCGGCGCCGGCCATGCAGGTCATTCCCGATTATTTCCCCGTACCGGGGCTGCCGGTCTTTCCGCGCGTGGAGACGGCCAATGCGCTGGCACTCTTGACCGGCGTCGTCGGGCTCCTGCTCGGCCCCAAGCTCCTCATCCTCGTCGACGGAATGATGACGGGCCGCAACCGGCGTTTCGGTGGGACGCTCCGCGCCTTCTTGGGGGTCGTGACGGAGATCGTCTGCACGAGCGTGCTTGCGCCTGTCATGATGCTCTTCCAAACCCGCGCTGTGATCGAGATTCTTGCCGGAGCGGATGCCGGTTGGCCGGCAGCCAACCGCGAGGCCGGCCGTGTCAGCCTGACGGAAGCGTGGGCGGCGAGCTGGTGGATCGTGGTGGTCGGCCTGATCACGATCGGCACGGCCTACAGGCTCGCGCCCGAATATCTGCCCTTCGTCCTGCTTGTAGCCGCGCCGCAGGTGATGGCGCCGCTCATCATCAGCGTCACGTCCTGTGCGAGCGGTGCGCTCCTTCGCTCGCCGCTCGGTCTCTTCGGCACGATCGACGAGATCTCCCCTTCGCCGGTCATGCGCGAACAGCAGTCGGTCCTGTCGCGCTGGCGCGCCGATCCGGTGAAGATTCCCGCTTCCGCCTCCGGGGCGATCGAAGGCTCCGAATCCCGCAAGTCCGCCGAGATCGGGACCGGCCGATGACCACCACGATACCGCCCCAGGGCATCGGCCGCGACCACAGGCTCGATGTCTTCCGCGGGCTCGCCTTGGTGATGATCTTCGTCAACCATGTTCCAGGCAACGTGTTCGAGAATCTCACGTCACGGAATTTCGGCTTCTCCGACGCAGCGGAGGCATTCGTCCTCATGTCCGGCATAGCGGTGGGGCTCGCCTATGCGCGTCTCTTCCGGGCCGGGGAATTCCTCAGCGGATGCATGCGGGTGTGGCGAAGGGCCGGGACGCTCTATGTCACCCATATCGTCACGACCGCGTTCGCCATCGCGATTCTCGCGGCTGGCGTCGTGGTTCTGGACACGATCGACGTGCTGCCGCGCGTGAACTTCACCGCATTGCTGGAGCAGCCCCTCAAGGCGATGATCGGCATCCCGCTGCTTACCCACCAGCTCGGCTATCTCAACATTCTCCCGCTCTATTCGACGCTGCTCCTGGTCTCACCTCTCTACATCCTGATCGGGCTGTGGAGCCGCATGGGGCTGATCGCCGTCGCCATTGTGGTGTGGGTGCTGGCGGGCACGTTCCGCATCAACCTGCCCAATTACCCGCTGCCGGGCGGATGGTTCTTCAATCCGGTGAGTTGGCAACTCATCTATGCGATCGGCATAGCCTGCGGCCTGGCGATGATCCACAAGCGCAAGCTTATAGGCTACCATGGCTGGCTGTTCTCCGCCTGTCTCGCCTATCTGGCGTTCTCGCTGCTTTGGGTGCAGATGCAGAAAGGGAACCTGCCTCTCGAGCCGTATCTGCCCTTCTTCGTCGGCGGATTCGACAAGACGTTCCTGGCCCTGCCGCGCCTCCTGCACGTGCTTGCGCTTGCCTATGTGCTGACCAATCTGGCTGCGGTCTCACGGTTTCTGGCCCGGCCCGCTTTCCGCCCCGTTGAACTCATCGGCCAGTATGGCCTCGCCGTTTTCGCTGTCGGTACGGTGCTGTCGATCGCTCTGCAGGTCTATCGGGCGCGCTTCGAGACCAGCGCCATCGAGGACGGCGCGCTTCTCGCAGGCGGTCTCCTGATCCAGTATGGCGTCGCCCGCTTGTTTGCCGCAACATCGGAGAAGAAGCGTGGCAAGGCGCAGGAAAGCGGCGCGCGCAAGCCGTCGCTCGCCGGCAACCCAGCCGCTGGGCAGGCATCGCGTCCGTAGCGCTGGTCAGAGCCAGTCGGGCAGAGAGTCGAGGCCGATCAAGTCCTCATAGCTCGGCCGCGTGCGCACCACGTGGAAGCGGTTACCGTTCACCAGCACCTCCGGCACGAGAAGGCGCGAATTGTAAGTGCTCGCCTGGACGGCGCCATAGGCACCGGCCGTGCCGATCGCAATGAGATCGCCCTGCTTCATCGTCGGCAGGTCGCGGTCGAGCGCCAGGAAATCGCCGGTTTCGCAGACTGGGCCGACCACATCGACCTTCATGCGGGCAGCGTCTCCTGCCGGCTCGCGCACGGGGCGGATCGCGTGATAGGCGTCGTAAAGCGTCGGCCGGATGAGATCGTTCATCGCCGCGTCGACGACGAGGAAGCTCTTCGCATCGCCCTCCTTCACGTAGAGGACTTCCGAGACGAGGATGCCGGCATTGCCGACAATGAGCCTTCCGGGTTCGAAGACGACCTTCAGCCCCAGTCTCGTGACGTGCCTGCGCACCACCTCGGCATAGGCATCGGGCAGGGGAGGCGGCTCGTTGTCCTCGCGATAGGGCACGCCGAGCCCGCCGCCCAGGTCCACATGCTCGACCGTGTGGCCGTCGGCGCGCAGCGTCTCGGTGAGCTCGGTCAGCAGCGCGAACGCCTGGTCGAAGGGCTCGAGCTCGGTGATCTGGCTGCCGATATGCATGTCGATGCCGGTCACCTTGAGCCCCGGAAGCTCGGCCGCGCGTGTGTAGGCCTCGCGCGCATCCTTCCAGGGAATGCCGAACTTGTTCTCCGATTTGCCGGTGGAGATCTTCTTGTGCGTCTTTGCGTCGACATCCGGGTTGATGCGCAGCGAAATGGGCGCTTCCAGCCCCAGTGCCTGCGCGCGGGCGGAGAGCAGCTCCAGCTCCGGCAGCGATTCCACATTGAAGCAGAGAATGCCTGCCGCCAGTGCGAAATCCATTTCCCGCGCCGTCTTTCCGACGCCGGAGAACAGAATCTTCCTAGCGGGGATGTCAGCGGCCAGCGCCCGGCGCAACTCGCCTTCGGATACCACATCCGCGCCCGCGCCGAGCTCGCCGAGCGTCTTCAGCACCGCCTGGTTGGAATTGGCCTTCATCGCGTAGCAGACGAGGGAATCCAGACCCGAAAGCGCCTCGGAGAACACGCGATAGTGCCGCGTCAGCGTGGCCGTCGAATAGCAGTAGAAAGGCGTACCCACGGCCGCCGCAATCTGCGGCACCGGCACGTCCTCGGCGTGGAGCACGCCGTCACGATACTGGAAGTGGTTCACTTCAACTCAGCTTTCTTGCTCGGCGTCAAAGCAGCCGGTCGAGGATGAACGGGCGGTCCTCGACGGGCTTCTGCGGCTCGGGCGGCAGGGGCTGGTCGTTGCGCTCCGCCTCTTTCCGAGCCTCGACCGCGGCCTCGTAGGGTGTGTCGAGCGGGCCCTTGCGGCCGCAGGCGGAGAGACCGACCGACAAGCCGAGCAGGATAAGGGTGAACGTTGTCCGCGCTTTCATCTGCCGTCCAATCCTTGGAGATACCGGAGCGGTTCTAGCGGTTTTCGCCGGGTCTTGCATCCCGTTTCAATCGCTTTCGCCAGGCGCGGATCTGCCGACGGACCTCCGCCGGAGCCGTTCCTCCATAGGAAGTGCGGCTCCTTACCGAATTCGAAACCGACAGGACGGAATAGACGCCGTCGGTAATGGCCGGGTGGATCGCCTGGAGGTCGGAAAGCGGGAGCTTTTCGAGGCCGCATTTCCTTTCCTCGGCGAGCGCCACGGCGCGGCCCGTCACATGGTGTGCCTCGCGGAAAGGCAGGTCCGCCTCGCGCACCAGCCAGTCGGCCAGATCCGTCGCGGTGGAAAAGCCGCTGCCGGCGGCTTTCTTCATCGCCGCTGCGCTCACCTCGATGTCGCCCACCATGCCGGTCATGGCCGCGAGCATCAGGTCCAGCGTCTCGGCGGCGTCGAAGACCGCCTCCTTGTCCTCCTGCATGTCCTTCGAATAGGCGAGCGGCAGGCCTTTCATCACGGTCAAAAGCCCGATCAGGTGACCGTTGACCCGGCCCGTCTTGGCGCGGATCAGCTCCGCCGCATCCGGGTTCTTCTTCTGCGGCATGATGGAAGAGCCGGTGGAGAAGGCGTCCGACAGGCGGATGAAGCCGAATTGCGGCGTAGACCAGATGATGATCTCCTCCGCCAGCCGTGAAAGATGCGTGCCGCAGATGGCAGCCACGGACAGGAACTCCAGCGCGAAATCACGGTCGGACACCGTGTCGATGGAGTTGCGTGTGGGCTCGCGGAAGCCCAGCGCCTTCGCCGTCATGTGCCGGTCTATCGCGAAGCTCGTGCCGGCAAGGGCGGCTGCCCCCAGGGGACATTCGTCAAGTCGCTCGATCGCGTCGCGCACTCTTGAGCGGTCGCGGCCGAACATCTCCACATAGGCCATCAAGTGATGGCCGAAGGTGACAGGCTGCGCCGTCTGCAGATGCGTGAAGCCTGGCATCACGGTCGCCGCATGCTCTTCGGCCCTGTCGAGGAAGGCTTCGATCAGCCGGCCGAGTGCGGCATCGATGCGCTGCAGTTCCTCCTTCACCCACAGGCGAAAATCGACGGCCACCTGGTCGTTGCGCGAGCGCGCCGTGTGTAGCCGGCCCGCGGCGGCGCCGACCAGTTCGGCGAGCCTGGCCTCGACATTCATGTGAATGTCTTCCAGCCTCGTCGAGAACTCGAACTTGCCGGCTTCTATTTCTGACAGGATCGTGTTCAGCCCGTGAGCGATCTTCCGTTCGTCCTCGGCCGAAATTATGCCAGTTTCGGCCAGCATCGCCGCATGCGCGAGACTGCCGCGGATGTCCTGTGCGTAGAGCTTCCGGTCGAAGCCGATCGAGGCGTTGATCGCCTCCATGATGGCGTCGGGCCCTGAGGCAAAACGTCCGCCCCACATGCGGTTGCTGGTCTTGGTCTCGTTCATCGTGATAACCGGGCGCTGGAGTATGAAAAATGCCGATGATGAATAGGAAATTTCCAGCGTTCGGTCTGGTCGCGCTTTCGGCGGTCGCAGGCATTCTCGCCGGGGTCATCGCCCTATACGTGATCGAAAGGCCAAATGGCAACACGGGCGCAGGAACGGCCGATGAAACCGCCTGTGCTGCGAAGAGCGGCCTGGCGGCGGCGCTCGATCCCGCTATCGGCGGCGAGGTGGCGGCGATGCTGCCCGCCGATCCCCCGCAGTCGCTCACGACACTTCGGTTCAACGGGCCGGACGGCAAACAGCTCACCCTCGCGGATTTTTCGGGCAAGACGCTGCTCGTCAATCTCTGGGCCACCTGGTGCGTGCCGTGCCGCACCGAGATGCCGGCGCTCGATGCGCTGGAGCGCGAGATGGGTTCCGATCGCTTCGAGGTCGTGGCCGTCAATGTCGATCGCGGCGGCGACGAGAAGCCGCAGGCCTTTCTTGAGGAGACCGGCATCCAGGCACTTGCCCATTATAGGGACAATACCGTGGGCGTCTTCAACGAGCTGAAGACGCGCGGGTTGGCGCTTGGCCTGCCGGTCACGCTCCTGGTGGACGAGGATGGTTGCCTGCTCGCACATATGAACGGCCCCGCCGAATGGGCAAGCGACGACGCCAGGAAACTCATCCGGGCGGCGCTGTCTTCCGCCGAAGGTTGAGGCATTTGCACGGGGTGCCCACCAGCGCCTATCCTTGCCGCGGAGGAGGATCCGCTATGAGACGTTTGTTGCTTGTTGCCGCAGGCCTCGTCGCCTTGACCCACCGCGCCGAGGCCACGGAAATCACGATAGAGCTGCCGGGAGAGGTCGCGGTCGAGCGGGTGAAGGTCAGCTACGACTGCGGCGGGAACAGCATGTCGGTCGACTATGTAAACGCAGGGCCCGTATCGCTGGCGGTTTTCGAGCACGAGGGCGAGCCCGTCATCGCTGCTGCGGGGCTGTCTGCGTCGGGCGTGCGTTATGTCGGCGGGCGGCTGGTGTGGTGGACCAAGGGGCCGGAGGCATCGCTTTATGACGCAACCAAGGGCGAAAATGCAGCGCCCATCGCCGAGTGCAGGGAACAATCCTAGAGCCTTTCAGGTTTTGGCGGAAGCGTATCCTGCATTGACGAAGTAGTTGCTGCATTCACTGGGCTGGATTGAGGAGACGAGGCCGCCGATATGACGCCATGTCTCCTCATGGTTCACTTTTTGGGCCGCGCGCATCCAGTGCTTGATCTTGGCGAAAGCCTGCTCGATGGGGTTAAGGTCTGGGGAATAAGGCGGCAGGTACCAGAGCCTGGCACCGGCGGCTTTGATCATCTGCCGGACGGCGGCCGACTTGTGCGAGCCGAGATTGTCCATGACGACGATGTCGCCCGGTTCAAGCACCGGCACGAGCTGCTGCTCGACATAGGCGCGGAAGCACTGGCCGTTGATCGGTCCATCGAAGACGCAAGGCGCCGTCAGCCGGTCATGGCGCAAAGCGCCGAGGAAGGTCAGCGTGCGCCAGTGGCCGTGCGGGGCAAAGCCGCGCAGGCGCTTGCCGCGTGGTCCCCAGCCCCGCAGCGGCGCCATGTTGGTCTTGATCCAGGTCTCGTCGATGAACACCAGCCGTGTCGGATCGAGACCGGACTGCCAAGAACGCCAGCGTTGCCGCCGGCGGGCGATGTCGGCACGAGCCTGCTCAAGGGCGAACAGCGTTTTTTGAACCGAAGCCCCTCGCGGCGCAGGAACCGCCACACCGTATCGTGCGACACCTTCACGCCGCGCGCCGCCAGCTCTTCCTTCAGCTTGTGCAGCGACAGATGCGGCGTCTGGCTGATCCGCTCGGCGATGAAGGCACGGTGCGGCTCCAGCACGCGCTTGCGGTGCCCGCCCATCTTGCCCGGCGCCACAGACCCGCTCGCACGGTAGCGCTGAGACCACTTCACCGCCGACGAGACGGCAACGCCGAAACGAGCCGCCACCGACCGGCAGCTCTCGCCGGCCTCGACCGCCCCAACAACACGTTCACGCAGATCATTCGAAAGAGGTCGCGTCATCCCATGCTGGCCTCCACTCCAGCCAGCATCTTGAATCACAAAACCTCCGAAATCGGAATCCCCTCCGATTCAGACACAACCTGAACCGCTCTAGAAGTGCTGTCCGCGCGAGCGGGCATTCTTGCGTCTCAGAACGTCAGCTTGAACCTGGCGGTCACGCGCTGCTTCACATCGGGATCGTCGAATGCGGAGGACAGCGAATATTCGCCGTTGATGCTGGCGCGGTCCGTGATGGTCCAGTTCAGTCCCGTTCTGGCGGACAGCTTGCCGGAATGGCCGCTCGAGGGCGCCGCCACCTCTTCAGCTCCGTCGACGGAGGTCATGACCGTGCCCGAGGTCCGCTTCAGGCTCCGGGATACTTCCAGCACGGCGTGCGGCGCCAGCCTGCCGATTCGCGTCCTGGCCACGGTCTCGCCGCGCAATCCGGCCGTAAGCTCGAGCGAGCCGGAAGTGTAGGGCTCGACGGAATAGGTCTCCTCACCTCGCATCGCGTAGCCCGAAAGACGAGTGTGCCGGTAGCGCGCCTGCCCATACGATCGCAGCCGCAGCCGGTTGCGCTCGAACTGCCGGCTGAAGCGCGCCAGGCCAAAGGCCTGGCTCGCCGAACGCCGGCCGGCGGAAATGGACGCGGCGGCCAGCTCATCGTGGAACGCATAGCGGGAGGCGCCCAGCATCACGTCGAGATAGGTGTTCCGCGCAGTCGTCAAGCTGGCATAGAGCGTGTCGGAAAGAGAGCGCGTCTCGAGCGAACCACTGGTCCCGATCCCGGTCCGGTCGAAGGCCATGCCGACGGCATTGCCCACGAGGAGACGGGGGCCGAAGCGGGTATCCACACCGAAAGCCAGGCCGTTGCTGTAGACGGCCGCCAGGCGTGGGCTCTCCGCGCGCTCGCTGTCCAGGGTGACATCGCCGCCGAACCAGACGGCGGTGCGTCGCGTGCGCCGCGCCTTCTCCGGCGCGAGAAGGTGCTTCGTCTCATAGGCGACGTTCTTCTCAGCCGAACCGCCGGAAAAGCGCAGGGCGAGCGAGCTCGCATTGACGTTGCGGCCTTCGACGCGTGCGCCGCGCGTGCTTTCCAGCCTGCCTCCGACGAGGCCGAGCTGCCGTTCCGGGGTGCTGGCGCTCTTTGCCTTCTGACCTGACAGCGCGGCACGGCCTTCAGAAAAGGCAGCCACAACAGGATCGTCGTCGGCCGCAGCGCCAGGCGCATTTGCCAAGGCAAAAAGCAACATTCCGGCAATGGCTGCCGGTTCGAGGATACCCAGTTTCAACATCGCTCCGCTGTTTCACGATCGGGAGCACATCATGCGCAATTCCTGCGCTCCTCACATGCATTCCGTAGATACGCGCCAAGGGTTCCTCACGCAATTGGTAACGAGCCGTTTCTCCGTGTAACGTGTCGTTATTTCGTGGGTGTTGTGTCTCTGCCATAGTGGACGGGCAAGGGAACATGGCCGCAGGGTCGTCCATTGCGAACCAATGGGGAGCAAGCGGAGACGAAGGAGAGCAACTCATGAGTTTTCGTCGTGACTACGTCACCGCGCCCATCTTCAACTGGGCCTCCAGCATCATGCCGCCCATATCCGAGACGGAGCAGGAGGCGATCAACGCCGGTACGGTGTGGTGGGACGGGGCGCTCTTCACCGGCAACCCGGACTGGAGCGAGCTTCTCGCCATGCCGAAGGCGAAGCTTTCCGCCGAAGAACAGGCCTTCATGGACGGGGAAGTGGCCCAGCTCTGCGCCCTCGTCGACGACTGGACGCTCAATTGGCGCGACCGGGACCTCGCCAAGTCCGTCTGGGACTTCATGCGCCAGAAGAAATTCTTCGGCATGATCATACCCAAGGAACATGGCGGGCTCGGCTTCTCCAACTACGCCCATTCGGAAGTGGTGCGCACCGTCTCCTCGGCGAGCGTGGTCGCGGGCGTGACCGTCATGGTGCCCAACTCGCTGGGGCCTGGCGAACTGCTCATGCATTTCGGCACGGACGAGCAGCGTGACTATTGGCTGCCCAGGCTTGCCGACGGGCGCGAGATTCCTTGCTTCGGCCTCACCTCTCCCCATGCCGGCTCGGATGCGGCGGCCATGACCGATACGGGCGTTGTCGAATACGGCATGTGGAAGGGCAAGAAGACGCTCGGCGTCAGGCTCAACTTCCACAAGCGTTACATCACGCTGGGGCCGATCGCGACCGTGATGGGCCTCGCCTTCAAGATGCGCGATCCGGAAAACCACCTGGGGCGCGGCGAGGAACTTGGCATTACGGTGGCCTTGCTGCCCACCAACACGCCAGGCGTTTCCCATGGTGAGCGGCACATCCCCCTCTTTACTTTCTTCCAGAATGGCCCGCTCTACGGCAAGGACGTGTTCGTCCCGCTCGATCACATCCTGGGCGGCGAAGCGCAGATCGGCCAGGGCTGGACCATGCTGATGACGGCGCTCGCCGCCGGCCGCAGCATTTCGCTCCCCTCGCAATCGGCGGCGTCCGCCGCCATGTGCGCCCGGGCGAGCGGAGCCTATGCACGCGTGCGCACGCAGTTCAACGTTCCGATCGGCCTGTTCGAAGGCGTGCAGGTGCCGCTCGCGGAGATGGCGGCCAACGCCTATCTCATCGATGCCGCCCGGCGGCTCACCCTCGCCGCGCTCGACCAGGGGCACAGACCGTCCGTGCTCTCGGCCATCATGAAATACCATGCGACGGAGCGCATGCGCCGGTCCATGACCCATGCCATGGATGTGCATGGCGGCAAGGGCATTATCGAGGGGCCGCGCAACTATCTTGCCGCCGGCTATCGCTCGGTGCCCGTCGGCATCACGGTCGAAGGCGCCAACATCCTCACCCGCAATCTGATGATCTTCGGTCAGGGCGCGATCCGCTCGCATCCCTTCATGCTGAAGGAATTGCTGGCGCTTTCCGACCAGGACAAGAAGCGCGGGCTCGATGCGTTCGACGATGCGTTCTGGAAGCATCTCGGCCACGCGGCCAGGAATGCCGGGCGTGCATTCCTGCGCGGCTGGTCCGGCAGCCTTCTGGGGCCAGCCCCGGACAATGCCGCAATGCCCCGTTACTGGAAGAGGCTGTCGCGCCATGCGGCGGCCTTTGCGCTCACGGCGGACTTGGCTCTGCTCACCCTCGGCGGCGCGCTGAAGCGCAAGGAGATGCTCTCGGCCCGGCTGGGCGACATCCTCGCGGAGCTTTATCTTCTCGGTGCGGTCCTGAAGCGGTTCGAGGATGAAGGACGGCAGGAGGAGGACCGGCCGATCGTCGATTATCTCATGCAGCAGGGGGAAAGCAGGATCGCCGCCGCCTTCCGCGGTGTGCTCGACAACCTGCCGGCGCGCTGGGCCGCGCGGCTCGTCCGGCTCCTCGCCTTCCCCTTCGGCGTGCCGGACCCGGTCCCTTCGGACCGCCTGACGACGCGGCTCGCCGAGGTCCTGATGAAGCCTTCCGCCCAGCGCGACCGGCTGACGCCTGGCCTCTATCTCGGCCAGGGCCATGCCGAGCATCCGGTAAAGGATCTGGAGGAAGCCTTCCGGCTCGTGGTGGAAGCGGCTCCCGTCGAAAAGAAGATGCGGGAGGCGCGCGTACGCGAGGTTCAGGAGGCTTTCGAGAAGGGCGTCATCTCGGATGCGGAGCGCGAGCTGCTGGCCCGCGTGGAGGAGGCGGTGGAGAAGGTGGTCGCCGTGGATGCATTTCCTATGGAGGACATCTCGCCGATCGCCGGGCAGCATAAGCGGCAGGATCGCGGCACGCGGAAGCGCGCCCGTTCCGCGCCCTCACGAAGCGGGGAGGCTCGCGCGAAGCGTGAGACGGTGAAGGGGCTTTAGATGTGAGCGGCCGGTTGAAGCGTTTCCCGCATGCCCATCGCCGGCTCTCCTCGCCATCATTCAGGCATGGATCCTCGGGTCAAGCCAGGTCAAGCCCGAGGATGACGAGGTGGTCGGGCTTGCGCAAATCAACAGCGCCGGGGATTGGCGGAAAGGTTCCAGACATTCGTCGTCCTCGGGCTTGACCCGTGGATCCATGCCTCAACTTGACCGCTTGTGCCGGCGCTGCAGGAAAATGATCTCTGATATCGCTGAGCCTACTACCGCGTCGGCACCGGCGGGTCCTCGCGGTAGTCGTAAAAACCGCGGCCGGTCTTGCGGCCGAGCCAGCCCGCCTCGACATATTTCACGAGCAGCGGGCAGGGGCGGTATTTGGAATCCGCCAAGCCCTCATAGAGCACCTGCATGATGGAAAGACAGGTGTCGAGGCCGATGAAATCCGCCAGCTGCAGCGGGCCCATGGGGTGGTTTGCACCGAGTTTCATGGCCGTGTCGATCGCCTCGACGGAGCCGACGCCCTCATAGAGGGTGTAGATCGCCTCGTTGATCATCGGCAGCAGGATGCGGTTGACGATGAAGGCCGGAAAATCCTCCGCCACCGTGATCGTCTTGTCCAGGCTCTCGACGAAGCCGCGCGCGGTCTCGAAGGTCGCATCCTCCGTAGCGATGCCGCGGACGAGTTCCACCAGCTTCATCACCGGGACCGGATTCATGAAATGGATGCCGATGAAGCGCTCGGCGCGGTCGGTCTGCGAGCCGAGCCGCGTGATGGAGATCGAAGAGGTGTTGGTGGCGAGCAGCGCCTCCGGATTCAGGATCGGGCAGAGCTGGGCGAAGATCTTGCGCTTGACCGTCTCGTCCTCGGTGGCCGCCTCGATCACCAGGTCGCAATCGGACAGGTCCTCCAGCATCGCCGCCGGCATGATGCGGGCGAGCGCCTCCTGCCGGATCTTCTCCTCGAGCTTCCCCGAGGAGACCTGGCGGGCCATATTGCCGCTGATCGTGGCGATGCCCGCCTCGATGCGGTCGGAGGAGAGATCATAGAGCTTGACCTTGTATCCTGCGAGCGCCGCCACATGGGCGATGCCGCTCCCCATCTGGCCTGCGCCGACGATGCCCACTGTCTTGATGCTGCCCGACATGTCCTCACCTTCGGGGCAATCCATGCCGCCCCGCCCGCCTTTGTTGCAGTGCAAACTAAAAGGGCGGGGTCGCCTCGTCTACCCCCGCCCTTCCGGATTCTGCATGTGCCTGAAGAATTGTCAAAGCGCCTTTT
Source organism: Chelativorans sp. AA-79 (assembly GCF_029457495.1). Classification (NCBI taxonomy): domain Bacteria; kingdom Pseudomonadati; phylum Pseudomonadota; class Alphaproteobacteria; order Hyphomicrobiales; family Phyllobacteriaceae; genus Chelativorans; species Chelativorans sp. AA-79. The sequence continues at coordinate 746,384 of NZ_CP120361.1, forward strand.
GTAGCTCCGGCAGGATGACGAAGAGGTCGCCGACGATGCCGTAGTCGGCGACCTGAAAAATCGGGGCTTCCTCGTCCTTGTTGATGGCGACGATGACCTTGGAATCCTTCATCCCGGCCAAATGCTGGATCGCGCCGGAAATGCCGCAGGCGATGTAGAGGTCGGGCGCCACCACCTTGCCGGTCTGCCCCACCTGCCAGTCGTTCGGTGCATAGCCGGCATCCACCGCCGCGCGGGAGGCGCCCACCGCCGCCCCCAGTTTGTCGGCGAGCGGCAGGATCACTTCCTCGAACTTTTCCGACGAGCCGAGCGCGCGGCCGCCGGAGATGATGATCTTGGCCGAGGTGAGTTCCGGGCGGTCGCTTGCCGCGATCCGGTTCTCCACGAAGCGCGAAAGGCCGGCATCGTCGGCTGCGTTCGCGTTCTCCACCGGGGCCGCGCCACCCTCGTCCGCTACCTGGAAGGAGGAGGTGCGCACCGTGACGACACGCTTCGGGTCCGTCGATTCCACCGTCTGGATGGCGTTGCCCGCATAGGTCGGCCGCTTGAACGTGGTGGCGTTCACCACCTCGACGACGTCGGAAACCTGCATCACGTCGAGAAGGGCGGCCACGCGCGGCATCACGTTCTTGCCCGTCGTGGTCGCCGGCGCCACGAAGGCGTCATAGCCGTCCGCCAGCGCCACGATCGTGGCGGCGAGCGGTTCGGCGAGCTGCTGCGCGAGCGCTTCGCTCTCGGCCAGCAGGACCTTCCGAACGCCGGCCAGCTTGGCGGCGGCCTCCGCTGCCGGTTTGGCGCCCTCGCCCGCGACGAGGATGTCGATTTCGCCGCCGATTTCCTTCGCCGCCGAAAGCGTCTTGGCTGTCTGCTCGGAAAGCGACTGGTTGTCGTGCTCTGCGACAAGAAGAATTGCCATTGTCCTATCCTTTCCTATCGCCAGATCACAGCACGCCGGCTTCGTTCTTCAGCCGGTCGACCAGTTCGGCCACCGAATTCACCTTGATGCCGGCCTTGCGTCCCGCCGGCTCCTCGGTCTTGAGCACCTTGAGCCTCGTCTTCACCTCCACGCCGTAATCGGCGGGTGACTTCTCGTCGAGCGGCTTCTTCTTGGCCTTCATGATGTTGGGCAGCGAGGCATAACGCGGCTGGTTCAGGCGCAGGTCGGTGGTGACGATGGCGGGCAGCTTCAATTCCACCACCTGCAGGCCGCCGTCCACCTCACGCGTGACGGTCACATGCCCGTCGCCCACCTCCACCTTGGAGGCGAAGGTGCCCTGCGCCCAGCCGAGGAGGGCGGCCAGCATCTGGCCGGTCTGGTTGGCGTCGTCGTCGATCGCCTGCTTGCCGAGGATGACGAGGCCGGGTTTCTCCTCCTCTGCCACTCCCTTCAGGATCTTCGCCACGTCGAGCGGTTCGACGGTTTCATCGGTCTTGACGAGAATGGCGCGGTCGGCGCCCATTGCGAGCGCGGTGCGCAGGGTTTCCTGCGCCTTGTCCGGGCCGATGGAGACGGCCACGATCTCCTCCACCTTGCCGGCCTCCTTCAGGCGGATCGCCTCTTCCACCGCGATCTCGTCGAACGGGTTCATCGCCATCTTTACATTGGCGAGCTCGACGCCTGTGCCGTCCGCCTTCACGCGCGGCTTCACATTTGCGTCGATCACCCGCTTCACCGGTACAAGGACCTTCATGCGCCTACCTCTCCAAGTCCAAAATCTGGTCCGGATCACATCATCCGAATAGCCCGATCCGTCAGCCGATTTCCACCATGTTCAGGGGAAACGAACATGCGCAGGACGGTGTTGAGAACGGCCCGCCGCGCAAGCCGCCGGACCGTAGTTAGGACTGACGCACACGTCAATATGCGCCGGCGCACCCGGCTCCTGGCATGCGGAATTGGATCGATTTTATTTCACTTTCACCGCCTCCGGCACGACGACCGGGCGGTCGAACAGCGGCACGCCGCGCCGCCGCATGGGAAAGACCAGCACCGCCCCCGCGATGATGCCGCCGATATGCGCAGACCAGGAGATCTGGTTCTCCCGGTCGATGACGAACATCAGGAACTGCGTACCGATCCAGAGCAGGAGCACAATATAGGCCGGCAGGCGCAGCGGGATGCGTGCGAAGGCCAGGACCCAGAGCTTCACGCGCGGATGCAGGATGAGATAGGCGGCGATGACGCCCGCCACCGCGCCCGAGGCGCCGATGAGCGGCGCCTGGGAATCCGGCACCGTCATGCCGTGGAAGGCAGCCGCAGCGATCGTGCATACAAGGTAGAACAGCAGGTAGCGGAAATGCCCCAGCGCATCCTCGACATTGTCGCCGAAGACCCAGAGGAAGAGCATGTTGCCGCCGAGGTGAAAGATGTCGCCATGCAGGAAGGCATAGGTGACGTAAGTGAGCGGGGCGGGTACGAGCTCGAGCTCGGGCGGCAGCACCGCAAGGTCATGCACGACGGAAGGGATATAGCCGAGGCCAAGCACCGCCGCCTGCATGGATTCTACGCCGCTCAGCGAGGTCAACGCCCAGATGAAGATGTTGAGGGCGATGATGGAAAAGGTCATATACTGGTGCTTGATGTAGCGCAGGCGGTTCGCATCGTGGAGTGGAATGAACATGAGCCTGCGCCCCGCAACCGTCAGCCCGCGCCCATCAGCGGTTCTGCCCGGGAACCCATAGCACGTCGAGCGCGCCTTTGTCATTGACCGCCCTTGCGGCGACGAAGAGGAAGTCGGAGAGGCGGTTGATGTAGCGCAGCGCCTCCTCTCCTACGCTTTCCTCCGGCATCCGGCGCAGTTCCACCATCAGCCGCTCGGCGCGGCGGGTCACCGTACGGGCAAGGTGAAGTGCCGCCGCGGCCGGCGAGCCGCCCGGCAGCACGAAGGAGTTGAGCGGCGCAAGGCCGGCGTTGAGCCGGTCGATCTCCCGTTCGAGCCGCTCGACCTGGGAGGCGACGATGCGCAGCGACTGCACCCCGCTCTTCCCCGCGCCCTCGGGTGTGGCGAGGTCGGCGCCGAGATCGAAGAGGTCGTTCTGGATACGCTGGAGCATGCGATCGATCTCGGGGTGGCCTTCGCCCGTATGGATGCGGGCCATGCCGATGCAGGCGCTCACCTCGTCCACCGTGCCATAGGCTGCCACGCGCATATCGCTTTTCAGACGCCGCGCCCCACCCACGAGCCCCGTGGTGCCGTCGTCGCCTGTGCGGGTGTAGATCTTGTTGAGCTTCACCATGGGACGGCCTCCTGGATGTCTGCGGATCAGTTTCCGGACTGGCTGTACCACATCGCCAGCACGATCAGAACGATGGCCACGAACTGTAGCGCCACGCGCGCCTGCATCAGCTTGTTCGAGGTGTTTCCGGAGCCGCCGCGGACCATATTCATGAGGCCGCGGATGAGGACGAAGACGACTGCGACCATTACGATGACGGCCAGGATGTTGAAGATGGTGGAGGACATGTTTTTCGCTTTCTCCGGAAGGCAGGGTCATCCCTGGTTGGCGATCAGCCGGTAAAAGAGGCGCGCGGGCAGGATGCGTTTCAGGGCTACCCCGATCTTCGCCGGCAGGGTCACGACATAGTGCGGACGCGGCTGCGGATGAAGGAGCGCGTGACGCAAGGCCTTATATACCGCTTCCGGTCCCAGCTTTAAGCGCGACTTGCTGCCGCCGGCCTTCATCCGCGCGAGCTGCGCCCGATATTCGCTGCCGTGCACCGAGCCTTCCACGTCGATATAGCGCTCGAACCAGCCAAGGCCGTTGATGGCGATCCGCGAGCGGACGGGCCCAGGCTCGATCAGGCTGACATGGATGCCGGAGCCGGCAAGCTCGGCCCGCATGCAGAGCATCAGCCCCTCCACCGCGTGTTTCGAGGCGGTATAAGCCCCGCGATACTTGATCGGCAGCAGCCCGAGAATCGAGGAGCAGTGGACGATGCGGCCATGCCCCTGGGCGCGCATAACCGGCACGATCCGGCGTGTCAGGTCATGCCAGCCGAAGAAATTGGCCTCAAACTGCGCGCGCAGCGCTTCCATCGGCAGGTCTTCCACCGCACCCGCTTGCGCGTGGGCACCGTTGTTGAAGAGGGCGTCCAGCCGCCCGCCGGTCCTGCCGAGGACGTTTTCCACAAGCGCGGCAATGGATGTGGGCTCGGCATAATCCAGGTAGAAGGCCTCGATCCCGTCCCGCTCCAGGGCCGCCAGATCCTCCTGCCTGCGCGCGGTCGCGAAGACGCGCCAGCCATCGCCCTTTAGCGCGCGGGCGCAGTGCGCGCCAATCCCGGAGGAGGCGCCGGTGACGAGGATCGTGCCGTTCGCGTTCATCGAGGGTCGATTTCTCCAGCTTCTTGCTTCAGCACACGGGTTTCACATATTCGGCCTATCCGGCACAACGAGAGGATTCGGGATTGCGCAGGTTGGTGGCACTGAGAAGGGTCGCAAGAGACGCGTTCGGTCATTTCAATGCCGACGATGGTTGGGCCATGGCCAGTCATCTCGCCGTCAGCGCGCTCCTGGCGCTCTTCCCCTTCCTGATCTTCGCCACCGCGCTGGCGAGCTTCCTGGGAGCCGACGCGTTTGCGGACACCGCGGTGCACATCGTCTTCGACACCTGGCCCAGGGAAGTGGCCGAACCGATCGCGCGGGAGGTCAACAACGTTCTCGGCGTGCGGCGCGGAGACGTGCTCACCTTCGGTGTCGTCTTCGCTGCCTTCTTCGCCTCCAACGGGGTGGAGGCGCTCCGGCTTTCGCTCAACCGCGCCTACCGCGTCGAGGAAAGGCGCTCGATCATCTTCCTGCGTCTGCAGAGCCTCGCCTTCGTGCTGATCGCCACGGTGGGCTTCATGGCCATCAGCGTGCTCCTGGTCATCGCCCCGGTGGCGGCCAATATTGCGCTCTCGCATATGGAATGGCTCGGGCCCTATATGGGCACGATCACCGCCTGGCGATACGTCGTGGCCGTCGTGGTGCTCGTGCTGGCGCTCATCGTCGTGCATATATGGCTGCCGGCCGGCGAGCGGAGATTGGTCGACATCGTCCCTGGCATTATTTTCACGCTTCTCGGCTGGCTCGCCGGTTCCAGCCTGTTTGCTGCCTATCTCGGTCGCTTCAGCAGCTATGCGAGCACCTATGCGGGGCTCGCATCGATCATGATCGCCGTGGTCTTCCTCTACATCATCTCCGCGATCTTCATCCTCGGCGGCGAGATCAACGCCGCTATCATGCGCTATCGGGCCGCGCGCAGGACATTGGAGGGCTGAACGGTCGCCAGCGCCACCCCAAGAGTGGTGAGGACCATTCCGCCGATCTGGATGAGCGTGAGCGTTTCGCCGAAGAGCGCCCAGGCCATGATCGCCGTCACGGCGGGCACGAGGTAGAACAGCGAGGCCACGCGTGCAACGGCGCCTTTGCGGATGAGCAGCATCAGGAGGAAGATAGCACCGAGCGACAGGACCAGCACCAGCCACGCCATGGCGAAGATCAGTTCGCCATTGAGCACGAAGCGCCTCGTCTCGAAAAGAAGCGAGATCGGGAAAGCGACGAGGAAGCCACCCAGATACTGGTAGAGCGTGCCGGTGATGAGATCCACATGCCCGACGAACCGCTTCTGCCACACCGTGCCGGCACTCATGGCGGCGACGGCCAGAAGGCCCACGCCGACGGTGGCCGGAGTAATGCCGCCGGTCACCATGCCGAGCTTGGGCGAAAGCACGATGGCGACGCCGAGAAGGCCGACGACGAGGCCCAGCCAGTGGCGGCTGTCTACCTCTTCTCCGGCTACCGCACCCGCCATCAACGCTGTGATGAGCGGCTGAAGCCCGATGATGAGCCCCGCGAGCCCGGCCGGCAAGCCGTGGCGGATCGCCCAGAACACGCCGCCCAGATAGATGCCGTGCATGAGCACTCCGGCCACGCACGAATGAAAGGCCGTGCGTGGAGAGAGCCGGCCGGCGCCGAAAACGGGAATCAGCAGCAGGAGAAGCGCGAAGCTCAGCGCAAAGCGCACCCAGAGGAAGGTGAATGGCTCCGCCCAGGGCATGGCATAGCGCGCGCCGATGAACCCCGTAGACCAGAGAACGACGAAAAGCGCCGGCGCTGCCTTTGCAAGATGGGACATCGGGGTTCCAGGGAGTTTCACTGCGATTCGCCGCAACATCTGCACCGCCGGGCGCGGCAAGAAAAGCGAAAGTTTTGCATTCTAATGTCAATGATGCTGAAGCTGCCGCCCGATGGCCCAGGAGGGCTGGATGCTGACGAGGCTCGATCCGATCTGGCTGGTCTTCGCCGTCGCTGCCGTGTCTATGCTGGCCTATCTGTTCTCCGTTGCGCTCCAGGGCGTGCTGCGGGATGCCGGCTTCGGCGTCGTCGCAAATGCCGCCGTCATCACCGCGGGCTTCTTCGCGGCGATCCATCTGGGCAATTCCCGTGAGATGCGCTTTGATCTCGCGGGTGGCGCGCTAACCGGTGTGGCCGGCGCCTTTGTGCTCCTCCTCGCTGTCGTGCTCCTCAAGGCGGCGCTGAAGCGGCTGTAGGCCTGCATCGCTTTCATGACGGCCATTCCAGTCCCACCATCCTGGCAATATCGCCCGGTGTGGCGCCGGCTTCACGCAGGGCGGCGATGCCGGTGTCCCCGCGGCTCTTGGACAGCTTGCGGCCGTCCTCGTCGACGATGAGCGCATGGTGGTGGTAGCGTGGTACGGGCAGACCCAGGAGCTCCTGCAGGAGCCTGTGGACCGCCGTCGCATGGAAGAGATCGCGGCCGCGCACCACATGGGTGACGCCCTGGAGCGCGTCGTCCACCACCACTGCCAGATGGTAGCTCGTCGGCACCTCCTTCCGGGCGATCACCACGTCGCCCCAGTCCTCGGGCCGGGCGGCGATGCGCCCCGTCTCGCCCTTCGGACCGCTGCCGCTTTCCTCCCAGAAGAAGGGCCGCGCCACATGCGCGCGCGCCGCTTCCATGTCGAGCCGCCAGGCGAAGGGTTCTCCTTCTTCGATCCGCCGGCGGCGCTCCGCCTTCGGGCGCCGCTTGTCGACGGACGGGAAGAGCGGCGCGCCGTCGGGATCGCGCGGCCAGGGCGTGCCGCCGGCTTCCATATCCGCGATACAGGCGCGCATTTCCCCGCGGCTCATGAAGGAGGGGTAGACGATCTCCGCGTCGGCCAGGCGCTCCAGAGCCTCTGCATAGTCCTCGAAATGCTCCGATTGCCGGCGCACGGGCTCCTCCCATACGACGCCCAGCCAAGCGAGGTCGCGGTAGATCCCGGCTTCCAGCTCGGGCGAGCAGCGGGTGGTGTCGATGTCCTCGATGCGCAGCAGGAAACGACCCTCCGCCAGGCGGGCCATCGAATGGTTGAGCAGCGCCGAATAGGCGTGGCCCAGATGAAGCGCCCCGTTGGAACTCGGCGCGAAACGGAAGACAGGAACTGTCATGATCCTCGCAGGAAACGGATTGTGGGGGCCATCCGGGCATTGCTACGGTCCAGCGGAAGAAAGTGCAAGGATCGGGCCCATGCAGCGCATCGAAACGGACGCCGACATCGCAAGCGGGCTCGACACGCTGGTCATGCTCGACCGCAGGCTCGGGCCCGTGCGTGCCATGGCGGGCGCGGTGCCGCTCCGGCGCAGCCCCGCAGGCTTTCACAGCCTCGCCTCGGTGATCGTCTCGCAGCAGGTCTCGCGGGCGAGCGCGGACGCGATCTTCGGCAGGCTCTGCCGGCTGGTGGACCCGCTGACACCGGAGGGATTTCTCGCCGGCGGCGAGAGGGTCATGGCGGAGGCGGGCCTGTCGCGCGCCAAGCAGCGCACGCTGACCGCACTTTCCGTGGCTTTGCGGGAGCGCGAACTCGATCTCCACGGCCTCGATGCTCTCTCGCCTGAGGAGGCGATCGCCGCACTCACCGCCGTCCCGGGAGTTGGTCCCTGGACGGCGCAGGTCTATCTCCTGGTGGCGGCTGGGCACGCGGACATCTTCCCCGCGGGCGATGTCGCGCTCCAGACGGCGGTGGCGCATGCACTGCGCCTCGAACCGCGCCCGGGGGCGAATCAGCTGGCCCTGATAGCCGAATCATGGAGTCCGCTGCGCTCCGTCGCGGCACGTCTTTTCTGGGCCTATTATCGCGAGATCCGCGGCGCGGAAGCGGCTCCTGCAGCGTGAAACGCTGAAAAATCAGCAAAATATGCGCGGTTTGCCGTTGTTGGACCAACAATATCTGCTTCACATTCCTGTCACCACGGGATTACATTATCCCGGCCGATCGATCTGCCTAGTAGGAGCCATGAGGACGTGACGATCGCTGTATCGCCGGACGGCATGCCCGCTCTGGTGCTTAATGCGGACTACCGCCCGCTCAGCTACTATCCCCTGTCGCTGTGGTCGTGGCAGGACGCGATCAAGGCCGTGTTCCTCGACAGGGTGAACATCGTCGCCGAATACGAGCACGCGGTCTCCTCGCCGTCCTTCACGATGCGGCTGCCGAGCGTGGTCTCTCTCAAGACTTATGTGAAGCCGTCGCGTTATCCGGCCTTCACGCGCTTCAACGTCTTCTTGCGGGACCGTTTCCAGTGCCAATATTGCGGGACGCGGGAAGAACTCACCTTCGACCACGTGGTCCCCCGCCGTCATGGGGGCGTCACCTCGTGGGAGAACGTGGTTGCGGCCTGTTCGCCCTGCAATCTCCGGAAGGGCGGCCTCATGCCGGCTCAGGTGAAAATGTGGCCGCAACAAAAACCATACCGGCCGACAGTCCACGACCTGCACAATAATGGGCGGCTTTTCCCGCCCAATTATTTGCACGAAAGCTGGATGGACTATCTATACTGGGACGTCGAGCTCGAACCGTAAGGTCGCTCAAAAGCCTGTCGTACCGGACGTGGGGGCGCCTGATGGTCAAGCAGCCCCGGTGCGGTCCATCGTCCTTCTGGCCTGCGGAGACCAGCCGCCGTCAGCGCTTCAGCGCCCCGCGCAGCGCCGCTGCCGCGAGAATGGCGCTGGCGATCACGTTCCAGCCTGCGAAGGAGAGGCCGAGGAAGCGGCCTGCGGCCTTGTCGCAGGAGGGCGGCACAACCGCATTGAGCTGGTCGAGCAGGCTGCCCGATGCGCTCGTGGGAGCGACGGCGCCGCAATCGGACGGGCCTTCCCACCAACCCCATTCGATACCGGCGTGGTAGGAGCCGAGGCCAAGGCCCCAGAGCATCAGAAGTCCGCCAACAAGGAGCAGTCCCCTTGTCAGGATCGCCGGCGCGCGGAGAGACGACGAGATGAATGCCAGCACCATCACCGGCACGCCGATATAGTAGGGGATTCGCTGCTCCAGGCAGAGCTTGCAGGGAATGAAGCCGCCGATATGCTGGAAGCCCAGGGCCGTGCCTACGGTCGCAGCCATCGCGAGCGCCAGGACGGCGGCAGTCAAGGTCTGCGGTCTGCCGGTGGGCGATGTAAGCGTCATTGTCGAATTGCCTTCAGAAGACGAAGCGGACGGCAGCAAAGCCGCCGATCAGCAAAACCATGAAAAGGGTGAAAAGAAGGCCCAGATTCCTTTCGATGAATGTGCGGATGGGCGGGCCGAAACGGAATAGCAGCCAGGAAACCAGGAAGAAGCGCAGGCCGCGTCCGACGATCGATACGATGATGAAAACCGGCAGGCTCAGCTTCGTCGCACCCGAGAAGATCGTCAGCACCTTGTAGGGAAAGGGCGTCACCGCGGCGAAGAGCACACCCCAGCCGCCCCACCGGTTGTACCATTCCGCAACGCGCTGGAACGAATCTTCCTTGCCGTAGAAGCGCAGGATCGGCTCGCCGATCGCCTCATAGAGGAAGGCGCCGATGACGTAGCCGAGCAGTGCGCCCGCCACGGAAGCAAGCGTGCAGATGAAGGCATAGCGCAGCCACTTCCCACGCTCGGCGAGCACCATCGGAACGAGCAGCACGTCCGGTGGGATTGGAAAGAAGGAGCTTTCGATGAAGGAAACGCCGGCGAGGCCCTTTTCCGCATGGCGTGTCGCAGCAAGCGCCATGGTGGAATCGTACAATCTGCGAAGCATGGAGCGTCCTTCGATCGAGCGCTTCTATCTAAAGGGGGCGGCGATCGGGCGCAATGTCATTGCTTCCGCATGCGAAGAGTTGACGCGGGCACTTCTTTCTGCGGCAAGCCGGTCCTGCAGCGCCGTTTCAAATCACGTCCTGGAGCCCTCTAGCAGGAGGGGGCCCAACCGGCTTCTGCGGGCCGGCTTTCGAACCGGTGGCCATGGATCGGAGCGCGGAGGCGGTGAAGATCGAGGCCAAACCGGGCCGTGAACGCGTCGTCGAGACGGCGTCCGAGACGGTTCACTCCCTCGTTGAACTCCCTGCGCCACTCGGCATAAGGACCGTGGACTTCCGAATGGCTGTCCGACGTGTTGACGAGGTAGCAGCCGAGAACCGGCAGCCGCGCCAGGCCGAAGCCGGCATCGGCGGCCGTTTCCACGACACGGTAATGCTCGTGCAGCAGCCGGTTCGGATCGCGGCGGACGGGATCGGGATCGTCGGGTTTCAATTTCAGCACCACGCTTGATCCGCAGATGCGATGGAACGAGCCGTCGAAGATGTCAGGGTGAGGCAGGGGCGCTGCCTTGAGCCGTCGGAAGTCGACCGCGTAGCCGTTCTGGATTACGCCCGCCGCGTCGTTCGGGCCAATATGCGATCGGGCGGTCCCGACGAGCCGCGTATCGACCCAGTCGTCGGCGTCCAGGAACATCAACAGACCGCCGCCATGGTCCAGCACATGGCGGTTGATAAGATCGGTCTTGCGCCCCCGGTCGCGGTTGTCGGGGCGCACCGCCTCCACCGGCCAGTCCGCTCGGAGGAAGGACACGCGCGCATCTTCCGGCAGACATTGCGGCCGCTCATGGCCCGCGACGATCACGTTAAAGCGCTGGTCGGTCTGCGCGAGCGCGGAGGTCAGGGCCAACCCGAGCAGCCTTTCAACCATCGGCCAGTCGCGCGCGCAGGCGCGCGGCAGGAGCGGGATGCCAAAGGTGAAGGGAAGGATATGCGTCATGCTTCGCTAACGCCGCCCGGCTCCGCAGCGTTCCATTGAGCAGGGCTCCCGGCCGCTGCGCGGCGATCCGGATTTGCTGTGGAGTGCACTCTTGAGGCTGGTTTTCGCGCGAAGCGGCTGCCTTTCAGCCAAGATATATGCGGCCCGTCGGATAGCGGATCCTGGGTGGCACGCGGTGTGGACATGGTTGCCGAAACGCGCCAGTTCGCTCGCAATGGTCGTCCCGAACGTACCCAGCCCGATGGCGGCAAAGCTTTCATGCTCGCCATGCGCCATATCATCTGCCCCCTTCACGATCGGCATGGTGGATCGCGATTCCATCGGATCGGCATCGAGCCTAAGCGACAAGCGCGCGCTCACTGGAAGGCGTCGGGAAACGAATTCGTGCCTGAAAGGGGTCCAGGCATCCTTGCCCTTTTCTCCGGTTCAGCGATGATTCGGCACCAACGCAGTCTCCATCCCAAACGGCCTCCAGGTTATGCACAACGATCCCCATTCTCACGGACTCTGGGAGAAAACGGCGCCGGCGGCGCCCCCCACGCAGTGCCTGGAAGGGCACCTCCGCACCGATGTGGTGGTCGTCGGCGCGGGCTTCACGGGGCTTTCTGCCGCTCTTCATCTCGCCGAAGCGGGCATTTCGGTTGCGGTTCTGGAGGCCGCGCAGATCGGCTTCGGCGGCTCGGGCCGCAATGTCGGGCTGGTGAATGCAGGCCTATGGATCATGCCGGACGAGGTTCCCGCAATCCTCGGCGAGGAACACGGGGAGCGGTTGCTGCAGGTCTTGAGCGCCGCGCCGGGTGTGGTCTTCGATCTTATCCGCAAGCACGGCATCGCCTGCGAAGCCGAGCATGCCGGGACGCTTCACTGCGCGGCGGACCGGAAAGGGCTGAAGGAACTGGAAGATCGAGCGCGGCAGTGGCAGGCGCGCGGCGCACCGGTACGCCTTCTGGGCAGGGAGGAGACTGGCGCGCGCGTCGGTACCGAGGCTTACCTCGCATCCCTTTTCGATGATCGCGCAGGCACGATCCAGCCGCTTGCCTATGTCCGAGGGCTTGCATGCGCGGCCATTCAGGCGGGCGCGAAAATCTTCACCGCTTCACCCGTGACCGGGGCGGAACGGGAGGGCGATGCATGGCGCGTCCGCACGCCGGGCGGAAGCGTCAGGACCGATTGGGTGATCGTGGCAACCAACGCCTACACCTCTGGCCCCTGGCCGCAGGTGCGGGCGGAGCTCGTCCAATTGCCCTATTTCAATTTTGCCACGGCACCACTTCCCGAGCGGGTGCTCGAGCGCATCCTGCCGGGGCGGGAAGGTATGTGGGATACGAAGGAGGTCCTGAGTTCGTTGCGCCGGGACCGGCAGGGCCGCCTCGTCTTCGGCAGCGTAGGCGCGCTGCGAGGGACGGGTGCCGCCGTGCACGGTGCCTGGGCAAAGCGCTCCCTGCGCAAGCTTTTCCCGTTTCTGGACTGGATCGACTTTGAGGATGCCTGGTACGGCATGATCGGCATGACGACCGACGCCGTCCCCCGATTCCACCGATTCGACCGCAACATCATCGGTTTCAGCGGGTATAACGGGCGCGGCATAGCGCCGGGGACGGTGTTCGGCCGCTACCTCGCCCACCTTGTGGCCGGGAAAGTCGGAGAAGCGGACTTGCCGCTGCCGGTCTCCGACCCGCGGGAGCAGAGCTTCCGCACGCTCCGTGAAGCCTATTACGAAGCCGGCGCGCAAATCGTGCACTTCGCCGGCGCGCGCATATAGGCGTGGAAGGGTCAGGCGCGATGCTCAAGCCACTCCGGTTTTTTCGGTGGGTTCCTTTTCCGCCCTCTTTCAAAAAACGCAAAATTTGCGTAGGGAGGGAAAAGACTCTTGGGCAATGTAGAACCTGATGATGACCATCGCCACCCGACGTCCGAACCAGGCGGAGATTGCCGCGCGCCTGGGCGTGTCGGTGAGTACCGTCTCCCGCGCGCTCGCCAACGAAGCGGGCGTGAGCGAAGCCTTGCGGCGGGACGTCTATAAGATCGCCCGAGCGCTAGGCTACAGGAGCAAGCATGCCGGTGCGATGGGAGTGGAGCGGCGCGCCGTGGCTCTGGTTCCGCTCGGCGGGGCAACCAGTGGCATGTCCGGATTCTATGTCGGGATCGTCGATGGGATGCGCGCTGCCGCCGAGGAGACGGGGCTCGAGCTCGATATGCGCCTCATCAACGAATCACAGGTCAGCCTCGATCTCATCGAAAGACATATCACGCAGTCGGAGGCGAGCGGCCTCCTGCTTGCCGGGATCGACGCCTGGGATGGACTGGTGGACTGGTGCGCGGAGCGGGCTTTCCCTGTCGTGCTGGTGAACGGGACGGATCCGCTCATGCGGCTCAATTCCGTCTCGCCGGCGAATTTCTATGGTGCCTACCGCGCCGCACAGCGGTTGCTCGATGCCGGCCACCGCCGCATTCTCCATTACACCCACCTGGCGCGACCAACGATTCTCGAGCGCCGTCGCGGTTTCGAAAGTGCGATGGCGGCCGTCTCAGGCGCGGAAAGCGTAATCATCAGCACGTCAGAGCGAACCATTCCCCAATTGCTGGAAGACCTGCTTTCCAACCGCCATCAGGTGACCGCCGTCTTTTCCTGGAACGACCTGGCCGCGGTGGAGATCATCGAGGGACTTCACGGAGGCAGCGGAATCCTGCCGGAAACCTTCTCCATCGTGGGTTTCGACGATCTGCCGCTTGCGGGCATGACGAGCCCCAGGCTTTCCACGATGAGGGTCGACCGGGAGGCGATCGGGCGTGGTGCCATCCGCCTGCTGGTCACCCAGATGGAAGGAGAAGCGGCGGTGCAGCAGCTCGAAATCGGCGTGACGCTCGTGGAAGGTCAGACGGTCCGGCAACTGAAACGTTAGAGCAATTTTTTGCGTTATTGCAAATTTAGCAATTGGCCTTATCTTCCTGCGCGGGAGGTGCGCCATGGCTCCGGCTCGATTTTGGAACAGTCGCAGTATTGATGAAGCGCTGCAGGAAGCGCCTGATTTTCTCCCCTTCGCATATGGAGCAAACAGGTCCGCCTGGGCCGCGACCGCCGGAAAGGTCGGCAGGCGGCAGGCAGATTTGCTGTGCGCTCGGGCAGAGCAGGATTTGCCGGCGGTCATCCCACAGCTGCCCGCGAGCCTCTATTCGGATTTCCAGCGTACCGGCCGCCGCGAACCCTATGAAGACGCCCAGCGGCAGCGACGCAACATGCTCTACCGGCTGGTGCTTGCGGAATGTCTGGATTGGCGGGGCACCTTTCTCGAAGCGATAGCGGATCTCCTCTGGGCACGACTGGAGGAGACCAACTGGGCCTGGCCCGCCCATGCCCGCATGCTCGACCTGCCTGACAGTCCGACGCTCGATCTTGCCGCCGCCATGACCGCACTGGATCTCGCGGAGATCGACTATCTGTTGGGCGAGAGGCTCGAGCCCAATCTGCGCGCCCATATCCGCAGCGAAGTCGACCGTCGCGTGATCTCGCCCTTTCTCGAACGGCACGATCACTGGTGGCTGCATTCCACGCCGAAGAGGCAGGTCAACAATTGGACCGCCGTTTGTGTAGCAGGCGCCGCGGGGGCCGCCTGCTACCTGGAGCCGGACCGCGCGCGGCTTGCCGAAATCCTCGCCCGCGGGCTGGCGTCTCTCGCAGACTATCTCGAAACCTTCGATTCCCGTGGGGGCTCGACGGAAGGCCCCGACTACTGGAGCTACGGCTTCGGCAATTTCGTTGTCTTCGCCCATCTCCTGGAAGCGCGCACGGGCGGGGGCGTGCGGCTGCTCGACGATCCTTTCGTGCGCGAGATCGCCCAGTTCCCCCTGCGAACGATTCTTGCTCCCGGCGCGTGGGTGAGCTTTTCCGATTCCGATCTCAAAGCCGGCTTTCATCCCGGCCTGCTGGCCTTCCTGGCCCAGAGGCTGAATCTCCCGCAACTCGCCGGGATGGGGATCGAAAACGACTTCGCTGTCGATCACTTCAACCAATTCGCCTGGCCTTTGCGCCAGTATCTATGGCCGCTGCCGGAGAGTCCGGCCCCTTTCACCGGCAGTTCCCATGACTGGTTCCCCGATATGGCGTGGATGATCTCCCGCGTCGAGCCGGCTGATCCGAATTCGCTGCGTGTCGCCATCAAGGGCGGGCACAACGACGAGATGCATAACCAGAACGACGTCGGCTCGTTCATCATGATGATGCGCGGGCGTGCCGTGGTGACGGATCCAGGCCGTGGCCGCTATTCGAAGGCCTATTTCGGGCCGGCGCGGTACGAAAACCTCATGACGTCCTCGCGGGGTCACTCCGTCCCTGTGGTGAACGGCTATCTGCAGCAGGCGGGACGGCGACACGCCGCCAGGATCATTGAGCACGGACATGACGCCGCGCGGGATTACCTCCTTCTCGATATGGCAGCTGCCTATCCCCCCGAGGCCGGCCTCGCCATGCTGCGAAGGACGCTCGAAATGGACCGGCTGGCGCCGGGCGGATCTGTCGTCCTTGTCGACGAGTTCGCTTTCAGTGGCCGTTCCGGAGGTTTTGACAGCGTATTGGTGACGGCAGGGGAGGCGCAGGTTGCCGGAGGTGCGGTTGTTCTGCGCACGGGAGATGCCGTTGTCGAGGTCACCTTCGACCCCGATTTGCTTTCGGTGCGGCTGGAACACCATCCCGCCGTCGAAAAGCAATACGCACCGCCTGTGGATCTGACCCGCGTCATCTTCTCCGCCCCTGCGTCATGCGAGGGGCGCGTCAGGCTCGCCATGCGTCCGGCTTTTTGATGCGACACTTGCGCAAAAAAAGCAAAATATGGAAAAATTGTTGCGTGGATGCAAATTTGTGCTAGCCTTTTCGTGTAGAGGAGTGCTTGCCGCCATCTGCGGCTGAATGGGAGGATTTGTTCAATGATCGATCGTGGTCTTCGTCATTTGCTTCACGCGGCGGGTGGGCCGCGAAAATTATCGATGGCGGTGTTTGCAGGACTTATGGTTTCCGTTGCGCCGGCCGTTGCCTATCAGCAGGCCCCCATGCTCGACGAGCGTGTGGAGAGCGGGGACTTGGCGCCGGTCGACGAGCGGCTGCCGAAGAATCCCCTGGTTATCGAGCCTCTGGAGAGCATCGGCAAATATGGCGGCGTCTGGCGCATGGGTATGCGCGGTGGCGACGACAACGGCCTGATCGCCAAGACCACGGCCTACGAAGGCCTGGTGCGCTATGATCAGAAATGGCAGGAGGTGGTCCCCAATGTGGCCGAGTCCTGGGAGGTCAACGACGCCGCCACGGAATACACCTTCAAGCTGCGCGAAGGGCTGAAATGGTCGGACGGGCACCCCCTGACCTCGGACGACATCGCCTTCGCTGTGGAGATGTTCCAGACGCCCGAATATCCTGCCAACAGCAACTGGATCGATATCAAGGACAATCCGGTGAAGGTGGAGGTGATCGATGACACCACCTTCAAATTCGTGTTCGAGAAGCCGAACGGCATGCTCATGGACACGCTCGCCACGATCAACGGCACGCAGGTGCTCACCATTCCGAAGCACTATTGCAGCCAGTTCACTCCCAAATACAATCCGGATGCCGACAAGATGGCGAAGGATGCGGGCTTCGACAACTGGACGTTCCTGATGCAGGACAAGTGTGCCTGGGGCTGGGAAACGCAGCGCTGGACCAATCCGGACCTTCCGGTCATGTATGCGTGGCGCGTCACGCAGCCGCTCTCGGGCGATGCCGCCCGCATCGTATGGGAGCGCAATCCGTATTATTTCAAGGTGGATTCCGAGGGCAACCAGCTCCCCTATATCGATCAGCTCGACATGCGGGTGAGCCGCAGCCTGGAAGAGCTGACGCTGCTGGCGCTCAACGGCGAGATCGATTTTCAGGACCGCCACATCGCCACCAACGCCAACCAGGCGGTCTTCTTCGACGGGCAGGAGAAGGGCGGCTATCACCTGGGCAAGGTCATCCAGTCGGTGTCCTCCTCGCTCGTGCTTCAGCTCAACCTCAACCATGATGATCCGGTCAAGCGTGAGCTCTTTCAGAACAAGGATTTCCGCATCGGTCTCTCGCAGGCGATTGATCGCCAGGAGATCATCGATGCGGTCTTCATCGGCCAGGGTGAGCCGTTCTAGGTCGCGCCGCGACCGGAATCGCCCTTCTATGACGAGAAGATGGCCAAGCAGTACACCGAGTTCGATCCGGAGGCGGCCGTCCAGCATCTGGAGGCAGCGGGTCTCACGGAGACGAATGGCGACGGCGTCCGCCTGATGAGCGACGGGCGGCCCGTGCGCATCGTCGTCGACGTCATCGCCGCGCTCAGGCCCGAATGGATCGACATGCTGGAACTGATGCAGCTTCAGCTCGCCAATGTCGGCGTCCAGCTCGAAATCAACAATATCGACCGCACGATCTTCTACGACAAGCGGCCGGGCAACGATTACGACGCTCAGGTCTGGGCCGGCGACGGTGGCCTCGATGTGATGCAGGAGCCCCGTTACTACTTCCCCTACAGCGAAGAGTCGGTCTGGGCCTACAAGTGGCAAGCCTGGTACACCGGCGCCACCCCGGATATCGCCGAGGAGCCTGCGGATTGGGCGAAGCAGCAGATGGCGCTCTATGACCAGCTCAAGGCGGAGGCCGACGCGGATCGGCGCGCGGAACTGATGCGCGAAATTCTCGCCATCGCCAGGGAGAATTTCCCGGTGATCGGCATCAGCCTGATGCCGGACAGCTACTACATCGCCAGGAACAACCTGAAGAACGTCGCTCCGACCATGATCAACGCCTGGCTCTTCCCGGAACCCGGCGGCTACGATCCCGTGCAGTGGTATTTTGAATAGCGGTCCGGTTCGCGCCTGCTCTCCGGGCGCGATGCCCGGCTGCGGCCGGACCGAGAGCGCGGCGGGTGCCCGGCACCTCCCTGACAGTACTCGCCGCCTCTTCCATAACCTTCCGAACAACCGGAGTTTGAGCTCATGCTCCGATTTCTCGCCGGCCGGATCATCTCCATGGCTCTCACGATCTGGGCTGTCTCCTTCGTGGCCTTTGCCATCATCCAGCTTCCTCCAGGCGATTACCTGACGGCATATCTGGCCGAGCTCAGCTCACAGGGGGAGCGGGTCACACCGGCCGAGCTCGAGGCGATGCGCCGGCAATACGGCCTCGGCGATCCTTTCCTCATTCAGTATTGGAAATGGATATCCGGAATTCTGACGAGCTGGGATTTCGGGCGCAGCTTCGAGTGGAAGCGGCCGGTGACGGAACTGATCTGGGGAAGGCTCGGCAACTCGATCCTGCTCGAAGGCCTCGCCGTCGTCGTCATGTGGTTCGTGGCCCTTCCCATCGGGGTTTATGCGGCGGTGCGCAAATATTCGCTTGGCGACTATCTCGCCACCGTCTTCGGTTTCCTTGGGCTTGCCGTCCCCAATTTCCTCTTTGCGCTCGTGCTCATGTATCTCGCCTATGTGTGGTTCGGCACGACATTGGGCGGTCTCTTCTCGCCCGGTTTCGAGACGGCGCGGTGGAGCCTGTCGCGGCTGTGGGATTTCCTCACTCATGCCTGGGCGCCCACCATCGTGCTCGCCACTGCCGGCACGGCGCAGCTCATCCGCATCATGCGCGCCAACCTGCTCGACGAGTTGAAGAAGCCCTATGTCACCACGGCGCGTTCGAAGGGCCTGCCCGAGTGGAAGGTGGTGCTGAAATATCCGGTGCGCGTCGCACTCAATCCCTTGGTCTCCACCATCGGCTGGCTCCTGCCGACGCTCGTCTCCTCCTCGGTGATCGTTTCGGTGGTGATGAACCTGCCCACCGCCGGTCCGCTGCTCCTGCGTTCGCTCACCAGCCAGGACATGTATCTGGCGGGCGCGATCATCATGCTGCTCGGTGTGCTCACGGTGATCGGCACACTCATTTCCGACCTTATCCTCGCCTGGATCGACCCTCGCATTCGCCACGGAGTGGGGCGATGACCGTGGAAGCACTCACCCATCAAGCCGAACTGCCCAAGGAGCGGCAGGCGCGCGAAACCCAGGCCGCTTTGATGTGGCGTCGCTTCCGCCAGCATCGGCTGGCGGTGTGGAGCCTCTGGATCGTCGGCTTCTTCTACTTCGTGGCGCTCTTTGCGGAGTTCCTCGCGCCTTTCGATCCCTCCGCCTACAACCCGCGCTACACCTATGCCGCGCCACAGGGGCTCCACTTTTTCACGACCAACGAAGAGGGGAACTGGCAGTTCCAGCCTTTCGTGTACGGCTACAAGACGGAAATAGACCAGGAGGCGATGCGGCGGACCTTCGTCATCGATAGGGAGAAGAAGCATCCCGTAGGGTTCTTCATCGAGACGGAGCCCTATCGGCTTCTCGGTGTCATCCCGATGACGGTCAAGCTGTTCGGCCCGACCGAGCCGCGCGCACCGCTTTACATCCTCGGTGCCGACCGCCTGGGGCGCGATCTTCTCAGCCGGCTCATTCACGGCACGCGGATCTCGCTCTCGATCGGCCTCGTCGGCGTGGTGATGAGTCTCGTTTTCGGCGTCATCATCGGCGGGTTTTCCGGCTATTACGGCGGCTGGTTCGACAGCATCGTACAGCGCGCGATCGAATTCGTCCGCTCGTTGCCCACCATTCCCCTTTGGCTGGGGCTTGCCGCAGCGATGCCGCGCGACTGGTCCGCGCTCCAGACCTATTTCGCTATCACGATCATCCTGTCGCTCATCGGCTGGACGGAGCTTGCGCGCGTCGTGCGCGGCCGCTTCCTGGCGTTGCGGACGGAGGATTTCGTGACTGCCGCCCGGCTCGACGGCGCAAGCGACTGGCGCATCGTCACCCGCCATATGGTGCCGAATTTCACCAGCCACATCATCGCCGCCGCCACGCTCGCGATTCCCGGCATGATCCTGGCGGAAACCGCGCTTTCCTTCCTCGGCCTCGGGCTTCAGGCGCCGATCGTCAGCTGGGGCACGCTGCTCCAGGACGCCCAGAACATCCGGGCGCTCGCGAGCGCACCGTGGCTGCTTCTTCCAGGAGTAGCCGTGGTGATTGTCATCCTTGCCCTCAACTTCCTCGGAGACGG
This sequence comes from Chelativorans sp. AA-79, assembly GCF_029457495.1. NCBI lineage: Bacteria > Pseudomonadati > Pseudomonadota > Alphaproteobacteria > Hyphomicrobiales > Phyllobacteriaceae > Chelativorans > Chelativorans sp. AA-79. The sequence continues at coordinate 766,510 of NZ_CP120361.1, forward strand.
ACTTCGCGATGCCGCAGACCCCCATGGAAGATAAGGCGCTCCTGAAGATCGAGGACGTCGAGATCACCTTCTCCTCTCCCGACGAGGCGGATATCGTGGCCGTGCGCCAGGTGGATCTGACGCTTCATGCCGGCAAGACGCTCTGCCTCGTGGGCGAAAGCGGTTGCGGGAAATCGGTCACGGCGCGCGCCGTGCTTCAGCTGCTCGACCAGAATGCCGCGATCAGCCGCGGACGTATCCTCTTCTCCCCTTCCGGCGAGGAGAGGGTGGACATCGCTGCGCTCAAGCCCGACAGCCCCGCCATGCGCCGGATCCGTGGCAACCAGATCTCCATGGTCTTCCAGGAGCCGATGAGTTCGCTCTCGCCGGTGCACACGATCGGCGATCAGATCGACGAAATGATCATCCTGCACGAAGGGCTGAGGCCGAGAGAAGCGCGTGAGCGGACGGTCGGCCTGCTCGATCAGGTGGGCGTGCCCGGCGCCCGCGAGCGGGCGGACGCCTATCCCTTCCAGCTTTCGGGCGGGCTGCGCCAGCGCGCGATGATCGCCATGGCGCTCGCCTGCACGCCGAACCTTCTCATCGCCGATGAACCCACTACCGCGCTCGACGTCACCACTCAGGCGCAGATCCTCGATCTTCTCAGGCAGCTCCAGGACGACTACGGGATGGCGATGCTCTTCATCACGCATGATCTCGGTGTCGTGGCCGAGATCGCCGACGAAGTGGCCGTGATGTATCTTGGGGACGTGGTCGAGCAGGGCGATGTTTTCGATGTCTTCCGTGCCCCGCGCCACCCCTACACCCAGGCGCTCATGCGCTCGATCCCGATCCTGCAGCGCAAGGCGGACCGGCAGCGCCTGTCGCCGATCAAGGGCACCGTGCCCTCGGCCAAAGACCGGCCGCAGGGCTGCTCCTTCACGAGCCGCTGCCCCTTCGCCTTTGAACCTTGCGCCGGCAGCCAGCCCCAGCGCACGCTGTTGGGAGAAGGCCATGTGGCACGCTGCCATCTCCTGAACGCGGAAAGCCGCGAGGAGGTGCCGGCATGAGCACGCTGCTCTCCGTCGAGAATGTCTCGAAGACTTTCGCATTCCGCAGCGGCTGGTTCGGCCCTGAACGTACGCTGGACGCGCTTACTGACGTAAGCCTCTCGGTGGCCGCCGGCGAAACACTGGCGATCGTCGGTGAAAGCGGCTGCGGGAAGACGACGCTCGGCCGCTCGATCGTACAGGCGCAACCGGTGAGTGCGGGCAGAGTGACCTATTTCCCCCAGGAGCACGCGCCGGTCGAACTCACCGCGCTCGACAAGCGGGCCATGAAGCCATGGCGGCGCGATATCCGCATGATCTTCCAGGATCCGATGAGTTCGCTCAACCCTATGATGCGGGTGTTCGATATCGTGGCCGAACCGCTGCGCATCCACAAGGTTGCCGCCGGTCGCGAGCTCGAAGATCGTGTCGCCGGCGTGCTCGGCAAGGTGGGCATTGCGCCCGACGCCATGGGGCGGTATCCGCACGCCTTTTCGGGCGGGCAGCGCCAGCGCATCGGGATTGCCCGCACTCTGGTGCTCGATCCCAAGCTCGTGATCGCGGACGAGGCGGTCTCCGCGCTCGATGTCTCCATCCAGGCGCAGGTTCTGAACCTGCTCGAGGATCTGAAGGACGAATTCGGCCTCACCTATATCTTCATCAGCCACGACCTCGGCGTGGTGAATTACATCGCCGACCGCGTGGTGGTGATGTATCTCGGCCATGTGGTCGAAAGCGCGCCGACCGAGGCGCTGTTCGAGCGCCCGCGCCATCCCTACACCGAGGTGCTGCTCGATGCGCTCCCCATTGCCGATCCCACGCGGCGAGGACGGCGCGCCAAGGAAGTGCGCGGTGAGATTCCCTATCTCGGCAACAGGCCGGCCGGCTGTCCTTTCCACACCCGCTGCCGTTACGCCCAGGGTCGCTGCCGCGCCGAGAAGCCGGCGCTGCGCAAGGTCGGGCAGACGGATGTCGCATGCCACTTTGCCGAAACTCTCGAACTGAGGGGAGCCTATAGCGAGGCGCCCGACACAAGGACCTTTGCCTGAATGACATACGACCCCTCAAGCGCCAATCCGCTTGCCGGAAACCCATTGAGGAGCCGCGCCGACGTCGAAAAGGCGCTGCATGACCTTTTCAATCCGTTGCTGCCCTTCTTTTCGCAGGGCGGGGCGAGAGTGCGGCTCAACGGAGCGGCCGCCCATTTCGACCGCATCGCCGCCGATGTCGAAGGTTTTGCCCGCCCCCTCTGGGGCATTGCACCGCTCGCGGCCGGCGGGGGACGCTTCGACCACTGGGCACTTTATCGCGAAGGCCTCGCCAACGGCATGGATCCCGAGCACCCGGACTATTGGGGCGAGGTGAGCGCGACGGACCAGCGAATGGTGGAGATGGCGGCCATCGGTTTCACGCTCAGGATGGTCCCGCATCTTGCCTGGGACCCGCTTCCGGACCGCGCGAAGAGGAACATCGCCGCCTATCTCAAGCACATCCGCCGGTTCGACTACGCCGACAACAATTGGAAGTTCTTCCGCATTCTCGTCGATCTGGGGCTCGAGGAGGTCGGCATCGACTTCGACCGCTCGCTTACCGAGAGCTACCTGGAGGAGCTCGACGGCTTTTACCTCGGCGACGGCTGGTATCGTGATGGAAACGTGCGGCGAATCGATCATTACATCCCCTTCGCCATGCATTTCTATGGCCTGATCTATGCGAGGCTCGCCAAGGGAGACGAGGACCGGGCGGCGCGCTATCGGGAGCGGGCGGAGCGGTTCGCCCGTGATATCCGCCACTGGTACGACGAAGACGGCGGCGCACTCGCATTCGGTCGCAGCCTTACCTACCGCTTCGCGTGCGCCGGTATCTGGGGCGCATTCGCCTTCGCCGACTTGGAGGCGCTGCCCTGGGGCGAGATCAAGGGCCAGTACATGCGGCATCTGCGCTGGTGGGCCGCGCACCCGATCGCCGACCGCGACGGTGTGCTCTCCGTCGGCTATTGCTATCCGAACCTGCTGATGAGCGAGAGCTACAATTCCGCGGGGTCGCCCTATTGGGCGCTGAAGGCGTTCCTGCCGCTGGCCCTGCCAGAAAGCCATCCCTTCTGGCAGGCGGAAGAGTCGCCGGCCGTCGCTTCGCCAGAACCGATACCGCTCAAGCACCCAGGCATGGTGATGATGCACACACGGAGCAATGTGGTGGCGCTCTCCTCCGGCCAGCAGAATTACCAGATGCGCTTCGGCGCCGAGAAATATGCCAAGTTCGTCTATTCCTCGCGCTACGGCTTTTCGGTCGAAGCAGACGAACGGGCTTATGCCAGCGCGGCCTTCGACGGCATGATCGGGTTTTCCGACTACGGGCGGCACTACCGCGTGCGTGAGGGCAACGAGGTCGCAACGATCGCTGGCGACAAGCTCTATGCCCGCTGGAAACCATGGACCGACGTGACGGTCGAGACCTGGCTTCTGCCCGCCAATCCCTGGCACATCCGCGTCCACAGGATCGAAACGCCGCGGCCCCTCTCCGCCACGGAAGGCGGTTTCGCCATCGCGCGCACCGATCTCAATGCGGATGTCTGCGAGGAAGGCGAGGGCATGGCACTGGCGCGCTCCGTCTCGGATGTGAGCATCATTCTCGATCTCTCGGAGGCATCAAAGCGCGGCGGACGCGCCCATCGGGCCCTTCCCAATACCAATCTCGTGTCCGCCAAGACGATCGTTCCACAATTGCGCGGCGAGATTCCTGCGGGCACGACGATCCTTGTCACGGCAGCGATGGCCTTGCCCGTGGGGAGCGATTCGGATGCGGCGCTTGCAAAGCCTCCGACGCTGCCGGATGTCGCGGAGCTGGAGGGACTTTTCGCGCTCCAGGGAATCGAAGTGAGTGCCATCCAAGTGCCGGAGAGGTTTTGATGCGGCCAAAGGTCCTTCTCGCCATGGCCGCGGCCAAGACGCGTCACGTCTTCGACGAAGACCTGCTCGCGCGGCTCGGCAGAAGCTGCGAAATCCTCTCCAGCACTCCGCTCGAGGAATTTTCCAGCGACGCCGCGAGGAGCATGCTGCGGCAGGCGCAAATCCTGGTTACCGGGTGGGGTTGTCCCTACCTTTCCCGGGAGGTGCTTGCCGGCATGCCGGATCTTCGCCTCGTCGCCCATGCGGCCGGTACGGTGAAATACACGCTCGACCCCGCCGTCTATGAAGCCGGCATCATGGTGACGCACGCGGCCGAAGCCAATGCGGTGCCCGTTGCCGAGTTCACGCTCGCGGCCATCATCTTCGCTAACAAGCGCGTCTTCGAACTGCGGGACCTCTACAGGGCCGATCCGTCCCGCCGCACCACCTGGGCGCTCATGGATGAGCCGATCGGGAACTACCGCCGCACGGTCGGGCTCGTCGGCGCCTCGCGCATCGGCCGCAAGGTCGCCGCCCACCTCCAGATGCTGGAGGTGGAGGTTCTGCTCGCCGATCCATATGTCGACGAGATGGACCCCGTGGCGCGGTTGGCTGAGGTCACAGATCTCGATGAGCTGATGGCGCGTTCAGATGTCATCTCGCTGCATGCGCCCTCGCTCGCGTCTACCCGCCACATGATCGGCGCGCGGCAGCTGAAGCTCATGCGGGACGGCGCCACCTTCATCAACACCGCACGCGGCGCGCTGGTCGATGAAGAGGCGCTTCTTGCCGAGCTCAGGACTGGTCGCATCCAGGCGGTGATCGACGTCACCGATCCTGAAATCCCGTCGGCGGACTCGCCCTTTTTCACACTCCCGAACGTTTTTCTCACGCCGCATGTGGCGGGTGCGGCAGGGCTGGAACGGCTGCGGCTCGGGCATGTGGCGGTAGAGGAGATCGAGCGTTTTGTCGCCGGGGAGCCGCTGCTCTATGCCATAGAACCGCAGATACTGGAGCGGTTGGCATGAACATGGCGAAGGCCCTTGGCGAGGACCCACGAGAAGCGGACAATGTGCACGAGGCGCGCCTGCAGTTCCTGACCTGGGAGCGCACCGAAGCGGATATGGACAGCCCGGAGCACCGTGCGCGAAAGGAAAGCCTCGCCCGTCATGCCGGCGCCCACATCGCCGATACGGCCTATGTGGCGGCCGAGGCGCGCGTGTTCACGTCCCGCCTTGTCTTGGGCGAGCATTCCTGGATCGCGGGCCACGCGCTGGTGCGTGGTGATGTCGAGTTCGGGGCCAACTGCACGGTGAACCCCTATGCCTGCATTTCCGGCAGGGTGCGCTGCGGCGATGGTGTCCGCATCGCCTCCCTCGTCTCGATCATCGGCTTCAATCACGGCTTCGATGATCCAGGCAGACCTATTCATCTTCAGGAGCACGAGTCTCTGGGCATTGTGATCGAAGACGATGTCTGGATCGGCGCGAATGCCGTGGTCGTCGATGGTGTCACCATTGGCCGGGGCGCGGTGATCGCGGCGGGCGCAGTGGTCACCCACGACGCGCCGGAGATGGCCATCATGGCCGGGGTGCCGGCGAAGATGGTCCGCCGCCGAGGTGAGGGCAAGGCGCGCCCGCGGCGCGGTGAGGCGGAAGCGGCACTGGTGAAGATCGGACGGACGGCCGCCACTGAATGGCGGGATGTGCTGGCGAGGAGCCTGACCGCCGACGGCTATCTTTCCCGCGAAGCGGACGGTGAAGCCCGCATGAGCATCCGGCACCTCTGTGATGCCGTAGAGATCGCGGCCGGATTCGGCGCGATGCCGGAAGGCCTCGATGTCGAAGCGACGGTCACGCGGCTGCAGGCGGTACAGGAGCGACGGACCGGACTTTTCCCCGATCCGTACCGCACGGTCGAATCGGGCAGAGCGCTCCGCGACGACGGCCTTGCGCTCTACAACGTGCTCGCCGTCGGCTATGCGCTGGAGGTGCTCGGCGCAAAACCGCTCCATTCCATCGCCACGGTCGAGCTTGACGCTCCCGAGCTGTGCCATTGGCTTGAAAACCTGCCTTGGAAGACCCGCGCCTGGTCGGCAGGTGCTGTCGTGGATGCCATCGGCACGGCGTACTATTTCAACGCCCGTTATTTCACGAGCGGACGGGCACGGGAAACCCTGTTCGGCTGGATGACGATGAAGGCCGACCGAGCCACCGGCCTCTGGGGCAGCCCCACGACGGAAGAAGGCCTGCTGCAGCCGGTCAACGGCTTCTACCGGCTCACACGCGGCACCTATGCGCAGTTCGGCCTGCCGGTTCCCTATCCGGAGGCGGCTATCAATTCCGTGCTGGCAAACCATCGCAATTATGGCGGCTTTTCCGGCCCCACCCATACCGCCTGCAATCTGCTCGACACGATCCATCCATTATGGCTGTGCCTGAAGCAGACGGATCACCGCCGCGTCGAAGCGGAAGCAATCGCAGAGACAGTGATCGCCAGGGCTGAGGAGCGCTGGCTGCCGGGCGAGGGCTTCCCCTTCGCGGACGGCCAGCCGGCGAGCCTGCAGGGCACCGAGATGTGGCTCTCTGTCCTGCATGTGGCCGCCGACCTCCTTGGCCTGGCCGACGCTTTTCCCTTCGTACCCAAGGGCGTTCACCGCACGCGCCCGACCGGGTTCGGGCTCTAGGAGGCGCTGATGGCCGGATCACGCAAGGCACTCGTCGTCTTCGGAGGCATGGAATTGCACACGCCCCGGCGTGGAGCGGAGACAGTTCGTGACCTGCTCGAACCCGAAGGCTTCGAGGTTACGCTCACCGAAGACTACGACGTGCTCGGGGCGGACGACATCGGCAGCTATGATCTCGTCGTGCCGGTGGTCACCGACGGCAAGCTCACTCGTGAGCAGGGTCAGCGGCTGACGGCCGCCATCCGGGCCGGCACGGGGCTCGCCGGCTACCACATGGGTCTCGCGACGAGCTTCCGCGACTGCGTTCCCTTCCGCTATGCCGCAAGCTGCTACTGGGTCGCGCATCCCGGCAACATCATCACCTACCGGGTGGATGTCACGCGGCCAGACCACCCGATCATGGCCGGTATCGAGAGCTTCGAACACACCTCCGAGCAGTATTATCTCAACTACGATCCTGCGGTCGAGGTGCTGGCGACGACCACGTTTTCCGGCGAATTCGATCCCTGGCGGAAAGATATCGCGATGCCGGTGGTCTTCACCACGATGCATGGCGCGGGTCGCGTCTTCTATTCATCGCTCGGCCATACCGCCGACGAACTCGAAATCCCGCAAATACGAACGATCCTGAAGCGCGGCCTCCTCTGGTGTGCGCGCTCCATCGCTTCGTAAGCGGAGGATGGTCGCGCCCTCCGTGCAGCGCCATGCGCGTGGAGCCGGCTTTCATTGAGAATATCGCAGCGTTTCCGCTATAAGCGTCCGGTCCTGCTGTGCGGAGGACAGGAGATTGAAGGTGGATGTGAAGACGCAGGGGGCAGCGACAGGCCGGTCGCGGGCGAGCCGCGATCCGGAGCGCACGCGCGCCTTGATCCTCGAGGCGGCGACCGCCGAATTCGCCGAAAAAGGCATAGGAGGCGCCCGCGTCGATACGATCGCCGAGCGTGCCGGCACGAACAAGCGCATGCTGTACCACTATTTCGGGGACAAGACGGGCCTGTACGTCGCGGTGCTGGAAGCGGCCTATGGCTCGATCCGCTCGGCCGAGCGCAACCTGGATCTGACGCACAAGGAACCGGAGGAAGCACTGGCGGAGCTGTCGCGCTTCACATGGCACTATTTCCTGGAGCATCCCGAGTTCATCAGCCTGCTCAATACGGAGAATCTCCACAAGGCGGAGCATCTGAGAGGCTCGCGCAAACTCATGGAGATGCATTCTCATTTCGTCACCGAGCTTGCCGACGTGCTCAGGCGCGGAGCTGAGGCCGGCATCTTCCGGCCCGGCATCGATCCGGTGAACGTCTATCTCACCATCGCCGCGCTCGGCTATTTCTATCTCTCGAACCGGCACACGCTCTCTGCCATCTTCGACCGGGAACTCGGCAGCCCGAAGCGGCTCGCCGAATGGGAGGATCACATCGTGGAGTCGGTGCTCGCTTCCGTCAGGCCTTGATCCTCAGATGGTCGAGGACCATCTCCACCGCGTGGTCCTCACGTTCCCTGATCCTGCCGCCGCTCGAAAGGTCCGTCTCGAAGATGACGGAAAGCGTGGCATTGTTGGAGAAGTAGAAGTACCCCAGGGCGGCAATCGAGATGTAGAGCTGCACGGGATCCACATCCCCGCGGAAGGCGCCGCTTTCCGTTCCGCGCCGGACGAGTTTCCTCAGTTCGTCCACCAGCGGCGAATGCAGCCCGTGCATTTCCGGCAATGTACGCAGATAGCGCGCCTTGAGCAGGTTCTCATTGGTGAGGAGCGCGATGAACCACGGGCATTCGAGGAAGTGGCGGAAGGTGAAGCGCACGAGCCGCTCGACGGCTTCCACGGGCTCCACCTGGTCGAGATCGAGTGCGCGCTCTCCCTGCCTGATCTCGCGATAAGCCTCTGTCAGCACGGCGCAGTAGAGCGCGTCCTTGCTGCCGAAATAGTGGTAGAGCATCCGCTTGTTGGTGCCGGCGCGCCTTGCGATCGCGTCGATGCGGGCGCCTTCCAGCCCGCGTTCGGAAAACTCCGCGCGGGCGGCCGCAAGAATGCCGGCGCGCGTGCGGACGGGGTCGCGCGTGCGGATGGCCGCCGGGTCCCTAGCCTGCACGGCTCTGGGGATCGAGGCGCTTGAAGAGGCCTGAGACACGGCGGTTCACCATGGGCATGCTCATGAGGATCGTGAGCAGGGTTATCGCGAAGAGCACAGCGCTGATCGGGCGCGTGAAGAAGGGCGTCGGGTCACCGTTCGACAGGAGAAGCCCCCGGCGCAGATTGACGTCCAGAAGCTCACCCAGGATGATGCCCAGCACCAGCGGTGCCATCGGATAGCGCATCTCGCGCAGGACGAAACCGATAAGCCCGAAGGCGATCATCACATAAACGTCGAACATGCGCTGCGTGATGGCGAAGGAGCCCACCACGCAAAGCACATAGACGATCGGCATCAGCCTCTCGCGCGGCACCTGCAGGATCTGCATCAGAGGCTTTGTCAGCGACAGCCCGTAGATGGTAATCGCAATCGTCGAAAGCAGGAGCATGCCGACGACCTGGTAGAGGAAGGCGGGATTCTCCGTCATCAGCATCGGGCCGGGGCGGATGCCATGGATGAACATGGCCGCGATCAGCACGGCAGCCGCCGCCGAACCGGGAAGGGCGAGGGTGAGGGTCGGGATCATCGCGCCGGGGATGACGGCGGAGTTGCCGGTTTCGGCGGCCACCAGCCCTTCGATCGATCCCTTGCCGAACTGGTCTGCTTCCTTGCTCTTGCGCCGGGCAGCCGCATAGGAAGCCCAAGCGCCGATGTCTTCGCCCACGCCGGGGATGATGCCCACGATGGTGCCTATGACGCCGGAGCGGATCGTCGTGCGCCAATAACGGGAAAGATCGGAGATCCGGGGCAGCACGCGGTCACTGCTCGTCACCGGCGTGCCGGCCATGCGCGCCTTCATGACGCCCAGGATCTCGGCAAAGCCGAACGCGCCCACCATGGCCGGGATGATGTCCACACCGCCGCCGAGCGCGGAGATGCCGAAGGTGAAGCGCTGATAGGCATGCAGGCCCTCCATGCCGATCATGGCGACGAGCAGCCCCAGGAGGCCTGCGATGAAGCCCTTTAGCGGGTTCTCCACGGCGGTCATGCGGCCTGAGATCAGCACGCCGAAGAGAGCGAGCCAGAAGAATTCGTAAGAGCCGAAGCGCAGGGCGAACTCGGCAAGCCACGGTGCTATGAGCGCGAGAAAGAAGATGCCGACCAGCGTGCCCAGTGCCGACGAGGTGGTGGCGATGCCCATCGCCATGCCCGCCTTGCCGGCGCGCGCCAGCGGAAATCCGTCCAGCGCGGTCGCAGCACTGGCCGGCGTGCCCGGTATGGAGAGGAGGATGGCCGAGCGGCTGCCGCCATAGATGGCGCCGACATAGAGCGCCATGAGGCTGAGCATCGCCTGGTCCGGCGGCATCTTGTAGGTAAGGGTAACGAGGAGGGCCACCCCCATCGTCGCCGTCAGGCCGGGCAAGGCGCCGATGACGATGCCGAGCAGGCTCGCCCAGGCCAGGTTGAACAGCCCCTCCCAGGTGAGGAAGTGAAGGATGCCGAGACCGAGATAGGAAAAGCCTTCGAACATGAATGTGCTTTCGGGCTAGGGAAGCCGCACGAGGAAACCGTACTGGAAAACGAACGTGACGACCGCGCCGGTGACCAGGCCGAGCGAAACCGCCCAGATCGCTGCCCGTCCGGCGGGCTTGGGCGCCAGTGAAAGCCACGCCTCGAACACGAAGATGAAGACGGACACGAAAAGGGCGGTGGCAAGCCAGAAGGGCAGAAGCCCCACGAGGACGAGGGAATAGAGGAGCGCCAGGCCGGCGGCCACATAGGCCCGGCCCGCCTCCGGGGAGCGGAACAGGGCGAAAAAGTCGCCCCAGCCGCCTCTTCCGGCAATATCCAGCCACGATTTCACGGCCAGTCCTGCGCCGCAGACGGTAAGCGCGCCGCCCAGGAGGCCGGGCACGAGGCCGGGCACGGTGGCCGGGTGGATGCCGCGCACCTCGAGTCGCGGCATAATCCAGGAGAAGTAGACGATCGCCAAACCGAGAAGGGTGAAGACGCCGCCGGAGATCAGGTCCGCCCGGCCCATGCGCCGGCGCGAAGCTTCGGGAGCCGAAGTGTCGCTCATCATAGCCTCGTTTCGCTGTCGGCCGGCACCGTTTCAGGGAGCCGGCCGGCTTTGAAGGCCTTCGCCCTACATTTCCGTCTTGCTCTCGCAATCGATGCCGATCTCGGCGGGATCGACGACGGCTTCTCCCCGCTCCTTCACGGCGCAGGCCTCCTCGATCGCGACCGGCATGGCGCGGGCGCGGGCTTCATCGCCAAAGGAGGGCGCGAACACCGCACCATTGGTTTCGGCATATTCGCGCAGTGCATCCGAGGTCATGACCTTCTCCTGCCAGATGCGGTCCATGGTGGCCACGACCTCCTCCGGCACGCCGCGCGGAATGAAGATGCCGAAATAGTCCGGCGCGAGCGGCATGTCCGGCAGCCATTGCGTGATCGGCGGGATCGAGTCGGCACCCTGGATCGACAGCGGCTCGTCGCTGAGAACCGCCAGAGGCCTCAGCCTGTCGCCGCGGATCAGCTCCGCCTGCTCGACAGCAAGCTGCGTCGTCACCATGGCCTCGCCGGCTGCCGTGGCGATCGCGGCCGGGCCGCCGCCGTCATAGGCCACCATGCGGTATTCGAAGCCGCCTTCATTGGCGAGCGCGGCGATCGCCGTGCCACCCGAGGAGGTCACGCCCGCCGTGGCGACCGTGATCTCACTGCCACGCTCCTTGAAGGCCTCGAGCAACTGCCCGAAATCCTGGAATTCGCTGTCGGCGGGGACCGCGACCACGGGCACGTTGGCCACGGAAAGGTAGATGTGCCAGTCATCGATGTTCGTGTCGGGCACGAGCCCCGTCACCGAATAGGTCGCGTTGTTGGCGATGGCGTTGGCAGTCCAGGTGTAGCCGTCCTTCGGCGCGTTGAGCACTTCCTGCGTGCCCACGGCGCCCGAGGCACCCGGCTGGTTGACGACGACGACGGACTGGCCCAGCGCCTCGGCGATGATGGGTGCCGTCACGCGGGTCACCTGGTCGGTCGAGCCGCCGGCGCCCCACGGCACGATGATGTTGATCGGGCGCTCCGGCTTCCATTCCTGAGCGAGAACCGATGAAGCGGAAAAGCTGAACGCGGATGCAGCCGCGACGAGCGCAGCCCTGGCCAAAAGACCCATGATTTCCTCCCAAACTTTCAGTGCCGACGGACCTCTCCCGATCCGCGTGGCCAAAGACTGAAGCCAGTTCCGCGGCCTGTCAAGAAGTAAGTAACTGGTTAGTTCTCTTCCGCTCGCGGCCGGCTTGACGGACGTTCGGCTCTCCGGTAGGAAGTAACTGGATGGTTACAAATACAGCGGAGGAACCATGGCAGAGCGGCGCATCGGCATCATCATGCACGGAATCACCGGGCGGATGGGCTACAATCAGCACCTCGTGCGATCCATTCTCGCTATCAGAGACCAGGGAGGGCTGCAGCTTTCCGGCGGCGATCGGCTGATGGTCGATCCCATCCTGGTGGGCCGCAACCTCGACAAGGTCGAAGCGATCGCGAAGAAGCACGGGGTGGAGCGCTTCACCAACGATCTCGATGCGGCGCTCGCCAACGGGGATGACGAGATCTTTTTCGATGCGGGCGCCACGAAGATCCGCGCCGGGCTCCTGGAAAAGGCGCTTGCCGCAGGCAAGCACGTCTATTGCGAAAAGCCCACATCGGACGATCTGGAAGTCGCAGTCGACATTGCCAGAAAGGCGCGCGCGTCGGGGCTGAAGCACGGTGTCGTGCAGGACAAGCTGTTCCTGCCCGGTCTCATGAAGCTCAAGATGTTGCGCGATTCCGGGTTCTTCGGCCGCATCCTGTCCGTGCGCGGTGAGTTCGGCTACTGGGTGTTCGAGGGTGACTGGCAGAAGGCGCAGCGCCCCTCCTGGAACTACCGCAAGGCCGATGGCGGCGGCATCATCATCGACATGCTCTGCCACTGGCGCTACGTGCTCGACAACACCTTCGCGCCCGTCAAGGCTGTCTCGTGCCTGGGCGCCACCCATATCCCCGAGCGGGTCGACGAAGCGGGCAAGCCGTACAAGGCGGACGCGGACGATGCCGCCTATGCCACGTTCGAGCTCGAAGGCGGCATCGTCGCGCATATCAATTCCAGCTGGGCGGTGCGCGTGCGCCGCGACGATCTCGTCACCTTCCAGGTGGACGGCACGCATGGCTCGGCGGTGGCCGGCCTTCACAAATGCTGGACACAGCACCGGGTGAACACGCCGAAGCCCGTGTGGAACCCGGACCAGCCGCAGACCATGAACTTCTTCGACGATTGGGAGGAGGTGCCGGAGAACTGGCCGGCCGACAACGGGTTCAAGGTGCAGTGGGAGCAGTTCCTGCGCCATGTGGCGGAGGATGCCCCCTGGGCCTATGGCCTGGAGCAGGGCGCCAAGGGCGTGCAGCTTGCGGAACTCGGCCTCAAATCCTGGGCCGAGCGGCGCTGGCTCGACGTGCCCGAGCTCCGGTTCTGAGGAGGCTTTCATGCTGAACCTTCCCTACGCGGACGGCTCCGTCTCCGCTTATGAGGTGAAGAACGTCCCTGTCGAGATCGCCAAGCGCGATGCCGCGGGCTTCAACCGCATCGCCTATGCGGCGGCCCATGTGGTGGCCGATCCGCTGGCCGACAACGATCCCTGGCTCGCTCCCGCTATCGATTGGGACAAGACGATGGCTTTCCGTCATCACCTCTGGGATCTGGGCTTCGGCGTGGCGGAAGCCATGGATACGGCCCAGCGCGGCATGGGCCTCGGTTGGGCGGAAGCGCGCGAGCTCATCGAGCGGGCGCTGAAGGAGGCCCGCGGCCGGCCGGGCGTGCGCATCGCCTGCGGTGCCGGTACGGATCACCTGGCTCCCGGGCCGGACGTCACCATCGACGGCATCATCGCGGCCTATGAGGAGCAGATCGAAGCGATCGAGGCCCATGGCGGCCGCATCATCCTGATGGCGAGCCGCGCCCTTGCGGCAGCGGCGAAAAGTCCCGACGATTACAGGCGTGTGTACGACCGCATCCTTTCACAAGTGAAGGAACCGGTGATCATCCACTGGCTGGGCGAGATGTTCGATCCGGCGCTCGAAGGCTATTGGGGCGCGGCGGATCATATGGCGGCGATGGAGGTGGCGATCGACGTGATCGCTGCACACACCGACAAGGTGGACGGGATAAAGATTTCGCTGCTGTCGAAGGAGAAGGAGATCGTCATGCGGCGGCGCCTGCCTGAGGGCGTGCGCATGTATACGGGCGACGACTTCAATTATGCCGAGCTCATCGCCGGTGACGAACAGGGCTATTCGGATGCGCTTCTGGGCATCTTCGACGCCATCGCGCCGGCTGCCTCGGCGGCGCTCGCGGCATTGGGCGCAGGGGAAGAAAAACGCTTCTTCGAGCTGCTCGAGCCCACCGTGCCGCTCTCGCGCCACATCTTCAAGGCGCCCACCCGCTTCTACAAGACGGGTGTCGTGTTCCTCGCCTATCTGAACGGGCTGCAGGACCACTTCACCATGGTCGGCGGGCAGGAATCGGCGCGCTCGACGCTGCATCTGGCCGAGCTCTTCCGCTTGGCGGATGCCGGCCGCGTGCTGATCGACCCCGATCTCGCGGTCACCCGCATGCGGCAGGTGATGGCGGTGCATGGAGTGTCACAGCCGCGCTAGGCGGACGAAAGAGAAGAAGCTGGGAGGAACTGCATCATGAGCCTCGAGGGGCGTCTTTCGATCAATCTCGCCACCACGCGCGGGAGCTGGGGCTTCGCCGAGGCGGTAGACGGATGCCTCAGGCACGGCATTACCGCGATTGCCCCCTGGCGCGACCAGGTGGAGGCGATCGGCCTCGAGGAGGCCGCCCGCATCGTGGAGATGAACGGGCTCAAGGTGACCGGGCTCTGCCGCGGCGGCATGTTTCCTGCCGAGGACGCTGCCGGCCGGCGGGCCAGGATCGACGACAACAAACGCGCGATCGACGAAGCGGTGGCGCTCAAGGCCGATTGCCTGGTGCTGGTGGTGGGCGGACTGCCGGGTTCGTCCAGGAACATCGTCGAGGCGCGCAAGCAGGTGGCCGATGGCATCGCCGCTATCCTGCCCTATGCGCGGGAGAACGGGATGCCGCTGGCGATCGAGCCTCTGCATCCCATGTATGCGGCGGACCGGGCCTGCGTGAACACTCTTTCCCAGGCGCTTGACCTCTGCGTGGAACTGGGGGAAGGCGTGGGTGTGGCGGTCGACGTTTATCACGTCTGGTGGGACCCGCAGCTCGAAACGCAGATCGCCCGGGCCGGGCAGATGGGTGCAATACTTGCGCATCACATCTGCGACTGGCTGGTGCCCACCACGGACCTTTTGCTTGACCGGGGCATGATGGGCGACGGCGTCATCGATCTTCCCGGCATCCGCCGCATGGTGGAGGAGGCGGGCTTCCACGGTCCCCAGGAGGTGGAGATCTTTTCCAGGGACAACTGGTGGAGGAAGCCGGGCGACGAGGTACTCTCCACCTGCATCGAGCGATTCGACACCGTGTGCTGATCCGGCGAGCCGCGATTCTGCTCCTTGACAGGCGGACAGCGATGGGTCAGCTTTGTAACCACTTGGTTATTTGGGAGGTAGCCGGGTGACGCGCGCAGGAAAGTGCGGCTGCCCGGCAGATCAATGGGAGGAACGGCATGACATTCACCTTGAGCAGGCGAAGGGTACTTGCGGGCGGAGCGGCCGCCCTTTCAGCCTCGGCGGTTGGGCTTCCGCGCCTAGCCTTCGGCCAGGACACGCGGCTCCGGCTGATGTGGTGGGGCTCGCAGCCCCGCGCCGAGCGGACCATGAAGGTCAGCGACCTCTACATGAAGAACAATGCCGGCGTCACGATCGATGGCGAGACGGTCGGCTGGGACGATTACTGGCCGCGGCTGGCGACACAGGTGGCGGGCCGCAACGCGCCGGACGTCATGCAGATGGACTACCGCTATATCTTCGAATATGCCCGCCGCGGAACACTGGCGCCGCTTGAGGGCTACGTGCCAGACGTCCTCAAAGTGTCCGATTTCGACAAGGCTGCCCTCGATGGTGGATCCGTGGATGGCTCGCTCTACGGCATCAGCCTCGGCGCGAACTCCTCGGCCATGATGATCAATTCCGCCGCCTTCGAGGAGGCTGGTATCCCGATCCCGGACAATTCGCTCACCTTCGACGAAATGAAGCGCATCGGCGAGGAGATCACGAACGCGGGCAAGCGCCAGAATTTCTACGGCCTGTCCGACGGATCAGGCGTGGAACCCTTCTTCGAGAACTTCGTGCGCCAGCGCGGAAAGGCGCTCTATACGGCCGAGGGCGAACTTGCCTTCGATGCGGAGGATACGCGCGAATGGTTCGAACTATGGGCGGCCATGCGCGACTCCAAGGCTTGCGTGCCGCCGGATCTGCAGGCACTGGACAAGAACCAGATCGAGACGGGTATGGTTTCGCTCGGCCATGCAGCCGTCTCCTACGCCCATTCGAACCAGCTCGTGGGCTATCAGGCGATCAACAAAGAGCCGATCGTCATGCATCCCTATCCGCGCATCGAGGCCGGCGTGGGCGGTGGGCACTACCGCAAGCCCTCCATGTTCTTCTCGGTCTCCTCGCAGAGTGCCAATCCGGAAGCGGCAGCCGCCTACATCTCCTTCTTCGTCACGGATCCGGAGGCGGCGGCGATCCTGGATGTGGAACGCGGCGTGCCGGAATCGGCCGCGGTACGCGAACTTCTCAAGCCGAAGCTGGACGAAACAGGGGCGGCCGCGGTCGAATATATCGGCGGCCTGGGCGATCTTGCCGGCCCGCTGCCGCCCCCGCCGCCGCTCGGTGCGGGCGAGATCGACAAGATGCTGCTCCGCGTCAGCCAGGAAGTCGCTTTCGGGCAGCATACGCCCGAGTCCGGTGCAGAAGCTTTCGTAGCCGAGGCCCAATCGATCCTTTCACGCGGGTAAGCATAGACCGGTTCGCTTCCACCCTCCCGGCCAGGGCCAGGGAGGGTGGGCATCCGCGATAGATCGAGCGCGAAGTCATCGCCATGACGACCATCACCTCGCCGGCCACCCCGAGCACCCCGACGCGGGGATGGCTCGCACGCGCCTGGTCGCGAAATGGCGCCGGCTACATGTTCCTCCTGCCCTGGTTCATCGGCTTCTTCGGCCTCACGGCCGGGCCGGCTCTGGTGTCGCTCTATCTCTCCTTCACCGATTTCGATCTGCTGACCTCGCCGCGGTGGGTGGGCGCGGCCAATTATGTGCGCATCGCCACGGCCGACCCGCGCTTCGTCGCCTCGATGAACGTCACTTTCTTCTACGTGCTCCTGTCGGTGCCCCTGAAGCTTGCCTTCGCGCTGCTCGTGGCCATGGCGCTCAATCGCGGTATCCGCGGCCTGCCCTGGTACAGGGCGATTTTCTACCTGCCCTCCCTGCTCGGCGCTTCGGTGGCGATCGCCGTCCTTTGGCGCCAGCTCTTTGCCGGCAACGGGCTCGTCAACTCCTTCCTCGCCAATTTCGGCATCATCGGGCCGAGCTGGATCTCCAATCCCAATTATTCGCTCTATACGCTGGTCATCCTGTCGGTCTGGCAGTTCGGCTCGCCGATGATCATCTTCCTTGCCGGGCTGAGGCAGATACCGCAGGACATGTACGAGGCGGCATCCATCGACGGCGCATCGAAGTGGCGCCAGTTCTGGAAGATCACTCTGCCGCTCCTGACCCCGGTCGTGTTCTTCAATGCCGTGGTGCAGACGATCGAAGCCTTCAAGGCCTTCACGCCGGCCTTCATCATCTCGGGCGGAACCGGAGGGCCGATCAATTCGACCCTTTTCTACACGCTCTATCTCTACCAGGAGGCCTTCGGCTTCTTTCGCATGGGCTATGCCTCCGCGCTTGCATGGATCCTTCTGGTGATCATCGCGCTCTTCACGGCCTTTTCCTTCCTTTCCGCGCGCTACTGGGTGCATTACGATGACTGATCCCTCGGTTGCCGTTGCCGATGACGCCCGCCCAAGGGAGGGCCTGACAAGGCGGAAGGCTTGGGTCTCGACGGCGCTGCACGTGCTCCTGATCGGCGCTTCGATCCTGATGCTTTATCCGCTGCTCTGGATGCTTTCAGCGTCCTTCCGCCCAGAGGAGGAGATATTCAGCTCGACATCGCTGATCCCGTCAGCGGTCTCGCTGGAGGCCTATGTGCGCGGGTGGAACGGGCTCTCGGTCGATTTCGGCACGTTCTTCTGGAATTCCTTCGTCATTTCCGTCCTGTCGGTCATCGGCAATCTGATGGCTTGCTCGCTCGCCGCCTTCGCCTTTGCCCGGCTCGAATTCCGCGGGCGCAATTTCTGGTTCGCGATCATGCTGGGCACGCTGATGCTGCCCTATCATGTGACGCTGATCCCCCAATACGTGCTCTTCCTCAACCTCGATTGGGTGGGCACGAACCTGCCGCTGATCGTGCCGAAATTCCTGGCGGTCGACGCGTTCTTCATCTTCCTCATGGTGCAGTTCTTTCGCGGGATTCCGCGTGAGCTCCACGAGGCCGCACTCATGGACGGATGCAGCGCCTGGCGCATCTACTGGAAGGTGATGCTGCCGCTGTCCCTGCCGGTGCTCGCCACGGCCGCGATCTTCACCTTCATCTGGACCTGGGACGACTTCTTCGGACCGCTGATCTATCTCACGGACATCCGCGAATATACCGTGCAGCTCGGGCTGCGCTCCTTCGTCGACTCCTCCAGCCAGTCCGACTGGTCGGGCCTGTTCGCGATGTCGATCCTGTCGCTGCTGCCGGTCTTCTTCTTCTTTCTGTTCTTCCAGCGGCTTCTGATCGAAGGCATCGCCACGACCGGCATGAAGCGGTAGGAGCCAGCCGGCCGGAGACCGGTTCAGCCGATACGGAGCGAATCGTCGTCGAGCTCCGCACCGCCGCGCACGCGGCGGAACATCTCGACGAGGTCGTCCACCGTCATGTCCCTGCGGCGGTCGCCGGTGATGTCGAGGACGATGAGTCCCTCGTGCAGCATGATCGTGCGCGTGCCGAGGTCGAGTGCCTGGCGCATGGAATGGGTCACCATGAGGGTGGTCAGGCGATGGGCGCTGACGAGGCGCTGCGTGAGTTCGGCAACGAATTCCGCCATGCCTGGATCGAGGGCTGCCGTATGCTCGTCGAGCAGCAGCACCTCCGCTTCCGCCAGCGTGGCCATGACGAGCGAGAGCGCCTGCCGTTGACCGCCGGAAAGCAGGCCCATCCGGTCGCCCATCCGGTTTTCGAGATTGAGGCCGAGTTCGGCCACCCGGTCACGCAGCGCGCGGCGCCGGCCGGCTTGAAGAGCTAACCGGAAACCCCTCCTTGCTCCCCGCATAGAGGCGAGGGCCAGGTTTTCCTCGATCGAAAGTTCGGCGCAGGAGCCGGCGAGCGGATCCTGGAACACGCGGGCGACACGCGCCGCCCGCTTGGCGGGCTGCTCCCTCGTCACATTCCGGCCGCCGATCTCTATCGTGCCGTTGCGCGGGATAACGTCGCCGGCGATGGCGGCGAGCAGGGTCGACTTGCCGGCACCGTTCGAACCGATGACGGTGGCGAACTCGCCCTCGTTCAGCACCAGATCGATGCCGGCGATCGCCCGCCGCTCCAGCGGCGTGCCGGGGTTGAAGGTGACGTGCAGGCCCTTGACGGAGATCATCGTGCGACCCTCCTGCCGGCGCGCAGCCTGGGCAGGATGAGCGCAAGCGCCACGAGAACCGCCGTGACGAGGTTGAGATCCGACGGTTTGAGGTAAAGGAGATCGGCGGAAAGCGCCAGCTGTACGGCGATGCGATAGATGACGGAGCCGATCACGCAGGCTGCGAGCGCGATCAGCATCGCGCGGCTGCGGAAGAGTGTCTCGCCCACGATAACGGAGGCGAGACCCACCACGATCGTGCCGACGCCGGAGGTGACATCGGCGAAGCCCGAGACTTGCGCGAAAAGCGCGCCGGCGAGGCCGGTGAGCGCATTGGAAAGCCCCATCCCGACATAGATCTGACGGCCGACATCCACGCCGTTGGCGCGCGCCATGCGCGGATTGGCGCCGGCCGCCCGCATGGCCAGCCCGAAATCGCTGCCGAGGAAGCGCGCCAGAAGCAGTACGGCGATGATGATCAGGACCGCGAGCACGAGCGGGCGGACGAGGTGATCCGGCAGGCCGAGGTCGTAGAACGGGGTGATGACCGTGTCCCGGTTGAGCACCGCCATATTGGGGCGCCCCATGATCCTCAGGTTGACGGAGAAGAGCGCGATCATGGTGAGGATGGAGGCGAGCAGGTTGAGGATGCCGAAGCGCACGTTCAGAAACGCCGTCACCAGGCCGCAGGCGGCACCGCCGAGCGCGGCGATGAAACAGGCGAGCCAGGGGTTCCAGCCGGCCGTGAGCGCCACGGCGGCGACCGCGGCACCCAACGGGAAGGATCCGTCCACCGTCAGGTCCGGGAAGTCGAGGATGCGGAAGGCGAGGAAGACGCCAAGGGCGACGAAGCCGTAGACGAGGCCGAGTTCGACGGCGCCCCAGAACGCAATGGCAGACATCAGAAGGAAGAACCCCGCAATCGTAAAAATTGCACACCCCGGTGGCGCGAAGCACCCGCGAGTGCAAGCAAAAAAATGAACTGCGGCCGGAAAACCGGGTGAAAAGCGGCCCCCTGCCTCAGGCGAGGGGCCGCATGATCGCTATTCGATCACCTTGGAAGCGCGGTCGAGCACCGCCTGGGGCAGGTCAACGCCCATGGCTTCGGCCGCCTTGCGGTTGACGACGAGATCCGTCCCGGATGCGAAGGTGACCGGGATCGTGCCGGGATTCTCGCCCTTGAGCACGCGGACGACCACCTCGGCGGTCTCCTTGCCCACCTGGTAGTAGTTGAAGCCGACCGAAGCGAGTGTGCCGCGCTCGACCGAATCCGTATCGCCGGAGACGAGCGGGATATCGTTCTCCTCCGCGACGCCGATCAGGGATTCGAGCGCTGAAACGATCGTGTTGTCGGTGGGCACGTAGAGGGCCTGCACCTTGCCGACGGCACTGCGGGCAGCCGCCTGCACGTCGGCCGACTTGTTGGCCGGCGCCTCGACCACGGAGAGGCCCTGCTCCTCGGCGGCTTTCTTGAAGAGGTCGAGAAGCACCACGGAATTCGCCTCGCCAGGGTTGTAGACGAAGCCGATGCTCTCGGCGTCCGGAACGAGCTCCTTGATGAGCGCCACGTGATCGGAGATCGGCGACAGGTCCGAAACGCCGGTCACATTGCCGCCCGGCTCCTCGTTGGACTTGGCCAGGCCGGCGGAGACCGGGTCGGTGACCGCAGTGAAGACCACCGGAATGTCGCGCGTGGCCGCTGCCACCGCCTGGGCGGAGGGCGTGGAGATCGGGACGATCACATCCGGATTGTCGCCAACGAATTCTCGGGCGATCTGGGCGGCCGTCGCAGTATTGCCCTGGGCCGACTCGTAGGTGAATTCGAGGTTTTCACCTTCCTTGTAACCGGCCTCGCCCAATCCGTCGCGCACGCCGTCACGCACGGCATCCAGCGCCGGATGCTCGACGATGGCCGTCACCGACACTTTCACGGTCTGGGCAGAGGCTGCCGTCGCCAGGGCGAGGCTCGCCGCGGCAAGCAGAAGGATCTTTCGCATGTATCGCTCCCTAATCTTGTGTCTTGTGTTCAGTCTTTGCCGGACAACCCCCTCCGGCCCGGTCATGCGGAAGAATTCCGCGGCTTTGAACGCATTTCTTTAAGGGATGAGGCGAGGGTTCGTCCAGATGGAGAAAGCCGCCACAGGCAAAACTTCAGGCTGCATTGCGGGCCGGCGTGGTCTTCTCATGGCAATGTCACCGGGGCCATGTACAACACGTCAGCGATGCTGCTGGTGGGGCATCGATTTGACCGGGGCACTTGTATTGTGCATTGGTATCATATTGGTTCCTATGCCCGGGGCATGATGAAGTGGAGATGAAGCGGTGAGTGGACGATCGCTGATGTTTCAGGAAACGGACGAAGCGGCGGAAGCCGTCAGCAGGCTCCTGCAGCGGGAGGAGAAGACATTTTCGGAAATCGGCCGGCTTATCGCGGAGCGGCGCCCGCCGGTCGTCACCGTTGCAGCGCGCGGTTCGTCCGACCATGCGGTCAGCTTCTTCAAATATCTGTTCGAGATCTCCTGCGGGATCCCGGTGGCGTCCATCGGGCCATCCGTCGCGTCGGTTTATCGCGCCTCGCTCCGGGTGCCGGGCGGGCTGCACATCACTGTCTCGCAGTCGGGCGCAAGCCCGGACATCATTGCCGTGCAGGACGAGGCCAAGCGCGGCGGTGCGCTGACGGTGGCGATCGTCAACGTGGCCGAGAGCCCGCTCGCGGATACGGCCGACATCGTGCTGCCCATCCATGCGGGCGAGGAGAAGAGCGTGGCGGCGACGAAGAGCTTCATCGCCTCGGCCGCCGCGCTGGCTGCGGTGACCCGGGCTGCATCGGGCAGCGAGGCGCTCGCGGCGGGGCTTGCGCGCCTGCCCGAGGCGCTGCGGACCGCCAGCGACGCGGATTACGAGCCGGCGCTGCCGTTCCTCCTCAAGGCGCAGTCGCTGTTCACCAGCGGGCGCGGGCCGGGATTTGCGATTGCTCTGGAAGCCGCGCTCAAGGCGAAGGAAACGGCGAAGCTCCACGCGGAGGCTTTCTCGCTGGCTGAACTGATGCACGGGCCGATGCAGCTCGTGGAGGAAGGTTTTCCCATCCTCGCCTTCGCGCCGGATGACGAGGCGCTCCCCTCGAGCGTTGCGGTGATGGAGCGTTTGCGTGGGATGGGCGCACGCATCGTCGCCTTCTCCTCCCGTGAGCTCGGGCAGGACACGATTGCCGTGCCCTCGACGGGTTATGGTCAGCTCGACCCGCTGGCGGCGCTGGCCGCCTACTACCGCCTGGTCGAGCGGCTGGCGCGGGAGCGCGGGTTCGATCCGGACACGCCCGACAAGCTCAAGAAGGTCACGGAGACGATCTGATGGAAAACACCGTCCTCGCCGGCGCGCGCCTGTTCGATGGCGAACGCTTCTTTGACCGGCACGCCCTCGTCGTGGAAGGCGGGCGGGTAAAGGCCATCGTGCCGGAGGCGGAGGTTTCCGGCAAGGTGACGCGGCTGGAGGGCGGGATCCTGGCCCCGGGCTTCGTCGACGTGCAGGTGAACGGCGGCGGCGGGCGCCTGCTCAACAATGATCCCACGCCGGAGACCTTCTTCGTCGTCGCGCGGGCGCATCGGACATTCGGCACGACGGCGCTGCTGCCCACGCTGGTCACCGACACGCGCGAGGTCACGCGCAAGGCGGTCGAGGCCGCGGTCGAGGCAGCCAAGGCGGACGAGGGCGTGCTCGGCATCCATCTCGAAGGGCCGCATCTGGCGCCCGCGCGGCGCGGGGCGCATCTGGCCGAGCTCATGCGGCCGGTGGACGACGTCGATCTCGATCTTCTTTGCCGGGCGGCGGGCGGCATGCCCGTGCTGCACATCACCGTTGCCGCGGAGCAGGTGACGCCACAGCAGGTTGAGCGCCTGGCGAATGCCGGCGTGGTCGTCAGCCTCGGCCACACCGATTGCACGAGCGAGGACGCGCGGCGTCTCTTCAATGCGGGTGCGCGCGGAATCACGCATCTCTACAACGCGATGAGCGGGTTGACGCATCGCGCACCGGGATTGGTGGGGGCCGCCCTCGATGCGGGCGATGTCTGGGGCGGCATCATCGCCGACGGGCATCACGTCGACCCTGCCGCGTTGCGTATCGCCCTGCGTGCCAAGCGCGGGCCGGGCAGGCTCTTCCACGTCACGGACGCCATGGCGCTGGTGGGCAGCAACGCGGAAAGTTTTGAACTCAATGGGCGCACGGTCCGGCGCGAGCCTGGCGAGGTCTGTTCCAAGCTCGTGCTGGAGGACGGGACGCTGGCGGGTTCCGATCTCGACATGGCGTCGGGCGTGCGCTTCGGCGTGCAGGTGCTGGAACTCCCAGTCGAGGAGTCGCTCAGGATGGCCTCCGCCTATCCGGCGACCTATCTCGGGATCGAGAAGGAGCGAGGCTTCCTGAAGCTCGGCTGCCGGGCTGATTGCATCCACCTCACCGACGACTTGCGCGTGCAACAGGCCTGGATTTCGGGCAGGGTAAGGTGACCCGGCAGGAGCTTTCCGGACGGGAATGTCGGCTCTGGTCTATCGAGGAAGGTCGGGCTAGTTTGCCGTCACACAGCATGTGAGGGAAGTCGCGATGGATTTCGTTCCCGATACCATCATCATCCTGCAGTTCGCGGTGGCGGTTTTCGTGCTGGCGATCACGCCCGGGCCAGACATGACGCTGTTCGTCGGGCGCGCGCTGTCGCAGGGGCGGGCGGCGGGGTTTGCCTGCATGTTCGGCGCCATGACGGGCATTGTGATCCACACGGCGCTTGTTGCGCTGGGCTTGTCGGCGCTGCTCGTGGCATCGCCCACGGCCTTCTGGATCCTGAAGATCTTCGGCGCGGGCTATCTGGTCTGGCTCGCCTGGCAGGCGCTCCGCCACGGCTCCGCTTTCAATCCGGAGGCACGCACGGGCAAGCAGGCTTCGCTCTTCAAGAACTGGGCCACCGGGCTTGGCATCAATCTGCTCAACCCGAAGATCATCCTCTTCTTCATGACCTTCCTGCCGCAGTTCGTCTCGCCGAGCGATCCGCATGCGCCGGGAAAACTGTTCTTCCTCGGCGTGCTCTTCATTCCGCTGTCGCTGCCCATCGTCGCGCCCATGGTGATCGCGGCGGACAAGTTCGCCGGGCTTCTGCGGAAGAGCCCGACAGTGACACGCGTGGTGGACTACCTGTTTGCCGGCGTATTCTCCGCCTTCGCGCTGAAGATCCTGACAGCCCAGGCGCGGTAAGGGCGTGTGGCTCAGGCCTCGCCGTGGCCGGCGATCATCATCGCCTCGAGCTTCAGGCGCTCCGTCTTCTTCATGCGCTCCGACGCCGATTTGAGCTGCCCGCAGGCGGCGAGGATGTCGCGGCCGCGCGGGGTGCGGATCGGCGAGGCATAGCCGGCGCGGTTCACCAGCTCGGCGAATTTCTCGATCTGCTCCCAGTCCGAGCATTCATAGGCGCTGCCCGGCCACGGATTGAACGGGATCAGGTTGATCTTGGCCGGAATGCCCCGCAAGAGCCGCACCAGCTCGCGGGCGTCCTCGAGGGAATCGTTGACGCCCTTCAGCATCACATATTCGAAGGTGATGCGGCGGGCGTTCGACAGGCCGGGATAGGCGCGGCAGGCGTCGAGCAAATCCTTCAGCGGGTATTTCCTGTTGATGGGCACAAGCTCGTTGCGAAGCTCGTCGCGCACCGCATGCAGCGAGATCGCCAGCATGACGCCGATCTCTTCGCCGGTACGGTAGATTTCAGGGACGACACCAGAGGTGGAAAGCGTGATGCGGCGCCTGGACAGCGACAGGCCTTCCCCATCCGAGGCGACGAGAAGCGCCTGCTTGACATTCTCGAAATTGTAGAGCGGCTCGCCCATGCCCATCATGACGATGTTGGTGACCTTGCGGCCTTCGGCCGGAACGATCGCGCCATCGGGCGTGTCGGCATCCGGGAAGTCGCCGAGGCGATCACGGGCGACCAGAAGCTGGTCGAGGATTTCGCCGGCCGTCAGGTTGCGCACCATCTTCTGCGTGCCGGTATGGCAGAAGGAACAGGTGAGAGTGCAGCCGACCTGCGAGGAGATGCAGAGCGTCCCGCGGTCCTCCTCGGGGATGTAGACCGTCTCGACCTCGACGGGACGGCCGGCGCCACGCGGCGGAAAGCGCAGAAGCCATTTGCGCGTGCCGTCCTGCGAGATCTGCTCTTCCACGATCTCCGGCCGCGCGATGGTGAAGTGCTCGTCGAGGGCGGCCCGCAGTTCCTTGGAAATGTTGAACATGCGGGAGAAATCGGAGACGCCGCGCACGTAAAGCCAGTGCCACAATTGGCGCACGCGCATGCGCACCTGCCGCTCGGGCACGCCGATGGAGGCGAGCGCGCCGGCCATCTCCTCGCGCGACAGGCCGATGAGCGCCTTCTTTTCCGCCCGCATGTCGGTGCGCAGGAACGCACGGCTTTCAGGGGTCGATGTATCGATCGTCAGGGTCATGATGCTCTAACATATAGGGCGGCACCCAGGCCGCCCGCTACTCTTGCGGGCGCTCATAGCACAAGAGGCGCGCGTGGTCACCCTTTGCCGCATTTGGTGCGATGATATCCGCTTACGCGGCACATATAGGCCTAAATTCTTGATCGCCGGCGGAAGCATCCATGCCTGAACGTCCGTGCGGTAAGACGATCGAATGAGAAACCGATCCGCACCTGCCCCTCACAGATAAAGCAGAGAGCGGCCCTTCTCGTTGAAGAGATGCATCTTGCCGGGCTGCGCTTCCAGCGAGACGATCTCTCCCCGGGCGAATTTCTGCACTCCCGGCAGCTTTACGACCATCGGCTGCGGCGCGTTCTCGACATCGAGATAGACGTTCGTGACCTCGCCCAGGGATTCCACGATGTCCACGCGGCCGTCGATCAAGCCGCTGCCGTTGGAGGCGATCGTCAGGTCCTCGGGCCGCACGCCGAGATGGATTTCCTGACCCGTCATTCCGGCGGGCGAGGGGATGGGCAGGTCGGCCTTGCGCTGCCCGAGCGAGATGGTCGTCTGCTCGCCGGCCTTCTCGATCCGGGCGCGCTGCACGTTCATGGCGGGCGAGCCGATGAACTGGGCGACGAAGAGATTCGCCGGTCTTTCGTAAAGCTCGATCGGCGCCCCGACCTGCTCGATATCGCCGGCCGAAAGCACGACGATGCGGTCGGCCAGCGTCATGGCCTCCACCTGATCATGCGTCACATAGATCATGGTGGAGTCCGGCATCGACTCCTTGAGCTTGGCGATCTCGATCCGCGTTGCGACGCGCAGGGCGGCGTCGAGATTGGAAAGCGGCTCGTCGAACAGGAACACCTTCGGGTCGCGCACGATGGCGCGGCCGATCGCGACGCGCTGGCGCTGGCCGCCGGACAGCGCCTTGGGCAGGCGGTCGAGGTAGGGGGTCAGCTGCAGGATCTCCGCGGCTGCATGCACGCGCTTCTCGATCTCCGCCTTCGGCGCCTTGGCGATCTTCATGCCGAAAGCCATGTTGTCGTAGACACTCATATGCGGATAAAGCGCATAGGACTGGAACACCATGGCGATGCCGCGCTGCGACGGAGGGATGTCGTTCACCCGCTCCTCGCCGATATACATGTCGCCGCCGGTGATGGTCTCCAGTCCCGCGATCATGCGCAGCAGCGTGGACTTGCCGCAGCCCGACGGCCCCACAAAGACGACGAACTCGCCCGTCTTGATCTCCAGGTCGATGCCGTGGATGACCTCGGTCGCCCCGTAATTCTTCTTGATGTTCTTCATCAGAACGCCGGCCATCAGTGCTCTCCCCGGTTGCCCACGATGTTTCTTCCTGCCGAATGAACAGTGATGTCGCCATCCATGCCGCGGTCACCCTCCCTTCACGGAGCCCGAAAGCAGCCCGCGGACGAGGTAGCGCTGCAGCGCGAAAAAGACGACGATCGGCACCACGATGGCGACGAAGGCCGAGGCGGTGAGGATTTCCCAGTCGCCGCCGCGCGAACCGAGCAGTTCGCGCAAACGTCCCGTCAGCACGAGTTGCTCTTCATTGTTGCCCAGGAACACGGTCGCGATCAGAAGATCGTTCCACACCCACAGGAACTGGAAGATTGCGAAGGAGGCGAGCGCCGGGAAGGAAAGCGGCAGGACGATCTTGCGGAAGATCTCGAAATCCGAAGCTCCGTCCACTCTCGCGCTCTCGATGATCTCACGGGGCAGACCGGCGATGTAGTTGCGCAGGAGATACACCGCGAGCGGCAGGCCGAAGCCCGTATGGGCGAGCCAGATGCCGATAAAGGATTTTCCGACCCCGATGTCGTTGTAGAGCCTCAGGAGCGGAATCAGCGCCATCTGCAGCGGCACCACGATCAAGCCGACGATGGTGGCCAGAAGCAGCGCCCGGCCGGGAAACTGCATCCAGGAGAGCGCATAGGCCGCATAGGCCGCGATCAGGATGGGGATCACCGTTGCGGGTATCGTCACCGTCAGCGTATTGATGAAGCTCTGGCCGATCCCTTCGGAGAACAGCACGCGCTCGTAGTTCTCGGCGGTGAATTTCGGCGCCTCGAGCGACGTGACGAAAAGGCGCTGTCCGCGGCCGCCCTCCGGCTGTTCCGGATAGGAGATCACGTAGTCGCCGTTTTCCTCCACGGTCATGGTGCCGCCGCCGCGCATCTCCGCGGTGGCACCGGGCTCGAACTCGCGCGGCCGCTGGATGGAGGTGCCGAAGGCGCTTATGCTGCCGGAGCCTTCTGCGAAGACATTGCCGCGCAGCACCCATTGCCCGTTCTCCTCGACCGCCTCCTCCGGCGGGGCGGAGCGGGCCACGATGTTGCGCTCGGCGGAAGTCAGCGCCGTCCACCAGCCGCTGACGACGAGTTGGTCCCGGTCGCGGAAGGAGGAGACGAGGATGCCGAACGTGGGGATGGTCCAGACCGCCACGAGCAGGAGGACCGCGAGGTGAACCGCCCAGGTGAGCGCGGGGCGGGTGCCGACTGCCGTGCTCATCGCGTTCCCTTTCTTGCCTCGCGGACGTTCCAGATCATGATCGGTACGACCATGATCATGATGACGAGCGCAATGGTGGAGGCGCGGCCGAAGTCGAGCCCGCGGAACATCCAGTCGAACATGTAGTTGGCGAGCACCTGGGTGCCCCACTGGCCGTTCGTCATGGCGATCACGATGTCGAAGACCTTGAGGACCAGGATGGTGATCGTCGTCCACACCACGGCGATGGTGCTCCAGATCTGAGGAACCTTGATCTTGTAGAAGATCTGGAAAGGCGAGGCGCCGTCGATGATCGCCGCCTCGATGGTCTCTTCCGGAATGCCGCGAAGGGCCGCCGAGAGGATGACCATGGCGAAGCCCGTCTGGATCCAGATCAGCACCACCATGAGGAAGAAGTTGTTCCAGAGCGGAATGGTGAGCCAGGCCTGCGGCTCGCCGCCGAACGAAGTGACGATGGCGTTCAGGAGGCCGATCTGCCCGGAGCCGGCCGGACGGTAGTCGTAGATGAATTTCCAGATCACGCTGGCGCCGACGAAGGAGATCGCCATGGGCATGAAGATCAGGCTCTTGGCGATATTGCCCCAGCCGATGCGGTCGGTAAGCGTTGCCGCGATCAGGCCGAAAAACGTGGCGGCGGTGGGCACCACGATGAGCCACAGGATGTTGTTGCGCACACTTTCGCGGAAGGCGGCGTCATGGATGAGCCAGTTGTAGTTGTAGCCGCCCACCCAGTGCTCACCGTTGGGGCCGTGGAAGCTCAGAACGATCGAATTGACCACCGGGTAGACGAGATAGATGCCGAGGATGATGATCGCGGGACCGAGGAACAGCCAGGGCCGGATGGCGTTCGCCTTGGTCAGGTTGGCCGCGACATTTGCGCCCGTGCCCGGATAGATCGTATCCAGAAGCCTGTTCGAGCTCCAGAAATAGCCGAAGCAGGCGGCGACCCCGAGCACCATGACGACGAGCGCCCAGAGCAGCTTGGAGTCCGGCAGGAGGAGCGCGATGAGCGTGTACGCGGCGAGCGCGATCACCACACTGACGGCGAGTCCGGCCGCCATGACGGCAAGCGTGACGATGACTGTGGACAGGATCGAGACCAGCTTCGACTCGGCGGCGGCCGGTGCCCGTGTTGCTTGTGACAGTGCCACTTTTCTCCCTCCCGATCGGGCCGGGTCGCGCGCCGGCCGGAGGTTTTTTCTTGTATTGTTGTTCTACTTCTTCGTTCCTGTCCTTGCCCTCCTTGGGGCCTACAGGTGATGAGTTTAGCGCCGGGGCGGGCCGCCCGGCAATGGCGGCTCGCCCGTCGGTTCAGTGCGTCACTTGATCGCTTCCCAATCCTGCTGGATCTCGTCCGCCGCCTGCTGGGCCGATTTGCCGCCGACGAAGTCCACCATGCCGGTCCAGAACGCGCCCGCGCCGACGCGGCCCGGCATCAGGTCGGAGGCATCGAAGCGGAAGGTCGTGGCGCTGGTCAGGATGTCGCCCTGGTTCCTGAGCGGCTCGTTGGCGTAGGCCTCCGGGTTGGCGCCCTTGAAGGGCGTCAGGAACCCCGACTGCGCCATCCAGACCTCATGCGCGATCGGCGTCTTCAGGAATTCGACAAAAGCACGCGCCGCTTCCGAATCCGAGGTGATCGCGACGATGTTGCCCGAGCCCAGGACCGGCCTGCCGAGATCCTTCTCCGCATAGGCGGGCATGTAGAAGAAGTCGGCATCGACGCCCACTTCCGTCCCCTCGGGAAAGAAGCTGGGAATAAACGAGGCCTGGTGGTGCATGTAGCAGCGCGGCGGGGAAGAGAAGAGGCCCGCCGGGCTGTCGCGGAAGTCCGTGGAGACAACCCCTTCGGTGCCGCCGGCGACGAAATCGTTGTTCTTGGCGAACCAGCCGAATTCCTCGATCGCGCCCACGACGCGTTCGTCGTTGAAGGGGATCTCGTTCGTGACCCACTGGTCGTAGACCTCGGGTGGCTGGGTGCGCAGCATCATATCCTCAACCCAGTCGGTCGCCGGCCAGCCCGTGGCGGCGCCCGCGCCGAGCCCGATGCACCAGGGCGTGCCGCCGTCGGCCACGATCTGCTCGGTGAGAGCCTTCAACTCCTCCATCGTCTCGGGCACCTCGTAACCGGCGTCCTCGAAATTCTCGGGCACGTACCAGACCAGCGACTTCACATCCGCCTTGTACGGGAGAGCATAGAAGGCCTCGGTTCCGTCCTGGCCCTCATAGGTGCCGAGATCGGCCCAGGAATCGCCGGCGGCATAGTTTTCCCTCACCCAGTTCGCCGTCTCCTCCCCGAGGGGGATGAGATGGCCTTGGGAGGCGAGATTGTCGGCGATGCCCGGCTGCGGGAAGATGGTGATATTCGGGGGGCTGCCGGCTTGGATGTCGATGATGATCTGCTGCTCGAAGGAATCGGAGCCGGAATAAGTCGCGTCCGCCCCCGTCGCCTCCTCGAAATAGGCGAGCACGGACTCGAAAAGCTCTCGTTCGGGGCTCAGCCAATCGGCAAAAATCGTCAGGCTCTGGCCCTCGAGGTCGTATTTCGCCTTAAAATCCTCGAAACTCTGCCAGTTGAAACGGTCGTCTTCTCCCGGCGCAAATTTGAGATCCTGCGCCAGGGCGGTGCTGCAGGCAAATATCAGCGCAGCCGCGCCGGCAATCGTCCATTTCTTCATCACTTCCTCCACATGGGCCTCTGCTCGCCAAGACCCGGCAATCCATCCATTGCGGGCTAACAAGCGGCCCGCCCGCTCGTCTCTCAAAGCTCAAAGCGCTTTGAGAGTGCGTAGCATCCCGCCTCCGCCTTGACGAGTCAAGTCGGCCGACATGGAGAATGCTTTTGCCGCAGTGCGGAAAGAACTTCTGTAATTCAACGTCGTATTGAGCGGGTGCAGCATGGTGAGGCCTTGATTTGTCCAAGGCTTCACGCGAATACTTCCCAAAGCGCTTTGAACCCAGGTGGTTTCATCATTGGCACGCGAGACGATCAATCTGCGCAGGCTGGCGGAGGTGCTGGGCGTGTCCCAGACCACCGTTTCGCGCGCGCTCAACGGTTTTCCGGAGGTGAACGAGGCAACCCGGGCGCGCGTGGTCGAGGCGGCACGTCGGTTGAACTATCGCCCCAGCGCGAGCGCGGCCAGCCTCGCCACGGGTAAGGCCCGCACCATCGGCCATGTGGTGACGCTCGGCGAGCATATGATGATGAACCCGCATTTCACGGATTTTCTCGCCGGAGCCGGGGAAGTCTATTCACGCTACGGCTACGAGTTTCTGCTGCGGGTCGCGGCGCCCGGCGATGAAGCGGACGTCTACCGCGATCTGGTGAGCCGCGGGCGGGTGGACGGGATCGTGGTGCACGGGCCGTTGACCGTCGATCCGCGCATCCCGTTCCTGAAATCCCTCGGCGTGCCCTTCGTGGTGCACGGCCGCTGCGGAGAGGATCCGGAGAGTTATTCGTGGCTTGACGTCGACAACCGCCGCGCTTTCATGCGAGCCACGGAGTTCCTCACCGACCTCGGCCATCGCCGAATCGCCCTCGTCAACGGGATCGAGGCGATGAATTTCGCAGACCGCCGCCGCCAGGGCTATGAGTCCGCACTTGCGGCCCGCGGCATCGCGCTCGATCCGTCCATCATGTTCAGCGCCGACATGGTCGAGCCTTACGGCTACCACGCCGCCAAGGAAATGTTCTCGGGCAGTGGTCCGCCCACCGCCGTCCTGGTGTCCAGCATCCTGCCCGCCATGGGAATCATGCGCGCGCTCGCGGAGATGGGGCTCCGTCCGGCGGCCGATCTCTCCATCATCGTGTTCGACGACTGCCTCTCGTTCCTGCAGCCGGCCAATGAAACGCGACCGCAGGGCATTTCCTATTTCACCGCCATGCGTTCCTCCATCCGTCAGGCCGCCCGCCGGGTGGCGGAACTCCTTCTGGAGCAGATCCAGGCACCCGGCGGCAAGCCAAAGCACGAATTGTGGGAGGCCGAGCTCGTCATCGGCCAGACGACCGGGCCCCATGCGCCCGCCGGCGACCTTCCACTGCCCGCCCGCGGGGGAGAGGCTCAAGGTCGCTTCCGCACCCGCTCGGCTTAGAAGATCAGCGCTTCTGCATTGGAAGAACCAGCCCCGAGGCTGCTGCTTCGGCGGTATCTCGTTCACTTGCATTCGGTCGCTCAGGCACCTGGATTGCTTATGCGCCACCCAAGTCAAACGAAATCGATCTTGCACCTGCGCGCTGCCGGAAGCATAAAGAAGGGGTTACGGCCCCCGGCATGGCAGCCGTAACCCCTCTCTGGGCTGTGGTGAGTGATAATTGTCGCGTCCTGAAAACTGGTCCCAGATCCATATCGCTTGGTGTAGGCGGAGATGCCTGCGGGCATCTCGGCTTACTCAACGGATGCATCAGCCGCATCTTTGACCCGCCGATCCGGAGAAACGACTCCTTGGCTCGTCGGTCTCCGCGCTGATGCAGGAAAATGTCTACGTCATCAAAAAGCTGATTCGCTCCACCAATCTCGTAAACAGACGTATTGCAGCTCGCGTCGACAAGTCCTCCCTGATATCGAGAAACCGTATTTTACACCGTTATCGCAGCATGTGACGCCAGCGACTCATGGCCATATTCAACATATCCCTCTAACTGAACCGTTGTTTGTTTATAGTCGAATTTAGCTGTTTCGCATTCGGTGGGCCCGATGTTGCCGGTGGCCGGCTTCGCTCGCTCAGGTGGATCGATCACCTGATAAGCAGATGCGGCTCGCTGCGCCGGCTCCCTCTCCTTGCCGTTCCGCGCTCTCCGATTCCGTTCGGACGACTCATGCGGCCGTCGTCTCGAATCGCGGACCGTCGATTTTCACTTGCAAATGGTTTGCAACTGCATTAATTGTCTGGAACAAGCTCCGCTGCAAAGGAGTTGGTGAAGATCTTTGTTGCAAATGGAATGCAAAACCAGAAGGGCGTGGAACCATGGCAGACAGGGTGCGGCGTTCGCTGCTTGTATTGGCCGGGCTGCTGGCGATGATGCCGGCGTATGCCGGCGCGGCGATGGCGCAGGAAAAGCTCAAAGTCGTCGCGACCACCGGGATGATCGCCGATGCGGCGCGTCAGGTGGGCGGGGATCAGGTCGAGGTCCAGGGCCTCATGGGGCCGGGGGTGGACCCCCACGCCTATCGCCAGACGCGTACCGACATCCTGGCCATGGCCAAGGCCGATCTCGTGCTTTGGCACGGGCTCTATCTGGAGGCCCAGATGGAGGATTTCATGAAGACGCTGGGCGCCCGGCGCACCGTGGTGGCCGTTGCCGATGCGCTTCCGCGTGATCTCCTGCTGTCGCACGACGTCTACCAGAATCGTTATGATCCCCATGTCTGGATGGATCCCGACCTGTGGTCGCGGGTGGTGGTGGTGGTGCGGGACGCGCTGATTGCGGCTCACCCTGAAGGAGACGCACAATTCCGTGCCAATGCGGAACGGCATCTCCAGGAGATCGCAGCGCTTTCCGACTATTCGAAGAAGGTGCTCGCGACCGTGCCGGAGCAAAGCCGCGTGCTGGTGACCGCGCATGATGCGTTCAAATATTTCGGCCGCGCCTATGGTTATGACGTGCTGGGCATCCAGGGCATCTCCACGCAGAGCGAGGCGGGGCTGAGCCGTGTGTCGGAACTGGTCGATACGCTGGTGAACCGGAAGATCCGCGCCGTCTTCGTGGAATCCTCCGTTTCGGACAGGAACATGCGCGCGCTCGTGGAGGGCGCCGCGTCGAAGGGCTGGAAGGTCGAGGTCGGCGGACAGCTTTTCTCCGACGCGATGGGCCGCGAGGGCACCTATGAAGGCACCTATATCGGCATGATCGACCATAACGTCACGGCAATCACGCGGGCGCTGGGCGGGGAGGCGCCGGAGCGCGGCATGCTGGGCCGCCTTGCGGCCGCGAGTTGAAGGAGAAAGCCCGGATGAACAACGCGGCGATCGAGATCGCAAGCACGGAAGGACGCAGGGTGGCTGCTCCAGCGCCCGCCGAGAGCCCCCTCGCCATCCGCGAGCTCACGGTCTCCTATGGTGAAAAGCCTGCGGTCTTCTCGGTGGATGCCACGGTCCCGGCCGAATCCATGACCGCCATCGTCGGGCCGAACGGTGCAGGCAAATCCACGCTTTTGAAGGCCGCACTCGGCATCGTGCCGCGCCTTTCGGGCCGGGTGCTCGTGTTCGGCAAGCCGCTTGCGCAGGTCATGCACCGCATCGCCTATGTGCCGCAGCGCGCCTCGGTGGACTGGGATTTCCCCACCCGAGTCATCGATGTGGTGCTGATGGGGCTCTACCGGGAACTCGGCCTCCTGCGCCCGGTGAGCCGTGTACATAAGGAGCGGGCGCTCGCCTGCCTCGAGCGCGTCGGCATGGCGGATTTCGGCGACCGTCAGATCGGCCAACTCTCCGGTGGGCAGCAGCAGAGGGTCTTCCTGGCCCGCGCCCTGGCGCAGAATGCCGATCTCTATCTGCTCGACGAGCCTTTCGCCGGCGTTGATGCGGCCACGGAAAAGGCCATCATCGACGTGCTGAAGGCGCTCAAGGCGGAGCACCGGACGGTGGTCTGCGTGCATCACGACCTCGCCACCGTCACCCAATACTTCGACCATATCCTGCTCATCAACATACGCAGGATCGCCGAGGGACCGGTCGCGACGACCTTTACGGCCGAGAACCTGCAGAAGACCTATGGCGGGCGGCTCGCCACCACCCATATCGACCAGCTGAAGCTGCCGGCGGCCTGAGCCATGCTTGCCGCCTTTCTCGACGCGCTCGCGCTGCAGGCCGGCTACAACGCCGCGCTGGTGGCGATCGGCGCGGCGCTGCTGGGCATCGCGGCTGGCGCCGGCGGCACCTTCCTCTTCCTGCGCAAACGGGCGCTGGTGAGCGATGCGGTCGCCCATTCCACGCTTCCCGGCGTCGGCATCGCCTTCATGGTGATGGTGGCGCTCGGGGGGGAGGGGCGCAGCCTTCCCGGCCTCCTCCTGGGCTCGGCCCTTTCCGCCGCGGCGGGGCTGTTCGCGGTGCAATGGATCGCGAGCCGCACCCGGCTCGCCGAGGATACGGCCATCGGCGCGGTGCTCTCGGTGTTCTTCGGCTTCGGCATCGTGCTCCTCACGATCATCCAGACCATGTCGAGCGGCTATCAGGCAGGCCTCGAAGGATTCCTGCTCGGCTCGACCGCCGGCATGCTCTTCAACGATGCGGTGGTGATCGCGCTCGGCGGCGGGCTTGCCGTCTTCTTCGTCCTTCTTCTGCGCCGCCCGATGACGCTCGTCGCCTTCGACCCCGAATTTGCCGCCTCTTCCGGCATCGATGTGCGGCGGATGGATCTGGCCATGATGGGACTCGTCATGGCGGTCACCGTCATCGGGCTCAAGCTGGTCGGGCTCATTCTCGTGGTGGCGCTGCTCATCATCCCTCCGGTCACTGCCCGGTTGTGGACGGACAGGACCGAGCGCGTGATCCTTGCGGGCGGCTCTATCGGCGGGCTCTCCGGCTATGTGGGGGCGGCGCTGTCGGCGTCCGCGCCCGACCTGCCGACCGGGCCCATCATCGTGCTGGTGGGCTTCGGCTTTTTCGTGCTTTCTCTGCTTTTCGCGCCGGCGCGCGGGGTGCTCGCCTCCTTCATCCGGCATCGTCAGTTCCAAATCCGCGTGCATCGGCGGCAAGGTCTCCTGGCGCTCGCCCGCGGCGAGGCGATCTTCGACAGGCTCACCCTCTCCGTGCTCAGGCGCGAGGGGTTCATCCGGCAGGATGCGGTGGCCACCGGAGACGGCAAGGCTGCCGCCGCCAAGACGCTGCGCGACGAGAGCCGCTGGGCCGTTGCCCGGCAGCTCTACGAGGATGAGGCGGTCTCGGCCCGCTATGACGGGCTGACGCCGATCGAATCCGTCCTGACGCGCGACGAGATCGCGGAGATCGACCGGCGGATCGGCGGGCCGGCGGTGGTGAATTAGGAGAGCTCGATGGGTGCCGAATTCGTACAGCTCAGCCTCACGCCGCTGCTGATCGGCGTCCTGGCGGCGATCGCCTGCGCGTTGCCCGGCAATTTCCTCATCCTGCGGCGGCAGGCCCTGATCGGCGATGCGATCAGCCATGTGGTCCTGCCGGGCATCGTGGTCGCCTTCCTGGTCACCGGCACGATTTCCACCTGGCCCATGCTCCTCGGGGCGGCGGGGGCCGCCGTCGTGGCGGTGATCCTCATCGAGACGATAAAACGCGTCGGCCGTATCGAGGCGGGGGCGGCGATGGGCGTCACCTTCACCTCGCTGTTCGCCGCCGGCGTCCTGCTGCTGGAACAGAGCGACACGAGCGGCGTCCATCTCGACGTGGAGCATGCGCTCTACGGCAATCTCGAAAGCCTGATCTGGCTCACCGCCGAAGGGTGGGGCTCGCTTCTCGATCCCGTGGCCTTGGCGGACCTGCCGCCGGAGCTCTTCCGCATGGGCGCGGTGGCAGCTCTGATCGCGGTTCTCGTCATCGTCTTCTGGCGGCCCTTGAAGCTGTCGACCTTCGACGAGGGATTTGCCGGCGCCGTGGGCATTCCCACCGCCGCCTTCGGCTTCGGGCTGGTGATCGCGGCTGCCGTGGCTGCGGTCGCCGCTTTCGATGCGGTCGGCTCCATCATCGTGATCGCCATGTTCATCTGCCCGCCGGCCGCAGCGCGGCTCATGACGAACAGGCTCGAGATCCAGGTGCTCTGGAGCGTGATTTTCGCCATCCTCTCCGCTGTGCTCGGCTATGTGCTTGCCGGCTATGGGCCGCTCTGGCTCGGCGGCCAGCACGCGGTGAGCGCAGCCGGCATGATTGCCACCGTGTCCGGCCTCATCCTGGCGTTCGCCTGCCTGTTTGCGCCGCACCGTGCGCGGATGGGCGCGCCGAAGGGGACTTAGGCCAGCTCCG
The DNA here is from genome assembly GCF_029457495.1 of Chelativorans sp. AA-79. NCBI lineage: Bacteria > Pseudomonadati > Pseudomonadota > Alphaproteobacteria > Hyphomicrobiales > Phyllobacteriaceae > Chelativorans > Chelativorans sp. AA-79. Next base: position 803,792 of record NZ_CP120361.1, read on the forward strand.
CGGTTTCCAGCCGAGCAGCCGCATCGCGTTCGCCGTCACCAGCACCGTCGCGCCCGTATCCGCCAGGATCGCCGGCCACAGACCGGTAATGCCCAGGATGGTGGTGAAGAAGAAGAGGACCTTCAGCCCGATCGCGATCGTGATGTTCTGCCGGATATTGCCCATGGTGCGCCTTGAAAGCTCCACCATGGCGGCAACATCGCTTACCCGCCCGTGCAGGATGGCGGCATCGGCGGTCTCCAGCGCCACGTCGGTGCCGCCCCCCATGGCAATGCCGATATCGGCGGCGGCGAGCGCCGGGGCGTCGTTGATGCCGTCGCCTACCTTGCCGACCTTCAGACCGCCGGCCTTCAATTCTCCCACGATGCGGCTCTTGTCCTCCGGCAGAAGCTCGGCACGAGCCTCGATGTTCAGAGAGCCGGCGATCGCCTCCGCCGTGCGCCGGTTATCTCCGGTCAGCATCAAGGCGCGAATGCCCTGCGCCTCGAGATTTGCAAGCCCGGAGCGGGCGTCCTCCCGCGGCTCGTCGCGCATGGCGATGGCCCCGAGCGCCTTTTCTCCCACGAGCAGGACGGATACGGTCTTGCCCTCGTCGTTGAACGTGGCGAGTGAGCGCGACTGCTCCTTCGAGAGCGCCTGCCGCTCGCCCGCGGCGTTGACGGAGCCCAGGAAGAGCGGTCGCCCTTCAACAGTCCCCGTCACACCTTTGCCGCCGACGGCAGCACTTCTCGTGGCTTCGGGAATGGCGATGCCCTCCTGGGCAGCGCGTTCCAGGATGGCGGCGGCGAGCGGATGACTGGAACCCTGTTCAAGCGCGGAGGCCAGCCGCAGCACCTCGCGCTGGTCGCCGTCGAACGCGATGATGTCGGTCACCTTCGGCTTGCCTTCGGTCAGCGTGCCCGTCTTGTCGAATGCGATCGCCTGCAACCGGCCTGCGCCTTCGAGCACCGCTCCGCCCTTCATGAGCAGACCGCGCCGCGCGCCGGAGGCGAGTGCGGCGGCAATGGCCGCCGGCGTGGAGATCACCAGCGCGCAGGGACAGCCGATGAGGAGGATCGCCAGCCCCTTATAGACCCATTCCGACCAGGGCTCGCCCGTGGCGAGCGGCGGGAGGCACGCGACGAGAGCCGCCAGCACCACCACGCCCGGCGTATAGTAGCGGGAAAAGCGGTTGATGAAGCGCTCGGTCGGCGCCTTCTTCTCCTGCGCCTCCTCGACCAGCTTGATGACGCGGGCGATGGTGTTGTCCTCCGCCGCCGCGGTCACGCCCACGCGCAGCGCCGCATTGCCGTTCACCGTGCCCGCGAACACCGGGTCCCCCGGTCCCTTGGAATTCGGAATGCTTTCGCCCGTTACGGGCGCCTCGTTGACGCTGCTTTCTCCGGACAGAATCTCGCCGTCGGCGGCGATCCGGTCACCGGGACGCACCAGGATCACGTCGCCGACCGAGAGCCGTTCTGCGGGAATCTCCTCGATTCCGCCCTTCCTCTCCACGCGGGCAAGCCTGGGCACGAGATCGGCAAGCCCGCGTATGCTGGCGCGCGAACGGTCGGCCGCCACCCCTTCCAGCAGTTCCCCGACCAGGAAAAGGAAGATGACGGCAGCGGCTTCCTGGACCGCACCGATGAAGATGGCGCCCACTGCGGCGATTGTCATCAGCGTCTCGATGGAAAAGGGCGTCCCGGTCACGGCCGCGGCAAAGGCGCGGCGGGCGATCGGCACAAGTCCTACAAGCATCGCAAGGCCAAAGAACCACTGCTCGTATCGCGGCAGAAGCCAGCCGGCACCGTAAGCGACCAGGAATGCCAGGCCCGATGCCAGGGTAAGCTGTACTGCGGGCCGCTGCCACCATCGTGCCTCGCGGGTGATGCCTCGATGTATCGTATCGTCAGGGATGTCGCGCGAGCCACCACCGCTGCAGCATGGAGCCGCGCAGGCTTCGGCGCCGTTTGCGCCGGGACCCGTCGTCGTCTGAGGGGCGATGCGATAGCCGAGCCGCGTCACCCGCCTTGCGATCTCGGAGTCAAGTTGTGCCCCGTCTGCATGCTCTACGGTCATCGTGCCGCTCACGACTGAAACCGCGACATCCTCGACACCCGGTATGCGGCGCACGGCCGTGTCGACCTTCTGCGCACAGCCCGCGCAGTCCATGCCGTCGACCCGATAGCGGCTCTTGCGTGCTGCCTCGGCCATTCATCGCCTCCTTGATCTCGTACGACGGCAGGCCTACCTCCTCTAGCGACTAGAGGAGCAAGCAAAAAATGACTGCACGCGGATTTTCCATCGGCGAGGCCGCCCGGCAGAGCGGCGTCAAGGTGCCCACGATCCGGTTTTACGAGCAGATCGGCCTCCTTCCGGCGCCGCCGCGTAGCGAAGGCAACCGGAGGCAATATGGCGAGAAGGACCTGAATCGCCTGGCCTTCATACGCCACGCACGGGAGCTGGGCTTCGAGGTCGCAGATATCCGCGAGCTCCTGACGATGACGGAGCAGCCGCAAAGTTCCTGCCACGAGGCCGACAGCATAGCCGCGAGGCATCTCCGCGAGATCGAGGAGCGGATCACCAAGCTCCAGGCCTTGCGGGGCGAATTGAGGAGAATGGTCGAGGAGTGCGGACACGGAAAGGTGTGCGAGTGCCGCGTCATCCAGGTTCTGGCCGATCATGGCGAGTGCCGCAGTCACACGCATTGATCGCCAGTTCTGCGGAAAGCCAAGTCGCCTCGCGGATGCTCCGCGCTATCTGTCCACGGGCTTCCCGGTCGATTGGCGGACATGCAGTTCCGGCTTGATCAGCACCTGGACAGGGTTCACCTCCGCTCCGTTCAGCCTGTCGAGCAGCACGCGGGCGGCACGCCGGCCCACCTCCCGCTGGCCGTTCCAGACCGTCGTCAGCGCCGGGGTGGCGATCGCTGCCTCTTCGAGATCGTCGTAGCCGGTCACGGAGATATCGACGCCCGGCACGAGCCCGGCGCGGGCGATGCCGTTCATGAGGCCGATGGCGACAAGATCGTTCCAGCAGACCGCGGCCGTCGGCTTGTCCTTCAGTGCCAGGAAAGCGCCCGTCATTTCGAAGCCCGCCTGCTTCGTGCGCGGGCCGGGGAAGCGCCATCCCGGCCGCACTTCCAAGCCGGCCTTCTGCATGGCCGCCACATAGCCCTGATATCGGTCACGGCCCGTCGAGGTCTGGTCGGTGCCGCCGACCATCGCGATGCGCGTGTGGCCGAGCGAGATGAGGTGGTTCGTGGCAAGCCCGATTCCATAGGCGTCGTCACCGCGGAAGACAGGCACGCGCGCGCCCTCCACCGTGCGGGCGATGAGGACGGCCGGAAGCCCATTGTCCTCCGCCATCCGGATGTCCTCGGGGGGCGTGCCGATGGCGGGCGACATGATCACGCCGTCGGCGCCGAGCTGCAGCAGCGTGTCGAGGAAGGTGCGCTGCTTCTCCAGTTGGTCATAGTGGTTCGACAGCAGAAAAGTCTGGCGCGAGCGGTCGAGCTCGCTTTCGATGGAGCGCAGGATCTCGGCGAAGAACGGGTTCATGATGTCGTGCACCACGACGCCCACGATGCCCGACCGGGATGTGCGCAGGCTTGCCGCCCGCCGGTTGTAGATGTAGCCGATCGCCCGCGCGTGCTCCTTGATGCGCTGGCGCGTGGCCTCCGCCACGAGGGGGCTGTCCCGCAACGCCAGCGAAACCGTTGCCGTCGACACGCCCAGGGCGTCGGCAATGGTGGAAAGCTTGATCTTCTGCGCCAGCGCGCCCCTCCTTCGCGGAGCTGCCTCTTCGGGTGCTCCTTAAACTGTTTAAGGCTCGCTTATGCCATCGCGCTCGGGAAGGTCAAAGCTTTTTTGCCAGCGTCTCGGTCTCGGCGGTGGGGAGACTGCGGCTGGCAAGCCGCAGCCGATGCTCGCGATGCACGATGTAGAGGCCGCTCGCTACGATGATGGCCGCTCCCACGAGCGTGGCTGCGTCCGGCAATTGGCCGAAGACGAGATAGCCGAGGCCGATCATCCACACGATCTGCAGATAGGGATAGGGTGCCAATGCGATGGTCGTCGCCTGGCGGAAGGCGAGGATGAGGAGCCAGTGCCCGACGCCTCCGAAGAAGCCGAGCGACAGGAGGACCGCCCATTGCAGCGGCTCCTGCGGCAGGGAGCCGTAGAGCGGCACGGCGGGCGCCATCAGGATCACCGGGCACAGCGCGGAATAGAAGATCAGGCTCTCGGCCGTCTCGGTCGCGCCCATGCGGCGCGTGAGGATCACGTAGAAGGAATAGGACGTCATCGAGCAGAGGGCGAAGACGTGGCCGACACCGAAGGCGCCGAAGCCGGGGCGCGTGATGACGAGCATGCCGAGGAAGCCGAACAGGATCGCCGCCCAGCGCCGCCACCCGGCCCATTCGCCGAGCAGCGGCCCCGCGAGCGCGGTGATGAACATGGGCGCGAAGAAGCTGATCGACACGGTCTCGGCAAGCTGCAGCGTCTTCAGGGCCTGGAAGTTGAAGAAGGTGGAGCCGAACAGGAAAACGCTGCGCAGGAGCTGCCACGGCAGGCTCTTTACCGCGAAAATTGCCGGGTTGCGCCAGGCGCGCAGGAGAAGAAGCACCAGCACGAGGTGGATGGCGAAACGCGCCCAGGCGACGAAGGGCGCTTCGAGCCCGCCGGTGACGAGGAACTTGGCGCTGGTGTCGAGGCAGGAGAACAGCAGTCCCGCGCTGAACATGAGGGCGATGGCGGAAGCCGGTGCGGCCGGCTCGGCGGCCGCGCGCGGGTCCCTGCTTGGCTCCGGGTCGGCTGCAGTCTTCATTCGTCGGGATTTCGTGTGTGAGAACGCATCACAAGATGCGCATACGCCTTTACGGCCGGAAAGCAAGGGCGGCGTGGTGCCGCCGGCGGGGCGGCCGGCACGGAAGAGGCGTTCAGGCGTCTTCCTCGACCTCTTCCTCTTCCTCCACGATGATCGGAGCCTTGCGGGAAAGATTGGCCTCGATGCGCGCGAGAAGCTTCACCAGCGCCTTCTGCTCCTTCTTGTCGAGACTCTTCAGCGCCTGCTTCTCCGTCTTGCGCACCGAGCGCTCGATGGCGCGGATCAGCTCGGCGCCGCTTTCGGTGAGATAGACATGGGCGCGGCGCGCGTCGGTGTCGGAGGCCCGCTTCTCCAGGAAACCCTGGGCGGCAAGCCGGTTGATCGTCTTGGTGATCGTCGGCGGGCGCACGCCCAGCTTCTCGGCGAGCTGGCTCGGCGTCAGGCCGTTCTCCTGATCGAGGGCCAGCATGATCTTGTCCTGGCCGGCATAGAGGCCCTGGTCTAGAAGCCGCTCGGCGAGCGCCGTGCGCGAAAGCCGGGCAGCCGACTGGAGCCGGCCAATGATCGAACCCTTGGATGTCCTTGACATGAGATCGCTTCCTATGCCCGCCTACGGCGATTGAGGCCCACAAAAGATAGTCCGGCGCGCGACGACGACAATGGTGAGCCAGCTTGCCGCACCGGCCTGCACAGGTTAGCTTTTCGCCTCGCCGGCTATCTTTTTCGAGCCTATGCCAAATCGGCGTTTCAATCATGTGACAAACGGAGTTTCCGTGGCAAGCCATGAAAAGATAGCCGTCCTGCCTCTGGGCGCGACAGAGCAGCACGGGCCGCACCTGCCGCCCGAGACGGACTGGATCATCGCGGAGGCCGTCGCCGAGAGGACCCGGGCGCGGTCCGGTGACGCAATCAAGCTCGATATCCTGGCGGTCGAGAAAGCCGGCTACTCGATCGAGCATTCTGACGACCCGCGCACGGTCTCGCTCGGCTTCGACGAGGCGGTTCGGCGCTGGGTGGGCATCGGCGAAGATCTTTGCCGACGGGGCACTCGCAAATTCGTCATGCTGAACGCCCATGGCGGCAATTCTCCTCTCATGACCATCGCGGCAACGGAACTGCGCGCCCGCCACCGCATGCTTGCGGTGGCGACGAGCTGGACGCGCTTCGGCACGCCGCCCGGCCTCGTGCCGGAGGAGGAGAAGGCACAGGGCATCCATGGCGGCTTCATCGAAACGTCCGTGATGCTGGCGCTGCGGCCGGACCTCGTAGAGTTGGAAGAGGCTCGCGATTTTCCTTCCGAGCAGGCGCGGTTCCAGCGGGAGTTCACCCATCTGAGAGCCTACGGTCCGCACGCCTTCGGCTGGATGATGCGCGATCTTTCGCCTGAAGGCGTGGTGGGCAATGCCGCCGCCGCAAGCCGCGAAGCGGGCGAAAGGCTGCTGGAGCATGCGGTTTCGGGCTTCGCCGAGCTGCTCGCGGATGTCGACCGCTTCGACCTCAAAGCCTTGAGATAGCGCTAACCCGCCACCGCGATGACGAGTGCTGCCTCCGCCGTCCCGCCTGTCCGCTCCGTCTCGGCGAGCGCGGACGAGCCGGCGCGCCGGGCAATGCCGTCGCGGTCGTTGAAGGTCGCAGCTTGGAGCGCGCGGCTGTTATAAGGGGCGATCTCCGTGTAAACGGAGCGGCTGAACTCGTCTGGGAAGAACATCTGCCCCGTCAGCACGCTGCGCTCGTTCGGAAACGCCTTGAAATGGATGTGGGGCGTGCGCCCGGGATACCAGCCGGGATAGATGGTCGAGAAGGTGGCTATTCCCTGCTCATCGGCAAACTGCGTGCCGCGCAGGAAGCTTTCGCCCGTCGTGTCACGGCGGCCGGGCTGTCGCGGATAGCCGGAATAGGCACCCTCGGCATCGCAATGCCATATATCCACGCGTGCGCCGGGAATGGGTTCGCAGGAGGCGTCTACCACCTGCAGCCGCACCCGCAGGGGAAGACCGGGCACGCCTTCCGCGATATCCGACCGCTCGAGCTTGGGATCGAAGTAGAAGGGACCTTCCGTCGTCTCCGGCATGATGGAGCAGACGCCCGCGCCGGTGATCAGCGGCTGGGCGGCGGCTGCCGTCCGCGTCTTGCTGAAGAGTTCGGCCGTAAGGAACGTGCCTCCTCCGGCGGTCACCGCCAGAAGCGCGAAGGCTTTTCGTCGGGTGATCGTCGTCATTCTCTCGCCCTTCATCAATCGAAGCATTCAGTCGTCCTCACCAGGTTAGCCGCTGGATGCCGCAGCGACGAATGAACTCTTCGTAAGAATGGAAGCGGCGGGCCAACTCCGCCCGTGCAAATCGGGCCGCGGCGTCTTATATGGACGGCAACGACCATCATTCGCCCGCGAGGGAATCCATGTCCGAACAGCTTTCGCAAATCCCGGTCACGGTCCTGACCGGCTATCTCGGCTCCGGCAAGACCACGCTTCTGAACCGCATCCTCTCGGAAGATCACGGCAAGCGCTATGCTGTGATCGTCAACGAGTTCGGCGAGATCGGCATCGACAACGACCTCATCGTCGAATCGGACGAGGAGATCTACGAGATGAACAATGGCTGCGTGTGCTGCACCGTGCGCGGCGACCTCGTGCGCGTGGTGGAGGGGCTGACGCGCCGGCCGGGCCGTTTCGACGCCATCATCGTGGAGACCACGGGGCTGGCCGATCCGGCCCCCGTGGCGCAGACCTTCTTCATGGACGACGATGTGCGCGCCAAGACCAAGCTCGACGCCGTGGTGGCGCTGGTGGACGCCAAGCACCTGCCGCTGAGGCTCAAGGACTCCCGAGAGGCGGCGGACCAGATCGCCTTCGCCGACGTGGTGGTGCTCAACAAGACAGATCTCGTTTCGCCCGAGGAGCTTCGCCAGGTGGAAGCTGCCGTGCGGCAGATCAATCCGAGTGCGCGCATCCACAAGACGGAGCGCGCCGGCGTGGCGCTGTCGGACGTGCTCGATCGGGGCGCTTTCGACCTGCAGCGCGCGCTGGAAAGCGATCCGCATTTCCTCGACGACCATGATCACGATCATGACCACCACGACCACGACCACGACCACGATCATGACCACCATCACCATCATGGCGCCCTTTCCGATATTCACGATGTCGGGGTGACCTCGATCTCGCTGCGTGCGGGTGAGATGGATCCGAAGAAATTCTTTCCCTGGATCCAGAAGACCACGCAGATGGACGGGCCGAACATCCTGCGGCTCAAGGGCATCATCGCGCTCGCCGACGATCCGGAGCGCTATGTGGTGCAGGGTGTGCACATGATCGTCGAGGGCGACCACCAGCGCGCCTGGAAGGAGGGCGAAAAGCGCGAAAGCCGCTTGGTCTTCATCGGCCGGGAGCTCGATGCCGAACGCCTGAAGCGCACCTTCGAAGCTTGCCAGGCCTGAGGCATGCCTACTGTTGCCCCGCTGGACCTCGACGGCCACTGCATTGCAACCGTATGGCTGAACGACATCCCGCATTTCGCGCTGGCGGACGGTGTCGTCCACCGGCTGGACAACGGCCACAAGTGGGCGGAACTGCATGACGGGTTGCTTTCGGCCATTCCGACGCGCGATCACCGGCGACTCTTGACGGGCGGCGAAGACGGCAGGGCATGCGCCCTCTCTCCGGACGGCTCCGTGGAGCAGCTTGCCGAGATCGGCCGCAAATGGGTGACGAGCGTGGCCGCCGGCCCTCAGGAGATGGTCGCCTTCGCGAGCGGGCGGGTGGCTTACGTCCGCTTTCCGGAAGGCAGGATCCGCGAGTTCCAGCATCCGCGCAGCGTGGAAGGACTCGCCTTCGCGCCCAAGGGCATCCGGCTCGGCGTGGCGCGCTACAACGGCGCCACGCTGCATTTCCCTGCCACCGAGGGAAAGCCGACCGAGCTTGAATGGGCGGGCGCGCATACCGGCATCACCTTCTCGCCGGACGGCAGCTTCCTCGTCACGACGATGCAGGAGAACGCCCTGCACGGCTGGAAGTTCTCCGACGGCAGGCATATGCGCATGGCGGGCTATCCGTCGAAGGTGAAGAGCTGCTCCTGGAGCGCGAAAGGGCGCTGGCTCGCCACCTCCGGCGCGCCGGCGGCGATCGTCTGGCCCTTCCAGGGCAAGGACGGGCCGATGGGCAAGGCGCCGCTGGAGCTCGGCACGCGGGGCGATGTGATGGTCACCCAGGTTTGCTGCCATCCTGTGGAGGACATCGCGGCGATCGGCTATTCCGATGGCATGATCCTTGCCGCGCGCTTTGCGGACGCCAAGGAGGTGCTCCTGCGCCGGCCGGGCAAGGGCGCGGTAACGGCCATGAGCTGGGACGGCGAGGGCCGCCGCCTTGCCTTCGGCACCGAGGCCGGCGACTGCGGCGTGGTCGACATCTCGGCCTAACAAGTGCCCTGCGAAGGGTTTCGCCAATCGTCGACGCTGCGAAGCAGGGGCCGGAGCCGGCAGGGCAACCTGGCGCGCTGGCGCTGAAGATCACCCCCTCATCATCTTCTTCACCCTGCGCATGTCCGCGGCAAAGAGTTCGCGCGCGCGGTGCCTGTCCATCTCATCCGGAATGCGCAGAAGGGAGGAGGGGTGGACCGTGATGAAAACGGGCACACCTTCCAGGCTTTCTGCCACCGTGCCGCGCAGTTTCATCACCGGCACCGCCTTGCCAATCAGCGCCCGTGCCGCCGTCGCACCCAGCGCCACCGCCACATCGGGCTGGATCTGCGTCAGTTCCTGATCCAGCCACCAGCGGCAGGCGCGGATTTCGCCCGCATTGGGTTTGGAGTGGATGCGCCGCTTGCCGCGCGGCTCGAACTTGAAATGCTTCACCGCATTGGTGACATAGGTCTTCTTCCGGTCGATGCCGGCCTCTTCCAGAATGGCATCGAAGAGCCTGCCCGCGGGGCCGACGAAGGGGCGCCCCTCGATGTCCTCCTTGTCGCCCGGCTGCTCGCCCACGAACACCACGCGCGCATTGCTTCCACCCTCGCCGAAAACGGTCTGGGTGGCGTTCCTGTAGAGATCGCAGCGCGTGCAGCCTGCAGCATCCTCCCGCAGGGCATCCAGAGAAGCTGCGACGGTCTTCTCGGCGGTGTCCACAGCCATGGCTATTCCCTTTGACAAAAAAGCCGGCCCAGGGCCAAATGTTCCCCGCAAGCTCGGCGGCGGGGATAAAATCCGCCCCTCCGGAATTTTTCTCACCCGCCAACCCTCTGTTCCCACTCGCTATTCGCTGTTTCATCAATCGCTCATTCCACTCTTTTTCTCCCCACCCTCTCAGCCCGTATTATTCTTTCCCCATCGCTCTCGCGGGAACCGGATGCGCACCGGGTGTTCGGGAGGGCGGCGGAAACCTCCCTCCCCAGGATCGGAACCTGGGGATCCGAGGGCCCGCGACAGGCCGGCGGTGCCGGGGCGGTGGGTGACAGACGCCGTTTCCGGAAAAACGGATGCTGGGTGAGAGACGGCATCGCGGAAACCGCGGAGAAGCCGCCAGGGCTCTCCTTCGGCCCGGCAGAGACCACCCCCTTCATTGGGTGCAGCCGGGAAGGAGAAGGGTCCGAGTGATCGGCCGAGGTCGGGACAGACTCCGGCGGGGGTGAGGAGCGGTCCGCGCAGCGGACGAAAAGCCAACGATTTGGCTTTTCGAGCGAACGAACGCCCGGAGCGAAAGCGGAGGGCCAAAGGGAGCGCCTTTTTAATTTTGTGGCGTGAACAGTGCGCCCCGCTTCCCAAACCAATCAATGGCCAGACGCGAAAGCGGGCGTGGCGACGGTGAGGCACGGCTTGATGTTCGGATCACGGAAACGGCGACGCGAAGGGGCCGAAACGATCCTGAGCGCTTCACCTCACCAGCACCGCCCTCAGATCATTCACATTCGTTCCCGTCGGGCCGGGGGCGAAAAGATCTCCCAGCGCGCGGAAGGCGCTCCAGGAATCATGGGCGGCGAGCAGCGCCTTCGGATCATGGCCCAACGCGCGCAGGCGGAGCGTGGTGGTGTAGTCTGCGAAGGCGCCGGCATTGCTTTCCGAGCCGTCGATACCGTCGGTATCGGCGGCGAAGGCGTCGATGCCCGGAACGCCGTCGATGGCAAGCGCGAGCGACAGCAGGAACTCCGTATTGCGGCCACCGCGCCCGCCCTTCCCACGAATCGTGACGGTGGTCTCGCCGCCGGAGAGCATCAGCACGGGTCTTTGGAAGGGCCGGTCGCGCAGCGCGACCTCGCGGGCGATCGCCGCATGCACCCGGCCCACCTCGCGCGCTTCGCCTTCGATCGCATCGGAGAGGATCACGGTTTTGACCCCTTGTTTCTCCGCCTCGGCGGCGGCGGCTTCGAGCGAGCGGGCGGCGGAGGCGACGATGCGCACCTCATTGCCGGCAAAGCGCGGGTCGTCGGGCTTCGGGGCGTCGGCTGCCTGCGAATGCAGATGGCGGAGCGCCGCCGCGGGCAGGCGGAGGCCATAGGCCTTCACCACGGCAAGCGCATCCTGGCGCGTCGCCGGGTTCGGGACGGTGGGCCCGGAGGAAACGAGCGCCGGATCGTCACCGGGAATATCGGAGACGACGAGGGAGACCACGCGCGCCGGATGTGCGGCTGCGGCGAGCCTGCCGCCCTTGATGGTGGAAAGATGTTTTCGCACCGTGTTCATGGCAGAGATCGGCGCGCCGGAGGCAAGCAGCGCCTCGTTGACGGCTATCTCGTCCTCCAGCGCCATTCCGGGCGGCGGGGAGGGGAGCAAAGCCGAACCGCCGCCGCAGATCAGCGCCACAACCAGATCATTTTCCGTGAGGTTGCCGACGAGGCGGAGGAGGTGGCGCGAGCCCTCGAGCCCAGCCGCATCGGGCACCGGATGGGCCGCCTCCATGACCGCGATCCGCTTCGTGGGCGCGCCATAGCCGTAGCGGGTGACCACGGCGCCTTCCAGCGGTCCGTCCCACGCTTCCTCGAAGGCTTGCGCCATCTGGGCGGCGCCCTTGCCGGCACCGACCACGATGGTGCGGCCCTTGGGGCGCTCCGGCAGGAAAGCGGGGATGATCCTTTGCGGGTCGGCGGCGGCGACGGCGGTGCGGAAGAGGCTTTCGAAGAATGGTTCTGGCGAGATTGTCATGAAAGCCTCCCGATTTCCTTCCGATAGAGCCCTGTGTGAATGGCTCTTAGGCTCGGCCGTCGGCGAGGGTATCGACGGTCAGGCATGGATCCTTGGGCTTGACCCGAGGATCCATGCCTGAGCGATCCCAAATCGCGCCGGTCAAGTCAAAGAGCTTGGTAGTTCTAAGTTACTGAGGTTAGCAAGAGAAGGGCTCGTCTGGTGACGCTAAATCTGCCCCTTCGCCGCCCGCCCCGCCACATAGGTCTCCACAACCGCGCGGTCGTCGCCGAGGGTCTGGAGCACGAAGAGCTCCTCGGCAAGGGTTTCGGCGCGTTCCATGCGCAGGCGCATGGCTGGCGTGGCGCGGGCGTCGAGGACGACGAGATCCGCATCGGTGCCCGGCTCCAGCGTGCCGATGCGGTGACCGAGCGAGAGTGCCTCGGCATTGCCGCGCGTGATCTGCCAGAAGGAGGCGAGGGGATTGAGCTTTTCTCCGTGGAAGGCGACGACCTTGTAGCCCTCGTCCATGGTGCGCAGCATGGAATAGCTGGTGCCGCCGCCCGTGTCGGTGGCGGCTGCGATGCGCAGCGGCTTTTCGCGCCGGCGATAACGGAAATAATCGAAGAGCCCGGAGCCCAGGAACAGGTTCGAGGTGGGGCAGAAGACGGCGACGGAGCCCGACTCGGAAAGCGCGTCCGCCTCGCGGTCCGAGAGGTGGATGCAGTGGCCGAAGAGGCTTTTCGGGCCGAGAAGGCCGTAGTGTTCGTAGATGCCGGTGTAGTCCTTCGCCTGCGGGTAGAACTCGCAGGCAAGCGCGATCTCGGCGTGGTTTTCCGAAAGATGGGTCTGCAAGTGCAGATCCGGGTGATCGGCCACCAGCGCCTGCACCATCTCCATCTGCTCGGGGCTCGAGGTGATGGCGAAGCGCGGCGTGATCGCATAGTGGAGCCGGCCCGTGCCGTGCCACTTCGCGATCAGCGCATTGGTGTCGTCGTAGCTCGATTGCGGCGTGTCGGTGAGTGCTGCCGGCGCGTTGCGGTCCATCATCACCTTGCCTGCGATCATGCACATGCCGCGTCGCTGGGCTTCGGCGAAGAAGGCGTCGGCCGATTGCGGGTGGACGGTGCAGTAGATCGCAGCCGTGGTGGTGCCGTGGCGCACCATCTCGTCCAGGAAGAAGCGCGCGATGCGGGCGGCATGGCCGGCGTCGCCGAACTCGGATTCGGTCGGGAAGGTATAGGTGTTGAGCCAATCGAGGAGCTCCGCCCCGTAGCTCGCGATCACCTGCATCTGCGGGAAATGCGCATGCGCATCGATGAAGCCGGGCAGGAGCAGGTGCGGACGATGGTCGATCACGTCCGCATCGGCGGCCGCCGGCGCGATCGCCGTGTAATCTCCGCAGGCGCTGATGACGCCGCCTTCCACCAGCACCGCGCCGTCTTCCTCATACCGGTAGGAGGCATGATCGTCGAAGGCCAGCGGCTCGGCGAGGAAAGTGAGCAGGCGGGCGCGGATCAGGGTTTTCGCCATCGTATCTTGCCTTTCAGGCGCGGGGCTCAGCGCGCTTCCTCGAACCAGGTGGCGAGCAGCCGGCGCTCGTCTTCCGTCATGCCCGAGACGTTTCCCGGCGGCATGGCGTGGCTGCGGCCCGCCTGAAGGTAGATTTCGCGGGCGTGGGCGGCAATGCCCGCATCCGAATCGAGCAGCACGCCCTTGGGTGCGGCATGGATTCCTTCATAGCCGGGCTCGGCCGCATGGCACATGGAGCAGCGCCCCATCACCGTATCGCGCACGGCGGGAAAATGCGCCGAGGCGATGAAGCGCTCCTCCGCGGCGGAGGCCCGGCGCTCGCCGGTCAGCACCCCGGGCACGGTGGAGAGCCACATGACGATGACGAAGAGGATGCCTGTTGCCGCCCAGGTCCAGTGCGGATTGCCCTTTCGCGCGTGCACGGTGTTGAAATAGTGGCGGATGAGCACGCCGATGATGAAGATCAGCGCGGCGATGATCCAGTTGAACCTGGTGCCGAATGCAAGCGGGTAATGATTCGACAGCATCAGGAAGATCACCGGCAGGGTGAGATAGTTGTTGTGCAGGGAGCGCTGCTTGGCCTGAAGCCCCAGCTTCGGGTCGGGCGTGCGGCCGGCCTTCAGATCCGCCACCACGATCTTCTGGTTGGGGATGATGAGGAGGAAGACATTCGCCGACATGATCGTGGCGGTGAAGGCGCCGAGATGCAGGAAGGCTGCGCGGCCGGTGAAGAGCTGCGTGTAGCCCCAGCTCATGGCAACGAGGATGGCGTAGAGCACCAGCATCAGCCCGGTGTCGCTTCTTCCCAGCGGGGACTTGCAGAGCGTGTCGTAGACGAGCCAGCCGAGCCCGATGGAGGCCAGCGAGATCAGGATCGCCACCGGGGCGGAGACGTCGAGCACGCTGCGGTCGATGAGAAATAAGTCCGCGCCGGCATAGTAGACGATGGCAAGCAGCGCGAATCCGGACAGCCAGGTGGAGTAGGACTCCCACTTGAACCAGGTGAGGTGTTCGGGAAGGGACGCCGGCGCGACCATGTATTTCTGGATGTGGTAGAAGCCGCCGCCATGCACCTGCCACTCCTCGCCGGAGACGCCCTCGGGCAAGCCTGGGCGCTTCACGAGGCCCAGATCCAGCGCGATGAAATAGAAGGACGAGCCGATCCAGGCGATGGCCGTCACCACGTGCAGCCAGCGCACTGCGAAGGAAAACCAATCCCACATCACCGCGAAATCGTTCATGCCCGTTCCCACTCCGGTTTTGGACCGAGCTTACGGTTTCCGTTCTAAAGGAAAAGGGATGGCAGACACGATGACTTTCAAATTTATCTGGAAAATGACTGTGCGAATGGGTTTTAAGGCTGCATGGCCTATCTCGACAATATCGCGGTCTTCGTGCGCGTGGTGGAACTGGGCAGCCTTTCGGCTGCCGGGCGGGACATGCGCATTTCGCCGGCCGTGGCCTCGAACCGCATCAAGGAACTGGAGAAGCATCTCGGCGTGCGGCTCCTGAATCGCACCACGCGGCAGCTCACGCCGACCGAGCACGGCCGCGCCTTCTATGACGGTGCAAAGAAGGTGATCGAGGCCGTCGAGGAGGCGGAAGCGGCCGTGGCCGCGCTTTCCGGCCAGCCGCGCGGGACGATCCGGGTCACCGCGCCGCTCGGATTGGGCAAGAGGCTGATCGCCAGCGGCATTCCCGAGTTCCGCGAGCGCTATCCGCATATAGAGGTGCGGCTGAGGCTCTCCGACCACGAGGTCGACATCATGCGCGAGGGCATCGATGTCGCCTTCAAGCTGGGGCTCCTGGAAAATTCCAGTCTGCGCATGCGCGGCATCATGGATTGCGAGCGCGTGCTCGCCGCCTCGCCCGCCTATCTGGAACGGCGGGGAGAGCCCGAGCGGCCGGAGCAGCTGGTGGAGGACGGGCACGATTGCCTGATGCTGCGCTTCCCGGGCACGCGCGAATATTTCTGGACGCTCCAGACACGGGAGGGGCCGAGGAAATTCGAAGTGCGCGGGCCCTTCGACACGGATGACGGAGACGTGATCACCGGTTGGGCGCTCGCCGGCCACGGCATCATCAACAAGCCACGCTTCGAGATCGAGCCCTTCCTGCGCGACCGGCGGCTCAAGGTCATCCTGCCCGACACACCGCCCGCGCCGGTGAAACTCGCGGCCGTCTATCCGCACAAGAAGCTGCAGGATCCGAAAGTGCGCCTGCTCGTGGATTTCATGGCCGAGCGGTGCCAGCGCATGATCGGCGAGATTCTCCGGGGGCGATAGTCAGCTCAGCGCCCGCATCACCTCAGCTGCCGTCAAGGCGGCGATGACGGCCGGGCGCTTGTCGTGTACGTCGGCGCCGCCGATGGGCGTGACGAGGCGGGCGAGGCGGGACTCGTCACCGCCGTTCTTCAGATACCAGCTTTTGAAGGTGGCCTTCTTCGTCCTCGACCCGATCATGCCGACATAGGCGGCGTCGTCGCGTGCCAACGCCTCGGACACGATCAGGAAGTCGAGCGCGTGGTCGTGGGTGAGCACGATGAAGGCGGAGCGGAGCGGCGCTTCACGAACGGTCTCCTCGGGCACCGCCGTCAGCCTGGTCTCCACGCCGGAGGGTATTCCTTCCAGCGCCTCGACCCGCGTCTCGACGAGAATCGTGCGCACGGGAAGCAGCGCGAAGGCGGCGGCCAGTGCATGGCCCACATGCCCGCCGCCGAGGAGATGGACATGCGGGCGCGCGGCGTCCTCGGCTTCGGTACGCTTCACAAGCTGCGCGCGCGCATCCGGCTCCGCTATGCGGATGTCGAGCGCCACGCGGCCGCCACAGCACTGGCCGATTTCAGGGCCGAGCGGGATATCCATCGCTCCGCTCTCGATGTTCTCCGCGATCAGTTCGCGGGCCTTGGCGATTGCCAGGAATTCGAGCTGCCCGCCGCCGATCGTGCCGAGGGTCTTTTCAGGCGAAACCAGCATCCACGCTCCCTCTTCGCGCGGGGTGGAGCCTTTTGCCTCGGCCACGGTGACAAGGGCTGCGGCAGGGGAGGCATCGAGGAAGGCGGCGAGGCTTTTGGCGAGGGCGGTCATGGCGAGTGGGACCGCTTGTTTTGAGTGCGGCTCGAGAGTAGGCGGCAGCGTCTCTTACCCCCCTCTGCCCTGCCGGGCATCTCCCCCTCAAGGGGGGAGATTACGCCTTCGCCGTCGCCTCGCTCTTGCTTGATGCGTTGCAAAGCTGGCGCATAGGCCTCGGCCAGCCAATCTCCCCCCTTGAGGGGGAGATGCCCGGCAGGGCAGAGGGGGGTGACAGAAGGCGAAAACATTTCAGAACAATAGCGAGCCAAGGCCCCGCAATCTACTTCCCCGCTTCCGCCTTCAGCCTTTCGACCGCCATCAGCACGCGTTCGGGTGTGGCGGGGGTGTCGAGGCGCGGGCAGATCTTGTGGCCGGCGACGCTCGCCACCGCATCGGAAAGAGCGTGCAGAACGGAGATGGCCAGCATGAAGGGCGGCTCACCCACGGCTTTGGAACGGTGGATCGTGGGTTCCGTGTTCTCCGCCCAATCGGCGAGCTGCACGTTGAATATCCTGGGCCGGTCGGAGGCGAGGGGAATCTTGTAGGTGGAGGGCGCATGGGTGCGCAGCCCGCCCTTTTCGTCCCAAACCAGCTCCTCGGTGGTGAGCCAGCCCATGCCCTGGATGAAGCCGCCCTCGACCTGGCCGAGATCGATGGCGGGGTTCAGCGACTTTCCGGTTTCGTGCAGAATGTCGACCCGCTCGACCATGTATTCCCCGGTGAGCGTGTCGATCGACACTTCGGAGCAGGCGGCGCCATAGGCGAAGTAGTAGAACGGCCGGCCGCAGCCTTTTTCCCGGTCCCAATGGATCTTCGGCGTCTTGTAGAAGCCGGCGGCGGAGAGCTGGACACGGGCCATATAGGCCTGGCGGACCAGACCGGCGAAGGGAATCTCCTGGTTGCCCACCCGCACCCGGTTGGGCAGGAAAACGATCTGTTCCTTCGGCACCTCGTAGTGACGGGCGGCAAAGTCGATCAGGCGGTCCCTGATCTGGCGGGCGGCGTTCTGTGCGGCCATGCCGTTCAGATCCGAGCCGGAGGACGCGGCGGTCGCCGAGGTGTTGGGCACCTTGCCCGTGGTGGTGGCGGTGATCTTCACCTGGTCGATATCGATCTGGAACTCCTCGGCGACCACCTGGGCGACCTTCACGTAAAGACCCTGGCCCATTTCCGTGCCGCCGTGGTTCAGGTGCACGGAACCATCCGTATAGACATGCACCAGGGCGCCGGCCTGATTGAAATGGGTGGCGGTGAAGGAGATGCCGAATTTGACGGGGGTGAGCGCGATGCCGCGCTTCACGACCGCGCTTCGGCCGTTGAATTCAGCGATGGCGCGGCGGCGGGCGGCATAGTCGGCGCTTTCTTCCAACTCCGCCACGATGCGGTGGACGATATTGTCCTCCACCGTCTGATGGTAGGGCGTGACGTTACGCTCCGCCTCGCCGTAGAAGTTCTTCCTGCGGATTTCGAGCGGGTCCTTGCCCAGCGCGAAGGCCACCTCCTCGATCACGCGCTCTGCTCCGACCAGCCCCTGTGGGCCGCCGAAGCCGCGGAAGGCGGTGTTGGAGACCGTGTTGGTGTAGAGCGGCGCCGAGACGGCACGCACGGCGGGATAGAAATAGGCGTTGTCGCAGTGAAACAGCGCGCGGTCCGTCACCGGGCCGGACAGATCGGCGGAGAAGCCGCAACGGGCGGCGTAGGTGAAGTCGACGCCGAGGATGTTGCCCTCGTCGTCGAAACCCACGTCGTAGTCGATCAGGAAATCGTGCCGCTTGCCGGTGACGATCATGTCGTCGTCGCGGTCCGGGCGGAGCTTCACCGGCCGGCGGGTCTTCCGGGCAGCGATGGCCGCAACCACGGCAAAAAGGTTGGCCTGTGTTTCCTTGCCGCCGAAGCCGCCGCCCATGCGGCGCACCTCTATGGTGACGGCGTGGGACGGCACGCCCAGTGCCTGCGCCACCATGTGCTGCACTTCGCTGGGATGCTGCGTGGAGGAGTGAACGGTGACGTCCGTATCCTCGCCGGGCATGGCGAAGGCAATCTGGCCTTCGAGATAGAAATGGTCCTGCCCACCCACGCGCATCCGGCCCGCGATGCGGCGGGGGGCGGCGGCGATGGCCCGGGCCGCGTCGCCGCGCTCGAGTTTCAACAGCTTCGTGACGAGACGGGGATTTTCGGGTTCGGCATCGGCGACATCGATGATGGCCGGCTTTTCTTCGTATTCGATCTTTGCCAGGCGGCAGGCGCGGCGGGCGGCTTCGCGGGTTTCCGCGATGACGGCAAAGATGGGTTGGCCGAGGAACTGAACATCGATTTCGGGAAAGATCGGCTCATCGTGATGCCCGGTGGAGCCGATATCGTTCTCGCCGGGCACGTCCTTGGCCGCGAGCACCGCCACCACGCCAGGGGCGGTCTCGACCTCCGAAAGGTCCATGGAAAGGATCGTGCCGTGGGCGACGGTCGAGAGACCGAGATAGGCGTGCAGCGTGCCCGCGGGCTCGGGCATATCGTCGATATAGACCGCCTCGCCGGTGACGTGCTTGTGGGCGGAATCGTGGCGGCGGTCGGTGGCGACACCGCCGGTGATTTTGGGGGCTGTGACATTTTGGGAGGCGTGTTTGTTCATACCGCCTCCTCGTATCGCTCGACCGTCACCGGCCCGCTTGTTCCCGAAGTATCCAGGAAAAACCGCCTCAGCAGGTTTTTCGCCGCGAGCATCCGGTATTCGGCGGAAGCGCGCATGTCCGTGATCGGCGTGAAGTCCCGCTCGTAGGCGGGCAAAGCCTGTTCGACGGTTTCCATCGTCCAGGGCTTGGCGGTGAGTGCGGTTTCCGCGGCGAGCGCGCGTTTGGGTGTGGCCGCCATGCCGCCATAGGCGATGCGGATGGAAGCGACCGTATGATCCGCGCCGAGCTCCATGTGGAAAGCGCCGAGCGTGACGGTGATGTCCTCGTCGCGACGCTTCGAGATCTTCCAGGCGGCGAAGTGAGCGTCGGGCGCGGGTAAGGGCACGTGCACGGCTTCGACAAATTCGCCGGGCTGCCGGTTCTGCTTCCCGTAGGCGATGAAGAAGTCTTCCAGCGGGATGGTGCGCCGCCTGGCACCTTTGCGCAGGGTGAGGGTCGCGCCGAGCGCGATCAGGGGAGGCGGCGTGTCGCCGATGGGCGAGCCGTTGGCGATGTTGCCGCCGATCGTGCCCATATTGCGCACCTGGTCGCCGCCGATGCGGTCTATGAGCCGGCCGAAAGCCGGAATGCACTCCGCAAGCAGTGAGAAGGCGTCCGAATAGCTGACGCCGGCACCGATGGTGAGGACGCCGTCGCTTTCCGAAATCGTCCGCAATTCCTCGATGCCGCCGATGAAGACCGCGGGCGCGATCTCGCGCATGAATTTGGTCACCCACAGGCCGACATCGGTGGAGCCGGCGACGAGGGTGGCGTTCGGCTCCGCCTCCAACACTTCGGCGAGATCATCTACGCTTGCAGGAACGACGAGGCGCTCGCGCCCGTGACCCATCTCGACGCACGTGCCGTCCCTCATGGCCTTGAGTTCGGCAATGACCCTCCCGCGCTCCAGCGCCAGCGGGTCAGAACCGGGGTCGCCATAGGAGGAAATGGCGCGGGCGGCGCGCACGATGGGCTCGTAGCCCGTGCAGCGGCAGAGATTGCCCTGCAGCGCCTTCTCGATTGCCTGTTCGGAGGGGCGCGGGTTCCGCATCCACAGTGCATAGAGCGACATGACGATGCCCGGCGTGCAGAAGCCGCATTGGGAGCCGTGGAAATCCACCATCGCCTGCTGGACGGGATGGAGGCTGCCATCAGGCCGCTGCAGGTGCTCGACGGTGACGACGTGGCAGCCATCGAGCGAGGCAAGGAAGCGGATGCAGGCGTTGACGCCTTCATAGACGAGGGCATCGCCGGAAAGCCGGCCGACCAGCACCGTGCAGGCGCCGCAATCCCCCTCTGCGCAGCCTTCCTTCGTGCCGGTCAGGCGGCGGGCGAGGCGGAGATAGTCGAGCAGGGTTTCTTCCGGCCGCACGTCGGTGAGCGCGACCTTCAGGCCGTTCAGGAGGAGGCGGATTTCGTGGCGAACTGCCGTCATCAGCTCCCCCGGTAGGTCGAATAGCCATAGGGCGAAACGAGCAAAGGCACGTGGTAGTGCGCAAGCTCCGAAATCCCGAAGCGGATGGGCACGCGGTCGAGAAAGGCCGGCGCGGGGAGCGCCACCTGGCTGGCGCGCAGATAGTTGCCGACTTCGAAGATCAGCTCGTATTCGCCGGGCGCGAACGCGCTGCCTTCCAGAAGCGGCGCGTCGCAGCGCCCATCCGCGTTGGTGCGGACGGTCTTCAGATACGTGCGGTTCTCGCCATCCAGCCGGTAGAGCGTGATCTCCATGCCCGCGGCGGGCCGGCCTGCCGCCGTGTCCAGGACATGGGTCGTCAGCCGGCCTTCAGCTCGCTCGCCCATGCGGTCTCCCCTGTTTTTCTCATCGTAGCCGGTGATTGTGCGGCAAATCTGCGAGGCGCATAAGGGGGGTGCGGGGGAAAGGCTGCAGAAAGACTTTCAAATTTTTCGACGGGAATGATCGCCCGCACCTTGGACTATCCTTGAAAGAGGCGAGATGACAGACGAGAAAGGCCAGATGCGCTACTGCCGGAACATGCGCGGCTACGGCCCCAAGCCGCCGGACCCGAAATGGCCTGACGGCGCCCATGTGGCCGTGCAGTTCGTCGTCAACTACGAGGAGGGCGGGGAGAACTGCGTCCTCCACGGCGACGCGGCTTCGGAGGCGTTCCTGTCGGAGATCGTGGGTGCGGCGCCCTGGCAGGACATGCGCCACTGGAACATGGAATCAATCTACGAATATGGCGCGCGGGCAGGCTTCTGGCGGCTGCACCGCATGTTCACGGAGGCGGCAGTTCCCGTCACCGTCTATGGCGTGGCGAGCGCATTGGCGCGCTCTCCGGACCAGGTGGCGGCGATGAAAGAGGCGGGATGGGAAATCGCCAGCCACGGTTTGCGCTGGATCGATTACCGGGCGCATTCGCAGGAGGACGAGCGCCGCGATCTCGAGGAAGCCGTGCGGCTGCATGCGGAGGTGGTGGGCGAGCGGCCTCGGGGGCTTTATCTCGGGCGGACTTCGGTGAATTCGGTGAAGCTTGCCATCGAGGAGGGCGGGTTCGACTGGATCTCCGATACCTATGACGACGACCTGCCCTATTGGCTCGACCATGACGGGCAGGGCAATGCCACGCGGCCGCAACTCGTGATCCCCTATACGCTCGACGCCAACGACATGCGTTTCGCCACGCCGCAGGGGTTCAACTCGGGCGACCAGTTCTCCGCCTATCTCAAGGATGCGTTCGATACGCTTTATAACGAGGGAAAGGCGGGGCGGCCGGCCATGATGAGCGTGGGCCTGCACTGCCGGCTCGTGGGGCGGCCGGGGCGGGCGGCGTCGCTCAAGCGCTTCATCGACTATGTGAAAAGCCATGAAAAGGTATGGCTGCCTCGGCGCATCGACATCGCACACCATTGGATGGAACATCATGCCTATCAGCCGCCGAAACTGAGGCCGAGCCGGATGGGCAGGGCCGAGTTCGTCGAACGCTTCGGCTCGATCTTCGAGCATTCGCCGTGGATCGCGGAGCGGGCGTTCGGACTGGAGCTTGGCCCGGCGCACGATAGCGCCGGAGGTCTCGCCAATGCGCTGGCGCGCGTCTTCCGCAGGGCAAGCGAGGAGGAGAGGCTGGGCGTGCTGAAGGCCCATCCCGATCTTGCGGGAAAGCTCGCAGCGGCGAGGCGGCTCACGCCGGAATCGGCCCGCGAACAGGCTTCGGCAGGGCTCGACGCACTGACGGACGAGGAGCGCGCGCGCTTTACCGAGCTCAATACACGCTACGTGGGAAAATTCGGCTTTCCCTTCATCATCGCCGTCAAGGACAATACGAAGGAGAGCATCCTGCGCGCCTTTGAGACACGCACCGAGAACAGCCGCGAGCAGGAATTCGCCACCGCCTGCGGGCAAGTGGAGCGCATCGCCTATCTGAGGCTCAAGGACGTGCTGCCGTCATGACCGGAAACTACTTCGCGCCAAAGGGCGGCCACCCGCCGCAGACGGAGCTTCTGACGGGGCGGGCGGTCTTCACCGAGGCCTATGCGGTGATCCCCAAGGGGGTGATGCGCGACATCGTCACCAGTTGCCTGCCGTTCTGGGAGAAGACCCGCTGCTGGATCATCGCGCGGCCCCTTTCCGGCTTCGCGGAGACGTTTTCGCAATACATCATGGAAGTGCAGCCGGGCGGCGGCAGCGAGAAGCCCGAGCCCGACGGCGCGGCGGAAGCGGTGCTCTTCGTGGTGGAGGGCGAGCTGACGGTGCATCTCGACGGACGGATGCATCGCATGCAGCCCGGCGGCTTTGCCTTTCTGCCGCCCGCGAGCCGCTGGACGGTGCGCAACGAAGGCTCGGCGCCTGCACGCTTCCACTGGATCCGCAAGGCTTACGAGGCGGTGGACGGGATCGAGGTGCCGGAAGCGTTCTTCACCAGCGACAATGACGTGGCGCCAACGCCTATGCCGGGCACGGAGGGGAGGTGGGCCACCACGCGCTTCGTGGACCCCGAGGATATGCGCCACGACATGCATGTGACGATCGTCACCTTCGAGCCGGGTGCGGCGATCCCCTTCGCCGAGACCCATGTGATGGAGCACGGACTCTATGTGCTCGAAGGCAAGGCCGTCTACCGGCTCAACCAGGATTGGGTGGAGGTGGAGGCTGGCGACTTCATGTGGCTGCGCGCCTTCTGCCCGCAAGCCTGCTACGCCGGCGGGCCCGAAAAATTCCGCTACCTGCTTTACAAGGACGTGAACCGGCATGCGAAGCTTTGGCCGTTGGGCGGACGGTGACGTCATGATGTCAGTGGGGATATCATGAGGATCATCGCCCAGCCGTTGACGCGGGAGGCTTTCGCTCCATTCGGCGACGTGATCGAAGCGGAGGGTGCCGAAAGCTTTCCTATCAATAACGGCAGGACGCAGCGGTTTCACGACCTGGCGCGCGTGGAGATGACGGGGGAGAAGGCGCGGGTGCTCGTCAGCATCGCGCGGGGGCAGCCCTACGATCTGCCGCTGACGCTGAGGATGGTGGAGCGCCATCCGCTGGGCAGCCAGGCCTTCGTGCCGCTTTCGCCGCGCCCCTTCCTGGTGACCGTCTGCCCGGATGAAACGGGCCGCCCGGGCACGCCGCGCGCCTTCATCACCAAGCCTGGACAGGGCGTGAACTATGCGCGCAATACCTGGCACGGCGTGCTGACGCCGGTCGGGGAAGAACAGGACTTCCTCATCGTCGATCGCGGGGGAGACGGCAGCAATCTGGAGGAGTACTTCTTTTCCGACCTGTACGAGATCCATGTGCCGGAACAGCCATGAAACCCGACAATCCCACCCTGATCGACCGCCTGCTCGAGGTCATCGAGCAGAACATCGTGCCGAAGACACGGGCCGGCGTGGAAGCAGGAAACAAGCTCTTCGGCGCGGCGATCCTGAGGAAAGGCGATCTTTCCTTGGTATTGGCGGAGACGAACAACGAGTTGGAGAACCCGCTGTGGCACGGCGAAATGCACGCGCTGAAGCGGTTCTATGAACTGCCAAAGGACAAGCGGCCCGACACCGCGGACTGCATCTTCCTTTCCACGCATGAGCCCTGCTCGCTCTGCCTCTCGGCCATCACCTGGACCGGCTTCGACAATTTCTTCTACCTCTTCAGCCATGAGGATTCGCGGGACGCCTTCGCCATCCCGCATGACCTCAAGA
The DNA here is from genome assembly GCF_029457495.1 of Chelativorans sp. AA-79. Lineage (NCBI taxonomy): Bacteria > Pseudomonadati > Pseudomonadota > Alphaproteobacteria > Hyphomicrobiales > Phyllobacteriaceae > Chelativorans > Chelativorans sp. AA-79. The sequence goes on from NZ_CP120361.1 coordinate 828,120, forward strand.
TCCTGAAGGAGGTCTTCCGGCTGGACCCCGGCGGCTACAATGCGGAAAACGCCTTCTGGAAGAGCTATTCGATCCCTGCTCTTGGGCGAAAACTGCCGGAGCCGGAGAGAAGCCGGGTCTCGGAAAAAATCGCGCGGCTGACCGAAACCTATGCGCAGCTTTCAGAAATCTATCAGGAGAGCAAGGCGGGGAACGCCATTCCGTTGAGTTGACAGCCTTGCGGGGCACATTGATGGTATATATCATGGTATATACCATCAATGGAGGCGCCCATGCCCCGGACCGCAAAGCTTTTCTGGAATGGCCGCAGCCAAGCCGTGCGTCTGCCGGCGGAATTCCGCTTCGAGGGCGATGAGGTGGAAATTCGCCGCGATCCGGCCACGGGAGATGTGGTTCTCTCGCCCAAGCCGCAACGGACGGGATCGTGGGACAGGTTTTTCAGGCTGCGTGACCAGATTCCTCCCGAGGAATTGGAAGGATTCATGGAGGATCGTGAGCAAGGACTCCATGAACGGGACGACCCGCTGGCATGAAGCCGCCCTTCATGCTGGACACCAATGTGGTGAGCGCCTTCATGCATGGCCGCAGCCGCGCCTTGGACAGGCGGATCTCAGCCTATGGGAAGGACGATCTTTGCGTTTCCGTCGTGAGCTATGGCGAGACCAGATACGGGCTCGCCCTGCGGCCTGGGGCGAAACACCTTGCTGCCGCCGCGGAGCTGTTGTTCGGTCTCGTAAAAATATCGCCGTGGACGCCGGAGGCAGCATGCCGCTACGGCGAGATGCGCGCCGAATTGCGCAGGCGGGGGCGCACGATGCAGCCGCTCGACATGCTCATCGCCGCGCACGCGCTTGAAGCTGGCGCAACGCTGGTGACCAGCGACCGCGCGTTCCGCTTCGTGCCGGGGCTTGCCGTCGAGAACTGGCTCGACGACTAGATCATGATGCCGCTTCGTCGAATCGGCATCATGATCTAACTTTTTGCTTGAGCATGATCTTTTCCGAAGATCGGCACCCACTTTTCGGGATCATGCTCTAGGCACGCTCCAGCGCGAGTGCGATGCCCTGGCCCACGCCGATGCACATGGTGGCAAGCGCCAGCCTTGCACTGCGTTCCCTCAGTTCCAGCGCCGCCGTGCCGGAAATGCGAGCGCCGGACATGCCGAGCGGGTGGCCGAGCGCGATCGCTCCACCATTGGGATTCACGTGCGCAGCATCTTCCGGAATGCCAAGCTCGCGCAGCACGGCGATGCCTTGCGAGGCGAAGGCCTCGTTCAGTTCGATCACGTCGAAATCCGAAGGGCCGAGTCCGAGCCGGGCGCAGAGCTTCTTCGCCGCCGGCGCCGGGCCCATGCCCATGATGCGCGGGGGAACGCCGGCGGCAGCCCCGCCCAGGATGCGGGCGATGGGCGTGAGGCCATGTTTCCTTGCCGCGGCTTCGGAGGCGATGATGAGTGCTGCCGCACCGTCGTTCACGCCGGAGGCGTTGCCGGCCGTCACCGTGCCGCCCTCGCGGAAGGGCGTGGGCAGCTTGGCGAGCTTCTCCACCGTCGTGCCCGGGCGAGGGTGCTCGTCCTTCTCCACGATGACCGGCTCCCCCTTGCGCTGCGGGATGGTGACGGGCGTGATCTCCTTTGCCAGCCGGCCGTTTTCCTGCGCCGCCACAGCTTTGTCCTGGCTGCGGACAGCGAAGGCATCCTGCTCTGCGCGGCCGATGGAGAAGTCCTCGGCCACGTTCTCGCCCGTCTCGGGCATGGAATCGACGCCGTACTGCTTCTTCATCAGCGGGTTGACGAAGCGCCAGCCGATGGTGGTGTCGTAGATCTCTGCGTTGCGGGAGAAGGCGGTTTCCGCCTTGGGCAGGACGAACGGTGCGCGGCTCATGGATTCCACACCGCCGGCGATCATCAATTCCGTCTCGCCCGCCTTGATGGCGCGTGCGGCGGTGGCGACCGCATCCATGCCCGAGCCACAGAGCCGGTTGATGGTGGAACCCGGCACTTCCACGGGCAGGCCCGCCAGAAGAAGCGCCATGCGCGCGACATTCCGGTTGTCCTCGCCGGCCTGGTTGGCGCAGCCATAGATGACATCGTCCACGGCCGCCCAATCCACGCCCGCATTGCGTTCGACCAGCGCTTTCAGCGGGATGGCGGCGAGATCGTCGGCGCGCACGGAGGAAAGGACGCCGCCGAATCGACCGATGGGCGTGCGGATGTAGTCGCAGATGAAGGCTTCAGCCATCCTTGGATCCTCTCTTGGCGGCCGGGCTGCCGGTGCCCTTGTGTGCCGCATCCGTGCGCGCCTTGAGGTCGCGCAGGGTCTTCAGTTCCAATTCGGTGGGCGGCGGGGTTTCTTCAAGCCTGTCGGCAAATTTCACCTGCCAGCCGCAGGTCTCCTGCACCATCTCGCGCGTGACGCCGGGGTGGAGCGAGACGACCGTGAACTCCTTGGTCTCCGGATCGGGCTTCCAGATCGCAAGGTCGGTGATGAGGAGCGTCGGGCCCTTGGTCGCAATACCCAGCCGCTGGCGATGATCGCCGCCATCGCCGTGGCCGAAGGAGGTGTAGAAATCGATCTTCTCCACCATGCCGCGCTTCGACTGGGCCATGGTGATGTAGACCTCGCCACAGGAGGAGGCGATCTCCGGTGCGCCGCCGCCGCCGGGCAGGCGCGTCTTGGGCTTGTGGTAATCGCCGATGACGGTGGTGTTGATGTTGCCGAACCTGTCGAGCTGCGCGGCACCGAGGAAACCGATGGTGATGCGCCCGCCCTGCAGCCAGTAGCGGAACATCTCCGGCACGGAGACCGTGGTGAGCGCGGTGTCGCAGAGCTCACCGTCGCCGATCGAGAGCGGCAGCACATCCGGCGCGGTGCCGATGGTGCCGGATTCATAGATCAGCGTGATGTCCGGCGCGTGGGTGAGGCGGGCGACGTTGCAGGCGGCCGACGGCGCGCCGATGCCGACGAAGCAGACATCCCGGCTCGTCAGCGCGCGGGAGGCCGCGATGGTCATCATCTCGTTGGGGGTGAAGGACTGCTCGCTCATGACGCCACCCTCAGATTTTCGACTCGGTCGGCGAAATCCTCCGGCCTCGCCTTGATCACATTCTCCTCCATCCATGCCCGGAAGCGCTCGCGGTCGGCCGCCACCTGGTCCCATTCCAGATAGGAGGCGTTGTCGCGGGCGTAATAGCCGTGGGTGTAGGAGGGATGCGCCCCACCGGGGACCACGGAGATCGCGGTGATGGTCCAGTGCGGGAGAACGCACAGATTGGGGTGGAGACCGGAGAAATCGTCCACCACCTCTTCGACCGTCACCACGGCGCGCCTGGCAGCAAGCACGGCCTCCTTCTGGATGCCGATGATGCCTTCCACCAGCACATTGCCCTTCCTGTCCGCCTTCTGGGCGTGAATGAAGGAAACGTCTGGGCGGATGGCCGGTACTGCCGCGAGCTCCTCCCCGGTGAAAGGGCAGGTGACGCTCTTGATGTTCGGGTTCACCTTGGGCAGGCCGGCGCCGCGATAGCCGCGGAAGACGGTGAGCGGCAGGCCGGCGGCACCCGCCTCGTAGGCATTGGCCATGGCGGCGTGGGAGTGCTCCTCCACCTCGACCGGGTGCGGCCAGCCGTTCTCGACAGCGTCGCGCAGCCGCCGGAGCAGGCCGACGCCCGGATTGCCGGCATAGGAGAAGACCAGCTTCTTCGCCATGCCCATGCCCACCATCTGATCATAGACCAGATCAGGCGTCATGCGGATGAGCGTCAGGTCCTTGAAGCCTTGGCGGATCGCCTCGTGGGCGGCAGCGGTGGGAATGAGATGGGTAAATCCCTCGAAAGCCGCGGTGTTCCCGTCGTGAAGGTTTTCCCGCACCGCCTGGTCGAGCGGCATGAAGCGCACCATATCGCCTCCAAAATGTTCGTATTGCGAACATAAGTTTTATATGCGATACTTTCTTAAATGAGCGAGGCGGTCGAGTCAACGGAAAGCGGTGCTGCACGCAGCGAACTGGTGGGTTCGCTGGCGAAGGGGCTCGGTGTGCTCCAGATCCTCGCGGGCGCGCCTTCCGGACTGCGCCTCACGGAGGTCGCCGAGGCGGCGGGGCTGACGCGCGCCGGCGCCCGGCGGCTGCTGCTTACGCTGGTGGCGGAAGGCTATGTGCGGCAGGAGGGCCGGCAATTCCTGCTTACCGCCAAGATGCTCTCGCTCAGCCGCACGTGGCTTGGCGCTACATCCGGATGGTCGCGTGCGGAGCCTGTCTTGCGGGAGGTCTCGCAGGCGGTGGGGGAATCCTGCTCGGCGGCGGTGCTGGAAGGGGAAGACGTTGTCTATGTCGCCCGCGTGGCGGGCCGGCGGATCGTTTCCGTATCCCTTTCCGTCGGCACCCGGCTGCCGGCCTACTGCACCTCGATGGGCCGGGTGCTTCTGTCAGGCCTGGACGATGCCGAACTCGCCTGTTTTCTGGACAAGGCGGCGATCCGCGCCAATACGCCCAAGACGGTTACGGACCGGCAGGCCCTTGCGGCCCGCATCGCCGACGTCCGGCGGGCAGGCTACGCCATCGTCGACGAGGAACTCGAGCTGGGTCTGCGGTCGATCGCCGTGCCGGTGCGCGCGCGTCCCGGTGCCGTCGTGGCGGCGATCAACGTCTCCACCCAGGCGGCGCGCTTTTCCTGCGAGGAAATGGGCAGGACCCTCCTGCCGCCGCTTCTCGAGGCGGCAGCCAAGATCGAGGATATTCTCGCATTCCAATAGGGTTTCGAGCGATCGCGCCACAGTCATGCGGCGCTCCTTGAATCCTTCCGTTCTTCCGCACCTTCGAGCATATCCCGCATCTTGCGGGCGAGCCGCTCCTGCAGGCGGGCGTGCATCAGCTTTTCCCAGGCCGGATCATCGGCGGCCATCGCGTGAGGCATCGACAGCAGCGTGTCGATAACGGACGCCTGATCGTTGCACGCGAGCAGCGCGTCGATCTCCGCTTCAACCTTCTTATCAACAGTCATCCTACGCCTCCGAATCTGGAGGCCTGAATCTAGGCCATCAATCCTGTCGGGATGAAGGCGGTGGGATGAAGATTTGGCGACAAGTTTATAGAGAAGTATCTCGCTTGTTTACATCGCATTAATATGTCGTGTTCCGCGAGCAGGATGCGGGCACGAGGCCGCGGTCACGGCGCGTGTCTTGCTTGGAGCTTACCTAAAATCGTTAGAAATCAGCATCCTCCCGCCGTCCGCCCCAAGGCCTTGCGAACCTTGGCGTGGAGCGGCGGGAAGCGCCGGAGCGGCTAGACGTAACGGTTTACGATATTCTCCAGCTTCTCCTGGCGGCCGGAGCGCGGCTTGGGGTCGAGGTTCTCGCGCGCGACGCGCTCGGCGATCTCCTCGAGCGTGCGCTCGCCTGCCAGCATGGCCTGCGCTTCGGCGCCCTTCCAGCCCGCGTAGCGCTCTTCCAGCGGCGCGCTCAGCGCCTTGTCCTCGATCATGTGGGCGGCCGCCTTCAGGCCCCGCGCGCAGATGTCCATGCCGCCGATATGGGCGGCGATCAGATCTTCCGGATCGAGCGACTGGCGGCGCAGCTTGGCGTCGAAATTGGTGCCGCCCGTCGCGAAGCCGCCGGCCTGCAGAACGTAGTAGTAGGCCAGCGCCGCTTCCGGCGCGCTGTTGGGGAACTGGTCCGTGTCCCAGCCCGACTGGTAATCGTTGCGGTTCATGTCGATGGAGCCGAAGATGCCGAGGGCCGTGGCCAGCGCCAGCTCATGCTCGAAGGAGTGGCCGGCGAGCAGCGCGTGGCCCTGCTCGATATTCACCTTCACCTCGTTTTCCAGCCCGTAGCGCTTCAGGAAACCGAAGACGGTCGCCACATCGAAGTCATACTGGTGCTTCGTCGGCTCCTGCGGCTTGGGCTCGATCAGGATGGTGCCGCCGAATCCGATCTTGTGCTTGTAGTCGACCACCATGGAGAGGAAGCGACCGAGCTGGTCGAGCTCGCGGCCCATATCGGTGTTGAGCAGGGTCTCGTAGCCTTCGCGCCCGCCCCAGAGCACATAATTCTCGCCGCCCAGGCGCTTCGTTACGTCAATGCAGGATTTCACCGTGGCGGCGGCATAGGCGAAGACGTCCGGATCCGGGTTGGTCGCGGCGCCCGACATGTAGCGGCGGTGGGAGAAGAGGTTCGCGGTGCCCCAAAGCAGCTTGACCCCCGTCTTCTCCATCTTTCCGGCGAAGTGGTCGGCGATCTCGTTCAGGCGGGAGACGCTTTCGGAATGGCTGGAGCCTTCCGGACGCACGTCCGCGTCATGGAAGGTGAAGTAGGGGGCGCCGAGGATCTCGAACATCTCGAAGGCGACATCGGCTTTGAGCTTCGCCTTCTCCATCGTGTCGCCGAACCAGGGGCGCTCGAAGGTCTGGCCGCCGAAGGGGTCGCCGCCCGGCCAGACGAAAGTGTGCCAGTAGCAGACGGCGAAGCGCAGATGATCCTCGAGTCGCTTGCCGAGCACGATTTCGTCAGGGTTGTAGTGGCGGAAGGCGAGCGGATTGTCGCTTTCGGGCCCTTCATAGGCGATCGGCTTCAGATCGCCGAAAAAACCGGTGCTCATGACGAAACTCCTCGTATTGCGGGGTAAAGGCCGCGGTAGCGGCGATAGGCGTCCTCGAAGGCCGGAACGAGGCTGGAGGCAGGCTCGATGGTGGCGGAGATAGCCGGCGGCGTGCAGACGGCGAGGGGGTCCGCACCCTCCGCCGCGACGAGACCGAGGCGGGCCGCCCCGAAGGCCGCGCCGAAGTCTCCCTCGGCGGGGACATCGACGGGAATGCCGAGCGCGGTGGCGATGGCGTTGAGCCAATAGGTCGAGCGCGAGCCGCCGCCGATCGCAGTGACGCGGGAAAGTTCCGTGCCGGCCTGCTTCAGGGCTTCGAGGCTGTCGCGGAAGGCGAAGGCCACGCCTTCGACGACGGCCCGGGTGAGGGCGGCGCGGTCCGTCCGGTGGGCGAGGCCCACGAAGCTGCCGCGGATGACGGCGTCGTTGTGCGGTGTTCGCTCGCCGGAGAGATAAGGCAGGAAGATGACGCCCGAGGGCGCCGTCAGCCCCTCGCCGAGCTCGCCGGTGAGCTCGCTCGGCTTGGTTCCGGTGACGCCGGCGAGCCAGTTGAGCGAATCGGTGGCCGACAGGATGACGCCCATCTGGTGCCAGGTGTCCGGCAGGGCGTGGCAGAAGGTGTGCACCGCGCTTTCCGGATTGGGGAGGTAGGCGGCGTTGGAGGCGAAGAGCACGCCGGACGTGCCGAGCGAGACGAAGGCAGCGCCGGGCGTCACCGTGCCCGCGCCGCAGGCGGAGGCCGCGTTGTCTCCGGCACCGCCCGCGACCACCACGCCGTGGCCAATGCCCCAGCGGCCCGCCAGTTCGGCGCGCAGCGTGCCCGCACGCTCCGTACCCTCCACAAGGCGCGGCATCTGGCTTTCCTCAAGGGAGGTCGCAGCCAGCAGTTCGGCCGACCAGCGGCGGTTCTCCACGTCGAGCCAGGCGGTACCGGCAGCGTCCGACATCTCGGAGATGTGCTCGCCGGTGAGCCACAGGCGCAGATAGTCTTTCGGCAGCAGCACCCTTGCCGTCCTGGCGAAGATGTCGGGCTCGTTGTTCCTCACCCAGTTCAGCTTCGGAGCGGTGAAGCCGGGGAAAACGATGTTGCCGGTGATCCTGCGGAAGCGCGGATCGGCATCGAGATCGGCCGCCTCCTTGTGGCTGCGGGTGTCGTTCCACAGGATGCAGGGGCGCAGCGGGTTGTCCGCTTCGTCCAGGAGGGTGGCGCCGTGCATCTGGCCGGAAAGGCCGATGCCCTTCACCGCCGCAAGCTCCGCCCCGTGGGCGGATCTCAGCGCGGCGACGGCTTCCTCCGCCGCGCGAATCCAGTCGGCGGGATCCTGTTCGGACCAGCCCGTGTGCGGCCTTGAAACATCAAGCGTTCCGGTGGCCGAGCCAACGATTTCCTGTCCGTCGTCAACCAGGAGCGCCTTCACCCCTGAGGTGCCGAGGTCGAGCCCGAGATACATCGCTTCCTCCCATGCAACCGCAGCGATCTCCGTTGCCGCGGCTGCAAACATATTTATTTCGAGTTTCGAAACAAATATATATAACACCCGCGGCGAGGCAATTCGTCAAGCCACGAAAAGGCAACCGGCTTTACATTTGCGTGCGCCGCCCGTTCCAATAGCATTGCTGATTCTCATTGGAGACTGTGCGATGCCCGACGGAGCCGAAGACGTCACCATTCTCGTGCCTGGGAAGTTGCATTCGCATGCGGTGAGCCGTATCGGCGAGCGCTTCAGGCTCATGGCGGTGGAGCGCTCCGATCCTGCGCTCCTGACGGACGAGATGAAGCGGAGCGTCGTCGGAGTGGCTGCTTCCGGCGCCATCAGCTCGGCATTCATGGATGCGCTGCCCAAACTCCAGATCGTCGCTAGCTTCGGCGTCGGCTATGACGCGGTGGATGCCGCCCATGCGGGTCGAAAAGGCATCGTGGTGACCAACACGCCGGACGTACTCACGGAGGAGGTCGCCGACACGGCGCTCGGCCTGCTCATCAACACCGTTCGCGAACTGCCCAAGGCGGAAAACTATCTGCGCGAGGGACGCTGGCGGCGCGAGGGCGCTTATCCGCTGACATGCGCCACGCTGCGCGGGCGTAGCGTCGGCATCTTCGGCATGGGCCGGATCGGCCGGGCGATCGCCCGGCGCGTCGAGGCTTTCGGGCTGCCGGTGAGCTATCACAACAGGCGCAAGGTCGAGGATGCGCCCTACGCCTATCACCAGACGCTCGTCGGCCTCGCCGAGGCGGTCGACACGCTGATTTCCGTTGCGCCTGGCGGGGCGGCGACGGAGAAGGCCGTCAATGCCGAAGTGCTGCGGGCGCTCGGGCCGAACGGCGTCTTCATCAATGTGGGGCGCGGCAGCACGGTAGACGAGGCCGCGCTTGCGGCCGCGCTCCGGGACGGTACGATCCTGGCAGCAGGCCTCGATGTCTTCGCGGACGAGCCCAATGTGCCCGACAGCCTTCTGTCGCTGGGGAATGCATGCCTGTTGCCGCATGTGGCTTCGGCTTCCGTCCACACGCGCCAGGCGATGGCCGATCTCGTGGTCGACAATCTGGTTGCATGGTTCACGCGGGGCGCGCCGCTCACCCCGGTGGCGGAAACGGCGCATCTGAAGGAACCCTAAATGCGCTGCATTCCAGTCAAGTTTTCTTAACGATTGTCCATAATGATGCATTTATTATCGCAAAAGTTGCAGGGGCGAGGAATGAAGTTGGCAATCTCCGCACTCGCTGTTCTGGCGGTGCTCGGGACGGCACCCTTTGTTTCGCCGGGGCGTAACGCTTCCGACGCGGCGCAGGCTGCGGGTACAAAGGCAAAGCCGCAATCCCGGTACGAGCTCAGTGTTTCCGGACAGAAGGGGAACTGCACGGTCGTCAAGCGCGGCGGTGCGGAACTGCAGCGGGCGGCGCTCGAACTTACGCCGGAATGCGTGGACATGATGCCGCGCCTTGCCGAAGCGCGCTACTGGCAGGAAGACGGCGCGGGCGAACTCTCCTTCGTGGCGGCGGACGGCAGATCCGTCGTGGAATTCTTCGCGGCGGACGGTGTCGCCTACGAATCGCTCAAGCCGTTGTCGCCAATCGTCGCGCTCAGGGCGCAGTAGGAAGCGCTCACTCGGCCGCGGCAGGGCGCAGGCGCGCCGCCGCGTGCGCGCGCACCGCATCGCCGAAAGCCTCGAAGACCTTACGTGAGGCGTCGTCGCTTGCCACCCAGTACTCCGGATGCCACTGCACGCCCACGGCAAAGCCCGGGACCCCGCGGACGGAAATCGCCTCTACGGTGCCATCCGGCGCCAGGGCTTCCACCTGAAGATCCGGGCCGAGGCGGTCGATGCCCTGCCGGTGCACGGAATTGACCATGACCTCGCCGGAGCCGAGAATACCGGCAAGGCAGGTTTCCGGCCTGATCTCCACCTTCTGGCGGATGGCGAAGCGCTCGTCCTGGGTGTCGCCGAGGCCGCGATGGTCGAGCGCACCCTCGCGCTCCTGGATCTCGCGGACGAGCGTGCCGCCCAGCGCCACGTTGAGCTCCTGTATGCCGCGGCAGATGGCAAGCAGCGGGACGCCCTTTTCGATCGCCTTGCGGATGAGCGGAATGGTGGTGGCGTCGCGCCGCTCGTCATAGGGTCCGTGCTCCTCGTCCGCCGCTGCTCCATAGAGGGGTGGGTAGACATTGGATTTCGCGCCGGTGAGCATGACGCCGTCGACCGAGGCAAGGAGCCCGTCGAGGTCGATCCTCTCGCCGAAGGAGGGCACCAGCACGGGCAGGACACGGGCAACCGAGAGCGCCGCTTCGAGATACTGCTCCGGCGCAGCGTGCCAGGTGTAGTTCTCGAAATGCTTCACATCCGTGGATACGGCGACGAGCGGCTGCGGCATGGAATCGGTCCTGGTGATCATACGCTCCCCATGTAATTACGTCTCCCGGAGCTTCCAAGCTCCAACGTCGGCCGAAGCGGCCGTCGGACGCGTTTACCCAAGCTGCCGATTGCCCGCCCGGGGCAACTGGACTTGGCCGCACACGCGTGTATTGATAGCCGCCGGCAATCGGGGGAGGCTGGCGCGCGCCGCCGCGCTCGATCTCCGCTTGTTTTCGATCCGCAATATGGGAGGTACTTCATGGATCGCCGCTCATTCATAAAAAAGGCAGGACTGGCCGGTGTCGGCGCAGGTGCCGCCGCGCTCGCCACACCCGCCATCTCGCAGGGCAACCAGACCTGGCGCATGGTCACCACCTGGCCCAAGAACTTCCCGGGGCTCGGCGTGGGCGCCCAGCGGCTCGCCGACCGAATCACCGCCGCTTCCGGCGGGCGGCTCACCATCCAGGTCTATGCCGCGGGCGAATTGGTGCCGCCGCTGCAGTCGCTCGACGCCGTCATCGACGGCTCGGCCGAGATGAGCCACGGCGCGGCCTATTACTGGCAGAACAAGAGCCAGGGTCTGTCGTTCTTCACCGGCGTGCCCTACGGCATGACCTCGCGCGAGCTGACGGCCTGGGTGCGTTATCTCGGCGGGCAGGAGATCTGGGACGAGATCTACGACCAGTTCGGCGTGCAGGGCTTCCTCTCGGGCGACACGGGCACGCAGGCGGGCGGCTGGTTCCGCGACGAACTCACCGGGGTGGACTCCGTCAGGGGCCTGCGCTTCCGCACTCCGGGCCTCGGCGGCCAGGTGTGGGAGAAGCTCGGCGCCACCGTCACCAACATGGCGGCGGGCGAAATCTTCCAGGCGCTGCAGTCCGGCACTCTGGACGCGGCGGAGTTCGTGGGGCCCTACAACGACCTCGCGCTCGGTTTCTACCAGGTCTGCAAGAACTACTATTTCCCGAGCTTCGTGGAGCCGGGGCTTGCGACCGAACTCGTCGTCTCCAAGGCGAAATACCAGGAGCTGCCGGAGGATCTGCAGGCGATCATCCGTGACGCCAGCCAGGCCGAGTACGACAATGTTGCCGCCGATTTCGCGGCCAACGATCCGCGTGCTCTTCAGACGCTGGTCGACGACCACGGCGTGCAGGTGCGCACCTTCCCCGAGGACATCATGGAGGCGGGCGCGACCGCGGCGAAGGAGATCCTGCAGGGTCTGCTCGAATCCAGCGATCCCCTGACCAAGAAGACGGCGGAAAGCTTCGTCTCGGCACTCAACATCGTGCGCCAGAAGACGGAGGGCACCGATTCGCTCTTCATCCAGGCGCGCGAAAAATACTTCAAGATCTGAGGCGTGGAGCCTTCAAGTGTCGGGCCCGGGCGGAAACGCCCGGGCTTTTTCGTTCAGCCGCCGAAGACCGACGTCAAGCCGCGGCCGGCCATATAGGCCCCGTAACCAAGCACCGAGAAATAGACGATGGTGGCGAGCGCCATGCCATAGCCGGCGAGCACGAAAAGTCCGTCGCGCTGGGAAATGCCAACGGCGAGGAACAGGATGCCGAAGGCGGGAAGGGTGTTGGAGAAAGGCACGAGCCCGAGCGGGAACATCAGGAGGACGCCGCCCAGGACCAGCACCAGGCCGTTGAAGCGGTTGATCGCTGCTCCCGTCGTCAGGGCCTCGATGCGCGGTCTGATGACCTTCTCGATGCGCTCCACGATCTCCGATCCTTTTCGAAGGGTGGGGATCAGCTTGTCGGCATCGATCGGCCGGTCGGTGATCCTCTTGGGCAGCCATGGCGCGCGGTTCAGGGTGATGCCGACCGAGATGAGGATAATGGCAAGCCCGAACACCGTGCTCACGCCGGGGATGGAGACGGGCAGGAGAAAGGGCAGGGTCAGGATCGCACAGAGCAGGAGCAGGCCCTGCTCGCCCGTGAGCTCGACGATCTCGCGCAGCGTGACGTTGCGCCCGTCGATGGCTTCCACCGTCTTGCGGATCGTCTCGCGGAGGGGCTGCGAGGTGTCGCCGAAGTTCAACCGCATGCGCAGTCACTCCGTTTCTCAGCCGTAGATCCAGCGGGGCAGCCATGTGGCGATCCCCGGAAAGCTCAGCATGATGGCAATTGCGACGAACTGAAGGAAGACGAAGGGAATGATGCCCCTGTAGATCATGCCGGTCGACACGCTCGAAGGAGCCACGCCCCGCAGGTAGAAGAGCGAAAAGCCGAAAGGCGGGGTGAGGAAGCTCGTCTGCAGGTTCACGCCCACCAGAACGCCGAGCCAGACCGGGTCGACATCGAGCGCAAGCAGGATGGGGGCGGTGATCGGGATCACGATGAAGATGATCTCGAATGTGTCGAGGATGAAGCCCAGCAGGAACATGATGAGCATCACGGCGATCACCGGCGCCAACTGGCCGCCCGGAAGATTGGCGAGGAACTCGTGCACGAGATTGTCGCCGCCCATCAGGCGGAAGACGATCGAGAAGACCGACGCGCCGAGAAGGATGATGAACACCATCGAGGTGATCGCCGCGGTGGAGATGACGGCCTCGCGCAGCACGCGGAAGGAAAGGCGCCATCGGAGGGCGGCGAGCACCATAGCCCCGACGGCGCCCACCGAAGCGGCTTCCGTCGCCGTGGCGACGCCGCCCAGGATCGAGCCGAGCACGGCAATGATGAGGAGCAGAGGCGGCACGAGCGCCACCACCACCTCACGGAGCAGATGCTGCCGCTCCTCGGGCGGAACCGGCGTTGCAGGGCAGGTCTCCGGCTGGAATACGGCCTTGAAGATCATCCAGCCGAGATAGAGGCTGACCAGGAGCAGGCCCGGCAGAAGAGCACCGGCGAAGAGATCGCCCACAGAGACGGGTGCAGGCGCGAAATTACCCTTCGCCATCTGCACCTGCGAATTGATGCCGGCCAGCATGTCGCCCATGAAGATGAGCACCGTCGACGGCGGGATGATCTGGCCAAGCGTGCCGGACGCGCAGATGACGCCGGAGGCGAGCTTCGGGTCGTAGCCCGCACGCAGCATGGCGGGCAGCGAAATCAGCCCCATGGTAACGACCGTCGCGCCCACGACACCGGTGGAGGCGGCGAGCAGCGCCCCCACGACGACGACCGAAATGCCCAGGCCGCCGCGCAGATTGCCGAACAGCTTGCCCATGGTGAGGAGCAGTTGCTCGGCGATCTTGGACCGTTCCAGAACGACGCCCATGAAAATGAAGAGGGGGACAGCAACCAGCACTTCATTGGTCATGAAGCCGGCATAGCGCGGCGGCAGGCTGCCGAGATTGGAGGGGTCGAACACGCCGAAGAACAGGCCGACCGCGCCGAAGAGCAGGGACACGCCGGCCAGCGTGAAGGCTACCGGAAAGCCCATCATGAGGAAGCCGATGATGCCGAAGAACATCAGGCCCGCGAGGATCTCGCCGATCAGCTTCGGGTCCATCAGTGGGCACCCCCGTCGCCTTCATAGCGCAGCCCTTCGGGAAGAAGCTCTTCGTTTCCGGCGAGAACCAGAATGCTGCGCAAGGCCATAGCTACGCCCTGCAGTGCAACGGACCCTGCAAAGACGAGGATGAAGCTCTTCAGGATGAAGAGGCCCGGCATGCCCGCCGGGTTGGCCGAACCTTCATAGATGCGCCAGGAGCGGGCGACGAAAGGCCATCCATAGTAAAGGACGATCCAGCAGAAGGGCAGCAGGAAGACCACGACGCCGATGAGGTCCACGATCGCCTTGGTGCGGATGGCGGCCGGGCGGTAGAAGATGTCGACGCGGACATGGTCGTTGCGCAGGAGCGCGAAACCGGCCACGGCGGTGAACATCGCGCCGTTCAGCCAGACATAGAGATCCTGCATCCAGACATAGCTGATGGAGAAGACATAGCGCTGGACGACCACCGTGAAGCAGACGAGCACGATGGCGAGCGAAAGCCAGGAGAAGAGATTGCCAACCAGCCGGTTCAGATCGCTGATCGCGCGGACGACCAGGGCGATTATCCGCACGGCGACGCCCCCCATCGGGCCGCCTTGGCGTGCCCACCACCTCTTGGTTTCATCCCTTCACTCCACTCCCCGCCGGCATTCCGGGACCCGTCCCGGCGCATGTTGACCATGCTGATTTGACGCCGGCCGACTTTTGAGACCGGGTTCTTAGCAGCTTTGCATTGCAGGCAAAAGTGTGACCGCTCCATATCCCCGGATCGTGGATCGACCGATTCGTGCGGGCCGGGCCTGCTCCGGCTAATAAAATGTCCGGCCACGGCATCTTCACATATTCGTGTTGCTCTTTTTTTCCGCGGCCCGATTTCATTTGGCCGCAGCGTGCGCGAAAACTATTATGATTCAGGCGAATGGGCTTTCCGGCCCTTCGCTTGGGGCTCGCCACGGCGGTAGACCGCGCGGAGGAACTCGGCATGACGCTCCATGAGGTGTCGCTCGGCGACAAATACGATCTCGGCCAGGAGCGGATCTTCGTTTCGGGGGCGCAGGCGATCGTGCGCATGCTTCTGATGCAGCGCGAACGCGACAGGCGCGCCGGCCTCGACACGGCAGGCTTCATCTCGGGCTATCGCGGCTCGCCCGTGGCCGGGATCGACCATCAGCTGTGGAAGGCGGGCAAGGAGCTTTCGGCGGCCAATATCGTCTTCCAGCCCGGCCTCAACGAGGAACTGGCGGCGACGGCGTGCTGGGGCTCGCAGCAGACGGAGCTTCTGGGCGAGGGCAGATATGACGGCGTCTTCGCCCTGTGGTACGGCAAGGGGCCGGGCGTCGACCGCACGGGCGACGTCTTCCGCCACGCCAATATGGCGGGATCCTCCAAGCATGGCGGCGTGCTTGCCCTGATGGGCGACGACCACGCGGCCGAATCCTCCACCGTGGCGCATCAGAGCGAGTTCGCCTTCGTGGACACGATGGTGCCGGTCCTCAACCCGGCCGGGGTCCAGGAGCTGATCGACTACGGCCTCTACGGCTATGCGCTGTCACGCTTCGCCGGCACCTGGACGGCCATCAAATGCGTGAAGGACAATATCGAATCGACGGCGTCCGTGGACGTGGCGCTCGACCGGTTCGATATCGCGATCCCCGAGTTCGACATGCCGCCGGGCGGCCTGAACATCCGCCACGAGGTGAACCAGCTCGGCCAGGAGGAGCGGCTGCACGATCATAAGCGCGCAGCGGCGGCGGCGTTCGTGAAAGCCAACGGGCTCAACCGCGTCGTCTGGTCGGGCGGGCCGCACGCAAAGCTCGGGATCGTCACGATCGGCACCAGCTATCTGGACACCCGCCAGGCGCTCGAGGATCTCGGCATCGACGAGGAGCGCGCGGCCCAACTCGGCCTGCGGCTCTACAAGGTGGCCTGCCCGTGGCCCTTCGACTTCGAGCACATGGCCGATTTCGTGCGCGGGCTGGAGATGGTGATCGTGGTGGAGGAGAAGCGCTCCCTGCTGGAGGTGCAGCTGCGCGAGAACCTCTACGGCACGGCCAACCATCCCGTCATCATCGGCAAGAAGGACGAGCGCGGCGCGCAGCTCTTTCCGGTGAAAGGGGCGCTCGATCCCAACGAGATCGCGATCGCCATCGGCGAGCGCATCCTGCGGGTGATCGGGCCTTCGGAGGAAATCACCGGCCGCGTCGCCAGGCTCCGTCAGTTCCAGGCGATGCTGGCGGAGACCAAGGACGTGGCGAGCCGGATGCCCTATTTCTGCTCGGGTTGCCCGCACAACACCTCGACGCAGCTGCCCGAAGGCTCGATCGCGGGCGGCGGCATCGGCTGCCATTTCATGGCGCTGTGGATGGACCGCGGCACGGTGGGCTTCACCGCCATGGGCGGAGAGGGGGCGCAGTGGATCGGCCAGGCGCCGTTCTCGAAACGCGAGCACTTCTTCCAGAATCTCGGCGACGGCACCTTCAACCATTCGGGCTCGCTGGCGATCCGCTTCGCCATCGCCGCCGGCGCCAACATGACCTACAAGATCCTCTACAACGACGCCGTCGCAATGACCGGCGGCCAACCGCACGAGGGCGGGCTCAGCATGGGCCAGATCGCCGAGGAAGTGCGGGCGATGGGCGTGAAGCGCATCGCGGTCGTCAGCGACGAGCCGGAAAAGTACGAAGGTGTCCTGCGCTTCCCGGCCGGCACGACGGTGCACCACCGCGACGACCTTGACGAGGTGCAGCGCGGTCTCAGGGAAGTGAAGGGCGTCTCCGTCCTCATCTACGACCAGACCTGCGCGGCCGAGAAGCGCCGGCGGCGCAAGCGCGGCACCTTTCCCGATCCCGACAGGCGGGTGATCATCAACGAGCTCGTCTGCGAGGGCTGCGGCGATTGCGGCGTGAAGTCCAACTGCGTCTCGGTGCAGCCGCTCGAGACGGAGTTCGGCCGCAAGCGGCGCATCGACCAGTCGAGCTGCAACAAGGACTTCTCCTGCCTCAACGGTTTCTGCCCCTCCTTCGTGACCGTGCACGGCGCGAAGCTCAAGAAGGTGGACGGCGCGGCGGGCAACATCGATCCGCTTCAGGGCGTGCCGGAGCCCGCGCTCTTCCCCATCGAGCGCGGCTGGTCTGGCATCGTCGACGGCATCGGCGGCACGGGCGTGGTGACGATCGGCGCCGTGCTCGGCATGGCCGCGCATCTGGAAGGGAAGGGCTCGGGCATCATCGATATGGCGGGCCTCGCCCAGAAGGGCGGCGCCGTCTTCTCCCATCTCAGGATCGCGCGGCGGCCCTCCGACATCAACTCCATCCATGTGGCGGCCGGCAAGGCCGACCTGGTGCTCGGCTGCGATCTCGTCGTCTCCGGCTCGCGCAAGGTGCTTTCGACGGTGCGCGAGGGCCATACGCTTTTCCTCGCCAACACGGCGGAGGTGATGCCGGGCGATTTTGCGCGCTCGGCCGATTTCATGCTGCCGGTGGAGAGCCTGAAGCGGGCGGTGCGCAAGGCCGCCGGCGAGGACAAGGCGCACTTCTTCGACGCCACGCAGACCGCCTCCGTGCTTTTCGGCAACTCCATCGGCGCCAACATGTTCATGCTGGGCATGGCCTATCAGCGAGGCGGCCTGCCGGTCTCGGCAGACGCGATCGAAAAGGCGATCGAGCTCAATGGACAGGCGGTGAAGATGAATGTGGCGGCGTTCCGCTGGGGCCGGCGCGCCGCGCACGAGCCGGCCTTCGTGCGCGACCTGGTGGCGCGCTCGGCCACCGGCGGCCGGGAGGGGTCCGCGCAGGCGCTGGAGGAGGTCATAGAGCGGCGCGCGCAATTCCTCGCCGGCTATCAGGACGAAACTTACGCCGAGCGTTATCGCGCCCGAATCGCAAAGCTCCGTGCGACCGAGGAAAAGGCCGTTCCCGGCTCCACCGCGGTCACCGAGGCGGCCGCGCGCAACCTTTTCAAGCTGATGGCGATCAAGGACGAGTACGAGGTGGCGCGGCTTTATACGGACGGCTCCTTCCGGCGCCAGCTCGCAGCCGAGTTCGAAGGCTATGACAGGCTTGAATTCCATCTGGCTCCGCCCGTCTTCGCCAAGCGCGACGGCGCGGGGCATCTGAAGAAAGCGCGCTACGGGCAGTGGATGTTGAAGGCCTTCTCCCTGCTTGCCGGCCTCAAGGGGCTGCGCGGCACCGTGTTCGACCCGTTCGGCTACACGGCCGAGCGGCGCATGGAACGCGCGCTTCTCAGGCAATACGAGGCTGATCTCGACCTCATCGAAGACATGCTCTCCCCGGACCGCGAGGAAGCGGCGGCAGCGCTCGCCTCTGTGCCCGCGCTCATCCGCGGTTTCGGCCATGTGAAGGAGGCGAACGCCCGGAAAGCGGCCGAAGAGCGGGAGCGGCTCCTCCAAAGGCTGCAGACCGCCAGCCCCGACCCCCGGTTGCAGGCGGCCGCGGAGTAGTCCCTTCGGCTGAACCTAACTTTATCCTCTTTTTCAGTTATAAAGTTTTCTTAATTCGGCTATGCGATGGGAGAGCCGGGGCAATGGGTTGATGCCGTGAGAAAAAGCAAACCGGGCATACCTGAAGAGGTCTATGTCGGCTTCGTGCGCTCGTTGTTCAACGAGGGCGAAGTGCTGCTGATCGGCGGCGTCTGCCACTGCCTGCTCGCCATCCTTGTCTATACGAGTTCGCGCGAACCAATCTATCTCTGGTTTGCCGTGGTGCTCCTGATCGCCGGCATCGTCCGGTATTTCAACATTTCCGGTGGGAAGAAGGCGCAGATCACGACCTATGAGGAGGCGCGCCGCTGGGAGGTGAGCTACCTCTACACAGGCTTCTTTCAGGCCCTCACCATGGGGCTGTTCAGCTTCGTGACCCTCTACTATCGGCCCGACGTCTTCGGCGAAATCGGTGCCGTCACCGTCGTCATGGGGTCCACGATCACCATCGTCGGCCGGAACTACGGGTCGAAGAAGATGGTGCTGCTGCAGTCCCTGGCGATCGTCGTTCCGATGGCCGCAGGGATGATCCTGAGAGGAGGCTATCAGTTCATCATTCTCGGGCTCTATCTGATCCCCTTCATCTTCGTTCTCAGGAAGATGTCGAACAACGTCCAGACCGTGCTGTTCGATGCGATCATCCAGGGCAACCGGTCGCGCCGGCTGGCACAGCGTTTCGACCGGGCGCTGAACACGATGTCCCACGGACTGGTCATGTTCGGCACCGACGGCAAGGTGGTCGTCGCCAATGCCCAGGCCGCCGACATCATGGGCTTTTCCTCGGCCGACAAGATGATCGGGCGGACGCTCAAGACGCTTCTGATGCGCGGCGTGGCGGCCGGAATGCTCAACAAGAAGGATTCCAAATACGCGGAGAACCTCTTGACGGAAGCCTTGCGGCGGGGGCGCGACCGGAAGGTGCTCCTGAGGCTCGCGGACCGGCGCTATCTCGAATTCTCCGCGCGCGCGGGCCGGGACGAGCTCAAGGTGCTCACCTTCGAGGAGGTGACGCAGCGCGTCGAAGCGGAGGAGAAGATCCGCTACATGGCCAGGTACGACAGCCTGACCGGCCTGCCGAACAGAGCCTATTTTCACGACGTCATCGCCGAGATGATGGCGACGGGCGACCAGACGAGGCTCTGTGGACTTTCTGTTTTCGATCTCGACGATTTCAAGAGCATCAACGACACGTTGGGGCATCCGGTCGGCGACGGCCTCATCTATGCCGTCGCCGAGAAACTCGCCTCCTTCGCGGGCGACGACGTCAAGGTCAGCCGGTTCGGCGGCGACGAGTTCATGATCTTTTTCAATCAGGTGGAGAACGAGGAGGATTTCACCCGGCGCTCCTGCGAGGTTTTCGAGAGCCTGCGTGGCGAGGTGGACGTGGCCGGGCACATCCTGCGCATCCAGGTCAGCGGCGGCGGCGTTCTTTCGTCCGTCGGGGAGAACAGTGTCGATGCGATGATCGTGAAGGCCGACCTCGCCCTCTACAAGGCGAAGGAGGAGGGGAAGAACGGCTGGCGCGTGTTCGAGACCGAGATGGATGCCGCCTTCCGCCATCGGCAGACGATGAAGGCGGATCTCAGGACAGCGGTCGAGACGAAGGCGTTGCGGGTCGTCTTCCAGCCGATCATCGATCTCAGCACGATGCAGATCTCCAGTTGCGAAGCGCTGTGCCGATGGGACCATGCCGAGCTTGGCGCCGTCTCTCCGGCAGTCTTCATCCCGCTCGCCGAGGAGATGGGCCTGATATCCGAAATCAGCGCGTTCGTGCTGCAGGAAGCCTGCGGGCAATGCGCCCAGTGGCCCTCCCATCTCTGCGTTTCCGTCAATCTCTCGGCCAAGGACTTCTACAGTGGCTCCGTCGTGGAAACGGTACGCGAGGCGCTCTCGAAGGCGCAGCTCGATCCTCGCCGCCTGGAAATCGAGGTCACCGAAACCACGCTGCTCGACGACCATATCGCTACCCGAGGCTATCTGGAGGCGCTGAAGCAGCTTGGCGTGGGAATAGCGCTCGACGACTTCGGCACGGGCTATTCCAGCCTCAGCTACCTCCATCGGCTGCCGCTCGACAAGGTCAAGATCGACGGCAGCTTCCTCGCCGACGTGACCAACAACAAGCGCTCGCTTCGCCTGCTCACGGGGGTGGTGGACCTGTCCAAGAATCTCGGCCTGGCCGTCACCGTGGAAGGTGTCGAGACCTTCGGCCAGCTGAAGATCCTCGCTTCGAGCGTGCAGGCGGACTTCGTGCAGGGCTTTCTCTTCGGTTCTGCCCTCACGTCTTCGGGCATCAAGACGATGTCCGCCCACACCTGGTCTCTCGCCGGCTTCGACACGCCGTCGCGCTCGGCGATCGCCGCGAAGCTCAAGCAGGACCATCACGCAAAACCAACCGGCCACTGAACCTGCGCTTGAAGGCAGGGTCTTTCGCCCCAATTTAAGGTTAATGAGGGGTTACCGGTGATGTTAGATTTTATTCTTTTTTCATCTGTTATGCTGAGCTGTTGCTACTAGTGTGCGAAGGCGGGCGCCCATGTCATCGGAAAGTATGTCGAATCCCATCCCGACCAGGCGAGTTGGCAATGAATCCTCGGCGTTCACGCGGACGGCGATGTCGCTTCTCGACCGCATCGAATACCGCCGCTGTGATCGCGGCGAGGATCTGGAGGCGATCTACAAGCTCCGTTACAAATCCTTTCGCCACCATGGGCTGCTGCTCACCGAATCCGCCGACGAGCGGATGGTCGACGATCTCGACAATACGCCGAACTGCTACAAGTTCGGTGTCTTCATGGACAACGAGCTCATCAGCACGATCCGCCTCCACTATCTTACCCGGGAAATGCCCTACGCGCCGACGATGACGGTGTTCAAGGACGTGTTGCAGCCGCGTCTCGATCGCGGGGACACCTTCATCGACCCCAGCCGGCTCGCCACGGATCCCGAGGTGACGAAAAGCTCGCGCGTCCTCCCCTACATCACCCTTCGCCTGGCCTTCATCGCGACGGTGCGTTTCCAGACGACCGGCTGCATCTCGATGATCCGGGAGGAGCACACGGCCTTCTACAACCGGAGCTTCGATTCGGCTGCAGTTTGCGAACCGCGCCTCTATCCGCCGTTCACGATGCCGATCTATCTGTACGAAACGCGCTACGATGTCAGCGCGCAGCTTTCACTGGACCGCTTTCCGTTCTTCGGATCGACCGCGAGCGAACGCCGCATGTTGTTCGATCGGCCCCGGTACGGCGAACTCGCCCCACTCACCATCCTGCCGACCGCCAAATATCTCATGCACGCGGCCTGACCGGCCGAAACAAAGCTGAAAGGTGAACCATGATGATGGAATTCGGACTTACGCCGCTCGTTTCCCTGATCGCCGGCATCCTCATCCTGATCATGCCGCGGCTGCTGAACTATATCGTGGCGTTCTACCTCATCCTCATCGGTGTGTTGGGGCTTTTCCCGCAGCTTGCCGGCTGAAACGCCCGGAACCCGCTTCAGCCACCCTTCTTCTTGAGGGTCCTCTCCTCTTCGCGCTCGCGGTGCCTTTTGCGCGCGGACATCGGTTCGTCCTGCCAATCGGTTATTCCATCGCCGTGCAACGAGAGATCGACGGGCTTGATCGTTTCGTTGCCTTCGAACCCGCCGGCATCCGGCGCTTCTCCGGATACGGGCTCGCCGGCTCTCCTCAACACTTCCCGATCGGCGGGCGTGGGCGTGCCCTTCACGGGCTTCTTCTCTTCCTTCCTGGACATGGACATGACCGCTCCTGACTCGTCTTTTCTCCAGAACCGGGGCATGTGCCCCGTTGTTCCCTCGCAGCGCGGCGCCCGGCCCGATTGCCTGTAAACCAGCCCTGGGCGGAACCTTCGAAAATTCCTGACGTTGGGTCACGAGGCGCGAGGGCCCCCGGCCCCTGAAGACCAGCGGAATGCCACCCGCCGGCGGAACCAAGTTGCGCTCTCCTTGTTGATCAGGAGCAATCTCCAATCACCAGGCGGCAGGAATGACCACAACGCTCCAACGCGCGAATTTCATCTCTTCCTCTTCCACTCCCTCCACCATGCAGGCAGTCGTCGTCACCGGCCCGGGGACGATCGAGGTCCAGGACGTGCCGGTGCCGGAGCCCGGCGACGGCCAGATCCGTGTGCGGCTGACGGGCTGCGGCGTCTGCGCCTCCAATCTCGGCCCCTGGTCGGGGCCGGAATGGATGACGTTCCCGACGGCGCCGGGCGCGCTCGGCCATGAGGGATGGGGCGTGATCGATGCGGTCGGTCCGGGCGTGACGGGGCTCGAACCGGGACAGCCGGTGACCACGCTTTTCCAGAACAGCTATGCGGAATTCGACGTCGGCGAGGCGAGCCAGGCCGTCCTCCTGCCGCCGGAGCTCGCGCATATGCCACTGCCCGGGGAGCCGCTCGGTTGCGCGATGAACATCTTCCGCCGGGCCAACATCCGGGCGGACCAGACGGTCGCCATCGTGGGGGTGGGTTTCCTGGGCGCCATCCTCACCCGGCTCGCCACGCAGGCCGGGGCCGAGGTGATCGCCATCTCGCGGCGCGGATACGCGCTGGGGATGGCGCGCCAGATGGGCGCGACGCGGACCATCCCCATGGAGGATCATCACGCCATTATCGAGAAAGTAGGCACCCTGACGGAGGGCCGCTTGTGCGAGCGGGTCATCGAGGCGACCGGCAAGGCATGGCCGCTCGATCTCGCCGGCGAACTGACCGCGGAGGGCGGCAGGCTGATCGTCGCGGGCTATCATCAGGACGGGCCGCGGCAGATCAATATGCAGCTGTGGAACTGGCGGGGCTTCGACGTCGTCAATGCGCATGAGCGCGATCCGGCGGCCTATATCCGGGGAATGCGGGAGGCCGTCGAGGCGGTCCTCTCCGGCAGGCTCGACCCCATGCCGCTGATCACCGACATGTTTCCGCTCTCGGGACTGGACGACGCGCTCAATGCAACGCGCGACCGGCCGGACGGCTTCCTCAAGGCGGTGGTGAGGATGCCATGACGATCGTGGTCGATCATCCTCGCAGGGCGGCGCTCAAGAAGCCGCGCCTGGGCTTCCTAGGCATGGGCTGGATCGGCCGCAACCGCATGAAGGCGCTGGTCGAAGCCGGCGTCGCCGAAGCGGCTGCGGTGGCCGATCCCTCGAAAGCGTGTCTGAAGGAGGCCTTGAAGCTGGCGCCGGCAGCAAAGCCGGTGAAGGGGCTTTCTGGTCTTCTGGAGGAGGGCGTCGACGGTGTGGTGATCGCAACACCAAGCGCGCAGCACGCTCAGCAGGTGCTGCAGGCGCTCGGCAGCGATGTGGCGGTCTTTTGTCAGAAGCCGCTCGGCCGCAACCGTGAAGAGGTTCGGGCGGTCGTGGAGGCGGCGAGAACCGCCGACCGTCTCCTGGGACTCGACCTCTCCTACCGCCATACGCATGCGATGCGGCAGATTCGTCCGATCGTCGCGGGGGGCGGGCTCGGCCATGTCCATGCGGTCGATCTCCTTTTCCACAACGCTTATGGGCCGGACAAGCCCTGGTTCTACGACCCGGCGCTCTCCGGCGGCGGCTGCGTGATTGACCTCGGCGTCCATCTGGTGGACCTTGCGCTGTGGACGCTCGGCTTTCCCAAGGTGAGCGCCATTTCCAGCCATCTCTTCGCCGGCGGCGAAGTCCTGCCCGCCGACCCTTCGGTCGTAGAGGATTTCGCGGTGGCGACCTTGACGCTGGAGCCGGGGACGGTCGTGCGGCTCGCCTGCTCGTGGCGCCTCCACGCCGGGCAGGATGCCGAGATCGCCGCCGCCTTCTACGGATCGGAGGGCGGCCTGGCGCTCCACAATGTGAACGGTTCATTCTACGATTTCGTGGCGGAACGCTATCGCGGCACCGCCCGCGAACAGCTGGCCGCCCCGCCCGACGACTGGGGCGGGCGCGCCGCGATCGACTGGGCCGTGCGGCTCGCCGCGAATGCGGGTTACGACCGGGAGGCCGACGCGTTCGTGGACGTGGCGGAGGTGCTGGACCGCATCTATGGCCGGCAGACCATGCGCGCGGCGGCGGAATGAACCGCAGCAGGCAGGGAGGAAGCATTGTCTGAGTTGCCGAACGAGGAAATCGAAGGACGGCTGGTGGCCCAGCGCGAGGCCCTGGCCTTTCTCATCGCACATGTGGCACGGATGGAAGAACGCTATGACGAGCACGCCTCCAGGCTTCTTCGAGTGCTGGAGGCGCACTCGCTTTTCCAGGATCATCAGGAGGATCCCGGCGCGGTGCCATCAGGCGGTGCCTTTGCCGTCGAAGCTGCGGCGAAAAGCGAATTTCGCCGCATCCTGAGCGACGCTCAGGAGCAGATCCCGAGCGCTCGCCCAGGCGGCTGACGCTCAGGTTTCGTCGAAACGGCCGCCCTCGCGCGCATTGTTGCGGCGGAAGACGCGCTCTTCCTCGTCGTCGGGAAGGGCATCGTCACTTTCCATATAGGGATTGTCCTGCCCCTCCGCGTAGTGCTCGTCCGTATCCACGCGGCCGGAACGGTCAAGAGGCACGTCTTTTCCGTCACTGGGGCGTGCGGGAACGGTCTCCACACCTCTTACGGCATCCCAGTCGCCGTCCGCGCGTCCGGGTGCTTCCTCGTGAGCATCCTCGGGACCCCTACTTTTCCGGTCGTCAGCCATGGCGGCTCTCCTTGTTCGGATCAGACACGTGCGGCGCCGTCGCCACCTGTCTGGGTGTGGCGTCCACCCGGCCGTGAAATGCCTGTGAGCGCCTCGCCGGCCGGCTGCTTGCCCTCGGTGAAGGCGAGATCGCCCAGCGAAAGAATTCCGACCAGGCGCTTGTCGCGACTGACCACCGGGAGGCGGCGGATCTGCTGGTCGGCCATGTTGTGGGCCACGTGATCGGTATCCTCGTCCTCGAAGCAGTATCTCACGTCCCGCGTCATGATATCGCCCACGCGGCAATCGGGACCTTGCCCCTGGGCTATGGCCCGCACCGCGATGTCGCGGTCGGTGAGCATGCCGACCAGCCTGTCATTGTCGCCGACGGGCAGGGAACCGGCGTCGATCTCCGCCATGATGCGGGCGGCCTGCTGAATGGTATCGTCGGGGTTGGCAACGCGGACGTCCCGCGTCATCATCTCGCTCACTTTCATGGTAACCTCGCATCTCAAGAATTTCATCCGGACTCGCGGCCTCTACCAGCGGTCCTCAGAGACCCAACGGATGCCACCGTTGGGGTGTTCCCTGTCCGGAGTGCGATTTCGTGCAGGCGCTCAGCCGAGCTCGCGCACCATGTGGGCTTCCTGCTCCAGGATGGTGGCGACTTCTTCTCGGGTCAGATGCGTCAGCATCAGGCTGACGCAGCATTCCAGGTAAGTGAGGGAGGATCGTCGGAGGAAGTCGTTGGTCTGCTCCCGCGACAGGCGGTCTATCTTGCGTTCCCGGTTGGACATTTCCTTGTTCTCCTGCGGCCGTTACGGCCCGATGTCCCGTTTCCAATCCGCTTCGGGGCACTTGGTTCCGTCGGCTTCCGGCACTTTTCAGCGGGCCAGAATACAGGAGGAAAGCATCGCCACGGCAAGGCCCGACCAGAGGATTCCCACCAGGGAGAGGAGGTTCACGAAGAAGGAGATGGCGTCATATATCCTCGGCTCGGTGACCGTTTCCCCGATGCCCAGAAGCCGCGCGAAACGGCGCTGGTTGAAGAGGATGGCTGCAAGCGGCAGCGCGAGGAGGACTGTGACCGCTGCGATCGTCACGGTGGCGGCTGCGGGTGCGGCCGCGAGCGCGCAGATCGCCGTATGCGCGGCATAGACGATGGTGAGATGCAGCCCCCAAAGAAACAGGCCGACCGTGATGTAGAGAAGGACGGCGACCGCGCCGGCCCCCTCGTTCGGATTGCGCATCCGGTCCAGTTCGCTCATCGAACCTCCTATCCCGTCAGGCGCGGAAAGCCGTGCACAAGCGCCAGGCCGAGCAGCATCTGCGCGGCGGCGTAATAGCTGAGCAGGGCCGCGTTCTCGTAGTTGACGCGGCGCTCACGGTCGAGCTTGCCCGTCAGATAGCGCGCGATGGCGAAGCCGGCGAGAATGACGCAGGCAAAGACGACCTGGAAATTGATCACGCTGGCCATATAGACCATGGCACCGTAAGCGTTCTGCATCGGGCGCAGGCCCGTCATCCAGTGGCCGAGGATCTCGGCCGTGAAAGCGCCCGCCAGGCAGATCGCGCCGATGGCCAGCAGCAGGGGAACGCCCGCCTGCCTGCGCCCCGGATCCGGCAGCCATTTGCGGACGATTGCGATCGCAAGAGTGCCGGCGACAATGAGAAGCGCTGTGCCCAAGGGCCACACGCGACCCGGCAGATCGGGCGAGCCCCGCGGCGCCCAGACCTCCGGCGAAACGATCCAGAGATAGAGATAGGAGAAGATATAGGCGATGTAGAGCGAGGAGGCGACCAGAATGAGCACCATCATCGCCCACCAGGCATGGGACTTCGGCCCTGCCATGTAGGTGGGCAGGCGAATACCCGCGCCGATGTCGACGGGCCCGATCTCGGGCCCATGGTCCAGCTTCCAGCCCCAGACGAAGCAGGCCACGATCATGACCAGGCTGCAGACGAGCGCCGGCACGACCAGCTTGATGGTGAGCAGCAGGAAGAAGCCGGCCATGAAGACCGCCGCGATCAGCTGCGACCAGCCCGCGCCGGGCATGCGGATGATGTATTGCGGCTTGGCGTCCACCGGGCTCGTGACGATGGTTTCGCGCCCGCCGGTCGGTGCTCCGGGCAAGAAGTGGAGTCCTTGCTCGACCTCGCGTGCCAGGCCTGGCTGCTCCCACAGGGGATCGCGGCTTGTGATGAAGGGGATGCTGCGGGCGGAATAGGCGCCGGCCGGGAGCCACTCCAGCGTGCCGGCCCCCCATGGATCATCGACCCCACCCGAGACCGTCGGCCGGAAGCGCCGGAAGAGATCGATCACGAAGAGGGCGATGCCCGCCGCTAGGATATAGGAGCCTGCGGTCGAGACCATGTTGAGCGTGTCCCAGCCGAGGCCTTCCGGATAGGTCCACACCCGCCGCGGCATGCCGACGAGCCCGGTGATGTGCATGGGGAAGAAGGTGACGTTGAAGCCGATGAACATCAGCCAGAAGACCCAGCGGCCAAGCCGCTCGGACAGCATGTTCCGGCTGAATGCAGGCACCCAGTAGTAGAAGGTGGCAAAGAGCGGGAAAACCATGCCGCCGATCAGCACATAGTGGAAGTGGGCAACGACGAAATAGGTGTCGTGCACCTGGAAATCGATCGGCACCAGCGCCACCATCACGCCCGTCACCCCGCCCACGGTGAAGATGAACAGGAAACCCAGGATGAAAAGCGAGGGCGTGGTGAGGCGGAAGCGCTCCCTGCTGGATGCCATGGTGGCAATCCAGGAGAAGACCTGGATGCCGGAGGGTATCGCCACGGCCATGCTGGCCGCCGAGAAGAAACCAAGGCTGAGCGACGGGATGCCGGTGGTGAACATGTGGTGCACCCACAGGCCGAAGGAGAAAAAGCCGGTGCCGATGAGCGCCACGACGATGAGCCGGTAGCCCACCAGCGGATGCCGCGCCATCGTGGGGACGATCATGGAGACGAGCCCCGCCGCCGGCAGGAAGATGATGTAGACCTCCGGGTGGCCGAAGAACCAGAAGAGATGCTGCCACAGAAGCGGGTCTCCCCCCTTTGCCGCCGTGAAGAACGGCCAACCGAAGGAGCGCTCGATCTCGAGCAGCATGGTGCCCAGGATCACCGCCGGGAAGGCGATCATGATCATGGCGGCGAAGATCAGCATCGCCCAGGCGAAGATGGGCATGCGCGTGAGCGACATGCCCGGCGGGCGCGTCCTCAGCGTGCCGACGACGATCTCGATGGCGCCGGCAATCGCGGATATCTCGATGAATCCGATGCCGAGCAGCCAGAAATCCGCATTATCGCCGGGCGAAAACTCCTTCAGCGTCAGCGGCGGATACATGAACCATCCGCCTTTGGGCGCGAGATCGTAGAAGACCGTGGAGAAGAAGACGAGCCCGCCTACGATATAGGCCCAGATGGCGAAGGCGGAGAGCCGCGGGAAGGGCAGGTCGCGTGCGGCCAGCATCTGCGGCAGGAGGAGGACGCCGAGTGCCTCCACCACCGGTACGGCGAAGAGGAACATCATCGTCGTGCCGTGCACGGTGAAAATCTGGTTGTAGAAATCCTGGCTGACGAGGTCGTTTTCCGGCACGGCAAGTTGCGTGCGCATGATGAGGCCGAGGATGCCGGCAAGCAGGAAGAACAGGAAGGCGATGCCGACATAGAGGATGCCGATCACCTGGTTGTTGACCGCCGAGATCATCCGGAAGCCCATGGGGATCTTCCAGACGCGCTCGAGCTCCTCCAATTCGCCTTCCGGGCGCGGGGCTTTGTTGGGAAGCTCCTTGGCCTCGCTCATCGTCTACTCCAGGCTGTCCAGATAGGCGGCAAGGGCGGAAAGCTCCTCTTCGGAAAACTGGCGGAAGGGCGGCATCTTGTTCTCCGGCTTGATGTGCTGGTTCTCGCTTATCCAGCGCGCGAAGGCCTCCTCGTCGTTCGGCATGATGCCGGCGGCGAGCGACATGCGGCTGCCCACATGGGTGAGGTCGGGACCGATGAGGCCTTGCGCCCCGGTTCCGCGCACCTGATGGCAGCCGCCGCAGCCGTGCTCCATGAAAATCTCGCGCCCGCGCGCCTGTTGCTCGGTCGCGGGTTCCGGGGCCGCACCCGCCTCGCGCGCCAGCCACGCTTCATACTCCTCCGGCGGCATGGCCACGACGTAAAAGGCCATGAGCGCGTGGGCGCCGCCGCAATATTCGGCGCATTGGCCGCGGCTGATGCCGGGTTCGGTGGCCTCGAAGACCACCTCGT
The DNA here is from genome assembly GCF_029457495.1 of Chelativorans sp. AA-79. NCBI lineage: Bacteria > Pseudomonadati > Pseudomonadota > Alphaproteobacteria > Hyphomicrobiales > Phyllobacteriaceae > Chelativorans > Chelativorans sp. AA-79. Next base: position 857,416 of record NZ_CP120361.1, read on the forward strand.
TGGTGCGGCCGGGGATCATGTCGAGCTTGCCGGCGATCTGCGGCGCCCATAAACTATGGATGACGTTGTCCGATTCGAGCCGCAGGCGGACGGGCTGGCCGACGGGCAGGCGCAGCTCGTTGGCGCTCAGCACCTCTTCGCCATCCGGTCCCTCGTAGACGACCTCCCACCACCAGAGCTTTCCGGTAACGGTCACCGTCGTCCCGCCATCCTGCTCGGCGCGCACGGCTCCCGCCTGCATTACGAAGAGGCCATAGGCGAAAAGGCCGGTGAGCACGACGATCGGCAGGACGATGCCCCCGCCGATGACGACACGGTCGCCTCCCAGACGTGCTCTCCAGCGCGCCGGCCCGTAGAGCGCCACCGCCACGAGCACGACCACCATCAGCGTGACGGCCGCGCTGACCCCCGTCGCCATCCAGAACAGCGGGTCGATCCGCAGTGCTTCCACGCCGCTGGGCGACAGGACCGATTGGACGCCGGAGCATCCCGCCAACGCCGCGAACGGCAGAAGAAGGCACGCCCGCCGGAATCGCCCCCTCGTCCTCCTCATGGGAAGGCTCCCGAGCCACGCGAGGCGCTGACGGACGGCTGCCGTGTACGGGAGGCATAGTAGGCGGTGAGGTCCTCTATTTGCCGGTCGCTCAGCCGGCGGGCGATGGGCATCATGATGGCGCTATAGGTGGAGCCGTCGCGGATGCCGTTGCGGAAGAGCGACAGCTGCGTGGAGATGTACTCGGCCGAAAGACCGTCGAGGCGCGGGAACTGACCGGACGTATCGGCACGGTGACAGGAAGAGCAGGCGGGGACGTCGTCGGCGCGCACGCCGTTCAGGGCGATCTCCTCACCGCGCGCGACCGCCTGCGCGTCGAGCGCGGCGGACCGGTCGCGCGTCATCGCCTGCAGCGAATAGGCCCGCGCGAGGGTTTCCATTTGCTGCGGATCGAGCGCCTCGGCGACCGCCTGCATGATGCCGCTCGGGCGTTTGCGCGCGGCATACTCCTCCAGCGCGCGCAGAAGATAGGGCTGCTTCTGGCCCTCGAGTGCGGGCACGAGAGGATGGACGGGCGGCTCCTCCGCGCTTCCGTGGCAATTGGTGCAAAGGGCCAGCGTGCTTTCCTGGCCGGCACTGCCTGCGCCGAATTCCAGGCTGGCCTTGCTGCGCGTATTCTCCAGGCCGGCCAGGGCCGCGTAGTCCTCGGCGTCGGTCTCCGGCAGGCGCTCCAGGAAGGCCACCAGTGCCCAGACCTCCTCGTCCCGCTCGAGCGCGGGCCAGGAAGGCATGCCCGTGAATTTCAGCCCGTGCTTGACGATCCAGAACAGCTCTTCCGTGTCCCAGTCCTCCACCGCCTCCGAAAGGGGCGGCGGCGCGGGATACATCTCCGCGACGACCGGATTCTGCGCGGAGGCGGGGGAGCCGTGGCAGGCCGCGCAGCCTAGCGCGAAATGCCTGGCGCCGAGGGCCGCCAGACCCTCGTCCGACAGATCCGGCACGTCGGTCGTGATGCTGTGCACATCCACCGAGCGGCGGAGCGTCAGACGGATGATCGCGTTGGTGATGCCGAAGTGCTCTTGGGAGGCGGCGACGTTGTAGACGCCGGAAAGTACGAAGACGGCACCCAGGAAAAGACCTCCAATCACGGCGATGACGACCCCGATGACGATCGCTGGCCAGCTTGGCACTTTCAGCCAGCGCATGGTCAACCGTTCCCTTCGGGCAGATAGGTCGGCTTGCGGCTTTCGATCTCACGCAGCCAGCGTGCGGCAATGATGATGCCGGCGAGCACATAGACCAGAGGGCAGGCCACCAGCATCATCAGTCCGGCAAGCTGCTGATCGGCGAGCAGCGCCTCAGGGGCGATGCGGCCGCCGAGGCAAAGCTCGGCCGCCCTGAGATAGAGCGAGCGCGGCGCGAAGGTCAGCAGCACGCCGAGCAGGCAGAAGAGCTTTCCGGTGAGGAGGAGGGCACCCAGCGCGCGCCAGCGCGCAGCCTCCGCCTCGTCGAGCACCGCTCTCCAGAACCACAGCGCGGCGGCGAAAAGCGAGAGATGCATCAGCACCTCTCCTCCAGTCACCGAGTAGGCGAAGGCCAGCGGCAGGGGGAGGTGCCAGACCCAGAGCAGCCCGACCTGCAGAGCCGCGGCCGGCCCGATCCACCGCGCATCGGGCGGCTTCACGCGGGGAGGGGCGACAAGACGCCAGGCGAGCACGAGCGCGGGGGCTGCGACATTCATCGCCAGGATGTGGACAGCCATGTGTTGGGCAAGGAACCCGCCGGTCTCCAACATGATCCGGTGAACGGACGAAAGTCCCCACTTGTTCCAGACCCGTCGCGGAATTCCCTTTGCACGGCGGCGGCATCCTTACAGCAATTTAATAATCCGGTTGGTGAAATCAGGCTCAATATTGTCGTAGAAGAGACTTATGATAATTGCGTCGCGGCCATGGGGTTCGCACGCCCGCTCCGCGCCAGCCGCGGTTCTGATCCGGAGAATCGAATGTCCTGGTGGAAGCAGGCCCTCCTATGTTTCTTCATTCTCGCGGCCGCCGCCGGGGCCTGGTACCAGTTCTTCCCCGGGTCGCGCCAGATGGTGGCCGACCTGGGCCTGGTGCAGGCACCGGCCGAAGCCGCCCCCACGAGTGAGGATCGGCAAGGCGGCATGGCGCGCCGGCGCGGGGGCGGCATGCAGGCCGCCATCGTCTCGGCCCCGGTCGCCAGCGCCACGATCAACGACCGCTTCACCGCCATCGGCAACGGCAAGGCGCTTCATACGGTCGCGGTCCGGCCCTATACGTCAGGCAGGCTGACGGAGATCCTCGTCGAACCAGGGGCCGAAGTGGAAGCGGGCGACGCCATCGCGCGGATGGATTCGGAATCCGAGCGCATCGCCGTCGACCGCGCGCAGATCGCGCTCGACGATGCCCGCACGACGCTGGAGCGCGTCAACGCGCTGCGCTCTTCCAACACCGCCACCGCCGTCCAGCAAACGGAGGCCGAGCTTGCCGTTCGCAATGCCGAGCTCGCGCTGCGTGAAGCCACGCTGGCGCTCGAGCGGCGCGATATCGTGGCGCCCATCGGCGGCACCGTCGGTATCCTGCCCGTCTCGCCGGGGGATTACGTCACCTCCTCCGACGAGATCGCCACCATCGCCGACCGCTCCCAGATCCTGGTCGATTTCTGGGTGCCCGAGCGCTTCGCGCGGCTTCTGGAGGTCGGCATGCCGCTTTGGGCGGAGTCGATCGCCCGCTCCGACGAGCGGTACGAGGGCACCGTCAGCGCCATCGACAACGAGGTCGACACGGCAAGCCGCACCCTGCACGTGCAGGGCCGCATCGCGAACCCCGCCGATACGCTGCGTTCGGGCATGGCGTTCCGCGTCACCATGCGCTTCCCGGGCGAGAGCTACCCGGCGGTGGATCCGCTCGCGGTGCAGTGGAGCACCGAAGGCGCCTATGTCTGGGTCGTGCGGGAAGGGGCTGCGCGGCGCCTGCCCGTGCGCATCATCCAGCGCAATTCCGACAGCATCCTGGTCGACGGGGTGTTCGCCGACGGCGACTATGTGGTGGTGGAAGGCGTGCATGCCGTGCGCGAAGGCCAGCCGATCGCCGTTGCGGGCAATGAAGAAGGCGCCGGCACGCCGCCTGCCCCCAGGGGCTGAAAGGGACTGCGCGGATGAGCCAGAAGGATATCGACAAGGCGGCGGACGGCATGACGGCGCTTTTCGTGCGCCGCCCGGTCTTCGCCTTCGTCGTCAACACGTTGATCGTGGTCGCGGGCCTGGCCGCTCTCTTCGGAGTGGAGGTACGCGAGCTTCCCGATGTCGACCGCCCGGTGATCTCCGTCTCCACCAATTTCGACGGGGCCGCCGCCGAAACCATCGATCGCGAGATCACCGCCACGATCGAGGGTGCGGTGGCGCGCGTCGCCGGTGTTTCGGCGATATCCTCCTCCTCATCCTTCGGTAGAAGCCGGGTCACCATCGAGTTCCGCGAGAGCGTCAATCTCGACACTGCCGCTTCGGATGTCCGCGACGCGGTGGGGCGCATCCAGAACCGGCTGCCCGACGACGCGGACAGCCCCGTCGTCGTCAAGACCGACGACAATGCCGACGCGATCATGCGCCTCGCCGTCACGTCCGACAGGATGAACGTGGAGGACATGACGCTCTATATCGACGACGAGATCGTCGACAAGCTGGCGGCCGTGCCTGGTGTCGCCGACGTGCAGGTCTACGGCGATCGCACCAAGATCTTCCGCGTCGATATCGACCAGTCGCGGCTGGCAAGCCACGGGATGACCGTCGGCGATATCGGGACTGCGCTGGAGACGGTGGCCTTCGACAGTCCTGCCGGCTCGCTCACCAGCAGCACGCAGGACCTGATCGTGCGCGCCACCTCCTCCGTCACCACGCCGGCGGATATGGAGAACATCCAGCTTTCGCCGAATGTGCGGCTCGGCGACGTCGCCACCGTGACGCTCGGGCCCGACGACGGCGAGAGCCGTCTGCGCACCAATGGACGCGCGGGCATCGGTCTCGGCATCCTGCGCCAGGCGCAGTCGAACACGCTCGATATCTCCTCGGGCGTGAAGCAGGCGGTCGAGGACCTCAGGAAGACGATGCCCGAGGGCATGTCGATCCAGATCACCAGCGACGATGCGATCTTCATCAACGGGGCGATCCACGAAGTGGAGATCGCGCTGTTCATCTCCGTGACGATCGTGCTCCTCGTGATCTATCTCTTCCTGCGCGACTGGCGGGCGACGATCATTCCCGGCATCGCCATTCCGGTCGCCCTCATCGGCACCGTCGCCGCGATCTATCTGGTGGGCTTCTCCGTCAATATCCTGACGCTGCTCGCCCTGGTGCTCGCCACCGGCCTCGTGGTGGACGACGCCATCGTCGTGCTGGAGAACATCGTGCGCCGGCGCAACCAGGGCATGGGGCCACGTGCGGCCGCCGTTCTCGGCACGCAAGAGGTGTTCTTCGCCGTCATCGCGACGACCGCCACGCTGGTCGCCGTCTTCGTGCCGCTCTCGTTCCTGCCCGGCCAGGCGGGCGGCCTTTTCCGCGAGTTCGGTTTCGTGCTCGCGTTCGCGGTGTTCCTCTCCTCGATCGTCGCGCTTTCGCTCTGCCCCATGCTCGCCTCGCGCATGCTCTCGTCCGGTGAGGCGGCGGAAGAAACAAGCGGCGGGCTTCTGGGGCGCTTGGGCGGGGGGCTTGCGGACCTTTACGCCCGCACGCTGCATTTCTGCCTCGATGCGCCCTCGGTGGTGATCCTGTTCTCGATCCTCTTTGCCGGTGCTGCCTATGGCGCGTTCGGGATGATCAAATCGGAGCTTACGCCGAGCGAGGACCGGGCGGTGGCGATGATGCGTGTCTCCGCGCCCCAGGGGGTGAGCCTGGATTATCTCGCCGGCAAGATGCGCGAGGTGGAGGCGACCATCCAGCCGCTGCGCGACAGCGGCGAAATCCGCACCACCTTCTCCATCACGGGGATGGGCGGCAGCACCAATAGCGGGTTCCTCATGATGGGCCTTGCCCCCTGGGAGGAGCGCGAGCGCTCCCAGCAGGAGATCATGGAGGACATAAACGCGCGGGCGGCACGCATTCCGGGCGTGCGCGCCTTCGCCTTCCAGCCGAACAGCCTCGGTATCCGGGGCTCAGGAAGCGGCCTGCAATTCGCCATCGCGGGAAGCAACTACGAGCGGCTGACCGAGGCCGCCCTCGCGATCGTCGCGGATATGGAGAAGGATCCGCGCTTCGATCAGCCGCGCCTCTCGCAAGATGCCACCCAACCGCAGCTCAAGGTGGAGGTCGATCGCGACCGGGCGGCGGATCTCGGCATCAACATCAACGGTCTCGGCGAATCCATCCAGGCGCTGCTCGACGGGCGCAAGATCGCCGACCTGTTCATCGACGACAAGAGCTACGACGTGAAGCTCGTCTCCACGATGAATCCGATCAACGATCCGACGGACCTCGAGAACGTCTTCGTAAAGACCGGGGACGGTCGTTTCGTTCCGCTTGCCACGGTCACGTCCCTGCGCGAGGAGGCGGTACCGCCCTCCCTCAACCGCGAGCAGCAGATGCGCGTGGTGCGCATAACCTCCGCGCTCGCTGCGGACTTTCCGCTGGGCGACGCGCTCGAGCGGGCGGAGGAGATCGCCGCGCCTCACCTGCCGCCGGGCAGCCGCATCATTCCGCTTGCGGAGGCGGCGAGCCTCGGCGAGACCGGCAACAGCATGCTGACCGTCTTCGGCTTCGCGCTGGTCGTCATCCTGCTGGTCCTGGCGGCGCAGTTCGAGAGCTTCGTCAGCGCGATCATCATCATGGCCACCGTTCCGCTGGGACTTGCCTGCGCGGTGTTTGCGCTCATGCTCACCGGCACCAGCCTGAACGTCTATAGCCAGATCGGCCTGGTGCTCCTGGTCGGCATCATGGCCAAGAACGGCATCCTGGTCGTCGAATTCGCCAACCAGTTGAGGGATCGCGGGCTCAAGGTCCGCGAGGCCGTCGAGCAGGCGTCGCTCATTCGCCTCCGCCCCGTCATGATGACGATGATCTGCACTGTCGTCGGCGGTGTTCCCCTGGTGCTCGCCTCGGGCGCGGGTGCGGAGGCGCGCATTGCGCTCGGCTGGGTGATCGTGGGTGGGCTGGGCCTTTCGGCGCTCTCGACGCTCTATCTCACCCCCGTCGCCTATCTTCTGCTCGGCCGTTTCATAACGCCGAAGGTGGAGGAGGAGGCGCGGCTGGAGCGCGAGCTTGCCAACGCAAGCTCGACCGCCAGGAAGACATAGCCTTCAAACGCGGGATGACATCACGCGTTCAACGCTGTATCTGTGCGCGCATTTTGTAGGCAGCCGCCGAAACCCGTGGCCTGCCAAGCGTAGAACGGAGCGCGATCATTGTCCATGAAGGCGGTAGCAATCGAGGAAGCGTTGGCTCTCGTCGGCAAGGAGGTCGGCGTATCCAACTGGCGCACCGTCTCCCAGGAGATGATCGACCAGTTCGCCTCCGCGACGGATGACCACCAGTTCATCCACACGGACCCCGAGCGGGCCGCCGAGGAGACGCCCTATGGCGGCACGATCGCGCATGGCTTCCTGACGCTCTCGCTCCTGTCGACACTGATCTTCGAAGCCGTTCCCCCGCTGGAAGGCGTTTCGATGGGCATGAATTTCGGCTTCGACCGCGTGCGCTTCCTCAATCCCGTAAAGTCCGGGGCCCGCATACGCGCCCGGTTCGTGCTGGCGCATATGAAGGTCCGCCCATCCGGGATCGTCGAGACGCATTACGACGTCACGATCGAGATCGAGGAGAGCGTAAAGCCCGCGCTCACAGCCCGATGGCTAACCCTGGCGCTGCCTTCCGAGCTTCCCGGCCAGACAGCCGCGTGAGAAGACAGCCGGCAACCATTCTCCCGTTCAGCGGTTTCTTGACTGTGGCGGAGCAAACCGTGAAAAGACCCGGCGGGGACGAGTCTGGTGGCGCACCAACTCCTTGGGGAAGATGAAAAAAGACAGGGCCGCGGCCGATGGTCGTCGCAGGCCGTACGAGGATTTGGAGCGAGAGGGCTGAATGGAGGCTTTTGAGGGGCTGACGGTGCTTCTGACGGGCGCTGCTGGCGGTTTTGGAAGATGCTTGGCACGCAGGCTCGCCGGCCAGGGAGCGCGGCTCGTGCTTTCCGACCTGAAGGAAGAGCCGCTGAGGGAGCTTGCCGACTCGCTCGAAACCGAGACGGCGATCCTCGCCGGCGACATCGCGGAAGAAGTGCTCTCCGAAAACCTCGTCGCGCTTGCGCAGGAACGCTTCGGCGGGCTGGATGTGGCCATCAACAATGCCGGCATCGCGCAAGCTTTCGTGAAGCTGCACCTCATCCCCTCCGAAGAGGCGCGCCGGGTGATCGACGTCGACCTGATGGGCGTCTTCTACGCGATGAAGCACCAACTGCCCGTTATGGAGCGCCAGTACAGGCGCGACAAGCGGCGCAGCGCGATCGTCAATGTCGCCTCGGTAGCGGGGCTTGCCGGCGCGCCGCGGCTTGCCGCCTATTCGGCGGCCAAGCACGGCGTGATCGGCTTTACGCGCACCGCCGCCGCCGAATATGCCGGCAAAGGGGTGCGGATCAATGCGGTCTGTCCCTCCTACGCGCGCACCGAGATGGTGACCGGCGTGCTCAAGATGTCACCCGCCAGGGCAAAGCACGCGGAGGCAGGGCTGACACGCGGCGTGCCCATGAAGCGCCTCGGCGAAGTGGAGGAGGTGGTGGAAGTCATCCTGTTCGCCGCGAATCCCAACAACAGCTTCATGACGGGGCAAGCGCTGGCTGCCGATGGCGGTGTGACGGCGATCTAGAGCGGTTCCGGTTGTGTCTGAATCGAAGGGGGATTCCGATTTCGGAGGTTTTGTGATTCAAGATGCTGGCTGGAGTGGAGGCCAGCATGGGATGACGCGACCTCTTTCGAATGATCTGCGTGAACGTGTTGTTGGGGCGGTCGAGGCCGGCGAGAGCTGCCGGTCGGTGGCGGCTCGTTTCGGCGTTGCCGTCTCGTCGGCGGTGAAGTGGTCTCAGCGCTACCGTGCGAGCGGGTCTGTGGCGCCGGGCAAGATGGGCGGGCACCGCAAGCGCGTGCTGGAGCCGCACCGTGCCTTCATCGCCGAGCGGATCAGCCAGACGCCGCATCTGTCGCTGCACAAGCTGAAGGAAGAGCTGGCGGCGCGCGGCGTGAAGGTGTCGCACGATACGGTGTGGCGGTTCCTGCGCCGCGAGGGGCTTCGGTTCAAAAAACGCTGTTCGCCCTTGAGCAGGCTCGTGCCGACATCGCCCGCCGGCGGCAACGCTGGCGTTCTTGGCAGTCCGGTCTCGATCCGACACGGCTGGTGTTCATCGACGAGACCTGGATCAAGACCAACATGGCGCCGCTGCGGGGCTGGGGACCACGCGGCAAGCGCCTGCGCGGCTTTGCCCCGCACGGCCACTGGCGCACGCTGACCTTCCTCGGCGCTTTGCGCCATGACCGGCTGACGGCGCCTTGCGTCTTCGATGGACCGATCAACGGCCAGTGCTTCCGCGCCTATGTCGAGCAGCAGCTCGTGCCGGTGCTTGAACCGGGCGACATCGTCGTCATGGACAATCTCGGCTCGCACAAGTCGGCCGCCGTCCGGCAGATGATCAAAGCCGCCGGCGCAAGGCTCTGGTATCTGCCCCCATACTCGCCCGACCTCAATCCGATCGAGCAGGCCTTCGCCAAGATCAAGCATTGGATGCGCGCGGCTCAGAAGCGGACCATCGAGGAGACATGGCGGCACATCGGCGGCCTCGTCTCCTTAATCCAGCCCAGTGAATGCAGCAACTACTTCGTCAATGCAGGATACGCTTCCGTCAAAACCTGAAAGGCTCTAGAGCAATTCCAGGAAAAGTGGAAACCGGTTTTCCGTCCGGGATTGCGTAAAATCAAAAACCTAGATCATTTCAGTGTTTCCAGGAAACGCTGAAATGATCTAGGCACGCAAGCCTAATCTTTCTTTTTTTCCGGCCTGCCGGCATGGGTGGTCGAAGTCACGGAAATCGGGTCGCTCGCCGGAAACGTGTCTTCCAGCCCTTCGTCCAGTTCGTCGTCCTTCCGATGGGCGGCTTCGTCTGATGCCTCATCCGATTTCGGCTTGGCGAACTCCTTGGGAGCCCCGGTGCGCGTGGTCTGCGCGGCCGAGACGGGATCGCTCGCGGGGAAGGTGTCTTCCAGACCCTCCTCCAGTTCGTCCTCCAGTTCCTCGGGCTCCGGGCGCTGGTCGGGCTTGCGTTTATCGGGCAGCATGGACGTGGCTCCTTTTATGAAGGAAACGCCGACGCGGGAGCCGGGTTCCGACGACTAACCGTTCTCCCGTGCCGCTTTCTCCAGAAGGCTGAAGACATAGTCGGAGAAGGACCGCCAACATTCAATGCGAAAAGCGTCCTGGCGCGTGCGCCACAGCACGATTTCAGCCTTGGCGAAAACGGTGCGCGACGCGGCGCCCACCGGAAAGCGATCGAGCGAAAGGTCCTGCGGGCACCCGGAATTCAGCACTTCCTCCGAGCGCGGGCCGGAGACGAGAATTGCGGTATTCCGGTGAGAGATGTCGACGGCCGAGTGGAGCACATCTGCCTTGGCGCAGATGGTCGTGAGATCCGCCGCCCCGTCATCGATCACCAGCCACTCGTCGGGGCCGAGCCAGAGCGCCGCGCGCGCACCATTGGCCGCGGCGGATCTGGGCCGCTGCGACAGCTCGATGGCCAGCGCTCCGGACAGGGCCTGGAGCGAAGCCTGCGGTGCGCGCAGCGAGAGGCGGCTTGCAGGCGCGGCGTGCGCGAGCGATATGCCGTCTCCCTCATAGGCGCGGCCCTCGAGTGCGGAGATGCGGCGGGCGGTCTCAGCCATGGATGCGCTCCCCCTTCTCGTCGAAGAAGATCATGGAGGCCACCTCGACCTCAATCACACCGTCCGGCATCGGCACGCAGAGCCGCTCACCCATCCTCTCACGGCCGTTTTCCAGCAATGCCAGCGCGATCGAGCGGCCGCAGTTCTCTGACCAGTAGGACGAGGTCACATGGCCGATCATCCTCATGGGCACGGGCTGCTTGGGATCGGCGACGATCTGCGCGCCTTCCTCCAGCACGGTCTTCGGGTCCTTTGTCTTGAGGCCGACGAGCTGCCGGCGCCCTTCGGCGACGAGATCCGGTCGCTTCACTCCACGAATGCCGACAAAGTCGGCCTTGCCCTTGGCGACCGCCCAGGAGAGGCCCGCGTCGTGGGGCGTCACGGTGCCGTCCGTGTCCTGGCCGACGATGATATAACCCTTTTCCGCGCGCAGCACGTGCATCGTCTCGGTGCCGTAGGCGCAGGCGCCATGCTTCTGCGCCTGAGCCCAGACCGCCTCCCATACCGCACGGCCATAATCGGCCGGCACGTTGATCTCGAAACCGCGCTCGCCGGTAAAGGAAACGCGGAAAAGCCGCGCCGGCACGCCGCACACTTTTCCTTCGCGCACGGACATGTGCGGCATCGCCTCATCGGACATATCGATCCCGTCCACCAGCGGCGCGACGATGTCGCGGCTCTTCGGCCCCTGGACGGCGATAACCGCCCATTGCTCGGTGACCGAGGTGAGCCAGACCTCCAGATCCGGGAATTCGGTCTGGAGATAGTCCTCCATGTGATGGAGCACGCGCGGCGCACCGCCCGTCGTGGTCGTCACGTAGAAACGATCTTCCGCAAGCCGCCCCACCACGCCGTCGTCGTAGATGAAGCCGTCCTCGCGCAGCATGATGCCGTAGCGGCAGCGCCCGACCCCAAGCTTCTGCCAGGAGTTGGTGTAGAGGAGTTCGAGGAAGCGGGCGGCGTCCGGCCCGACGACCTCGATCTTGCCGAGCGTTGACGCATCGAAGATGCCCGCCGCCTCACGCACCGTGCGGCATTCGCGCGCTACGGCCCGGTGCATGTCCTCTCCCGTCCTCGGAAAGTACCACGCGCGCTTCCACTGGCCGACATCCTCGAATACAGCGCCGTTCTCCTCCGCCCAGGAATGAATGGGCGTGCGCCGCACCGGCTCGAAGAGCTCCCCCCGCGCATGCCCCGCCAGTGCACCGAAGGTGACCGGCGTATAGGGCGGACGGAAGGTGGTGAGCCCCACCTCGGGAATGGATTTGCCCAGCATCTCCGCGGCGATGGCGAGGCCGTGCAGGTTGGACGTCTTGCCCTGGTCGGTCGCCATGCCCGTCGTGGTGAAGCGCTTCACATGCTCGATGGAGCGCATGCCCTCGCGGACGGCCTGGCGAATGTCCTTCGCGGTCACGTCGTTCTGGAAGTCGACGAAGGCCATGGCGCCTTTCCGATGGCCGAGCGCGTCGCCAGCCATGCCCGGCGACCAGCAGTCGCCTGCGTGCGCGACGAGCTTGCGCGCCCTTCGCCTCGTCCCGGCACCGCTTTCCTTGGCCGCTTTCGCGCCGGCGGCGAGTGCCTCCTCCACCGTTTCCGCGAGCCCGATCGTTCCGTTGCAGGCGCCGACGGAGGTCGCGTCCTGCGTATATTGCCCCGGAAGGAAGCGCTGCGTGTCGGCGTCGAACGCAAGTTTTCCGCGTGATTGGGAAAAGAGGTGCACGGCGGGGGTCCAGCCGGACGAGGTGAGCAACGCATCCACCTCGATCTCGCGCCGCCAGCCTTCCTCGCGGTGAACGACGCAAACGCGATTTATGCGCAGCCTGCCCTCGGTGCCCACCACGTTGCAGCCGCGGAGCACCTCGATGTCGAGCGACTTCGCGTCCTCGAGATACGTACCTTGCGGATTGTCCCGCCAATCGATGATGACGGGAACCGCGACGCCACTCCTTTTCAGGTCGAGCGCTGCCGCATATGCCGAATCCTCCGCCGTGAAGACCGCGACCTTGCTGCCGACGGCCACGCCGAAATGGTTGAGATAAGCACGCGCTGCGGAAGCAAGCATGATGCCCGGCCGGTCGTTCTGCGGGAAGACCATGTGCCGCTCGATGGCGCCCGTGGCGAGCACGACACGCTTGGCCCGCACCTGCCACAGCCGTTCGCGCGGGGCATCGGGATCAGGCTGCGCCAGATGCTCCGTCAGACGCTCGACGAGTCCCAGCATATTCTGCGCGTAGTAGCCGAAGCCCGTGGTGCGGGTGAGCACGCGCATATTCGGGCGGGCGCGCAGCTCGGCCCCCGCTTCCCGCGACCACTCCCAGCCGGGCTTGCCCTCGACCACCGCGCCCGATTCGAATTTCAGCGCGCCGCCAAGTTCCGCCTGCTCGTCGGCCAGGACGACGCGCGCGCCGCTTTCGGACGCCGCGAGGGCCGCGGCAAGCCCCGCTGCGCCGCCACCGATCACGAGCACGTCGCAATGGGCGAAGCGGTTGGAGTAGTCGTCGGGGTCGGGCTCATCCGGCGCCACGCCCAGGCCCGCCGCGCGGCGAATGGCGGGCTCGTAGAGCCGTTCCCATGCGGCCCTCGGCCATTTGAAGGTCTTGTAGTAGAAGCCCGCGGAGAAAAAAGGCGCCCCGAGATTGCTCGCCGCTCCCAGGTCGAAAGCGAGCGAGGGCCAGCGGTTCTGCGAGACGGCTGCGAGGCCTTCATAGATTTCCTGCACGGTGGCGCGAACATTCGGCGTCCTGCGCGCGGAATCCCGATGGATGCCGACCAGCGCATTCGGCTCCTCCGCGCCGGCGGAGAGGATTCCGCGCGGGCGGTGATACTTGAACGAGCGGCCGACGAGGTGGACGCCGTTCGCGAGCAAGGCCGAGGCGAGCGTGTCGCCGGCAAGCCCGTCATAGCTCCTGCCGTCGAAGGTGAAGCCGACCGTCCTTTCCGGATCGAGCCGGCCGGCGGAGGGGAGGCGGAAAGGCTGTCTCATCATTTGCGATGCATCTTCCCCAGATCCGGCTTCGGCTCGCCGGCCTTGTAAGTCATCAGGAATTTGTCGGTCACGGTATCCCGCGCCGCGTTGAAGAAGCGCGCGCAGCCATGGATGTGGCGCCAGCGCTCGAAGGTGACGCCCTTCGGATTGGAGCGGATGAAGAAGTATCGCTCGAATGCCTCGTCGGAAATGTCCGCGATGTTCTCCGGCCGGGCGATATGCGCCTCACCGGCATGGCGGAATTCGAGTTCGGGCCGCTCTTCCTGGCAGTAGGGGCAATGGATCAACAGCATGCGGAAACCTCAGTGCGCGACGGCCGCGGCCGCCGCCTCGTCGATCAGCCGGCCCCTCCGGAAGCGCTCCAGCGTGAAGGGCGCGTTGATGGGGTGCGGCTCGTCGCGGGCGATGGTGTGGGCGAAGACGTGACCCGAGCCGGGCGTCGCCTTGAAGCCGCCCGTACCCCAGCCGCAATTCACGTACAGCCCTTTCACCGGGGTCCTGGCCAGGATCGGCGAGCGGTCCGGCGTCACGTCGACTATGCCGCCCCAGGAGCGCAGCATCTTCATGCGCCTGAAGATCGGGAACATCTCGCAAATGGCGTCCAGCGTGTGCTGTATGATGTGCAGGCCTCCGGTCTGGGAATAGGAGGTGTACTGGTCGGTACCGGCGCCGATGACCAGCTCGCCCTTGTCGGACTGCGAGATATAGGCGTGCACCGTGTTCGACATGACCACGCAGGGAAAGACCGGCTTCACCGGCTCCGAGACCAGCGCCTGCAGCGGGAAGGATTCGAGCGGTACCTCGACGCCCGCCATCTGCATCAGCACGGAGGAATGGCCGGCTGCGACGACGCCGATCTTCTTCGCCGCGATGGGTCCGCGCGTGGTCTCCACGCCTGCGACCGCGCCGTCCCGCCCGCGCCTGATGGCGGTGACCTCGCAATTCTGGATGATATCGACGCCGCGCGCCGAGGCCCCGCGCGCATAGCCCCAGGCCACCGCGTCGTGCCGCGCCGTGCCGCCCCGGCGCTGGAGCGCCGCCCCCATGATCGGGTATCGCCCGTCCTTTGAGATGTTGAGCGGAGGGCAATATTCCTTCGCTTCGTCCGGCGTCAGCCACGCGTTGTCGACGCCGTTCAGCCGGTTGGCGTGGATGTGCCTCTTGAATACCTGCACGTCATGCACGTTGTGCGCGAGCATCATCACGCCGCGCGGGGAATACATGACGTTGTAGTTGAGTTCCTGGGAAAGTCCTGCCCACAAGGTCACCGCGTGATCGTAGATCGCAGCGCTTTCGTCATAGAGATAGTTCGAACGGATGATGGTGGTGTTGCGGCCGGTGTTGCCGCCGCCAAGCCATCCCTTCTCCAGCACGGCCACATTGGTGATACCATGCTCCCTGGCGAGATAATAGGCGGTGGCGAGCCCGTGGCCGCCGGCACCCACGACGATCACGTCATAGGCCTTCTTCGGCTCGGGCGAGCCCCATTGCTCCGGCCAGCCGCTCTGGCCGCGCATCGCTTCGCGCGCGATGGCGAAGACGGAATATTTCTTCATTAGGTTCCCCGCTTGCCGATCCTGCCTGACCAGATGAGGTCTACCTCTACTGAAAGTGACAGACCCGCCTTGCGCTGATTGCGACGGGACTTGCCGTTTTGCGCCAAGCATGCCGTCAGCTTTCGGGTGGCCGAACACCCATCCTTTTGAGAACACGGTTCCATGCCGGCAGCAAGCCGGTGCAGCTCGAAAGGATGATGCGAATGTTCTCACTCTCCGGAAAGGTGGCAATCGTCACCGGTGCCAGCTCCGGCATCGGTCGCGCCACGGCAAGCCTATTCGCCAGAGAGGGCGCAAAGGTGGTGGTGAGCGCGAGGCGCGGGAAGGAACTCGAGCGCCTCGTGGCCGAAATCGGCGAAGAAGGGGGAGAGGCGGAAGCGGTCCCCGGCGACGTGCGGGAGGAAGCGCATGCGAAAGCCCTGGTGGATCGGGCGATCTTCCGCTTCGGCGGCCTCGATATCGCGTTCAACAATGCGGGCGCCGTCGGCCGCCTGGCTCAGGTGCCCGAACTCGGCCGGGAGGACTGGGAGGACACGCTCTCGGTCAACCTTACCGCGGCCTATCTCGCGGCAAAGCATCAAATTCCCGCGCTGCTCGACCGCGGCGGAGGCGCGTTGATCTTCACATCGAGCTTCGTCGGCAACACGGTGGGCATGCCCGGCATGGCGGCCTATGCGGCATCCAAGGCCGGGCTGGTCGGGCTCACGCAGGCACTTGCCGTCGAAGTCGGCCCGCGCGGCATCCGCGTCAACGCGCTCCTGCCGGGCGGCACGGACACACCGGCCGCCACTTTCAAGACCCCGGAGGAGTGGGCTTTCGTGGAGGGGCTGCACGCGTTGAAGCGCGTGGCGAAGCCGGAGGAGATCGCGCGCGCGGCCCTCTTCCTCGCCTCCGATGCCGCAAGCTTCGTGACCGGTGCGGCCATGCTCGCCGACGGCGGCGTCTCCATCAACCGGACGTAAGGCGGAAACAGTGCGCGGGCTCTCGACAAATGCCGTGGATTCTGGTATGAGCCCGCGCATCCTGCGGCGGGACAATCTGTCGCGGGATATTGGCCGTTGAGCGAACCCGGATTTGCGGCCAAGAGGATCAACGCTTTGACAGGAAACCCAGGTGCAGGTACTCGTCCGCGACAACAATGTTGACCAGGCGCTCCGCGCGCTCAAGAAAAAGATGCAGCGCGAAGGCATTTTCCGCGAGATGAAGATGCGCGGGCATTACGAGAAGCCGTCGGAGAAGCGGGCGCGCGAGAAGGCCGAGGCCGTGCGCCGTGCACGCAAGCTGGCGCGTAAGCGCGCCCAGCGCGAAGGGATTGTCGGCGGACGGGCGGCGGCGCGCTGAGCGCCTCTATTTTGTCCTTTTCCGCGGCTTTATGAGCAAGGTGGCGCGATCGGAACATCGCAGCCACCTTTTTTATTGCGGCGCGCTCGCTAGAATGCGTCGGCACATGCAAAAAGGACGGGCAGATTCATGGCTGATGGAGTGATTGCAGAAAGCGCAACCCCTGGGCGAGTGCGGACGGCGCTCGCGCTATTGGCCCTCGTCACCCTGGCCGCCTGCAACACCACCGATCCCGTGACGGACCTGACGCGCATCGATACCGCACAGGGATCGCAGGAAAACATCGCTTCGCTCACCGCCGTCATCGAGCGAACGCCGAACGATCCGGAAGCCTACAATATCCGCGGCGCAGCCTATGGACGTGCCGGCAACTACCGGGAGGCCCTCAAGGATTTCGACAGGGCGATAGAGCTCAACCCGCGCTCCTTCCGCGCCTATGCCAATCGCGCGCTCATCTACCGCTATATGGGCGATCAGCAGAAGGCGCTGGCCGATTACAACCAGGCGATCGCGCTCAATCCGAGCTATGACGGCGCCTATATCGGCCGGGGCGAGCTTTACCGCCTTGCCGGCCGCTCGACCGAAGCTTTCCAGGATTTCGAGCGGGCGATCCAGCTCGACACCACCGATCCGCGCGCCTTTCACAGGCGCGGCCTGCTCTACCAGGCGAGCGGTCAGCACCAATTCGCGATCGAGGACTTCGCCAAGGCGATCTCGTTCGCCCCCAACCAGCCCTACGGCTATAACGGACGCGGACTTTCCTATCTGGCGCTGGGCGACGACGAGAACGCCTTTACGGATTTCAACACCGCGATCCGCCTGGACGACGGCATCGCCGAAAGCTGGGCCAACCAGGCGCTCGTCTATGAGAAACGCGGCGAGATGGACAAGGCTGCACGCTCCTATGCGCGCGCCCTGGCGCTCGACCCCAATTATGGTCCGGCCAAGGACGGCCTCGCGCGGACGCGGGGGGCAGGCGGCACCACCACGGCGTCGCGGACGTAACACGCCGCATCACGCGCGTCGGGCACGGAGCGCGGCGGATTTCCGCTCCTTCGGAACCATCCTTGGCCTGCTGCTGTTCTAAGACGGCAACGTCAAAGGAGTTTCAGCCATGCACAGGAGCGCAATTGCCGCGCTTGGAGCGATTTTTGCCCTGTCGACCACCGCCATGCCTGCCGCAGCGCAGCAGCGGACGGAGGTCGGCATGCTCGATTGCATCATCGAAGGCGGCACCGATATCGGCTTCGTGACGTCCAAGGAGCTTTCATGCACCTTCCAGCCCGCGGATTCCTCGCGCCCGCCGGAGACCTATGTCGGCGCAGTGAAGAAGTTCGGCCTGGAGATCGGCAGCACAAGCGAACGCGTGATGCGCTGGGCCGTCCTGGCGCCGACCACGGCAGACCCCTACGCGCCCGGAGCGCTCGCCGACACCTATGTGGGGCCAAGCGCCGAAGTGACCGCCGGCATCGGCGGTGGCGCCAATGTCCTCGTCAGCCGGACCAACAGGAATCTCGTCCTGCAGCCGATCAGCCTGCAGGCCCAGACGGGGCTGAACATCGCCGTCGGTGTCGACGAATTCGTGTTGAGATCGACCGCGCAGTGACTGCCACTCCCCAAGCTGGCAATCTCATCGCCAGCTTGGGCCTCATGAAGTTCTGAATGGATTGGCGATCCGCAAGTCCCCGATGGCCAGGCGGTCTTGCATATCCTCCGACCAAAGGATGGTGCAGCCAGCCTGCAAGGCGGAAGCGACGATAAGTCCGTCATAGATGGAGACTCCGTAGCGTTCAGCGATCGCCATTCCGCTTTCATGGACATCGACAGTCAGGCTCTCCACCCTCAAAAGCCTGCGGATCGCATCTATGAAGTCGTGAAGCTGCTGCCAGTCGAGGCGCATCTTGCGCCGCCCCGCGTTGGCGATCTCGTTTAACACCTGGACGCTTATGGTGCCTCCCTGCCTTACAATCCCTTCGGCCCGCTCAGCCTTCCGCTGATCGTCCGAGGCAAGATAGAGGATCACATTCGTATCGATGAACGCGCTCGAAGGGGCGCCGCCCCGCCTATCGGGCATTCAACTCATCCCGGTCGAAACGGAAATCTGCAGGCAATTTGCCGCGGAAGTGCCTCAGGCGTGTCAATAGCTCCTCGCGCTCAGGTTTTTTCGCGACCGCCAGCGAACGCATTCCCTGTGCGTGCAACTCAATTTCATCTCCTTCCTCCAACTTCAGAAGCTGGACCACCGAACTGGGAAGGCGAATGGCAAGACTGTTGCCCCACCTGGACACACGCATTGCAGCCTCCAAGATATACACCTTAAAAATGTATATCCAATTCAGGCGTTTTTCAACAAAAAGCCCGGCGCAACGGCCGGGCTTTTTTCGCTTCTGTCCTGAACCTCAGTGATCCATCGCCTTGACGATGTCCTCGGTCATCTTCTTGGCGTCGCCGAGCAGCATCATGGTGCCGTCCTTGTAGAACAGCGTGTTATCGATGCCGGCGTAGCCTGAGCCGAGGGAACGCTTGACGAAAAGGCAGGTGCGGGCCTTGTCCACATCCAGGATCGGCATGCCGTAAATGGGAGAGGACTTGTCGTCGCGCGCGGCCGGATTGGTCACGTCGTTGGCGCCGATCACATAGGCGACATCGGCCTGGGCGAACTCGGAATTGATGTCTTCGAGTTCGAACACCTCGTCGTAGGGTACCTGGGCTTCGGCAAGCAGCACGTTCATGTGGCCGGGCATGCGGCCGGCAACGGGGTGGATGGCGTATTTCACCTCGACGCCGTTGGCCTTTAGCTTGTCGGCCATCTCGCGCAGGGCGTGCTGGGCCTGGGCGACCGCCATGCCGTAGCCCGGGACGATGATGACCTTCTGCGCGTTCATCATCAGGTAGGCCGCATCGTCAGCCGAACCCTGCTTCACCGTGCGCTCGATGCCGTCATCGGCAGCCGCAGCGGTCTCGCCGCCGAAACCGCCCAGGATCACGGAGATGAAGGAGCGGTTCATGCCCTTGCACATGATGTAGGACAGGATCGCACCCGAGGAGCCGACCAGCGCGCCGGTGATGATGAGCGCCAGGTTGCCGAGCGTGAAGCCGATGCCGGCAGCGGCCCATCCCGAATAGGAGTTGAGCATCGACACGACGACAGGCATGTCCGCTCCGCCGATCGGGACGATGATGAGCACGCCCAGGGCCAGAGAAAGCAGGACGATCAGCCAGAAGACGAGATGGCTCTGGGTCGTGACCAGCAGGACGATGAGCACGACGAGGGCGATCGCGAGCGCGGCGTTCACGGCGTGGCGCGCCGGCAGCAGGATCGGCTTGCCGGACATGCGGCCGTCGAGCTTCAGGAAGGCGATCACCGAACCGGTGAAGGTGATGGCGCCGATGGCTACGCCGAGCGACATCTCCACGAGCGCCTGCGCATGGATGGCGCCCAACTGGCCGATGCCGAAGCTCTCCGGCGCGTAGAGCGCGGCGGCGGCCACCATGACGGCGGCAAGGCCGACGAGCGAGTGGAAGGCAGCGACGAGCTGTGGCATCGCGGTCATGGCGATGCGGCGCGCGATCACCGCGCCCGTGCCGCCGCCGACGGCGAGGCCGAGCAGGATGAGGGCGAAACCGCCGGCGGTGGGGCGCGTCAGGAGCAGGGTGGTGACGATGGCGATCGCCATGCCCACCATGCCGTAGAGATTGCCCTGCCGGCTGGTGGTGGGGTGCGAAAGCCCGCGCAGCGCCAGGATGAAGAGGATGCCGGAGACGAGATAGAGGAAGGAAGCGAGATTGGCGCCCACGTCACTTTTCCTTCTTCTTGTACATGGCCAGCATGCGCTGGGTGACGAGGAAGCCGCCGAAGATGTTCACCGAGGCAAGCACCAGGGCAATGAAGCCGAAGCCGGTGGCAAGCCCCGAGGCCGAGATGCCGACGGCCAGCAGCGCGCCGACCACGATGACGGAGGAAATGGCGTTGGTGACAGACATCAGCGGCGTGTGTAGCGCCGGCGTGACGGACCAGACGACGTAGTAGCCGACGAAGATGGCGAGCACAAAGATGGCGAAGCGGAAGATGAAAGGATCGATCGCCCCTCCCGTCGCGCCATGCGCAAGGGCGCCGGCCGCGTCTGCCACGTTCTGCGCTTCCAGGCTTTCGACGGCGGCGCGGACGCTCGCCGTGGCACGCTCGAGCTGGTCGAGCGCCTGTTCTATCGCGTTCTCTTCCATCAGGCGTCTCCCCCCGTCCTGGGCGTTGCAGGTTTCCTGGTCCTGCGGGCGGGCTTCGCGCCGTCCGCCGCCTTCCCGGCAGCCGGCTTGGCTGCGGCTTTGCGCCGGGCCGGCGCTTTCCTCTTCGGCGCGACTTCGAGCCCGGGCTCCGTGCCCGCAGCCGCCTTCACGACCTCCGGATCGGAGGGCGAGGGCCTGGCGCCTGCCGCGGGCGCAGCGCCGGCGAAGTTCGGATGCACCACCGCGCCGTCATGGGTGAGCATGGTGGCCTTCACCAGCTCGTCGTCGAAATCGATGGAGAGGGCTTTCGCTTCCTTGTCGACCATCGTCTCCAAAAAAGCGAACAGGTTGCGCGCATAGAGCAGCGAAGCGGAAGCCGCGACGCGACCCGGCACGTTGAGATGGCCGAGGATCTTCACGTCGTTGGCGGTGGTCACCACCTGGCCCGCGACCGATCCCTCTACATTGCCGCCCCGCTCCACCGCGAGATCCACGATCACGGAGCCGGGGCGCATGGAGGCGACCATCGCGGCCGTCACCAGGCGCGGCGCGGGCCGGCCGGGAATGAGGGCGGTGGTGATGACGATGTCCTGCTTGGTGATGTGGTCGGCGACGAGCTCGGCCTGGGCCTTCTTCTCGTCTTCCGTCAGCTCGCGGGCATAGCCGCCCTGGCCGGAAGCATCCTTCAACGCATCCGTCATGATGAATTTGGCGCCGAGGGAGGCGACCTGCTCGCCCGCCGCCGCTCGTACGTCGGTGGCTGTGACGACGGCGCCGAGCCGGCGCGCGGTCGCGATCGCCTGCAGGCCGGCGACGCCGGCGCCCATGACGAAGACTTTCGCGGCCGGCACGGTGCCCGCCGCGGTCATCATCATCGGAAGGGCCCGGTCATACTCGGCCGCGGCATCGATCACCGCGCGATAGCCGGCGAGGTTCGCCTGGCTCGACAAGACATCCATGGACTGGGCGCGCGTGATGCGCGGCATGAATTCCATGGCGAAGGCGGTGACGCCGGCCTTGGCCATGGCGGCGATATCGGCCTCGTTGCCATGGGGGTCCATGGTGGCGATGACCACGGCGCCTTTCCTGTAGGTCTCGAGTTCAGCAGCGGTCGGCCGGCGCAGCTTCAGCACGATATCGGCCCTGGAGGCATCCGCGGCGCCGCCCAGCGTGGCTCCGGCCTTCTCGAACTCGTCGTCGGGGATGCGCGAGGCCAGCCCCGCGCCCCGTTCGACCGCCACGTCGAAGCCGAGCCCCTTGAGGCGCTTCACCGTATCCGGCGAAGCTGCGACACGCGGCTCGTTCGCATCGGCCTCCCTTGGAACGAAGATCGTTTGTCCCACCGTCAAGTCCTTCTGTTGGACGGTCCCCCCGGTGCGGCCCCCCGGCCGTGACGGCAGGGCTACCGCAAGATCCAGGCGCCGACAGCGCAGATGAGGATGAAGAGGATGGTGCTGGAAATGATGCCGGCGGCGGTGAAGAAGCCGAAGGCCATCGCCACCAGCAGCGCCCCGACCACCAGACAGACATATTTGCTGATATTCAGGAAGAGGTTATAGGTGCGCTCGTGCTCGGCGTAATCCATTTCCGCACCCATTTCGGCCGGGCCTTCCGGCGTATCATGTGCCATCGCATAACCCCTCGGGAAGAAAACTGGGGAGGGGAATAGCGAAAAGGATGGCGAAGGGCAATGGGCTGCATGGCCGCAGGAGCGCCATGTTTCCCGTGCGGCGTGGAGGGACGCGCCTATTGCCGGGGCGTCAGCGCCGGCCCCGGCCCACCATCGTGGCGATATCCGTATAGGCCTTCGAGGTGCCGGGCAGGTCCCGCTTGTTCGCCTCGCGCAGGAAACGTATGGGGAAAAGCGCGGCCTCGACATTCGCGTGGGAGAGTTGCTCGGGCCGGCGGCTGTCCTCGGCCAGCACCTTCTCCGCCTCGGCGAGCGCCGCCTCGATCTCGGCCATGTCGGCCACGCCTTTCCGGCGCAACAGGTGACAGAGCGTCGCCATCGCCATCAGCACGCCCTCCATCTGCAGGTTCGCGGTGTTCATTGGCGGCTTCCTTTCCGGTCGAACTCCTCGAATGAATTCTTGTCCGCATGAAGCGAACGCGCAAGTCGTTCGTCGATTTCGGTCCTGAAGCGGGGCAAAGCGTGGAGGAAGTTCCGGGGAGATGGGCGACGCCTGCACCGCCGCACGATCGCCCCCGCGTCGTCGAAGAATGGTTCCATGCTTCGCCCGAAACCGTTTCCGTGGGCCTGTCCCCGCGCCACAGGAGCGCAGGGCGGCATTTCATGCATGGCCGGGGGCCGCCACCCGGCGCTCCCATACATCGATCGGAGAGACGCCTGCCTTCTGGCGGACCGCCGCGGCCGCGCGGCCGAGACTGAAATAGCGCAGGCCAAGGCGCGTCACCGCGCGCGGCTCGAAGAGGTTGCGGTAGTCGAAGAGCACGTCGCCCGAAAGGACACGCGCGAGCCGGCTGAGACTGAGCTGGCGGTACTCATCCCACTCGGTCAGGATGACCACGGCGGAAGCGCCCTTGCAGGCCTTGTAGGGGCAGTCGGCCCAGGAAAGGTCCGGCATGTGCCGGCGCGCATTCTGCATGGCCTTCGGATCGTGGGCCACCACGCGCAGCCCCGCTTCCTGGAGGGCAGGGATGATCGTGAGCGCGGCCGCTTCGCGCACGTCGTCCGTGTTTGCCTTGAAGGCGAGGCCCAGAACGGCCACGGTGCTGCCGGGCTGGAGCCTGCCATCCTTGAGAATGCGGCGGGCGAGCGCGGATTTGCGCTGGTCGTTGCGGGCAATCAGCGTTTCAACCAGCTTCTGCGGTGCGCCGAACTCCCGCCCGGTGGCGGCGAAGGCACGCGTGTCCTTCGGAAAGCACGAGCCGCCGAAGCCGGGACCGGGCGAGAGGAAGCTCTCGCCGATGCGCGGGTCGAGCCCGATGCCGCGCGTCACATCCCTGATGTCGCCGCCCGTCTTCTCGCAGAGATCGGCAACGTCGTTGATAAAGCCGATCTTGAGCGCCAGGAACGCGTTGGCGGAGTATTTTATGAGCTCGGCGTTGCCGGTCGTCGTGATGACCATCGGCACGCCGGCTTTCTCGAAAGGGCGATAGATCGCCCGCAGGATGTTGCGGGAGCGTGCGTCGTCCGCTCCCAGCACGATGCGGTCCGGCTCCATGAAGTCCCTCATGGCGGAGCCCTCGCGCAGGAATTCCGGGTTCGAGGCGACGCGGATATCGAAGGCCCCGCGTTCCCGCGCGATGACCTCACGGACGCGTCGCGCCGTGCCGACCACCACAGTGGACTTGATGACGACGAGGGCGCCTCGCTTCAGATGCGGCGCGATCTGCCTGGCCGCGGACAGCATGTGGGACAAATCGATCCCGCCATCCGGCCCCGTCGGTGTGCCGACCGCGATGAAAACGGCGTCGGCCTTGGCCACGCTCTCCCGGAGCCGTGAAGAAAAGGAGAGGCGTCCGGCATCGACGGCCAGGCGCATCGCCTCCTCGAGCCCGGGTTCATAGAGAGGAAGATCGAACTGTTCCAGACGCACGATCCGTGCGGCATCGATATCATGGCAACGGACGCTGTGGCCCATATCCGCCAGGCAGGTACCGGTTGTCAGGCCGACATAGCCGGCGCCTATCATGGTGATCTGCATGCCGTTCTCCTGTACGGTTCACGCCGGCTCTAACATCGAAGGGTATGTTGTTGTTCCGAAGAAGAAGAAGAAGACGGATGCGGTAAGTGTTTCCGGACAAATGGCAATTTCCTGAGGCAAAGCTGCGGGGAGGTGTGGCCTCCCCGCCCGGCGGCCTCGGAAAGGCCGATAAGCGCCGGTTATCGATCAACAAATTTGTTGAAGCGGCTGGTGCCGCCGCCGCCGGCTTCTTCCTGGTACAGGAAGGCGAGCTTCCGGTCATCGAAGATGCGGAAGAACTCGTCCCAGCCGATTTCCTCCAGGCTCTCCTCCGGCTCGCCGAAATCGATGCGAAGAATGCCGCCAGGCTCGCCGGTCTTTACACGTGCAGGGCGTCCGCCGCGCGATTCGGCCCATTTGCGAATGGTGTCATGGTCAGTCGTGGTGTTCGCTTGCGACATGGTGGCGTCCCATCAAGCTCGGTTGCGGTTTCGCGGCGCTAAGTGGCTGCGCCGACTACGGGACTGAACGCGACGTTTTCCGAAAAGTTCCTGACGGATGCGGTTTGCCGGCTCACCTCTGCGTGCAGCGGGAACCAAAACCCACGTTGGTTTGTTTGTAGCTGGCGACCCCTTCTTCACAGCAGGAGCAGCCGTGAGCAAGAAAGCACTTATAACCGGGGGCTGCGGCTTCATCGGCCGGCAAGTCACTGACGAACTCCTCGAAAATGGGTATTCGGTCTCCGTCCTCGACAATCTGGTGGAGCAGGTGCATGGAGACGCCGCACCACCGAGAGACGATCGCGTCGTTTACCATATCGGCGATATACGAGACCCCGAATGTGTGAAAACGGCGCTGAAAGGCGCCGATTTCGTGGTGCACCTCGCCGCCGAGGTGGGCGTCGGCCAGTCCATGTACGAGATCGCCCGCTATGTCGGCGTGAACGAACTGGGTACCGGGGTGCTCCTGGAGGCGCTGATCGAGAACCCGGTCGAACGCATTGTCGTCGCCTCTTCCATGAGCGTCTATGGCGAGGGCCTCTACGAGACTGCGGAAGGAAGGCGGTTCGACCGCGCCCGCCGGCGCAAGGAGAGGCTGCGGGCGGGCCAGTGGGATCCCGCGGATGCGGACGGCAAGCCGCTCGCACCGATAGCGACGGACGAGGAAAAGCCTGTCGATCTCGCCTCGATCTACGCCTTGACGAAATATGCGCAGGAGAGGGCGGTGCTGATCTTCGGCGAGGCTTATCCCGTCGAAGCGGTGGCGCTGAGGCTCTTCAACGTGTTCGGACCGGGTCAGGCGCTCTCCAATCCCTATACGGGCGTGCTCGCCAATTTCGCCTCCCGGCTCGCCAACGATCAGCGGCCGCTCATCTTCGAGGACGGGCGGCAGAAGCGCGATTTCGTGCATGTGCGCGACGTGGCGCGCGCCTTCCGGCTGGCGCTCGAAGCGAAGGACGCGCCCGGCCAGGTGATCAATGTGGGCAGCGGCAACGCCTATACGATCCGGCAGGTGGCCGAGATCCTGGCCGATGCGATGGGACTGCCGGAGATCGAGCCGGAAATCCTCGACAAGATGCGCTCGGGCGACATCCGCCACTGCTTCGCGGACATCTCCAAGGCTCATGACCTGCTCGGCTTCGAGCCGCAGCACCGTCTGGAGGACACGGTGGCGGAGTTCGCGGAATGGGTGCGGGAGACCGGCGCGGTCGACAACGCCGCACAGATGCGCAAGCAACTGGAAGAGCGGGGACTGGTTTCATGACGGCGACGAGGTCGAAGCGGCCGGCCATGCCGTTCGTCGGCGGCAAGGCGGAGCCGGTCGTCATCACCGGAGGCAGCGGCTTCATCGGCTGCAACCTTGCGGAAAGCTTCCTGCGCGACGGCGAGGATGTGGTGGTGCTGGACAATCTGAGCCGCCCGGGCGTGCGCGAAAATCTGGAATGGCTCAAGGGCGATTTCGGCGACCGGGTGCATCCGGCCGTGGCCGACGTCCGCGACCTCGAAGGGATCCGGCCGGTGTTCGAACGCGCCAAGGCGGTGTTCCATCTTGCAGGCCAGACGGCCGTCACGACCAGTCTCGAACAGCCGGTGGACGATTTCGAGGTCAACGCGCGGGGCACCTTGAACGTGCTGGAGGCGGTACGCGCTTGCGGGCGCCGCACGCCGGTCATCTTCGCCAGCACCAACAAGGTGTATGGCGCGCTTGAGGATCTCGAGATGATCGAGCTCGAGGATCGCTACATCCCGGCCTCGATGGAGGTCCGACAGAACGGCATCGGCGAGGACCGGAGGCTGGACTTCTGCACCCCCTATGGCTGCTCCAAGGGCGTCGCAGACCAGTATGTGCTCGATTACGCGAAATCCTTCGGCATCCCGACGGCAGTGCTGCGCATGAGCTGCATCTACGGGCCGCATCAGTTCGGCACGGAAGACCAGGGATGGGTCGCCCACTTCCTCATCCGCGCACTCAAGGGCGAGCCGATCTCGATCTACGGCAACGGCAAACAGGTGCGCGACGTGCTGCACGTGGCCGACGCAGTTGCCGCGTACCGCGCGGTACTCGCGGGTATCGAGCGGGTCAGCGGCAGAACGTTCAATCTTGGTGGCGGCGTGCACAATGCCGTCAGCCTGCGCCTGGTGCTGCAGGAGATCCGCCGCGTCACCGGCACGGACCCGGTAATCGGCTGGGGCGATTGGCGCCCGGGCGACCAGTACTACTTCGTGGCCGACACCGCACGCCTTCAGCGCGAACTCGGCTGGGCGGCCGGGATCGGCTGGCGCGATGGTCTGAAGAATCTTGCGGACTGGTTCCGCGCGGCGCGCGGGCTTGGGCGGCCGCCACAGCAGGAAAGGCTGACTGCATGAACTTGCTGCGTATACCCTCGGGAGAGAGCGCGCCCGTCGAACACCGGCGCGTGCTGATGACCGTCGATGCGGTCGGCGGCGTCTGGCGCTATGCGATGGAACTCGCGCGCGGGCTCCTGGCCCACAATATCGGCGTGGTCTTTGCGGGGCTCGGGCCGCAGCCCTCCTCCTACCAGGCGGAAGAGGCGAAGCGGCTCGGCAAAGTGGTCTGGCTCGACGAGCCGCTCGACTGGATCGCGCCGGATGAGACCGCCGTGAAGGGCCTGCCCGCGAAGCTCGCGCGGCTCGCCCGCCAGCAACACGCGGATCTCCTGCACCTCAACCTGCCATCCCAGGCGGCGGGCATGGATACGGAGCTGCCGGTGGTGGTGGCGTCGCATTCCTGCGTGGTCACCTGGTGGCACGCGATGCGGAACGAGCCGCTGCCCGCGGACTGGGAATGGATGAAGCGGCAGAATGCGGTGGGCATGGACCAGGCCCATGCCGTCGTTTCCCCGAGCGGCAGTCATGCGCAGGCGATCAGCGCGTGCTACGGCGAGCAGCCGAGGCTCACGGTCGTCCACAACGCGATCAGCGCCTTCCTGCAGGGCGTGGAGAAGGAGCCGTTCGTCTTTTCCGCCGCGCGCTGGTGGGACGAAGGCAAGAACGGCCGCGTGCTGGACGAGGCGGCCGCGCGCATGCATTGGCCCGTGGTGATGGCCGGGTCGACGCGCGGCCCGAACGGCCAGGAGATCACATTCTCCCGCGTCCGGTGCCCGGGCGAAATCCCGCACCGCGAGGTGCTCGATTCGATCAGGCGCGCCGGCATCGTCGTCTCGCCCTCCCTCTACGAGCCTTTCGGGCTTGCCGCGCTGGAAGGCGCGCGCGCCGGCGCCGCACTCGTGCTTTCGGATATCCCGACCTATCGGGAGCTGTGGAGCAATGCTGCGATCTTCTTCGATCCGAAGGATGCGGACGCCTTGGCGCATGCGGTGAGCAGGCTGGCATCGGATTCCGGCCTGCGCGCGGAGATGGGCGCGAAGGCGCTCGCCCGGTCGCGCCGCTTCACGCCGGACGTGCAGGCGAGCCGCATGGCGGAACTCTACCGGCAGCTTGTCGACGAACCGATGGCGGCATGAGATGAAATTCATCTTCTATACGCATTCCCTCGTTTCCGACTGGAATCACGGCAACGCCCATTTCCTGCGCGGCGTGATGCGTGAACTCGTGGCGCGCGGGCACACGGCCCTGGCGCTGGAGCCGGAGGACGGGTGGAGCAGGGCCAACCTCCTGCGGGACCAGGGGGGGAGCGCAGTCGAGCGCTTCCGGCGTGATTTCCCGGAGCTCGTTTCCATCGTCTATGGAGCGGAATTCGATCATGAGGAACTGCTGCACGATGCCGATGTGGTGGTCGTGCACGAATGGACCGACCCGGCGCTCGTGGCGCGCATCGGTCGCGCGCGCGCCGGCAGCGGCACCTTCACGCTCGTCTTCCACGACACGCATCATCGCGCCGTCTCGGCCGAGCCGCAGATCGCGGAGATGCGGTTGCGCGATTACGACCTGGTGCTCGCCTTCGGCGAGACGCTCCGCCAGCGCTATCTCAAGGCAGGCTGGGGCCGCAATGTCGTGACCTGGCACGAGGCGGCGGATACGCGGCTCTTTCGCCCCATTGAAGGCGAGGAGAAGGAAGGCGATCTCATCTGGATCGGCAATTGGGGCGACGACGAGCGCACGGTCGAGATCGGCGAATTCCTGATCGGCCCGGCGGCGAAGCTCAGCTTGACGGGAACCGTGCGCGGCGTTCGCTATCCGCCCGAGGCGCTCGATGCTTTGGAAAAAGCCGGCCTTTCCTACGGCGGTTGGATCGCCAATCACGACGTGCCGGAAGCCTTCGCGCGTCACCGCGTCACCATGCATATCCCGCGCCGGCCTTATGTGGAGGCGCTGCCGGGAATTCCGACGATCCGCGTTTTCGAGGCGCTCGCCTGCGGCATTCCGCTGATCTCGGCGCCCTGGAACGACATGGAAGGCCTGTTCCGGCCCGGCACGGATTTCCTCTTCGCGAATGACGGGGAGGAGATGTCGGCCGAGCTTCGCCGTGTCCTCTCGGACCGGGGGCTCGCCGCCAGCCTTTCGGCGGCGGGGCTCGAGACGATACGGGCGAGACATAGCTGCGCGCACCGCGTGGACGAGCTCTTCGATGCGCTCATCCGCCACGGCACGGCAAAGGTTCAAAGGCAGTTGGCACCGATGGAGGCCGCGGAGTAATGAAAATCGCTTTTTACGGTTCAAGCCTTGTTTCTTCGTACTGGAATGGTGCCGCCACCTACTACCGGGGGCTGATCCGCCATCTCGCCCAGCTCGGGTACGACGTCACCTTCTACGAGCCGAATGTCTACGAGCGCCAGCAGCACCGCGACATGGCACCGCCCGACTGGTGCCGCGTCGTCGTCTATGACGGCACGCAGGAGGCGCTGAAGGAGGTTACCGCCAAGGCACGGGAGGCCGATGTGGTGGTGAAGGCAAGCGGTGTCGGCTACGAAGACGACCTGCTCATGGATCGCGTGCTGGCCGAGGCGCGTCCGGATGCCTTGAAGATCTACTGGGACGTGGACGCACCGGCCACGCTGGCGGAACTCAAGCAGGACGCGGATCACCCGCTGCACCGGCAGCTTCCCCAGGTGGACCTCGTGCTCACCTATGGCGGCGGCGATCCGGTGGTCTATGGCTATCGCAGTTTCGGCGCACGCGAATGCATCCCGATCTACAACGCGCTCGATCCTGAGACGCATCATCCCGTCCCGCCGGAGAGCCGTTTTGCGTGCGACCTGGCCTTTCTCGGCAACCGGCTGCCCGACCGCGAGGCGCGCGTGGACGAATTCTTCTTCAAGGCGGCCTCACTCTCGCCCAAGCAGTCCTTCCTGCTCGGCGGGTCGGGCTGGAACGACAAGCCGATGAGCGGGAATGTCCGCTATATCGGCCATGTGTCGACGCGCGACCACAACGCCTTCAACGTCACGCCCAAGGCCGTGCTCAACATCAGCCGCTCCAGCATGGCGGAGAACGGGTTCTCGCCGGCCACGCGCGTGTTCGAGGCGGCTGGCGCGGGCGCATGTCTCATCACCGACGCCTGGATCGGGCTCGACCTGTTCCTGAAGGAAGGCGAGGAGGTGCTGGTGGCCCGGGACGGCCAGGAGGTCGCCGAGATCCTCGCCGGGCTCGATGCGAATTGGGCGCGGTCCATCGGCGAGAAGGCGCGCGCACGCATCCTGCGCGACCACACCTACGCCCATAGGGCGGCCGAAGTCGACCGGATCATCACCGGGTTTTTCCGCGCGCGGCGTGTGGAGGCGGCTGAGTAATGAGCCGACCGCTTTCCATCGTCATCCTCGGCCTGACGCTATCCTCCTCCTGGGGGAACGGGCACGCGACCACCTATCGCGCTCTCCTGCGCGGGCTTCGCGCCGAGGGGCACGAGGTGCTCTTCCTGGAGCGCGACGTGCCCTGGTACGCCGACAGCCGCGACCTGCCCGACCCGGATTTCTGCCGGCTCGCCTATTACGAGGCGTTTGCCGATCTCGACCGGTTCAAACCCGCGATCCGCAACGCGGACGCGGTGATCGTCGGCTCTTACGTGCCGGATGGCGCGGAGGTGATCGATCGGGTGGCCGAGATGGGACCGCGGCTCCTCTGCTTCTACGACATCGATACGCCGGTCACGATGGCGGCCCTGAAGCGGGGCGAGGAGGCGTTCCTCGCCCGCAGGCAGATGCCGCTCTTCGACATCTACCTCTCCTTTTCCGGCGGCAAGGTGCTCGACCGGCTGGAGCGCGAGTTCGGCGCACGCCGCGCCGAGGCGCTCTACTGCTCGGTCGATGCGGATGCCTACGCGCCCACGGGCGAGCCCGCCCGCTGGGACCTCGGCTATCTCGGCACCTATAGCCCCGACCGCCAGCCGGTGCTGGAGCGGCTGCTGATCGAGCCGGCACGGCGGTTGCCGGAGAAGCGGTTCGTGGTGGCGGGGGCGCAGTATCCCGCGGATATCCAATGGCCGCCGAACGTGGAGCGCATCGCGCATCTCCCGCCGGAGGCGCACGCCTCCTTCTACAGCCGGCAGCGCTTCACGCTGAACGTGACCCGGGCGGACATGGTGGCTGCCGGCTGGTCGCCCAGCGTGCGGCTGTTCGAGGCGGGGGCCTGTGCCGTGCCCATCATCAGCGACCGCTGGGAGGGCATCGAGGAGATTTTCGCCGATGGCGAATCGATCCTGCTCGCCGACGACAGTGGTGCGGTTGTCCGGATGATTAGACAAATGTCCGACGAGAAGCGGCGGGCCATCGGGGCCGCTGCCCGGGATCGTGTGGCGAGCGGCCATACGGGCGCCGTGAGGGCGCGGGAGTTCGCACGGGTTCTGCGCGAGGTCGGCAATGCCCTGCTGGCAAAGGCCGTCTAGATGGTGCGCGGCAGGAAGGGGACGGCATGGACGTCGTAAAAGCCAATGCGGGACGGAAGCGCGTGCTCGTCGCCGGCGGGGCCGGTTTCGTGGGATCGCATCTTTGCGACGCGCTGCTTTCGGAGGGCTGTGCCGTCGTATGCGTGGACAGCTTTCTGACCGGCGCGCGCGCGAACGTCGTGCCGCTTGAAAACCATCCGGATTTCCGGCTCGTCACGCAGGATATCTGCAGCCCGCTCGGCGTCGATGAACCGCTCGACGAGATTTACAATCTCGCCTGCGCGGCCTCGCCGCCGCGTTACCAGGCGGATCCCGTGCACACGATGATGACCAGCGTGGTGGGAACGCGGAACCTGCTCGAGCTTGCGCAAGAGCATGGCGCCCGGTTCCTGCTTGCCTCGACCAGCGAGGTCTACGGCGATCCGGAGGTCCACCCCCAGCCGGAGGACTATCACGGCAACGTCAACCCGACCGGGCCGCGTGCTTGCTACGACGAAGGGAAACGGGCGGCCGAGACCCTCTGCTTCGACCTTTTGCGGCTCGGACAGGTGGATGCCCGCGTGGCGCGCATCTTCAACACCTATGGTCCGCGCATGCAGGCCGATGACGGGCGCATCGTCTCCAATTTCATCAACCAGGCGCTTCGGGGGGAGCCGCTGACCATTTACGGCACCGGGGCGCAGACGCGTTCCTTCTGCCATGTTTCCGACCTCGTGAAAGGGCTGATGGCGCTCATGGCGGTGGAGCCCAACCCGAAAACGCCGGTCAATCTCGGCAATCCGGGGGAGTTCACGGTCAATGAACTGGCAGCGCTGGTGCGCGAGATGGTGCCGGAGGGGTCAGGCGTGGTCTGCCGACCACTTCCGCAGGACGATCCGCAACGTCGCCGGCCGGATATCACGCGGGCGAGAACGCTGCTCGGATGGGAGCCGCGCGTTCCTTTGCAGGAGGGATTGAAGGAGACCATCGCGTGGTTCCGCCTCGCTCACGAAGCGGAGAAGCGGATTACGGCTGCTTGACCCAATTCCCCGCGCCCGTGCGCGTCTTTGCGCGTGCGCCCTGAGCGGCCTCTTCCGAACGCCGTTTTTCCGCGAGCGCTGTCTGGAGCTTCATTGCCAGGACGAGCAGCTTTTCCGGAACGGCCTCCTTCTCGATCTCGTCGAGGAGGAGGCGTAAATCGGGCGGCAGAGCTTCGGCCGTCTGCTCCGGCAGTGGATGCTGTCTTTTGCTGCGACTCATCGGCGATCCTGCAAATCTGTCGCAAAAGGTTGTCGCCTAATGATCCGCTTGGCAATCGCGAAGGGCATGATTGCGTCATTTTTCCACCTTTGCACGGCGATTTGACGCGGCCTGATGCCACAAAGGAACAATCGGCATTGCTGCTCATTAAGGCCTCGCGCGTCGCTTCCTGACGCATGAAGGAGCCAATGCTGAACACTCTGGATATTCCCGCACAGGCACGCCACGATCCGATGGAGGATGCACGCCGGGCCGACCTCGTCTACGTCAACGACAGCGAGCCCGGAATCCGGCGCCGCCGCGCAGGCAAGGGCTTCTACTATCTCGGTCCCGGCGGCGGACGCCTGGAAGACGCCGAAACGCTTGCCCGCATCCGCAAGCTCGCCATTCCGCCGGCCTGGACGGATGTGTGGATCTGCACGCGCGCCGACGGCCACATCCAGGCCACGGGCCGCGACCAGCGCGGCCGCAAGCAGTATCGTTATCATCCGGACTGGTTCGCATGCCGGGACGAGGTGAAGTTCTCCACCCTCGCGACCTTTGCCGAAGCGCTGCCCAAACTGCGGGCACGGGTCGATCACGACCTGAGGCTGCGCGGCATCCCCATGGAACGCGCCATTGCCTCGATCGTCTGGCTGCTCGACAACACGATGATCCGTATCGGCAACGAGAGCTACACGCGGGAGAACAAGAGCTTCGGCCTGACCACGCTTCGCACCCGTCACCTGGAGGTCGAAGGAGCGCGCCTGCGCTTCTCCTTCGTCGGGAAATCGGGGCAGGAATGGAAGCTGAAGCTCGCGGACCGGCGCATCGCACGGATCGTCCGCGCGATCCAGGAGCTCCCTGGCCAGCACCTTTTTCAATATATCGACGAGGAGGGAAACCGCCGTCCGGTCGATTCCAACGACGTCAACGCCTACATCCACGCCTATGCCGGCGAAGCCTTCACTTCCAAGCATTTCCGCACCTGGGGGGCAACGCGCGCGGCGGCGATCCAGCTTGCCGTGGAGCCGCCGGAGCCGAGCAAGCGCGCCAGAAACCGGCAACTCAACGCGATCATCGACCTGGTTGCCCGCCGGCTCAACAACACGCGCGCGGTCTGCCGACGCTGCTACATCCATCCCGCCGTCCTGAACGCCTGGGAAGACGGGCGGCTCGCCGGCGAAATGCTGGAGATTCGCCGCGGCCACAGACGGCCCTTCAAGGGGTTGAGCGAGGAGGAATCGCTGGTTTTACGGTGGCTTCGCCAGAACAACGGGCACTGATCGGAACAAAGCATGCCGCCGCCCGGTTGCATGGATATGGCAACCAGGCCCCATAATTTCCTGCGCAGCCTGCTGGCGGAACTCCTGCCCGGCTGGATCAAGCAAAAAAGGAAACGTGCGCGTTTCGGGCCGGAGGCGGCGGCGACGCGGCATCGCGGAACCATCGCTGGAAAGACACGTTCCACCGGTGAGGAGGTTGTCCAGGCGGACAAACCTCAGAAAAAAGCCGGAGGGCCTTAAATGGCTGAATATCTTTGGTTCTTTGCGGTGGGTGTCGCGCCGTTCCTGGTGGCTGCACTGGTGATCTACGTGCTGGTGCGCCGCAGGCGGCTGAGGCCGGACGAAAGGGTCGCGCGGGACGAAAAGACGAAAGAACTCTACGAGGATCGCCGGTAGCCGTTCACACCTGCGGGGTTCCCTCGCTCGAGGGCCTCAAACCCACACTCAAGATATCGGCATCGTTGCGCATCGCGGCGCGCCGTGTCGGATTTTCGTTTTCATCGGGGTTCGGCCACGGCTCTTCATCCGGAAGGCGCTCCGGGTCGGGTTCGCGCACAGGTTCGGGATCCGGAAACGGCTCCGGAGGCGGCGGTGGAGGTGGCGAAGGGTCGGGAATGGGGCGTGGCGTGCTCATCGCAATCTCCTCTCAGAAGTACAGAAGCGCGAGCGCCCCGATCACCACGAGGGCTATCCCGACAATGAGAAGTCCATACAACAGCAACGACCCAGGTCCCCTCCGCATCGGGGCCTCGCCCCGCCTGCGGTTTTCGTGTTCCCGCTGCCGCTGCCCGGGTGTCGGGGGATTGCCGCCGGCTTCATCATCGGAGCCGAGCGGGGCTGCCGCGGGATCCGGGTAAGGGACCTTCTCGCCCGTTCGCCCTTCGTCTATATCCGCGCGCAGACGGTCCACCGTGGGAGGGTCTTTACGGGGCTTCGGCTTCGAAGCATTCATTATGGCTGGTTCCGTGGCTCAGGGAACATGCGGTTCGTGGATGATATCCTGCTGCGGGACGGCCTCGATTCTCACCTTTCCCGGATCGAACGCGGCATGCTGACGGATGGCGCGCAACTCCGGCGAGGGCTGGTCGTAGGCCCACATCACATCATCGGCCGATTCACCCACGGCCCAGGCGTTCCAGTATCTCGCGCTGCCTTTCAGCGGGGCGTGCCTCTCGGTCGCGGACTCGCGGAGAAAGTCGAAATAGACGTCGCGGAAAGGGATGTAGAAGACCGGCTCGCGGTCTTCTTCCCGAACCACGAGCGCCTCCCTGGTCGACGCGATGATCGCATCGGAAAACATGACGTTCACGGTTCCGCGAAATGGCTCGACCGTCACTTTGGGCTTCTCGTCCACAGGATAGCCTCCTTGCCTTTCATCACCCTAACGCTCGCCACTCTTGCAGGTTCCGGCAGTCGGGATGGGGAACAACTGGGGGATATCGGCCGTTTGTATGGCCGAGTC
Source organism: Chelativorans sp. AA-79 (assembly GCF_029457495.1). Classification (NCBI taxonomy): domain Bacteria; kingdom Pseudomonadati; phylum Pseudomonadota; class Alphaproteobacteria; order Hyphomicrobiales; family Phyllobacteriaceae; genus Chelativorans; species Chelativorans sp. AA-79. The sequence continues at coordinate 892,855 of NZ_CP120361.1, forward strand.
CGCTCCGCAACGCCGGGGCCGCAGACAAGAGGTATCCATGCAAATCCCGCTACAGATCGCGTTCCACCGCGCTGAAAAGTCGGAATGGGCGGAGGATGAAATCCGGGCCCGGGTCGAAAAGCTGCAGAACTATCATGACAGGATCACCGGGTGCCGGGTGACGGTGGACCAGCGGGCGCGGAACGTGGAAGGCACATTGCCGCCGGTGGTGCGCATCGAGATCAGCGTCCCGGGAACGGCGCCCATCATCGTCGCCTACGAGCCCGACCGGCTGCAGCACAAATATCAGACGCCGGACCTCGGCAACGCCATCAACGACGCGTTCGCCATTGCGGAGCGCCGGCTGTCCCAACTCAAAAGAGCGCGTGCGGGCCGCAACAAGGACGGGCAGCACGATTCCCAGAACCAGTTCCTCGGCCAGGTGGCGCAGATCTATCCGCAGGATGATCATGGCTTCCTGCTGACGAAGGAGGGAGGCAGCCTCTATTTCCACCGCAACGCCATGCTGCAGGGCGATTTCGACAAGCTGCGCGTGGGCGACGAGGTTCATTACGTCGAAGAGGTGGGAGACACCGGGCCCTTGGCCACCAAGGTCAGGGTCGTTTCGGCGGACCAGACCTGACGCCGAGCCGCGGGGCCGGTGCGGCGCCCGAACCTCCATGATCCGGGACTTAGCCCCGGAAAACCATTTGCGGGACGATGCCGGCGTTCACCGATTTGCCCCTGACGATCAATCTGCTTCTGTTCGCAGTCGCCGCGCTGGTCGTGATGTTCGCCGGCGCGCGTCTGTCGGGTTACGCGGATGCGATCAGCAGCGCGACAGGCCTGGGCCACGCCGCCGTCGGCCTCCTCCTGCTTGCAGGCGTGACCTCGCTGCCGGAAATCGGCGTCACGGTCACCGCTACGCTGGGCGGGAATGCCGGGCTTGCGCTCAACAATCTCTTCGGCAGCATCGCGATGCAGGTGGCGCTCCTCGCGGTGGTCGATTTCGCCCTCGGACGGCGGGCGCTCACGGCTATCGTGCCGGATCCGACGGTGATGCTGGAGGGCAGCCTCAACGTGCTCCTGCTTGCGATCGTGGCCAGCGGCATGGTCGTTGGCGACATCCTGTTTCTCGGGGCGGGGCTCTGGTCCTGGAGCTGCCTCTTCGGATATGTCGCATGCGTTTACATCCTCTCGCGGGAAAAGGGGCGGAAGCCGTGGCTTGCCGCGAGCCGCGGCAAGCCGGACCGCGAGCTCATGGAGGAGACGGAGCGGACCGAGGCCGGCGGGGACGGCAAACGCAATTTCCGGTCGCTGCTTCTCAAGACAGCGTCCGCCGCAGCGGCCATCCTCGTCGCGGGCTTCGTCGTCGCCCGCACGGGCGAGGCGATCGCTGAACAGTCCGGTCTGGGCACGAGTTTCGTCGGTTTCGTCCTCGTCGCCATATCGACCTCCCTGCCAGAGGCGAGCACCGCGCTTTCGGCCGCCCGCCATGGCTATTTCACCATGGCGATCTCCGATATCCTCGGCACGAACCTCATCAATGTGGGGCTGGTCTTCCTCGTCGATATTCTCAGTTCCGCGGGGCCCGTGCTTGGCGAGGCGGATACTTTCGCCACCTTCGGAACGCTTCTCGCGATCGTGCTCACGGCGCTGTTCCTGGCCGGACTCGCCGAACGACGCGACAAATCCGTTTTACGGATGGGCTACGATTCCATCTCCGTCATCCTCGTCTATGCGGTGGGTCTCGTGATCCTCTTCACGCTCCGCTAGCCAGGTCACGCGACGCGCGGCCCCGGAACTCCTGGCCGTGCGAGGAATTGTTGGGGGACGACCCATAGGAAAACCGCAATGGTCACCGATCCGGAAAGCTCCATTCTCTCCACGGCGCCGCTCGAGGCCAGGGCCGAACCCATCCTGGACAGCGCCGAGGCGGAGCCCTTCTATTCCGAAGTTCTCGACGAACTGCAGGAGACGGGCATACCCATTCTCGTAGCAGGCACTTTCGCGGTCTCCGCCTATACGGGCATTTCGCGCGTGACCAAGGACTTCGACGTCTTCTGCAAAGCGGGCGACTGGCCGCGCCTGCTTTCGCATTTCAAGGGTCGCGGCTACGACGTGTCCGTCGAGGACGAACGATGGATCGGCAAGGTTGGCCGCGGGCCGATCTTCTTCGACGTGATCTTCGCATCCTCGAACGGCACCACGCCCGTCTCGGACCTGTGGTTCGAACATTCCTGCGAAACCAGCCTGCTTGGGCATCCCGTGCGGCTGGTGGGCCCGACGGAGCTCGTCTGGTCGAAGCTCTTCATCCAGAACCGTGACCGCTATGACGGGGCGGATGTCGTGCATCTCATCCTGCGGGCGCATGACCGGATCGACTGGAAACGGCTCCTCCAGCACATGGAAGTGCATTGGGAGGTGCTGCTCATTCACCTCCTCAACTTCCGCTTCGTCTATCCGAGCGAGCGCGATCGCGTGCCGCGCTGGCTTCTCGAAGAGCTGCTGGACCGGCTGGCGCACCAGCGCCAGCTTCCGCCGCCGCAGGCGCGAATCTGCCGCGGGCGTATGCTTTCCAGCGCGGACTACGAGATCGACGTGCGCGAATGGGGCTTTGCCGACAATGACGGAGAAGTGGTGAGCAGCCGATGAACGAGACGACCTCCGTGGTGCGGATCGCCGCCATCGGCGATCTTCACGTGAAAGAAGACGCGACGATCTCCTACCGCCAGATGTTCAACGAGATCGCGCGCAGTGCCGATATCCTGGTGCTTGCCGGCGATCTCACCGATCTCGGCAAGCCGCGGGAGGCCGAGCTTCTGGCGGAAGACCTGCGCGGATGCGGCGTGCCCATCGTCGCCGTGCTCGGCAACCATGATTATGAATGCGAGGCGGTGGAGGAGGTCTCGCACATCCTGCGCGACGCGGGGGTCCACCTGCTCGACGGACAGACCGTGGAGCTGAAGGGCGTCGGCTTTGCGGGGGTGAAGGGGTTTGCCGGCGGTTTCGGCAAGCGCATGCTCGCGTCGTTCGGGGAACCCGCCATCAAGGCGATGGTGGGGGAATCCATCAAGGAGGCGATGAAGCTCGAGAACGCCCTGCGGCAGGTGAAGGCGGACAAGTCGCTCGCCGTGCTGCACTACGCGCCGATCGCCGAGACGGTGGCCGGGGAGCCGGCCGAAATCTTCCCCTTCCTCGGCTCCGCCAGGCTCGGGGAGACGATCGACCGCTTCCAGGTGGGGGCGGTGGTGCACGGGCACGCCCATCAAGGCACCTATCAGGGCCGGACAGGGACCGGCGTGCCGGTCTACAACGTGGCGCGCCATATCGAGAAGCCGGGCGGCCAGCCCTATGCGGTGATCGAGCTTTGAAGGTGCCGCCGCCGGCCGCTCCGGCGGGGATAGATAACCGGCCATTTCTTCGGCCGGGAGAAAAATCGACGCCGGTCCCGGCACATGGTGCGGGCCGAAATGCGTAGAAGAGTCAATATGTTGGCCCGGACCTTTTCAGGACGGCCGTCCGCCTTCGCCTGCCCGCGAGCCTGCGCCGGGGCGTGAATCTTCTCCCCACCCGCCGCAGCCGTTGCAGAATGCGTGCCGATGAAGCCGGATGGAGAGGCGTGCAAATGAGCGAAGAGACCCCGAACCTGAACCTCCCCTACATCATGCCGTCCCAGGCGCAGAAGCACGTGACGCACAACGAGGCCATCCGGGCGCTCGACGCGCTGGTGCAGATCGGCGTGCTCGGGCGCGGGGTGCAGAGCCCGCCGGACGCGCCGGCGGAGGGCGCGCGCTATATCGTGGGGGACGCGCCCGCGGAGGGCTGGGAGGGCCAGGCGGGGCGGATCGCGGCCTTCCAGGACGGGGCCTGGGCCTTTTATGCGCCGCGCGCCGGCTGGCTCGCCTATGTCGCGTCGGAGAGCCTGCTCGTGGTGCATGACGGCGCGGAATGGCAGGCGGTGCGCAGCGGGCTTTCGACGGAGGACCTGCGGAACCTCGAGGGCGTGGGCGTCAATGCCGCGCCGGACGCGGTGAACCGGCTGGCGGTTTCCGCCCCCGCGACGCTGTTCAGCCACGAGGGCGCGGGGCACCAGGTGAAGGTGAACAAGAACGCCGCGGCGGACACGGCGAGCCTCCTGTTCCAGACCGGCTGGTCCGGCCGGGCGGAGATGGGCCTTGCGGGGAACGACGATTTCTCCGTCAAGGTGAGCGCGGACGGCGCGGCATGGTTCACGGGCCTGACCGTGCGCGGCGCCGATGGGGCGGTGGATGCGCCCGCGGGGCTGTCGGCCGGCGGAAACGCCGTCTGGCACGCCGGCAATTTCGCCCCGGGAGCGAAGCAGGACGCGCTCGACGGCGTGCGCGCGGTGGAGATGTTCCAGGCCAAGGCCAACGGCACCCTGCCCACCTATATCGATCTTCATACGGAAGCCGGCACGGATTACGAAACGCGGATCGTGCGCTGGAACAACAGCAATGCGACCAAGCCCGGCTGGTTCGAGATCGCCAATTCCGGTTCCGGCACGCTTTCGCTGACGCCTTCCGGCCCGGTCTGGAACACCTACGCCATCGCGCGCGACGGCTCCTCGCCGCAGTTCGGCAATCAGGTGCGCCTTTCAGGAGAGGCGCCGACATTGCAGTTGACGGAGACGGACACGAACATTTCGTATCGGCTGATCGGCGACGTCGGGGCACTCTACATCCAGGCGGCCGCACCCTCCGGCAATGCAGGCATGATCCGCTTTTCCGGCTGGGCCAGCACGGATATCGGCGCGCTTCAGGTGCGCTATGATGGCACGTTCAGGAATATCCATCATTCGGGCGCACCTATTAACCTGCGCGGCTATACCGTTGCAGAGCTGCCCAACGCGGCCAGTGTTGGGGCAGGCGCAATGGTCTTCGTGTCAGATGATGCAGGTAGTGCAGCGCCGGCGTTCTCCGATGGTGTTGGTTGGCGACGGATGGCTGACAACACTTTAATCAGCCCAACGTAGGCTGTTCACTAACTCAAATCGAGGCATAGAGATCGATGTACTTGCCAACCTGCGTTTCCCAAGTGGGGATACTATCCTTATGGGGATTGGAGTAGGCACTCCAATCCACCGTTGATATTGTACTCACGTGCGAATGTGCAGTCTCCATATCAACAGCAAACGTGTCGAACTTATTTCCGTTCACACCGTCTATAACGGCATCAGCTTGCGCTCCACCACTTGATGTAAGTACCCACTTGTCTCGGATTAGGGCCTCTCTGACTACAAGACCGTACGACTCAGGTACCCTAGATGGAGCAATGATCACATCAACAATATCGTAGAATTCTTCTATGCGAGAGTGTTCCATAGACTTTATGAATTCGATTCTGTTATCTCCGAACCCGTTATCTAGAATGCTGTCTAATTGGTACTTTCCATTCATGTTCGATACAACCAGGAACCGGCAATTCGCCGGTGCTCGAACTGCGATATCGATCACTATATCAATCCCCTTGTGAGCGGCATCTCCGCCAAGATAGCCGAGATATACGATCCCCGTTTGCTTCCAGGGCGCGGGCTTCACTGGGCGCGGAACATCCACTCCATTCTCGATGACATGGACGTTATTACCAATCATCCCACTGTTCTCGTACAGGTCCCGCATGTAATTGGAGACGTGTACGACGGCGTCGAAGCTGGTATATACCCCTTTCAGAATCTCTGATCGCGCCGTCATATCAAAAGCATTCGCCGTGCAGTAAAGGCACGTGGCTTGGTCAATTCTCTTTAATTGTCCACAGAATACTTGGTCCTCATGCCACAGAAACTGCCTCTCGCAAAGCCACCAGTTATCGTGAACGGTAACTATACACTGTATGCCGAGGTTCTTGACGGATTGGACCATCTCTATTCCCATAGTTTGTATGGAATGGAAATGTACAAAGTCCGGACTGTATTTTTGACAAACTCTGACTACACATTCGGCAACAATAGAATTTCTATGATATGATACGTAGCTGCTAGGCTTTGAAATTGTCATAACTATCGATACGATATTATCGGAAATTGTGTGTTCTTCCAGAGATATGGCATCTCCGTATCTGACGGAGAAGAGAATTACCTGGGCACTCTTTTCTATTCCTTTAGCGATATGCTCCGCAACAATGCTTCCGCCTCCAGTTAAATATGGAGAAAAATGCACGTTAACAAACAGTATCGTTTTCATCGTAGAACGCCTTTAACATACCCTTCGGACACATTCGGAAGATAAAGGTCAGAACTGACAATCCTTTGTATTCTGTCCTTTAGTGTAGCGCGAACGTCGTTATATTCTTTCTTCTTTCTGACAACATCAAGGAAAAGTTCTACGGCATCACCTTTCTCATCGATAAAATGAACAGATTCGTAGGCCTGTAGCTCATCTTTCACATGTATAAATTCGGGATGCTTCGAGCAGAATACATCCATTGCGAGAAGAAAGCCTTCCTGCACCCGTATTGCGCTCTTGCACCGGTTAAACGGATGATCAGCTAGCGGGATTACTGTTGCCGGAAAGCGAGCCATTCGAAAAAGATGAGGAAGGTAATTAAGCGGGGGTAGATTTCTTACTCGATCCTTTCGATCTTTGAGCCATTCAACATTTGGTGGCGGTCCGGCTAAAGATAAAATTAAATCCTTATTACACTCCATCACACTTTCTATTAACGTTCGAGATTCGTCCAAATCCTTTTCAATGCCGGATGAAAGAGACGTCATTATAACATTTTCAGTAAGTTTTACGTTCCACGTCTGTTCTGCATAATATTTTGCAACAGATATATGCTGGTCATCAATCAAATTTCTCCAGAGAACAATTTCCTTCGCATATTTTGATGCGAGATTCGCTATTGGGTGGGTGGAGGCACAATATACGTGGGATTGCCGAAGCATCTCTTGATAGAATGGAATCGCAGTATAGAAGCTTTTTACCAATTGAGTTGGTAATCCTGCTAGTCCTTGATTCAGGTCTAAGGCTTCTTTCGAAAAAATTGCATCATCGACGTCAAGAATAACTTTCCCGCATTGGCCCGCATACCTCATCCTCTGGATAGAATTTTCGTTGGGTTCAGGCCGCTGGAAGAGAAAGTGGGTGTATCCGTTTAGCTCCGAAGTAGATGTCAATTCATTTTCTGGGATCACTTCGTATTGTATATCCCTTCTTCGGAGCGCCTCTATCTTCTGCTGAACCCTATAGCGAACGCACTGACGCAAATAAGGGTTATATATGATCAAGACGGACGGCCTACTTTTCAAATTGGGAAGTGGTAGGCGGTTGAGGGCACTTGCGTTGAATTTTGCGCTGACCAGGGCTCCCGCACGCGATGCGCGTAAAATGGCCTTTCGATTACTCTCCCGCTTTAGGAAGTTAGCGATCGCAATTGCATTTTTGACGCGCCGGTACACAGCTTCAATCCTAGTGCTTTGAGCGGTTCACAGCCCAAGCTGGGGGCAGGGTCCCCAGAAGATCCTGTAGCTCGGCATAAATGGGTTCATATGCTTCCGTTAATTTTCCGAGAAGCTCACGAGAGAACTTCTTTTGTGGCCCTTCATTAATTGATTTTGATAAGGACTCTGAATAGGCTATCTTTACTCCCAAGAATTCAGATAGGTCCTTTGCGAAAGCGTCTTTATCAGACATTATTTCTTCGAATATGTAATATCTGAATTGCTCCCTGGGGAAGACAGACAAAATGTTATTTATTGTCTCTGAGTAGCTCGATCTCTTATACACGTCCGTCTTTTTTGCGAAATCTAATATTTCTTTATTCGATATACGGTCGATGCGCTTATTTTGTCCCGAAAACATCATCTCAAATTTCAGGTGCGACAATGTTCTTTGAACGGGGTCGCGCATTATAAAAGTTATTCTTGTATCTGGATCGAATTTTTTGACATGCTCCCAGCCTGAGACCGGCAAATGACAATAGGTGTTTGATAGATCTGCTATATATTTCGCGTCCTCGTAGTTTTGAAAAAGACTGTAGTACCAATAGTCATCTATATCTTTCCTTAGATAATAAGATAACCATGAAAATAAATCAGACAATTCTTTATTGCTTACATTCTCGGACATTGATGAAATTATTCTGCTTACCCTTCCTTTTCGCGCATCGTAGCCTATCAGCTTATATTCTGTGTGAACATAGCTAAAGTAATCGACTTCCTTTACGGGAGTGGTCATGATTCTCTTGTTGCTCTTTAAAAGGTGCAGCAGCCAGGTTGTTCCGGCTTTCATTGCTCCAGCATTGATATAAAGTCGCGGCCTCATTGGTTGCCCCTTATGAAACTAAAGTTCGCTGTTGATTGGACGTTAGCTTGCGTCCGTAAAGGCGCCTACCACAGCCGCAATCGCCTCCCGCCAATCAGGCATCGCAAAGCCAAAGGCCTCGGCAAAACGGTCGCAGGCGAGGCGGGAGTTGGGTGGGCGGGCGGCTTTGGTGGGAAAGTCCGCGGTGGCGATCGGAACCACGCGGGCGTGAGGGCCGCCGCGGCGGCGGCTTTCCTCGAAGATGTGGGCGGCGAAGTCGTGCCAGCCGGCCGCGCCGGTGCCGGCAAGGTGATAGGTCGTGCCCCATCCGGCCGCCGTTCCGCCGCGGCGCGCCTCGATGGCGGCGAGCAGGCCGTCGGCGATGTCGAGCGCGGAGGTGGGATTGCCCGTCTGGTCCGACACGACGTGCACCTCGCTTCGCGTTTCGGCGAGCTTCAGCATGGTCTTCAGGAAATTCCGCCCATAGGGGCTGTAGACCCAGGCGGTGCGCAGGATCAGATGATCCGGGTTTTCCCGGCGCACCGCCTCTTCGCCGGCAAGCTTGCTTGCGCCATAGACCGAAAGCGGATTGACGGCATCATCCTCCCGGTAGGGCCGGCCGAGCGCACCGTCGAACACATAGTCGGTGGAGATCTGCACCAAGGGGAGGCCGCGCGCCACCGCCGCCCGCGCCAGGAGGCCGGGCGCCTCGGCATTGACGGCATGGGCGACCGCGGGCTCGTCCTCGGCCTGGTCGACAGCGGTATAGGCGGCGGCGTTCACCACGAGGTCGGGCGCATGGCGAGCAAGCGCCGGCTCGATCGTGCGCGGGTCGGCCAGGTCCAGCTCGGGCCGGCCGACGGCGAGGAGGGTCAGGCCCGGATGCGCCGCCGCACGGTCGAGCAAACTTTGCACGAGCTGGCCGTGTTTTCCCGTCACCAGAACCTTCATCACCGCCTCATGCCGCGCCCAATCTTTCGCCGGCATAGGCGCCCTCGCGAATGGGCCGCCACCACCAGGGATTGGAAAGATACCAGTCGACGGTCCTTTCCAGCCCCGCCTCGAAGCTCACCGACGGCTTCCAGCCGAGCTCGCGGCCAATCTTGCCCGCATCGATGGCATAGCGCCGGTCGTGGCCGGGCCGATCCCGCACGAAGGCGATGAGGTCGCGGTGCGATTTGCCCGCGCGGCGGGGACGGCGCGCATCGAGCACGTCGCAAATGGCCTCCACCACGGCAAGATTCGTGCGCTCTGCATTGCCGCCGATCGCATAGCTCTCGCCGACACTCCCATGCCGGAAGACGAGCTCCAGCGCGCGGGCATGATCCTCGACGAAAAGCCAGTCGCGCACATTCGCGCCGCTGCCATAGACGGGAAGCTGCTTCTCTTCCAGCCCGTTGAGGATGGCGAGCGGGATGAGCTTTTCGGGGAAGTGGAAGGGGCCGTAATTGTTCGAGCAGTTGGAGAGCACCACCGGCAGCCCGTAAGTGGCGTGCCAGGCGCGCACCAGATGGTCGGACGCCGCCTTCGACGCGGAATAGGGGGAGGACGGCGCATAAGGCGTCGTCTCGTCGAACTTCCTGGCGGGATCGAAAGGCAGATCGCCGAACACCTCGTCGGTGGAGACATGGTGGAAGCGGAAGCGCGCCTTGCGCTCCCCTTCGAGCGTGCGCCAGTATTCGAGCGCGGCGTTGAGGAGCTGGAACGTGCCGACGATATTGGTCTCGATAAAGGCGGAAGGGCCGTCGATCGAGCGGTCCACATGGCTTTCGGCGGCGAGATGCATGATGCCGTCGACGGCGAAGCGGGCAAGGATCTCGCCCATGGCGCGCCCGTCGCAGATATCGGCGCGCACAAAGTGATAGTTCGGCCGGCCCTGAATGGCCCTGAGCGAACCCGGATTGCCGGCATAGGTGAGCTTGTCGACATTGACGACGGTGTTGTTCGGGTCCGCAGCCAGACGGCGGCAAACCGCCGATCCGATAAAACCGGCACCTCCGGTGACGAGGATCCTCATGCGGCCGCTCCATAACGAAAGCCCGTGTCCAGCCCGGCCAGGAGCGGCGCCGCCCGGTCCTTTGGCGAGAGCAGCGGTGTGAACCCTGCCGGCCAATCGATGCCGATCGCCGGATCGTCGAAGCGGATGGCGCAATCATGATCGCGCGAATAGGGCGCGGTGACCTTGTAGGTCACCTCCGTCTCCGGCTCGATGGTCATGAAGCCATGGGCGAAACCCCTGGGCACCAGGAGCTGGTTCCATCTGGCCGCCGACAATTCCACGCCGACCCATTGCCCGAAGGTGGGCGAGCCGGCGCGGATATCGACCGCCACGTCGAAGACGGCGCCGCGCACCACGCGCACCAGCTTGTCCTGCGCGAAGGGCGGCTTCTGAAAATGCAGGCCGCGAACGGTGCCGGGCGAGATGGAGAGCGAATGGTTGTCCTGCACGAAATCCAGCCGGATCCCCGCCGCCGCAAGATCGCCCGCATTGTAGGTCTCGGAGAAGAATCCGCGCTCGTCGGCAAACCTTCTCGGCACGATCTCCAGAACGCCTTCCAGGCCGAGCGCGCGGATCTCAGGCATGTTCGAGCTCCTCTGCGCAGCGGATCACATAGGCGGCATAGGCTTCGTTTTTCATCGCCCGCGCCCTGTCGACTGCAGCCTGGGGCGCGAGCCAGCCCATATGCAGCGCGATCTCCTCGGGGCAGGCGATCTTGATGCCTTGCCGGTGCTCCATGGTCCTCACGAAGGATGCGGCCTCGTGCAGGCTGTCGGGCGTGCCCGTGTCGAGCCACGCATAGCCGCGTCCGAGACGCTCCACGACGAGATCGCCGCGCCGGAGATAGGCCCTGTTCACGTCGGTGATTTCCAACTCGCCGCGCGCCGAAGGCTTCACCTCGGCAGCGATGTCCGCGACGTCCTCGTCATAAAAATAGAGGCCGGTGACCGCCCAGTCCGATTTCGGTTCGCGGGGCTTCTCCTCGATGTCGAAGGCGAGCATCGTCTCGGGATCGAAACTGACGACGCCATAGCGCTGCGGGTCCGCCACCCGATAGGCGAAAATGCTGGCGCCGCGGGTCCTGGCCGCAGCCGCCTGGCACTTGGCGGCAAGCCCGCTGCCGTAGAAGATGTTGTCGCCCAGGATGAGGGCGGAGGGGCCCGAACGCAGGAAGGACCTGCCGATGACGAAAGCTTCCGCAAGCCCATTCGGCCGGGCCTGCTCGGCGTAGCTGAAATCGAGGCCGAAAGCGCTGCCGTCTCCGAGGAGCATGCGAAAGGCGGGCAGATCGCGCGGCGTGGAGATGATCAGGATTTCTCTTATGCCCGCCAGCATCAGGACGCTCAGCGGGTAGTATATCATCGGTTTGTCGTAGAGCGGCAGCATCTGCTTGGAGACGGCCGTCGTCATGGGGTGCAGCCGCGTTCCGCTTCCGCCTGCCAGTATAATGCCCTTCATCCCCCACGCCCGATCTTGTTCATCCACGGCAGTTCGTGAATGAATTCTTCAAATCTCCAATGAAACAGCACTTTTGCAGTTCATGACCGCACAAGCCAGTTTCATTGTATTTCGGCGATATTGTCGCCCCCGCAATTTTTTTGTACCGGGGGAGGGCCCCGATGTAAAGAACCGAAGTGGCGGGAATCACCCATAATGTTCAACCTCGGGAGAGACGGTGACGGGGCCCAGGCGGGCAGGCGCAAGCAAGCTCTCCGAAGCGGTTGGGACTGCTCAGGGAAGGCTTCCAATTTCATGAGAATACTCCCTCATGACGGGAAGTCAACCCGAGTTCATAGTACCAGAAGTTGCGCAATCTTGCGGGGTCGCCGATGTCGAGCGCCAGCTGGCGATTGGCGGCGGCGGCATCCCGGACGAGATGCCTGTTTCCTGCAAGGCGCGACAGCACTTCATACCAATCACCGGCTTCACTGCAGAAGAAGCCGGCCCGGGCCTTCCGGGCGCTCCCGGCGAAGGATACGGCGGAACCGTAGACCGGCGCTGCGCCGAAGCAGGAGATCTCCAGGATCTTGCTCCGCGACCGGGCGGCGTTGAAGGGCGTCGGCAGCGCCGGCGCGAGTGCAATGTGGTAGCGTTTCTGCGCAAGGCTGGTGCGATAGGCGGGCCAACTCTGCGGAGAATGGTGAACGGCATTGGACAGGCGGAGCGATGCCGGCGCGAAGCGACCGAGATAGGTCTCGAGAACACAGTCGGGATGATCGGCCAGGAAACGCACCAGAGGCGGTTCGATGCTTTCCAGGTCCCCGAGATGCGATCGTGTCCCGACGAAGACGAGCCGCAACTGTTCCTCCTGGTGATGCGTGAGATCGGCCGGAGGCAGGGCCAGGGCGGGGTGAAGGAGGGTGGCCGTGTCCCGCCCCAGCCGCTCCGCCAGCCGCTCGGAGCAGACATAGATCCTGGCGGCGTTGCGGATCAGCCAGCGCGCATTGCCGTCGCGCAAGCGCCGCAGGCGGGCGCGATAGGCGCGCGGCAGGTTCACGTCCTCGCTCCCTGCCCAGATATCGTCGTCCAGCAGATAATGGATTTGCGCCGGAGGGAGCTCCGCCAGCCGGATGCGTGCGCCGGGGTCCCAATCACGGATGACCAGGAGACGCGGCTCCGAGGCATCCGGCACATAGAAGATATTCGGCGACAGCGCCCACACGCGATGCTCGCGGCTGCCCACCTTCCCGATCTCGTCGCGCATGCATTCCGAGAAGTAGATGGACGTCGTCGGGCGCTCGGTGCTTCGGCGCGGCTTCAACCAGCTTGAAAGCACGTCCTCCTCCTGAGAAGGCTAGTTCGGGGAGGGTGCCGCGCCGGCTGTCTCACGCGCTTTGTTGGAAGCGGCATATGCGCCGATGGCATCGTTCACGTCGTCAAAGTACCAGACGCCCTCCGGGGAAAGCAGAAGACCGCAATCGCAGTATTCGCGGATCTGGTTCATGGCATGGGAGACCATGAATATCCGGGCATGCGGCAGCTTTTCCGCGAAGACCTTCTTCGATTTCCGCCTGAAGTTCTCATCGCCCACCGCCGTGATCTCGTCGATAAGGTAGCAATCGAAATCGATGGCCATGCTGAGCCCGAAGGCGAGCCTCGCCTTCATCCCGTTGGAATAGGTCCTCACGGGCAGGCCAAGGGACCTTCCGAGTTCGGAAAAGCCGCGCACATAGTCTATGACCGCTTCGGTCTGCTGACCGTAGATCCGCGCCACGAAACGGATGTTCTCGATGCCGGTCATCGATCCGTTGAAGCCGCCGGCGAAACCGAGCGGCCAGGAGACCCGGCCATGGCGGACCACTTTCCCTTCGTCGGGCAGTTCTGTTCCGGCGATAAGTCGCATGAGCGTCGATTTTCCGGCCCCGTTGGGACCGAGAATCGCGACATTCCTGTCGCGCGGAAACCGGTATGTCAGACGCTCGATGACGCGTTTCCTCACGCCCTTGACCGCATAGGATTTCGAGACGCCGAGAAGGTCGATCATCTCAGTTCCTCCGGCTGCGGGTGAGGCGCTCGCCGGCAAGGCCGGCGAAGGTGAGGCAGAGCGCCACGGCGAGGATATAGGTCTTGTCGAGCACGCGGGTGTCATAATTGACGTAATAGCCGCTCCTTAGCCACTCCACCGCGTGCAAGACGGGATTCCATGAAATCCAGTCGATGACACGCGTGGGCAGGGCGCTCGGCACATAGAACACACCTGATACGAAGATGAGGGGACGGGTGAGGATCTTCTCCACATGCCGCCAGCTGTCCCACAGCGAAACGAGCACGGCATTTGTCGCGCCGAAGCCGAAACCAAGCAGGAGGGTGACCGAGAAGGCCTCCATCAGGTCCATCGGGTGAGCCGGGACATCGGCGAGATCGAGGGCAATCAGCGCCGAGAAGAAGAGGCTCATGATCAGGGCATAGGTCGCCGCGATCAGGATGGCTCGCGCAAAGAGAAAGTCAGCTCCCTTGATGAGAGGGTATGCAGTCAAGGCCCTGTTGGCCTCGAACACCGTCATCAGGGAATCGCCCAACTTGTTGAAGAATTCGAGTGTCAGGAGGCCCGTGGCGAAAAACAGCGCAAGGCTTGCTCCGAAGGGGGGATGGCGGCCGATCGCCGAGAACAGGAGGACGAGGATCATCGTGCCCGCTGCCGGTACGATAATGGCCCAGAGATAGCCGATCTGGGAGGTGCCGAACGTCGCGCGCGTTTCGCGCAGCACCAAAGCGCCGATCACGCGAAGCTGGGTTGCAATCGCTGCCTGCATGATGCCCTCACGAAACATGGTCGCGCACGGAATATGCAACCAGCGCGCCTATCCCCCAGACGAGGGCCAGCGCGGCGAGGATCAGCAAGCTGTTCAGAAGCCGCCGGGGATAAAGCGGGTATTCCGGCACGAGCGGCTGGGAATAGACGGCAAGATAGCGCTGCTGCCGGTCGGCCTCCACGCGCGCTCTTTCGAGGGAGGAGAGCGCGGATGTATAGGCCTGCTGGGCGAAATTGCGTTCAACCTCCAGGGTTTCGTAAGCGGCGAGCAGGCCCGAGAGGGCAGAAGGGTCTTCCGCGCTCCCGCCCTGACTTGCCTGCACATTCATGTCCGCGATTTCCTTCTCGAGCGCTTCGGCGTGACGGCGCAGGGTGCGCATAGCCGGCGAGTTGCTGTCGACTGCACCCTGGAGGGCGGAGATGCGTGCGCGGGTCTCGGCCAGCTCTTTCTCGAGGCCGCCGACGATCTCGATCTGAAGCTGCGCGATGCGGCCGGGATCGAGCGCGTTCTCCTCGACGCGGAACCGGCGCAGCTCCTCCAGCGCGGCGCGCAGCCGGGCTTCGGCGCGTTCCACCTCCCCCTCGGCATAGGCGACGGCGTCCGCGCGGGCGCTGGCGGACAGTTCGTTGACGAGCGTCTTGCAATAGGACAGCACCAATTCCGCGATGCGCGCCGCATCCTCGGGCCGGAAGGCCTCCACCCGGAAGGTGACGATGCCGGAATTGTTGTCGAACGTGGTGTGGATGCGATCCGCCCAGTATTCTACCCTATGCTCTATGTCGAGCTCGGGATCGAGCCGGTAGAGGAAGTCGGCGACAGGCCCGCTATAGGCCGCCTGCAGCGGGAAAGCCCGTTCCAGCTTTTCCACGAGATCGCGGCTCTCCAGGAATTCGAGCAGGATATAGGAATCGGATGCGGTGGAGCCGACATTGGCAAGGCCCGTAAAGGCGCCCAGGAAGTCGGTTCCCATGCTGGAATCCATGCCGCGCACGGCAAAGCCTGCGCCGGCCACGTAACGGTCGGACGCTATGAAGGCGTAATACGCGGCCGCAAGCAGCGCGGGAAGGAGCACGCACAGGAGGAATGAGGCGGCGAGCAGCCGGCGGCGCGGCTTCCGCCGGGAGCGCTCACCTTCGGAAAGGGAGAGCGCTTCGCCCTTTTCGAAGCCGGGCCTCGGCACGAGCCGCACCGTATTATCCTCCGCCACGGCTCGCCTCCATGTCTTCTGCCTGGGAGGTGTGGGGAGCGGCTTTGCCGAACTCTTCTGCAATCAATCTTCGCGCCGCGAGCAACGGCCGCAGCAATTTGCGGGGAAGAGAAGGCTCCCCGCGGCTTGCTGCCCGCCATGCGCCCAGTTCGCCGACCGCTTCCTCAGGCGTGACGAAACGGCCCGAGAAGCGGCTCAGGTAAGCGGGATAGAGAATGAGGCAGCCGGCGACGAGTTCATCCGGACTCAGGCGCCGCTTGCGGCGCTCGATCGGCGCGATGTCGGCAGTCAGGCCCCAGCCGGCATAGAAGGGCTGGCCGTAACAGGTCACGGTGCGGTCCCGCAGCAGGGCTTCGAAGCCCGCCAGCGAGGTGAGCGTGTGAACCTCGTCCACCTGCCCGAGCAGTTGCGCCATGTCGGCGGAGGCCAGCACCTCATCGCAAAGGGCTCGCCAGCGGTCCTGACGGTGCTTCCCTCGGCGCAGGCCGGCCGCCACGTCCGGGTGCGGCTTGTAGACGATATAGGCTTCCGGATTGACGCTGCGCACGGCGCAGAGGAGTTCGTGGTTGGTCTTGATCAGCGGCGCGCCGAAGCGTATCGAATCGTCGCTCTCCACCTGTCCGGGCACCAGAATGACGCGGGAAGCATCGCGGGGACGCGTCCAGCCCGGCGCCTCGAGATTGTACTTCGTCAGTCCCGCTTCGACGATGGCGCGGCGGAGCTTGCGCGCGCGCTCCAGAAGAGCGTCGTCGAAATCGGCCTCCGATAGGAGCCGTTCGAGTCTCGATGGGCTGGACGCATCGTAATAGATGCCCTCGTCGTCGCAGATCCAGGAAAGGGGCTGCGTCAGGTCGGCCCCGAGGCCAACGGAGCGCAGGAAGCCGTCCTCCACCCGGATGATGCGCGCATCGGCGGGCAGCTTCGCGGGCGCGTGGCGGCCCCACACGGCGACCGTCGCCCCGGAGGGAACGGATGACGGCCTGCGAACGAATTTCAGCTCCGATCCGGCCAGGAAGCGCTTGAGGATCGGCTGTTTCCACCAGGAGAAACCGAGAGCGTGAACGGACGGAGCGAACCGGGCGCGCATCCGCCTTTGCAGGGCGATGTGCGCAAGCACCGTCTCCACCTCGGCCGGTTTCGCCCCGTGGGGGTCCCGGTAGCGGGGATAGCGGACTAGCGCCGCGTGCACGAGCTGTGCAAGAGAAACGGGGGACCGCCGGCCGGGAGGAGGCAGGTCATCCTCCGTAAGGCCCCAGCCGGCGTAGAATGGAAGCCCGAAGCAGCGGACCGGCTTTCCCCAGATGAGCGCCTCGAAGCCCAATTGCGAGGTGACGGTATAGACCGCCTCCGCCTCCTCGATAAGCCGCACCGGATGGCAATCCGCGGCGACGATCCCGACGCGCGGATCGGCCGATGGCATGCGCGGGTCGAAATAGCCGCGTTTTCCGCGCGCCACGACGTCGGGATGGGTTTTGACGAGGACGGTGCATCCCGGATTTTCACGGATCGCGGCCTGCAGCATCCTGGCGAAGGAGGATGCGTCGGCCCGCCCGTGCCTGACCGAGGCATCGTCGAATGCCTGGTCGACAACGAGCACGAAGGGGCGCGGCAACGCGCCCTCGTATTCGCGCGCATGGTTGTATTTGGAGACCCGGCCCTCTCTCCAGCTCTGGACGAGCCGGGTGGTGCGGCGCTCCTCGCTCGCGCCGAGCGGCTCGGTCACGAGTTTCTCAAGCCGGGACGGGGACGATGCGTCGTAGTGGATGCCCAGATCGTCCATGAGAATGGAAAGCGGAGGATCGAAGCGCTCTACCGATCGCAGGAAACCGTCCTCCAGCAGCAGGAACGGCAGGCGCTTCCGCGCGGCGATTTCGCGCGCGCGCCTTCCCGAGCGTTTCATGCCCCAGCCGAGGACGGCCCGTTCATCCTCCTCCAGGAACGCATGGAGGTGGGGAATGCGCGCAATGCCGCGTGAGGCCGGGATCATACCGGCAGAGCTTCCGTATGGACCCATGGCCGCCGTCATCGGCTGGAGGTCCCGTCGCTTCCTTGATGCCTGGCTCTCATCGGTCACTGCGTCAATGTGGTTGCGCTGCGGGCCGTCCCGAGCAGCGGCTGGACGATGGTTGCCAGGAACTTCCCGAATTCGGCCGTCGGATGGTTGGCGACGTAAAGGATGTCCTTGTCGCGGATCCGGAATTCCTGGGCGACGAAGAACGCGTAGGGCCGCTTGAAGTCCAAGGCATAGACGACCGGCACCGTGCCGCCATGGGCGAGCGGGACCCTGCTCTTTTGGTCCGAGTTGGTGAGCCAGCGCATGAGCTCGGCATCCTCGAAGCGGAAGAGATAGACGCCGCCCATGTCGGCCGTGTTGTCGCGCAGGCCACCCACCTGGGCGAGCGCTTCGGCCAGGGTCACGGTTTCCGTCTTCAGGGAAACGAGACCGCTCGACGCCACCGCGCCGAAGGCCGAATAGGTTCTCGGCTCGTGCTTGACCAGAACGGTGTCGCCGGGCGCCAGCCAGATGTTGTTCTCGGGCGAACTGACGACGTCGTGGAGCCGAAGGGTCACCCTGCCCGCCCCGCGTGTGACGCTCGCCACAGTCTCGTAGGCCGGCGCCCGCGTGCCGCCGGCCTGGGCGATCACCTCGATCAGCCGCAGGCCCTGCGCCGGCAGCGGAAAATGGCCGGCTTTTGCGACATCGCCCACGACCACGACATTGTTGCTCTTGTTTTCGGCGACGAGCACCTGGACCTGGGGCTCGGCCGCCTGCCCCTCGAGGCTCTGCTGGATCGCGCGGCGCAGCGCCTCCACGCTGCGGCCTGCGGCGCGGATATTGCCGGCATAGGGCACGAAGATCTCGCCCGTGCCGTCGACGACCACCTGCAGCGAAACCTGCTTGTTTTCGGCCGTGGAAAAGAGGCCGTCCGGAGACGCCTCCCATATGTTCACCGCAAGCGTGTCGCCCACGCCGACCGTTATGGGACGGGCTCCGCCGAGGGTGGCGACGAGTTTCCCCTCCTGGGCGGGCGGGACGAAGCTGTTGATCTTGCTGATCTCGGCCGAATCCAGCCGCACCAGGATATAGTTGTCCATCGGCAGCGAATTGCTCGATTCGCCGAGGGCGATGTCCATCGCCGTGGGGCCCTGGCCCGGCAGCGTCGAGCAGGCCGAAAGCAGGAGGAGGAGGACCAGCCCGGAGAACGATCGCCGAAGGGCTTGAAAGGGGGCAATACGTACGGTCATGCCGTGCTCCCGGACAGGGTTCCGGCCTCGACCAGGTCGACATCAGCAACCGGTTCGCCGGTTGTGACCGGGATCGTCTCCAGCACTCCCGCGCATGCGGCGGGCATTCCACCTCTGGCGTAGAAATCGCCCGGCTTCAGGCATGTCTGGCGGATCCAGGCAAGATAGCGGCGGCGCAATTCGCCGCTCGCAACCTTTCCCGATGTCCAGAAGGCGTCGAAATCCGGCCGGCCCCGCGCGCAGGTCGCCAGCGCTTCATTGGCATAAAGAGCGTCGCCGACCACCAGCAGGGGCACGCCGTGATGGATCGCTGAAAGGCCGGAGCTCGAATTGATCGTGATCACGCCCGCCGCGTGGCGGGTCATGAGGCCGATGGAGCCGGTGCAGAAGACGTCGACCCGATCGGCCACGCCCAGGGCCTCGGCTTCTCTGAGAATGAATTCGCGCTCGTTGCCGTGGCCGCGCTGCAAAGGATGGATCTTGAAGGCGAGGCGGAGATTCTTCGGCGCCGAGCGGGCGAAGGACGCCAGCACCTCCCGGATGAGGCGCGGCGTCGACCAGCCGCGCGCGGCCGCCCTCATCTGCGCGTCGGAGGCTACCTGCAGGGCGACCAGGAAGTAGTTGCGCTCGTAATGCTCCAGCAGGCTTTCGATCGTGAGGAAATCCGAATTCCGGTTCACGGACCTGCGCCAGGCGTTGCGGATCCAGGAGAACGCTTCGGGGATCGCCGAGAACCGACGGTGGAACTGATGCCGCTCCGACGGCAGGCTGAAGACCGTCCGTGCGATATAGTATATCGCGCCGTAAAGGCACATCGCGCGGAAGCCGTGGAAGTCCTTGCGAGGCGATTCCGCCGCGGGCAAGAAGCCCTCGGGCGGCAACAGGCCCGCGATCGGCGATTCCGCATTGTTGCCGTCGCTTTCGATCGTCACGAAGCCGGGCCGGATATAGCCTTCCTCCAGGGAGACGACCCTGATGCCTGCCTCTCGGGCCAGCCGCCGGGCGATCGCGTGGAACGGGCGTCCGCAGCCGAAAAGGATGATGCAGTCTATATCGTGATCAACGAGGAAACGCCTGAACCACAACTCCCAGAGGAGAACTCCGCCGCGAAAGTCGATGCGTTTCCGTCGCGGCGCGAACACGCGGTCGCCTGCATTGAACGATATGCGCCAGCAGGATAGGCCGGCCGCTTCGAGAGCATGCTGAAGGTGGCGGAAGAACGGCCCCACGGGCCCCTGCAGGAGGACCACCTGGCCTTCGCCGTTCCGGAGCCGCCGCGATGACGGCTTTACGGACAAGCGGGAGCCCGCCTCGTCCACTCCATGTTCTTCGGACAACGGCGGCGAGCCCGGATTGCCGAGACAAGCTCGGCGACCCGGAAATCGCGTAAATGTCCGCCACCCCCCGTGGTGCCCGTCCTTCGTCAGAGACGGTGTGACATGACTCATCAATCCCCCGAGCGTCCGCAACCGCCCCAAGTAACCCCGCAGAAGTTGTTACGGTGCCGACAACATTGAGTCAATCTGTTGCTTGCGGTGCAGCTTCAAGTTGATCTGAAAAACGGTTAACAAGTGCGCGGGGTCCGACGGGCAGGCTCGTCGACGGAGTTGGTCCGCTTTGAGGACAAGAAATGCCGGCCGAATCCTGGTCCGGAAGCGCCGCGCCTCCCTCGCCCCGAAATCCCTTCCGGAGCGCTGCGGTGACTCGCCAGTGGAAGGCCGCAGTCAGGCTGCATGTCCTCCTCACCAGCTCGCAGATCACCGGGTGCGGTGAAGCAGAAGACGAGACCAGCTCTGCCTCAAACGGCGAATCGGAGATGTAATAATAAACCGTCAGACGTAAGAAATAATAATAAACTAAAACCAATTCATTTCTATGTCAGAATACGCATTTCCGATACTGCTGTGAAGCGAATGTGAAAATAGATCATTACCTTCCATATATTTGGATTCATGATTCCTGGCCGATGGAGATTTCGATGAAGCTGAAATCAATGGCAGTCTGGTTGATTGTAGCAGCCGCTGCGGCATCTGATCCATCGATCGCATTGGCTCACTCCGGAGCCGGAGCGGCAACGGGCTTTTCTCACGGCTTCATCCATCCTCTCACTGGCATCGATCATATGCTGGCGATGGTCGCGGTCGGTATCCTTGCCTACCAGATCGGCGGCCGTGCGCTCTGGCTCGTTCCCCTTACCTTCGTCCTGTTCATGGTGGCAGGCGGCGCTTTGGGCGTTGCCGGAATCAACGTGCCCTATGTCGAGTTGGGCATAGCGCTCTCGGTCGTGTTGCTTGGAGGAGCGATTGCGCTTGGCATAGCCGCACCGCTCGTGATCGCCATGGCCGTCGTCGGTGTCTTCGCGATCTTTCATGGCCATGCGCATGGCGCCGAAATGCCGGTGAGCACGAATGCTCTTGGGTATGCGCTCGGCTTCGTGTCTTCGACGGCGCTCCTGCACCTCGGCGGCATCGCCGCGGGAATGCTGATCGGCCGGGCGGGGGAGCGGCGCAAGCCTGCCCTGATCCGTGTTGCCGGCGGCCTGATGACGGTCGCCGGTCTGGGTGTCCTCACCGGCATGCTCTGAACTCGAATCGACGCCAGGTGCGCGAGCGCCTGACCGCCGGTCGATCGCAACCCTTCGAGAGTTTCACCATGCATCTCACGCCGAGAGAACTCGACAAGCTTCTGACCTACTCGCTGGCCGAAATCGCGCTGAAGCGGAAAGCCAAGGGAATCAAGCTCAATCACCCCGAATCCGTCGCCGTGCTGTCGGCCTATGTTCTCGATGGTGCCCGGGAGGGACGGCAACTCGAGGACGTCATGAAGGGCGCCCGCAAGGTGCTGAGCATTGAAGACGTGATGCCCGGCGTCGCCGATCTCATACCGATGATCCAGATCGAAGCCGTCTTCACGGACGGCAGCCGGCTTGTGACGCTCCACAAGCCAATCCAGTAGGAGCAAAGCCAATGCCCGGATCAGGACCCGCGAAGCGCCCGGCAGCAGCCAAGGCCGGCCCGCAGAAGCCCGGCGCCGCCACGCCGGTCGGCGGCTACGCGCTCGCCGAAACGCCGATCGAGCTCAATGCGGGGCGCCCGCGCGTGAAGCTGAAGGTGCGCAACACGGGCGACCGGCCGATCCAGGTCGGTTCCCATTTCCATTTCTTCGAGGTCAATAGGTATCTCGCCTTCGACCGGGCCGCGGCTTTCGGAATGCGGCTGGATATCCCCGCCAACACCGCCATCCGTTTCGAGCCGGGCGACGAAAAGGACGTCACCGTCGTGCCGTTCGGCGGCAAGCGGTTCGCCTATGGCTTCAACAACCTGGTTGACGGCTGGACCGGGGAGGGGCCGGCGCCGAACTACCGGCCGAACCATGAGACCGCCGTGCGGCGTGCGCGCGAACGGGGCTTCAAGACCACTTCGTGAGTGTTCTGGAGCGCTTGAGCCCCACGAATCGAGGAAGAGAGGGAATGACACAGATATCGCGCCGCCAATACGCCGATCTCTACGGCCCGACGGTCGGCGACAAGATTCGCCTGGGCGATACCGACCTTTACGTGGAAATCGAAAAGGACCTGCGCGCCGTCTATGGAGACGAGCTCCAATATGGTGGCGGCAAGACGCTGCGCGACGGCATGGGATCCGACAGCCTCTTGACCCAGGAGGCGGGCTGCCTGGACCTGGTCATCACCAATGTGACGATCCTCGAGCCCATGCTGGGTATCGTGAAGGCCGATGTGGGCATCCGGAACGGCAGGATCGTCGGCATCGGGAAGGCCGGCAACCCCAGCACCATGGACGGCGTGACACCGGGTCTTACGACCGGCGGCTCGACCGACGCGATATCGGGCGAGCATCTGATCCTGACCGCCGGCGGTATGGATACCCATGTTCACTTCATCGCCCCGCAACAGACCTACGCTGCGCTCAGCAACGGAATCACGACGCTTTGGGGCGGGGGCGTCGGCCCGGCCGACGGATCGAACGGGGTGACTTCCGTCAACGGCCCGTGGAACATGGAAATGATGCTGCGGGCGATCGAGAACATCCCGATCAATGTCGGCTTTTGCGGCAAGGGAAATTCAACGGGGGTCGCACCTCTCGTCGAGCAGCTGAAGGCGGGTGCCGCAGGCTTCAAGATCCACGAGGATTACGGCACGACGCCGGCGACCATCCGCTCCTGCCTGACCATCGCGGACGAATACGACGTCTCCGTCGCCATCCACACGGACACCTTGAACGAAGCCGGTTACGTCGAGGATACGATCGCCGCTTTCGATGGCCGGACGATCCATACGTTCCACAGCGAGGGTGCCGGCGGCGGCCATGCGCCCGACCTTCTGAAGGTCGTGGGCCAGCGAAACGTGCTGCCGAGCTCGACCAACCCGACCCTGCCGGCCGGCGTGAACTCGGTGGCGGAACTGTTCGACATGATCATGGTCTGCCACAACCTCAATCCGAACATCCCCTCGGATGTGGCCTTTGCCGAAAGCCGCGTTCGCGGCGAGACGATCGTCGCCGAAAGCGTGCTCCACGACATGGGCGCGATCTCCATCATCGGCAGCGACTCGCAGGCGATGGGCCGTATCGGCGAGAACTTCCTGCGCGCCTTCCAGACGGCCGACGCCATGAAGCGGGCGCGCGGCAAGCTTCCGGAGGATGCACCCGGCAACGACAATTTCCGCGTGCTACGCTATCTGGCGAAGGTGACGATCAATCCGACGATCGCCGCGGGCCTCTCGCATGTGATCGGCTCCGTCGAACCCGGCAAGATCGCCGATCTCGTTCTGTGGTCGCCGGCCTTCTTCGGCGCCAAGCCGAAAATGGTGATCAAGGGCGGCATGATCGCCTGGGCCAATATGGGCGATCCCAACGCTTCGCTGCCCACCCCGCAGCCTATGTATTACCGTGCGATGTTCGGCGCGCACGGCACGGCCCTGCCCAAGACCTGCATCAGCTTCGTTTCGCAGGCTGCCTACGACGCCGGCGTGAAAGAGACGTATGAACTGCAACGCATGGTGATGCCGGTCGAGAACACGCGTGTACTCGGCAAGGAGCACATGGTGCGTAACGCCTATCTGCCGAAAATCGACGTCAACCCGGAGACCTTCGCGGTCAAGGTGGATGGCGTGCATGCGACGGTCGAGCCGCCAAAGAGCATCGCGCTCAACCAACTTTACTTCTTCAGCTAAGGGGGCGAGGAATGATCCTGATAGAATCCGTTCTCGGCAACGCGCAGGAATCTCTTTGGAAGCAGCGGCTGGAGGCGGCCCATATCGACTGGCTCGTGCTCGACCAGTGGGAGGCGCAGAAGAATCGTCTTCGCAAGCGCATTGCCCGGGACGCGGAGATCGCGATCGCCCTCGACCGCAACACGCATCTCCATGATGGGGACGTCCTGGTGTGGAACGAGGCGGATGCTTATGCCGTCGTCGTCAAGACCAATCTGAAATCGGTCATGGTGATCGATCTCGGCGGGGTCGCGGCGCAGTCACCGCAAAACATCCTCGGCACCTGCCTGGAACTCGGCCATGCGCTTGGAAACCAGCACTGGCCGGCGGTGGTCAAAGGCGAGAAGGTGTTCGTTCCCCTGACGATCGACCAGAAGGTCATGAGCTCGGTCATGCGGACCCACGCCTTCGCCGGTGTCACGTTCGAATTCGTGCCGGGGGCCGAGGCCATCCCTTATCTAGCGCCGCATGAGGCGCGCCGGCTGTTCGGGGGCGCTGAAGGTGTCTCCCATTCCCACGCCGATCACCATCCTCACCCTTAGGCTTCTGCCATGGGCGACCTGGTAAGACTGCTGCAACTCGTCCAGTTCTCCGACTCGGCCTTGCCGGTCGGTGCCTTCACCTTTTCGAACGGGCTCGAGTCGGCAATCCAGGAGGGGGTCGTCCACGACGCCGGTTCCCTCAAGGCATTCGTCCTGGCTGCGACACGTCAGGCAGCCACCCTCGACGGTGTGGCCCTTCTCGTGGCGCACCGCGCTGCCCAGGCAGAAGACATGGGCCTGATCGTGGCAGCCGACCATGCCGCCCACCAGCGCAAGCTCAATGAAGAGACGCGGACGATGGCCGTGCGCATGGGCCGGAAACTGGGCGAATTGGGCGAGCATATCGTCCGGACGCGGCCGCTGGCCGACTGGATGGAAATGGTCCGGGGGCGCCAGGCACCCGGCACCTTTCCCATTGGCCTCGCGCTGGTGACGAGCGGATTCGATATCGACGCACGGCATGCCTTTGCGGCGCACCAGTACGGCGTGGCTTCCATGATCCTCGGTGCGGCCCTTCGCCTGATGCGCATCACGTTCCTCGAGACCCAGGCGATCCTGTTCGAAGTGAATGCGACGGTCGAGGAGGCGTATGAGCACATCCGCACCGACACGCTCGACGACATGAAAGGCTTTGCGCCGGCCGCCGATATTCTGGCCGCCGTGCACCTGAAGGCCCACATCCGCATGTTCATGAACTGAGGGGAGAGGTGATGAAGAAGATAGCCCGAATCGGGGTCGGGGGGCCGGTCGGCTCCGGGAAAACAGCCATCGTCGAGGCGGTCACCCCGCTGCTCATCAAAATGGGCCTGAAGATCCTCATCGTCACGAACGACATCGTGACGACGGAGGATGCCAAGCATGTGCAGCGCACGCTGAAAGGCACATTGATCGAGGACCGCATCATCGGTGTGGAGACCGGCGGATGCCCACACACCGCGGTGCGGGAGGATCCGAGCATGAACCTGGCTGCCGTCGAGGAAATGGAGGCCCGTTTCCCCGACACCGATCTCGTCCTGATCGAGAGTGGCGGAGACAACCTGACCCTGACATTCAGCCCGGCGCTCATCGATTTCTTCATCTATGTCATCGATGTGGCGGCGGGGGACAAGATCCCCCGCAAGAACGGGCCGGGGATCTCGCAGTCCGATATCCTGGTGATCAACAAGACCGATCTGGCGCCCCATGTGGATGCCAGCCTAGACGTGATGGACCGCGACTCGCGGCTGATGCGCGGAGACAGGCCGTTCATCTTCACCAACTGCAAGACGGGGGAGGGCATCCCGGAACTGGTTCGCCTGATCCGTGAGAACGTGCTCTTCGATCTCGCCGTGCCTGCGGAATAAGGCGCGTGTTGCAGATCCGCGCACCGGAGCTGTCGCGTTACTGCGACGAGCCGAGACAGCTGCCGAGTGGCGGACTTGGCAAGAATGCTTCCTTGCAGCTCGGCTTTGCGCGCCGGGGGGAACGGACCGCGCTCGTCGAGCTCGGCCGCCGGGCGCCGCTCCTGGTGCAGCAGGCGCTCTACTGGGACGACGAGATGCCGAGACTGCCCTGCGTTTCCATCATCTCCAATGCCGGCGGCATTCTCCAGGGTGACCGTTACGCGATCGACATCGATCTGGCAGAGGGCGCCGAGGCGCATATCACCACGCAGGCGGCAACAAAGATCCATGAAATGGATGCGAATTTCGCCTCGCAGACCCAGGACATTACGTTGGCCGCCAACGCCTATCTCGAATATCTGCCGCTGCCCGTTATCCCGCACAAAAATTCGCGCTTTGTCAGCCATACGCGCATCCGGCTCGATCCCACCGCGACGCTGCTTTATTCCGAAATCCTCATGCCGGGGAGAAAGTACTACGGCGGCGGCGAGATCTTCGCCTATGAGCTCTTTTCAGCGGCCGTCCAGGCCGAAAGGCTCGACGGCGAGGCCCTGTTCTCGGAGAAGTTCGTCATCGAGCCGTGCCGGATGGACATCCGCAACCTCGCCGTCATGGACAGGTTCGACGTGTTCGCCAATGTGCTCCTCCTGACCCCGAAGGAGCAAGCCGATCGCCTCTTCGAGCAGGTCGAACCCGTATTCAGCGAAAGGGAGGGGTGGGCCGCGGGGGTGAGCCGTCTGCCCAACAACGCCGGACTGATCTTCAAGGTGCTCGGCACGGAAACGCAGATTGTCCGTGCAAGGGTTCGGGCGTTCTGGTCGTGCGTCCGCCTCGAAGTGAAGGGCATTCCCGTTCCCGAAGAATTCCTGTGGGAGTAGAGGACATGAACCGGATGGCGGCCTGGTGGGAGAAGATCATCGGACGCAGCTATGCTCTCAGGCTCGTCGACATCCATCTGCGCGGCGCCGGTCAGGTGATGCTGCAGAATAATCCATTGACCGGCTTGCTCTTCATCATCGGCATAGTCTGGGGAGCGATCGCTGCCGGCGATCCGGAACCCGCCATCGGCGCCGTCGTCGGGCTGGTGGCGGCAACGCTGACGGCCATGCTTCTTCGCTCCGACAAGACCTCTCTCGAGCATGGCCTGTTCGGCTTCAACGGCATCCTGGTCGGTGCTGCGGTCCCGACCTTCCTTGTGATGGGGCCGGCGGCCTGGTTTCTCCTTGTCATCGGTGCTGCGGTCTCGACCATCGCAATGCTTGCGGTCAGCCACGTGACGAAACCATGGGGCATTCCCGCCCTGACCTTCCCCTTCGTGCTGACGACGTGGTTTCTGGTCCTTGCAGCCTATTCGTTCGGACATTTGCCGATCGGCATTATGGGGCCGCCTCAGTTGCCGGTCGCACCCGGCTCTTCCGCAGCGGGCGCCGACCTGTCGGCCGGCCTTCTCTTCAGCGCCTGCTTCCGAGGCATTTCGCAGGTGTTCCTGATCGACAACGGCATCACCGGCGTGATCTTTGTCGCAGCACTCCTCGTCAGCTCGCCCTGGGCGGCCGGGCTTGCGATCATCGGCTCGACGGTGAGTGTGCTCGGGGCTTCAGCTCTGGGGGCGAGCGCCGCCGAGATAGGCAGCGGTCTCTATGGCTTCAGCCCGGTTCTCACCGCGATCGCCCTGGGATGCGTGTTCTTTCGGCCGTCCTGGCGTGTGGCGCTGTTCGCACTGCTCGGAACGGTCTTTTCCATAATCGTACAGGGTGCCCTGAACGCGGCGGTCGCCCCGGTCGGCATACCGACCTTCACTGCTGCCTTCGTGTTCGTGACCTGGCTCTTCCTGCTGCCGAAGGTGGACCTCGAGCCGCACCGTCATGAGCCCGTCAGCAACGGGATCATGACGGACAAATAGCCGATCCGCCGCCCAAGACGACGTCCTGCCCGCCAGCGAGGCGCACGACGCAGAACCAGGCTCGTTCAAGATCTTGGGTCAGGGACCGGATGGTGGGCGTGACAGGGATTGAACCTGTGACCCCTACGATGTCAACATTGTTCCCGTGCCTGAACCACGCAGAATGCCGAGAAAAGGGCACTACGCGCAAGGGCATTTCCGGCATGGGGTTCCCTCTGCGTTCCGGTTTTCAGGTTCCCTGGACCTAGAGGGAACTATGTGTCCCGTGCTCCCTTATCGCGCCGCTCGCGCCCTTTGCGCCGAGGCGTTCGATGGCAGCGAGATCAGCACGCGCACCCTCCGCGAATAGCACATCGGGCACATGAGCCGCTCGCCCAGGCGTGCGACGGGGAAGTTGGGGCCGCGCGTGCAGAGGAGGGTCGATAGGTCCAACGTGGCCGAATAGGCGCATTCCCGATGCTTCTTCAGGCCATCACCTTTCCCGCCGGCGCATCGCATCTCGATGCGCACGCTATAGACCCATGCATCCCACAGCGTCTCTATCTGCATGCCCTATGAAAGAGGAACAAATTCCTCGCGCGTCAAGAGCCCCTTGACTCTTTTGTTCCGTTTTCGTTCACTGTCGGCCGAATACGCGAGGAGCAAGCCCGTGTGCAATCTCTACAACGCCACCACCAATCATGAAGCGATCCGGCAATTCTCGCTGTTCATCAGGGACTTGGCCGGCAATCTGGAACCATCCATTCAGGTCTATCCCGATACGCCGGCGCCGATCGTCAGGAACGGCAGGGATGGCGAACGCGAACTGGTGCGCGTGCGGTGGGGCTTGCCCTCCTCCAGCCAGGCGCTGTTTCAGGCAGCGAAGAAGCGCGCCGACAAGCTTCGCGCCAAGGGCAAGGACTTCGATTTCGACGACCTGCTGAAGATGGAGCCCGATCGCGGCACGACCAATGTGCGCCGCGTCGACAGCAAGCATTGGGCGCGATGGCTCGGCGTGCCGAACCGCTGCGTCGTTCCCTTCACCAGCTTTGCCGAGCCGGATCCTGCCAGGGCCAACGGAGGGCCGATCCCGAACGCATGGTTCGCCTTGAGCGATGAACGTCCGCTCGCCTTCTTCGCCGGCATATGGGTTCCGGACTGGGAGTCGGTCCGAAAGGTGAAGGAAGGCCGGATCTGCATCGATCTTTTCGGCTTCCTGACGACGGACGCGAACGGCATCGTCGGTCCGATCCACCCGAAGGCCATGCCCGCGATCCTCACCTCGAGGGAGGAGATCGAGACGTGGATGACAGCGCCCTGGGAGGAGGCTCGGGCCCTGCAACGCCCCTTGCCCGATCACATGCTGAAGATCGTCGACGCGCCGGCCGTGCCGGATGACGGCCTCGAGAAGAAGCTCGACCAGGTCGCGTCGAATGAAAACCAGCCGGGGCTGCTATGAGCAAGGAGGCGTCATGCTGAAGAACGAACCCTACGTGCCCACTGGAATACAAATCGGCCAGGTGGAGGACGATGCCGGCGCAACGCTCGGAGTGCTCACCTTCGAGACGGACGACGGTGAAATCAGCGTCTATATCAACAAGCAGGCAGCCGATGTTTTGGAGAAGGCGGTCGGCCGGTTGCAGCACGTGCTCGGCAAGAGCAGTTGAAGGTGGCAAATGGCCTTGCATAGGAGGCTGAGCCGATGCCGCACTTCATCAGCACCATCCAGGATCTCATCGACTTCGAGTATCACGTCACGGCCTACTGCGGGCGCTGGCCACACTGCAGCCGTTCCAACGCGCTCGACCTCAAAGCCTTGAGAAAGAGGCTCGGGCCGAGCTATGTTCTTGCGGCCGACAGCCCTTTCACGCGCGCTCTGGTCTGCCAGCGCTGCGGACACAAGGGAGGGGAGATCCGCTTGTCAGCGGCCTATACATCGGGGGCCGCGGCAAAGAAGGATATGGAGCTGGGAATGCGAGACAGGTATGTCGCGATGCCGGACGATGATCACCCAGGCATGTGGCGGGTGGTCGACCGCGCCACCGGCAAGACCTATGCCAATGAAGAAGAGCCACAGGGCGCCCTCGATCGGCACGATGCTCTTGAGCTTGCGGAGATCCTGAACAGCCCGGAATCGTTCTACGCCGGCGAGATGCGCACCTGAAACCGGAGGAAGAAGGATGCCAGAGAAAGATGACCGCCAGTTGCGCCTCCTCTGCATGGGCGTACATCAAAAGACCTGGGACATGGCGACCGAAGAAGAGCGCGAGCACTGCCGCAGCATCGCGCGCGACATGGAACGCATCAACGAAGCGCTCTGGCCGACACATCCGGCAGCCAAAACGCAGCACTAGGCTGTTGGCGTCTGCCGAGCCGGCACGTAGAGGGCTTCCCGCGCTCCATCGGTCAGGGTGACCACGTTCGCCTCCGAGAACCATCCGGCTTCGACATATTTGGGCACGATCCGGAGCTTCGTGCCTTTCAGCGCTTCCGCCTGGTGCGGCACATAATGCGCGGAGCGCTCTCCGTCCGTGATGACGACGGCGCCTTCTGGCGTCACGGCCGCAATCATCAGGTCGTCGCCCTCCATGCTCTCGGAGCGCGGCAACGCAGCCTGGAAATTCTCGTCATAACGCGACATGCCGCTTCAACCCGGGCCAACGCCGTAGGTTCCAAACGCAAAAAGGACCCCTCCCGGCCCGAAGGCCAAGGAGGGGCAAGTCTGGAGGCGTCATGCGGACCAGTCAGGCGGGGATTGACCGGTCACCGGGAACCGCCCGGCACGGATCATGCCTCTCGGCGTGATCTCAGAAACTTGGGGGAGGAACGAACAGGCAAATCGTGCGTGTGTCGTCTGCGCCGGCCACGGAGCACCAGTGATAGAGCCCATCAGGGGAGTGGCGTACACGCGGGTCGGATTGGGCGATGAGCTCGCCAGTAGATGCGATGCGGTATCCCGCCCCATCCTCGCGGACGAGTCCGGTCGGCCCGCTGGTCACTTGGCGGCAATCGTTGCTCGAGCAGCACGCATATGGATAGGTCCAGCCCGTGGGCGCTTCATGCGATAGGCTTTTCGAGGCGAGGACGGCGAGGAAGAAGACGCCCCATGCGATCAGGAGCGCCACGTCCAGCCGCGTTTGCGCCTTCGGTGTCTTCATCTGCCTCATGACCGACCTCCAGTGATCTGGATCTTGCTCGTGTCGATGAGTTGCATGATGCGGCGCGCGAGCCGGTCACCCGACATGGCGAGGAGCCCGGCCACGGCATATTGCCAGACGGAGAACTCGAGCCCGGCCCAGTTGATGAGCGGCTCCGTGAGGAAGATGGCGAAGAAGAGGCCCGATGCCACGCTCGCTACCCGCGCCTTGACGGTGTTCGCCGTAGAGAGAAGGAATGCGATCAGCAGGCCGCCCGCGATCGCCGCAATGAGCTTCACGTCTGTCCAGTTCAATTCCCCCGCTCCCGTTATGAATCGCCACAGTGGTAGAGTTGGAACCGACCGCGGTGCTGGGCGATGGCAATCGCCGTCGCTCTGTCATTCGCGATCAGGAACGAGTTGGTGGCCGGTGCCGGGTTGATCGGCACCAGCACGTCGCACGGCTCAGTGACCGCCTTCGTCTGGCAGGCAGCCGCCAAGAAGGGCGCACAGAGCGCCATCGTCAGCGCCAAGCACTTCCTCATCGATCCTTCTCCCGTCCTTCATGATGGTGATGCGGTCAGATGCGAGCTTGCCGAGGACTGCGGACTTCCCAGCGCGGTAGGCCGCGCCGTGGGAGACGGCGAGCGCCGCCAGAACCGCCAGTGCGGCGCCGAGCTTGATCCAGGTGCCCAGGCCGAGCATCAGGACGCTCCGCTATAATCGGGGTCCCGATCTTGCGGCCTAAGGTCGGCCGCGCGCCTCTTGCGCAGGTATTCCGTGGCGAACCCGTTGAAGATGAACCATGCCGGCACCCATGCCGGCGGCAGATAAGGTGCGATCATGGTCGGCTCGATCGCGACCAGGACAGTGGCGAGCACGCCGATGAAGCTCTGCAGGCGAGCCCAGAAGATTGTTTCGCTGTCGAGAAAGAAGTTCTTGATGCGCTGCCACATGGTCAGCCTCCTTTAAGAAGTGCAAGTGAGAAGCCGCACGCCATCCCGGCACTGAAAATCGCCGCGGCGATCAGCAGGAGGGCGTGCTGCAGGGTCATTGGCAGAAGATGCCGAGCCAGTCGCAGGGCAGAGAGGAGAGCCACTCCCAGAACGCGACGGCACCGGTTATGATGCCGGCGAATAGCAGCGCCAAGATGCCCGTGTTTCCGCCAGCGGGACTCGTGGGCTCGGGTTCCGGCGTTTTGGGCGGTTGCGGTGCAGGTGAAGGCCGAGGCGCGTCACGGCCGTTCTGTGGGGCGAATTGACCCGTTTCGTAGCCGGCCCACTTCCCTGCGCGGAGCCTGTCAGCCTCTTCGGCCATTCTGGCGGCGTAGCGGCCATTCAAGCCGCCACCGTTGTAGATTTTCTCGATGGTGGCGAAGTCGCGGCTGCGCAGCGCGGGCCAAAGGTCCTTCCCGTCGAGGAACCGGGCGAGGGCGCGGAGCTGGTTCGCTTCGCTGTCCAGAAACTGCGCCCACATGTGCTTTGCCGAGACGAACCCGCACAGCGCATAGTTGAAGCCCATGATCTGGAACTTCCCCATGCTGATAGAGCGCAGCGCGGCCTCCTCATCGATCTCGATGGCGCGCGCCAGCAACCGATACCGCGCGTCCGCATTGGACTGGTCCTTATATCCGCCGTCCTTCGGCGCGATCCATGCCTTACGCGCCAGGCCTGCCTTGACGGCCGTGTTGCGCTTCGCCCCATCATCAAGGTTCCGGTAGAACCAGTGCTTTTCGAACAGGATCTTCATCCTGCCGTCCTTGAACCATCCGAAGCCGTTGCTTTCGACGATCGCGATGGCTTCGAGGTCCGCTGGGTGGCAACCGATCGTATCGGCCAATAGCGCTATGTCGCGGTCGCCAATGGCTTCCGCACGCCCTTTTCCAAGGGTCATCGGTCTTTCCTCTTCAATGGTTTGGATCAGTTCACGCAGAATCGCCGCGCCGGTGGGCACAGTACAATCCATGATGGGGCATAGGTCAGATACGCCGAACGCAGACGCGTGAGAGGTGGCCCAATCTGATCATGGGAAGCTCCGGATAAAGAAAAACCCCGCTCGATGGCGGGGCTGTGCATGCCAGAGGTGTGATGCTGGTTACGCCTTGAAAAGATTGCGCCAGTGATCGAGCATTCCGACCACGAGTGCTTCACAGTTGGTTGCTTTGTCGCCCTGGGAAGCTTGGGCAACAGCCACATCCGATGCATAGTCAAATGCGCTTTTCAGGACGGACGGCCCCACTTCGAGTTGCTGAACTTGCATCAGCAGCCCTGTCAGCAGGATTTGGGTTGCCATGCATTCCGCCTGAACGCGAACGATCTGTTCGTGATGGGCACGTAACGTCTCTTCGATACTGGGTTTGTCAGCCACTTGCCACCTCCCGCATGACATCAAGATACTCTCCGGCGACGGAACGCCACGTGCGCTTCGACAACTCCTCATAAAGAGGAGCCTGTAAGCGCAGGAGTTCATCACGGTTGTCCAGTCCCCAAAGGATCTTCCGCACCATATCTTCGCGGTCTTCAGGCAAAAAAGTCATGGCCTCCAACAAGCGCTCGTCCTTGACGATTTCGGTCACGACCGGAATCCTGCTCATCACAGATGGTGTTCCGACTGAGTACGCCTCCGAAAACGTGAAGGGGAATCCGCCTTCGAACTGCGTCGGGGTTACCGAAAGGGCTGATAGCTTATAAAGTGCCCCCAGCACGTTGTTCGGAACGTTCGGCAGACTTATCACGTCTTTTTCGAGCCCACGACTCTCGACAAGTCGACTCACTCTTTGGTTAGCCAAAATATTGCCAGTAAGAATAAGCTTGATGGGGCGGTAGTGCTCGCGAAGAATCCTCTCGAATACCCTCGTCAGTCCCTCGATGTTTTTATACGGACGCGGCTGCGAAGAATAGAACAGGAACTCGACATCATCGAATCTGAAGCCGCGCAGGTAAGGCAAAAGCTGATAGTGCTTTTTCTCGATATAGGAATGGAGAACACTCAGCGCATCATCCCGGCCAAAATCTTCAGTACCCCTCATGTCCACGATGCCGTGCCTGATGACGGAAACGCGCCCCGGAGGCACATCGTTCATCTCGACTAGATGCTTCTGCTTCACGTGTTCGCTATAGCAGATGAGGCGGTCCGCAGCCGCCACGCTACCGGATATTCTCTTTAACGCCCTTCTTGCGCTCTCGTCCCTGAACTGCAAGGGGAATTCATAGAAAACGATGTCGGGCGCACCCATCACGACTTTCCCGCGAAGCCTGGATACTTCGGGCCAGAACATCGACGGCACATACCAAACGCTGATGTCCTTTTGCCTGTTTGCCATCTTGACAACGCGGTAAAGCTCGCGGGCGCGGATGCGCTCGGTCGGGCCGGCGTCACGGATGCTGTTTCTCAAAAGACGTCCAGCTCTACGGAAAATGCCACGAGTGCCCATACTCAGAGCGCGACGAACTGCACGTCTACCCAGCAGTGCTAGCAGGACGAATACCATGGCGACCAGAACTGGCACCGCTAGAGCCAATGCGATGAAGAACAGCACTGCAACCCCGGCAGCAAACACGATGATGTTCGTCGTTGCCAGCCAATCGGCGACGATCTCGGTCGTGCGAATGATAAAGCGCTCCGCGAGGCGCAGTTTGTCCCTTGGCCTGCGCGGCCGGTTGCGGATACCCTTGATCGCCTCGAAGATCCGCAACGCAGGCGGCTCTCCCCTTGTCGTAACGATCTGGACAGCCGACCGAGGTATCCCCGCGTCATCCAGGATCTCGTATATGCCCTCCCGGATCCAGCCAGACCCCGCGATGAGCACCTTGGTATCGGGAGATTGGATTGCTCCCTTGATGATAAATGTGATCAGTCTCGATATCCCCTGATGAGGATCAAGCTGACGCGGGCCATAGCCGAGGAAGATTCCGATCTTCATCGCGCCAAGGCCCCGTTTAGGATAGCCCAGTACTGCGATGCGTAGCGCTCCCACGAATGCTGCGACAGGGCATCTCGGCTGGGAAGATTTTTCCGCACTTGAGGGGCCTTGGTTTCCATCGACTTGAGTGCCTGCGCCATCTCATCGACAGACCGCGCGTTGAAAAGCTCAAGCGGAATCGAAAATCGCTCGCCGATGTAGCGCATTTGAGGATAATTGCTTGAGAGGGACGGGCATCCGCACCAAGCGGCCTCAGCTACGGCGAACGTACCGTTGTCGAACAAGGTGGGGTTCCAAAGGAACCGTGCCTCAGTGAGGGCTTTGGCATATGCAGCATCGCTCAGTTCGCCGGCGAAGTTGACGTGCCTGTGTAGCGTTGTGGAAGATGAGACTTGTTTCCTGAGACCCCGAATATAATCGTTATCCTTGATCGCGTCAGGCAATCCGGAGGACGGATCAATCCATTTCGTGTTTGGACCGACAAGCTTGACATCAAGTTGACCGCCAAGCCTTTCGTAATACTGGATCAGTGCTTCGAAAGCCCGGACATGATTCTTGTGAGCATTGGCGTTGGTTGGCCAGATAATGCAGGCTGAGCGAGAAAAGTCGATTGGTGGCTCGGCATCTGCGATCCATGTCGGATCGAAATCCATCGGTGCGAGATGGACCCTTTCGGCGGGAATGCCTGCGAACGAGATCGCGTCCAACCTCGTGTGAGGCGTAGTCGTGAAGACCGCATCCGCCATGCGGGCGCTCTGATACAGCGGTAGATCGTCGGTGCGTCCTCCTTTCTTGGAAAATATCTCCGGAACGTA
This sequence comes from Chelativorans sp. AA-79, assembly GCF_029457495.1. Classification (NCBI taxonomy): domain Bacteria; kingdom Pseudomonadati; phylum Pseudomonadota; class Alphaproteobacteria; order Hyphomicrobiales; family Phyllobacteriaceae; genus Chelativorans; species Chelativorans sp. AA-79. The sequence goes on from NZ_CP120361.1 coordinate 928,712, forward strand.
TCTTTGGATATAGTCAGTGGCGAAAACGACGAAAGGCTTTACAGGCGCAAGGGGGCGATTAAACCGATCAGAGACGAACAACCAGATGTCAGAATCCATCAGGTCATTGATACCGTCGACTGGCACCTGAAAATCAGGGGACATGAGATCGACCGATTTATGCTGCACCAAGGCTATGGTTTCGGCTTCACGATTGCTGATGTGCGCCCACGCGAACTCTCGAACCTCAATCCCTTCTTCGCGGACATCTCCAAAGTCGGCGTGCAGGTCGTATCTATCCTCCAGCGCCGCAATTCTAACACTACACGGATTGCCGGCTTCCATGCTGCCTCTCTTGATCATTCTGGCGATTGTTTTCGCCACGCGCAGCGATCCGCCGCGATAGTCGATAGGCAGAATGACAGTGACGTGCTTGAGCAAAAGGGCACTCATCTGATAGGAGGAGGGAGCGCAGGTTATTACCGACAGTGCCGATGACCGTCAAGGATAGCTAAATTGTGGCTGCGCCTGCTGTCGCATCGGTGAATACTCCTGCCGCCGCCCACCAATTCACTGTTGCGGACTGCGCGCCGATCTGAACCAGTGATCCTGTGGTGTTGCCGATCGAGGCAACTCCGGATCGCAGATTGCGGGTCGCGGCCGTAGCTTCGACATAACCGTAGCCGCCATTGCCCTTGGCGTGACCGCCTATGACCTTGCAGTCGGTGCAACTTATCATCACATGCCCATTACCAGTGCACGCATCGATTTCCGCCCCGGTCATCACCACATCCGTACATCCCTCAAGCGTGATGCCGTTTGCTCCGGCGGCTGCTCCAGTGAGATCAATGCCGCCGCGCACGCGCACGACGGAAAAGCTGCCCTTGCTGACATTGTTGAGATAGACGGGCGTCCCGAGGTTTCCATACACATCGAGCATCACGGACTGGATGTCGGCCACATTGTTGATCAGGACACCGGGGCCGCTCGTGCTGTCCACCAACACCCGGTTGAGCCATACCGACGTGCCTCCATTGATGACGAGGCCCGTGGCCGACGCCTGGTGTGTCGTCGTCACCGGGCCGGTGACGGTGAATTTTTCGATCTCCAGCCCCAAAGAATCTTCGAAGCGAGCACCCTCCCACGTAACGGGCGGCGTGTTCTGCGTGTGGTCAATATGACATCCCCTGAACGTGATGAAGCCGCGTGAACGCCGGGAATAAATTTGCCGTCCACGGGTGAGCAAGAACTGGCAGTCATGGAATTCGACGTCCACGATATAGAAGGAAGCGTGCGCCTCGTCTCCGATCGCCTCGCCGCAGCTTGCGAAATCCAGATTGGTGCCACGAAACCCAAACACCACCCCGGTCGATGTGCCAAAGCGGATCGCGGTTGTGGAGGTCGGTGACGCCTCGAGGTCGAAGCGAAAGTTCGCGATGACCGCATAAAAACCCTGCACGTCCGGGATATCACCCGCGTAAGGCAGAACGCGCACGGCGTAATTCGCTGCGGCTGGCGTCTTCCAGGTAGTCTTCCGTTCCGCCATGATCTTCTGGTTTCGATCAAGCGTTATGTCGCCGGCAACAAAACCCGTCGAGGTATAGGGTATATAAGCAGTTCCAAGCACATTGAGCGCACCTTGAACGGCTGCGCTGTCCTCGGTTGAGCCGTCAAGCGTAGCCCCAAAGAAGCGAACACTTGGCAGCGCCCAAAGACGCTCCCAATAAAATCCAGCCGTGTCGCTGACGACGTAGACGCCCTCCTGCGTATCGGTAACAGGCGGCGAGCCGGATTTGAGGATGAACGTGCCCTCGCGGCCGTCCTCCTTGAGGAAGGCTGTCGAGAAAATCGCAGTGTTGAGCGCCTTCAGCTCCGTCCGATCCGCCACAGGCCAGACAATCGGGCCGTGATGATTGGCGCGGTCGAAAGCATCTGCTTCCACGCCGGTCGGATCATACACGCTCTTGAGCATGTCGCCTGTGCCGGGCCCGCTCGGACCAGGAGGGCCGCGGAAATCCGTGGCGCTGGCGATGTTCGAGGTGAGTCCGGTCGGGCTGATATATCCAGTGGCCGTTGGCTTTGCCCCTTGACCTCCGACCCAGTCATAAACCTCCACGACACGCCTGTCGCCGTCGCTCGCGCTGCGCACCAAAGGCGACCACCCGCGCGGGCCGGTGATCATGCGGAACGTGCTGCCGACCTTATAGCCGGCCATTAGCATCCCGGCCATCAGCGCGCCGATCCCGACAGAATTGCCCAGCGCATCCGTGACGATCAGCGGCGCATCGCCATTGAACTGGATGGTCGGCGCGTCTGCCGTGTTGTCCAGCAAGATCGGCACGGTGATCAGCGCCCCGCCATCCGCGGCCGGTATGGGCATCGACGTCGTTGCAATGATCGCATTCGCGGTGCCTGCGCCGGCATTGGCTGCGCGGATGAAACTGTAGGGCAGATCGCCGACGCGGAGCCACGATCCTCCACCAGACGCGCCCTGCTTCTGATAGATGCCGTTGTTGGGGCCAACGGGGTCGGCAATGACCCATGCTTCGGTCGGGAAGTCATAATCCAGATTGGCGTCCGCCTCGGCCTTGGTCTTGAAGATCAGGCCGCCACTCGCCTTGAAGGCGAAGATGGCGCGCTCGACTTCGGTGCCCCAGACCTGCGCATCGCGATTGACGACGGAGCGCTCGACGCCCCCGGCGTCCTGAGGCGCAAAGACTTCCTCTGCCGGCATTGTGAAGCCAGTCATCAACGTCTCCAGATTTTCAGATGATTAAGGTCGGGATCAGCCCGTGCCGGGAAGCTGGAAGCTGCCCGTGGCGTAAGTGCCGATCGTGCCGTTGCTGGTGTAGGAGGCCACGCGCCAATCGACCGTGGTGCTGCCCGATCCGCTAGGGCGCTGAAAGTTTCCTTGAACCTGCCGTGTCACAGCGGGCCGAACATCGTTGAGAGTCGCGAGCGTTTGCCAGCTTCCGCCACCCAAGCCGCCTGAGTTGTACTCCACCGTCAGCTTCACGGCGCGCAGTTCTGGCACCGTGATGCTCCACGTCGCCACGGCAGTCGGATCGCCGATCTGCACATCCACATTTGTCGACGGCGCTCCCGTTGGCGTGTTGTCCACGCCCATCGGATCGACCACGAGAGGATCGGAGAAATACCCCACCTCGTCGCCGTCGGCGTATCGCGCCCGGAATTCAGCCTTGATGCCGTTCAGGTTCGCCGTGACCCAGGCGTAAAAATTCGGGCCACCCTGATATTCCTCCATCGCCGCCCATTGGGTGGGGTTGGGGCCGGGATAGTAGCGATAGTTCGCTTCGGCCTCATCCGCGCCGGGCGCATCGGGAAAGCGGATGCGGGCCTCCCATGTGCCGTTGGGATATTGTACCTGAGCCCAACCATCCGGCACGGCAGGTGTCGGAATATCCGTCTCGTATTGCAGGTCGGGAGCAGGCTCAGGCGGAGGAGCCTCCATCGTCGGCGGGTCCCAGGGTTGGTCGATCAACGCCTGCGGCCAGACGACATAGGGGATATCGACCTGTCCCGCCGCATCGTCCACGCGGGGAGAGGCAAGGCGCGAGAGCATCATTTCCTCGGCGTCCTCGTCCTCGATGGTGCCGTAGACGCGGCCCCATGCCGCGAGGCCGGCCATGTTGGTGCGGATCGAGCCGGCATCGGCCCGGGCCTGGAGGAAGAGCCTTCGCCCGATGCGCTGCGCCTGGCTGGACGAGGGACAGAAAGGCAGTTCGATATCGAACACCTTTTCGCCGTAGCGGTTGATCTCTTCCTGCACCCGTGCCCATGGCGCCGTGGCAAGGTTGATCTCGCCCATGTCGTAGCCGCGCTCGGGCGAATAGTACTTGATGCGGCAGAGATTGGGGCGCTCGACGGCCTCCGGTCCCGATTTCCAGTTCAGCTCGGTGATGTGCTTCGAACGGAACGTGATTTCGGAGAGGGGCACATCGTCGATCAGGCGAATTCGGATGAGGCCTTCATCGCTCATCACCACTTCAGTGCCCGTGCTGTCGAGCACCTGCTGCATGACTTCGCCGCGCTTGGATTCCGAAGGCCATATGCCCCAGCAGCGCGAGCGGGGCTCAGAGCCGTTCAGCGTAGCGATGAGTTGGTCCGCCCGGTCGGCTTCCGCGGCGATGAAATCCCAATCGAAATCGCTCGAGTGCAGGTCCGGGTAGCTGCGCATGATGTGGGCGGCACCAAGGATGCCGTTGTCCTTCCATTTCCACGTCGTCCAGTCGTCCGGGTCCTGGCTCGGGTCGCGAGGGTCGTAGAGCGGGCCGACGCGGGCCGTCGCCATCCCGTCCGGCGCGCCGCCCTGATAGAGCTTTTGGAAAAGCTTCTGGCTGCTTTCGTTGTTGAGGGATGGAACACGAAAGCGCATCAGGGACTGGAAGATGCCCCGGCAGCGATGGGCTGGCGTCCATAGGTCCGGGAAGTCCGATATCAGTTCCGGCCATGCCGTCTCCGAGCCATCACCGAACTTCGACTTGATCGTCAGATAGGTGCCGCTCGCCCGCGCCCACGGCGGCGATGAGACGCTTCCATCGGGATCGACGGTGACGGACCTTCCCCCGACGAAATACTCCTCCACGGCGTCGATAGGCCCCTTGAGATGCCACATGAGCCGGGAGATGAAGGAGCCCTTGGTATTGCCGAAGGCCTTGAGGCCACCCACACGGACGCGGCCGACGCCCTGATATTCGGAAGTCTCCGATTCCTGGAACGTGTTCTTCAACTCGCCCGGGTCGATCTTCGGCGTCTGCTGCTGAGAGAGCGCGAGCTGCGCACCCAAGACCGCGGAATAGGCCGCGACCTGCAATCCGGCATAGATCGCGGCTGGGCCAAGGACGGCACCCAAAGGGCCGGCGAACAACAGATAGGTCAGTGGCGTGAAAATCGGGTCGGCATGGGCGTGCGCCGTCAATGCCAGCCACGACACGCAGCCGGCGAGGATCGCCTTCAGCAATTTGGTCATGCTATGGCCCAGACCTTCACGAAAGAGCGCGGCGCGATCCAGAAGAACCCGCCATGTGCCTTGCGCCATGCGCAGATGCCGCCGGCAGCGCAGATCACTCCGACCTGGCCCATGAGGCGCGTATCAATGACCGCGATGTCGCCGAGCTCCGGCGTGCCGCCGAAACGCTCGCGGACCGGGGTATCGGCAAGCGCCCAGTCCCAGAGATCGACGAGGCTGCCATGCCTCTTGATGATGGCGTGCCCCTCCTCGCGTGTGGCATACGGCTCGGTGCGAACCTTGATCCCGTTCTCGGCGAGCCAGAGGCCGGCCGATGAGGTGCAGTCGTCAACGCCCCAGGCGATGGGCTTGCCCTCGAAGCGCTGGAGGAAGGCGAGGAGCTTCGCGCCCATTTCGTCCATGGTCAGCAGCCCTCAGGTGTTGAAGATCTCGGTCACTTCCACGCCGATGAACTGGCCGCCCTTGTCGCCGGGATAGCGTCGCTCCTGGTCAGAGGCGTTCCATCGTCCCCCGAAAGGATAGTTCTGGCTCTGCCAGATGCTCTCGATCGTGAAGGACGCGTTGCGGAGGCCTATGCCGGCGCGGGTGAGTTCGGGCGCGGAGACCTTGCCTGGAAAAAGCTTCTTCAGGTTCACGTCGATCTCGCCCGTCTCCGGATCGAATGCGGCCCAATAGAGATCGCAGCGGCGCCCTTCGATCTCGCGCGCCGTCTGCTTGATCTCCTTCCACGACTGAGCGCTGACGCCGCCGAGCGTGATCACGACGGACGGGGCTTGGCCGAAGCGCGGGTCCTCGACGGCCGTGACGCTCACGAGCTGACCGCCGAGCGGATCGGTGACGCCGAGCCATTCGCGCTCCCCCACGGTGATCCGGCCCACTCCGTTGTGAGCGCGCTTCAAGCCGGAGGGAAGGTCGATCTCGGCAAACCACAAACGTGCGACGTGGGGACCGGAGAGCCGGTCGAAATCGTCTTCGGTGAAGATGGACATTGGTTAAGCGAAGGGACGCGTGCACTTTAGGTTCAACTTGCGCGCAAATGCGGCTGGATCAGAGCCGATCTCGCCCTTCCATCTCACAACATCCGCCTCCGAACAGGAAAAATGAGCGCGCACCTCAAGGCTGCCGCGTTCATCGAAGCCGATTTCGACCCAGAAAGGGCGCATCTCACTGGATGCCCGGGCCAAGGAAGGCTTAGGAGCAGCAACGGCAGCAACCGGCGCAAGGCCAAGCGCCGCGAGAAAGCCTCTGCGGTTCATCTTTGTATCCTATCTTGGGTGAGTTCAGGCCCAGACGCGGATCGGCGTCGAGGGCGAAACCTTGAATGAATCGGGCACCTGCGCCGCGATCTCGTCCGTGCAGCGCAGGTTGACGTGGAAGCGCTCGTCGAGCACCGGAGGCGTGATCTCCGTGCCATCCTCGTCATATTCACCGGGCGTGATCACAACCGGGCCGATGATGTCGAGCGAGAAACCCTCGCCGGAGGTGAGCCATATGCGTTCGCCGTTTTCGTCCTCGCCGCGCAGGAATGGGCAAGCCGAAGCGAGTGCGCCCGCATTGCCGGCGCGGAGATGAAGGTCGATCACGCTGTCATCTCCTGAAGTTCGGCATCCGAGAGACGCACGGGACGGTGCACGACGCGCTTGATGTAGCACCCCGCGATGAAGGATGCGCCCTGCGCAAGGGAGCCGATCGAGAGGAGGGAAAGACCGGACTGTGCTTGTGAGAGCGCGGTGGACTGCACAGGGGAACCGTTCATCGCAAAGGCAAGTTGGTCATCGCCCCACCCGATCGCCATCCTTTTCTGGCCGGATGCATAAGGCAGCGTTGGCGTAAAAGCGCCGGCTGCACGGCCGCCAACCTGGCCAACTGAGTAGAGGCCCACGCCGAAATAGCTGCTCGTTGCCGAACCGGGTGTAACTCCGCCGTAATAGCGGAATCCAGAGGTCGGGAAGGCCTGATGATCTTCGGCCTCGATCAAGAGCGTGCCGGCGCTGTCCGAAAAGAGAATATCGCTGAGCTGTTTGGTAATAAGATCCGGGGCGCGGGTGACCTGAGACGCAGTGGTGACGATGTAAGAGGATGGCCAACCCCCTCCGATCGCAATATGATACCCCCAATACTGGTGCTGATCCCCCGCACCACCGACATTGTTGGCGAGCAGGACAATCGCCAATGTGGAGTCTATCGGCGTGATGTCCATCCAGAAACGATATATGCCGTTCCCGATCGGGATAGCGCCATAGTCGTTGAGCGTGATATTGCCGTTGGTGCCGGGCGCACCGACGATTTGCCCAGTGGAGAAATCAAAGGAAAACTCGGCGTTACCCGTCAGAGTGCCGCCAAGTGTAACCCACCATCGCGTAATATCGACATTGCCACGCTTTGCGAACACGGAGGCCGTAAAACGGCTCGTGCCTGTCGGCAGCGTGACGCCCTGCCTTCGATCAGACGCGTTTGAATCCTTCGTTATTCGCCAGAATGTCTGACCGGCGAGAGGAGCCGGGTCGCCTGGCTCAATAGTGGAAGCGCCTCCTTCTCCCCATGTCCATGGTGCGACGGAGAGATCACCTGACCGAAGCGCTAAGTTTGTTTCCTGCCTCTCGATCAGTGCCCCCAAAGGCCCACCCGTCGCCGGATCATGGTCCAGCCGCAGCACATTGGGTGCCGCGATCTGCATCACGCCGTTTGCGTCGAAATAGGTCGCCGTCGAGTTGCGGGCCGTGGTGACTGCCCCCGTCACCGGCCCCTCGTAATCGTTCTCCGGATTGGCGTCATCTTCGACCTGCGCCCAGTCGTCCACGAAGTTCAGGACCATCAGGCCGAACGGCTCGGGCTGCGGCGAGAGCACCGACGACGTTGGGACGGACTCGTCGTTGAAATAGTCCCTCACGTCATAGTCGAAGACCTCGACCAGGGTGGCGGAGCCCCCCCGGATGAAGTCGGGATCGCGGTTCTTCGTCAACCCATCCTCGCTCTCAAGGCGCATGGCGATCGTCGGTTGAAGCGTTGCGAAGTCGTTGGGCGTGATGGCCTTCCGCAGAGAGGGCCAGATGCGATACATGCCGTTGCCGAAGACCTGCGTCACTTCGTACACGCCGAAATGGAACGGCATGAACCCGAACTGATCGCCGATGCCGAGCGCGTGGCCCCAGAACGCGTCGGAGAGCTCGACCACGGTTGCGCCGAGATCGGCAGGAGCGGCGACTTTCACAAGTGGGTAGGACGGCTTCCACCGTTTGCCGTTGGCCCACGGCATGCCGTTGGACCAATACTGGTTACGGATCGGCGAGATGACGCCGGCTTGCTGCAGGCTCATCACGTCGCCGTCGAGCCATGGGACGCGCGTGGCGTTTGCCCCGCCATGAAGCGACGTGAGCCAGCCCCGGAAGCGGCGCGCCGCTTGGCCACGAATCTCGCCGAAGGAAAACCGGACACGCAGCGCGCCGAAAGGCGAACCGAAGGTCTGCGTGAAGTTCCCGATGGATTCGGTCGAGCCGGAGCCGACCGCCCTCGGCCCTGACAGGAACTCCATGTTCGTGACGCCGATTCCCAGCGGCCACGAAACCAGTCGCCGTGCCATCAGGCCCTCACCTTGCGAGTGTTGCGGTCATTGGTGCGCTTGTCGATCATCTTCGGAAGCTGCTTCATCAATTCGCGGTCGCGCTCGTCGAGAATGCGCTTGAGATCGTCGCGCTGCTGATCGTTCGCATCGCCCTGGATGATGATCTGGGAACCCCCGATCACGATGCTGGTCGGGCCGCTTCCACCGGCGGCGACGACGCCGAGCTTCCCATCGGAGCCCCGACGAAGCGGCATGATTGCCTCCGGCCCAGCCTCGCCCATCAGCCCGGCACCGTTGGCCATGGGAAAGAGCGTCGGGCGCGAAACCACACCGCCGCGCGCGAAGGGAACGACGTTTCCGCCGATGAAGGCGCCACCATCGCGGAAGCCGAAGAAGGCCCCGAGCAAGCCCTGCAGAAAGCCGCCCCCGAACAGCCCTTTGCCGCCTTGCGCGATGTTCAACTGATTGAAATATTTGAGGATGGACTGGAACGCCTGCGTCAACGCGTCCTTCCATTCCATGGTGCCGTCGACCAGTCCGCGCAGGATGCCGCCGAAGTCCTTGCCGAGTGCTTCCTTGGCGCTCTCGATCTGCTTGGCGATTTCCTCCCACGGCTTCTTGTTGTCGTTGGCCGCGTCCTTCATCGCCTTACCGGCACCTTTGGCCGCTTCCTCCGTATCCTTCAAGGCATTGGCGATTGCCTTTTGCTCGACCGCATCGAAGAACCGGCCCAAATAATCGGTGCTCATGATGTCGGAGACAGCGCCGTTGCGAGAAGCTATGCGGTCATCGATGCGGGCCTGGGCGGCCTCGCCACCGATATCCACGCGGCCCACCTTGAACGACATCGGAGCGGGAGCGAGGGGAACCTTGAAGCCCTCGGGCAGCATGCCATTTATGTCGGTGAGTAGGCCGTTGATGGCGACGAGCGCTTCTCGCACCATCTGCTCAATTGCGCTCAGAAAACCGTTGGCCGCAGCCTCGCCGGCGACGACGAACACATCCGGCAGGTTCATCACGCCTGCCTTGATGAGCTCGAACGAGCCGAGCACCAGGCGCACGAGATTGTTGGCCGTCTCCTTGGTGGTCGACACAACAATGTCCCATGCCGATGCGAACCAAGGGGCAATGGCGTCGATCGCCGGCTTCAGCATGTTGTAGAACGCGTCCCGCACGACCTGCACCACGGCAAGCGCCGTATCGCCCCACGTCACTGTGACGGAGGAGTTTTCATTGATGGCCGAGGTCATGCCGCCGATGGCGAGCGCTGCGGCGCCTGCCACAGCGGCAATCGGCGCGAGGCGCAGTGCGAAGCGGCCGGCCATCGAAGCGGCCTCACGGAAGGCGCGGGCCGCGCCGCCCTCCTCAGGGCCGTAGATCTGCGCGATCTGCGCGCCCTGGTTGGCGAAGTTCAACATAGCGAACATCGGCGACTGGAACGCCAGAGGAATACCTTGCGCGATGTCGATGAGCTGGAACTGGATGTTCCGCATCTGGAAGCTCGCGGCCCGGGCACCGCGTTCCATCCCTTGCAGGGCAATGGCATTCTGCTGCCCGGCGCCAGTCATGCGCTTGATGGCGGTGGTGGCCTGGTCGGCTGCATTGCCAAGCTGGCGCGTGGCACGATCTGTGGACTGCAGGCTGCGCGAGGCCTGCTGGTCGAAACGGGTCGCCTCCTGCTTTGCCTCTGAAAGCCCCTGTTCGAAAAGAGTGAGATCGGCCTTGACCTGGACCGCTACCGAGCCAGCAATATCCATGGCCTTTACCCCTGAGTAGGAAGCGCGCTATCGTCCCCGCGCGGTGCAGAGCGGGAGAGACTTCAGTGCGAGGGTTGATGTTTGCGGGCGCCCTGATCTGCGCCCAATACGCGAGCGCTGCGCAATCCGATTTCAGCGAACAAGCCGCCCGATGCTGGAACCTCCCTTCGACACTGGCCGAAGTGGCTTTCGTGGCGGAGTTCGATGTCGCTCTGGATGGAAGCGGAATTGTTCAGGATATCGCCGTCATATCCTTCTCGCCTTCAGGCGAGGAATTCAAGAAAGCGATACTTTCAGCTTCTCACGCCATCGAGCTCTGCGCACCCTATGACGTGGAAGAGCCAAGCGTCGTGCGGTTCAGAATGGAATCGGCTTCCTTGTTCGAAGGTGCCACGATCGATCCATTCGAGCCCCTCGACCGCTAAGCTCCTTCCGAGATTTTGTGCCCGAAGAGCGCCTTGAACAGCATCGGCGTCACGGTTTGGGGCTGCTTCTTCTCTGCCGCCTTCTGAGGTGCAGGCGCCGGATCGTCTTCCTCTTCGGACGTTCCGAAGATCCAGCGCAGCATGTCTGTCCTGCCGCCATAGGCGACCACGATGGCGTTCACATCCGAGGCGAGGGCCTGTTCCTCGGTCCAGCCGAGCCACCCGAGAGCGATTTCCGCGAGCTGGTCGAAATAGTCGACCAGGCTCACGCGTCCTGAGGGTTTTCCTCGTCTTCACTGCCTCCCGTGCCTTCAAGTGGGCGGCCGCCATTGGAGACGATGGTGAGGAAGCGGATGGCCGGCGCGATGAGGTTCGTCATGCCGGTACGCCATACCGCATCCGCCACGTCATTCGGCTTCTTGTTGAGCCCGAGCGCGATCACCGACACCAGCATGTCGAAATCCATTCTCCCGACGGCCTCGACTGCGGCGGAAAGGCCGCCGGCCTGCCGGGAAAGCGTCTGGCAGGCGAGGAGGGTTGGCTTGAGCACGACGGTCTCGCCGTCGAGCTCGATTTCGACATTGCCGGCGCCGAGCCGTGCCTTGCTTGCGGACATGGGATTTCCTCTTCGATAACGGAGAACTGGACGCGTGTGCCTCAGGGCGCAGGAGGCGCGGGAATGGGCTCGACGAACACGATGTTGGAGTTGATTTCGAGCGTGGCGTTGATGTTGCGGATCGTGTTTGCTTCGCCGCCGGCCTGCGCCGTGGTCATGACCAGCGCGGAGAAGTAGGCCGAGCTGGGAGCGGGAACCGTGGTTGCGGTATGCGTGCCGCTCTGGGTGCCGGTCGTGTCGATGGCAGCGCCGCCCGGAGTGGCGGAGATCTGGAAGCTGTTAGCCGTCAGGCCCGTCTCCATCACATAATAGGTCGTGCCGGCCGTGATCCCGGTCGGGAGTGCGCCAGTGGTCGAGAAGCTGACGGGCGTTCCGGCGACGAGGCCGTGAGCGGTCCAGGTTACGACGCCGGGAGACGCAATGGTGATGGTGACCGTGCTGGAAACGGGCTGTACCGCGTCATTGAAGTCGAGGCGGAATGCATAATTGTCCTTCACGGCGCCGGCACCGGCAGCGATGAGGGCGATCTGCCCCGGATCGTCCTGGATGGAGGCGAAAACATTCTGCATCGAGCCGGCATTGGTCGTGCCCTTCTGCTTCACGTCGCGGCCACGGTTGATGAGGGCCGTGGTGATCAGGGTCGCGGTGTCGCCGAACGACCCCATGGTCGACCAGCCGTCTATTTCGGTCCAGGTCTGGCCGTCGAAGTCGGCAAGCTCGAAATCTTCGAGGCCAGGGTTGAGCACACCGCCGATATAGATACGGCAGCCTGCAACGGGATACAGGTTGGACATGATGGGCTCTCCATCTGAGGGACGGGCGCGTCATCACGACGGGCCGGGCGCCGCCTGCCCGAGGGCGGCGTTTCTGGATGCGGTCCGGTGGGCAAATCCGGGCCGAAACTGTCAGGGTTTGGCGTAGAGGCGGATGGTCAGCGTAACGCGGCGGCCGACGCGGCTCTCATCGTCGACCGGAGCCGGCGAAGGTCCGGTGCAGCGGATGTCAGTGACGGCATAGCCGTCCACCTCGAGCGCCGATGCCTGTCGGTGGAAAAGGCCGTAGATCCGTTCGGCCACTGCTTCGACATCGCGATATCTGTCCGGCTGCGGGCCGTAGGTGTTGATGTCGATCACCGCGGTCGGGCGGAAGTCCGAAAGGCCATCATCATCGGTGCGCGCGATGGTCGGCCCGATCACTATCATGGGAAAGGGGGCGTTATCCGGCACGGGCCGGCGCGTGTGGACGGAGAACGAGCCGTTGTAGGGTGCCAGCCGCGAGGTAATCTCCGGCACGGCGAGGATAGCGGCGCGCAGACCGGGCAGAACGTCAAGGGGAGGGGCGTTCATTTCAGGGCGCTCCGAACTTCCTCGGCAATATCCTTCTCGATCTCCTCGCGCTTATTGACGAGAGCAGGGCGCATGAATGGACGGGGAGCCATCTTGGATGTCCCGAACTCAAGGTGCTCGGCATACTCAGTGCTGGCGATCGCCGTGCCGGTAAGCTCGGTGGTATCGTAGTCGGTCCTGAGCCGCTGCCGCAGGTTCCCGGTGTCCGGAGCGGGAGGATTCCCCGGCGAAGACGCCACATGGGTCCGTCCGTTTCGGCTATAGGTGCGGCCGGTGCGCGGCGTCTCGTTCATCAGGCTGTCGGCTTCCTCGACGATTGCCTCTGTCCCGCGCACAACGCCTGTCATGGCGGCGGCGCGCACCTTGGCGAGGATGGCATCGCCGTTCCATTCGACTGTCATTGTGCGGGTGCCTCGATGCGGAATGCCTGGCATACCCAAAGCGCGGTAGCCGGATCAGTTTTCACGCCGCGCAACTGATACCACTGGCCAAGAAATTGGGCCTTGTCGTCCTTCCCCGGCTGAATTCCCGCTGGAAGGCTCTGGGCGAAGATGTTGACGATGAGATCGGTTTCGGGAATTCCCGCTCTTGCCCGATAGGCATCATCATATTCGTCGGTGAATCCCTGCATGGCGTAGAGCGTGACGGGGCCCGGAATCGGGTCCCCGTACTCATCCACGCCACCGGAAGATTGCTGTCGAAGCTGGCCGGCCAGCAGCTTGCCTTTGAAGCCGGCATAGATCGCCTTGGCAAGCTGGCCGGTGAGGAGGGGACCGCTCATTCCTGCATCTCGGCCCGGCTCTCGATGGCAAGCTCGATCGCGGCAGCGGCATCCTCATCGGTGCCGATGGTTTCGCCGGTCAGCGCCATGGCAAGAGCGATGCGCTCCTCGACGGGCAGCTCGCGCCAATCCTCGGGGATTTCGACGGGTTGGCCACCGCCCTCGGACGGCCGATTCTCAGGTGTTTCCGGCGATTTCGGCCCAGTTTGGGCACCACCTGCACGGCGCGTGATTTCCGCCTCGATAATGGCGACGATCTCCGGCTTTTTCGCCTTGGCGTCCAGATCAGGCTTGATCTGCTTGGCGATGGCCTTGATGGCGAGGAAAGGCTTGGAAGCCCAATCCTCGGGGATTTCGACGGGTTCAGCGCCTTGAGGCGGCGCGGACGGCTTCGGATCGTGCCTCGGAGCAGGAGCGCGGCGCGGTTCAAGCATTGAACGCTTGGCGTTCCCTGGCTTCGGCACATCCGTATAAATGATGCGATGGCTGTCGAAGAGCTGACGCAGGCGCCGCGTGGGCACCAATGTCTTGTCGAAGGGCTCGCCGGGGGCGAAGGTCTTGCCGCCGATCGTGAGCTGTCGCCGCACGATGAAATCGCGGTCGCGGTCAAAGGCATGACGCCAGGTCGCACGGGCCATCGTCGTTCATCCTTGATGTGGTGGAAGTGAAGGGAAAGCCGGGGCGTTGCTATTGCTTGAGGAGGTGCCCCGTCCTCAGTATTGACGAGCCGGATCAGCTCGTGGCGACGGCGTTCGCGAAGAAGTAGCCGAGATCGGCGCCGACCACCTTCTGGTCGAAGGCCATCTGGATCTCGACGCGGTCGGATTCGAGCCATTCCATGCGGAACTTCTTGATGCGGAAGCCGAGACCTGTGGCGCCGAACCAGCCCGACCAGGAGAAGGTGTAGCCAGCGGTGGGCTGCATGATGCTCGGCGTCGGAGTGACGTAGCTGAGCAGGGCATGCGGGCCGGAAATGAACTGGCTCGCTTCCTTCGCTGCCGAGGCGGCGAAATCCGCACCCTTCGGGCCGGCATTGTAGACCGCCTTGGAAACCAGCACCTCATCGAGCTCGAAGAGCTGGGCGAGAGCATTGGCATTGACCATGGCCGGGGCGCCCGGCGTCTGGCCATACTTCACGCGGTCCACGATGTCCGGGTGATCCACCAGGGCATCGTAGACACCTTTGCCCAGAGTGATCTTGTTCGGCTCGAAGCCGGTCGCCTCGAGTACGGCGCGCTTGGCGGCGCGAACGTCCTCGATCGGCGTGGAGCCCGCGTCATTCCACTGAAGGAAAGACGTGCCCGGAACCGGGTTGGAGGCAACGCCAGTCACTTCCGTGCCCCAGATACCGGTGGTGAAGTATTTCTGGGCCCAGTTGCGCTCGCGGCGGATGAGGCCCTTCTGCGTGACGAAGATCGTGGCGTCACGGTCCGGCTGGAGCACCGAATCCGAGTTGGCGCGGATCTGGTCGTCGATGTCCTTGTGATAGGCCCACACCGGCGCGTAATAGGTCGGCGTGTTGTCGAGGGTGTAGCCACCGCCGGCGGATTCCGTGCCAGGTGCGCGCACCTGCATCTCGTCACGGTTGAAGTCGGCGCGGCTGTAGACGTAGTAGCGGTCCGACTGCTTGGTGACGGGAATGTTCGGGAACACCCGGTCGGCGATGAAATGGGACTGGTCCTGAACGTAAGCCACCGACACATTGGTAAGCGGCGCATTTACGTGGACGTTGCTCATGTTGGGCTGGGGCATTGAAGCTCTCCATCTGTGGGACTGCGGCGTCGTCGCGACGGCGCGTTGCGGGCATGAAAAAAGCCGCCCGGAGGCGGCTTGGCAGGCTCAGTGAGGGGTAAGACGCTTAGGCGACCTTCTCCCAGAGCATGGGCACGACATCATCGGCGATGCCGCCTGCGATGAGTTTGCCGAGCTGGGAGCCGGCAGCGGCGGTCACCGCCCGCCCGTCGGCGGCGGAGGCGACCGTCGCGCCAGCGGCGAGCGTGGCGCCGAGCCTGATCTCGACGACGCCTTCGACAGCCATCGGTACGGCCTGGCCGGCAGTGCCGCTTCCGTCGATAACGCCGTCAGCCACAGCACCAGCGCCAGACACTGCAAGCTGGCCGTTGGAATCGATGGTGCCGAACAGGAACTGGCTGGTCGACAGGTCGGCAGCGGCGATCAGCGAGATCGTCCGCTTCTTCTCATTGTAGGACATGGAAAATCTCCATCTGAGGGACGTGGCGCCTCACGGCGCGGAAGGTTGCGAGCAGTGACGGCGCCTTACTGGGGCGCCGAGACCGAGGGCGTGCCGATCTGGGCGTAGAGGTCAGGATTCTCCTCGCACGCCTTGGTGTAGGCCTTCTCGAAGGTGATATTCTCCGCCTTCTTGATCTCCTCGGCACGCTTTTGAAGCTGGCCTTCAGGGGTTTCGGCGCCGGCCGCATTGCCCGGCAGCGTGCCGATCATGCCGAAGCCGTTCTTGGCGAGCTTCTCAGCGGTCGAGAGGATGGTTTCCAGGTTCTTGCGAACCTCCTCATCCATGGTGCCCATCGCCTTCAGCACATTGGCCTTGGCTTCGACGGTGCCCGGCAGGTGGCCGAAGTCGTCAGAGGCGCGCTTCTTGAGCTCGGTCAGTTCGCGAGCCTCACGCTCGGCCTTGGCGACCTTGTCGGACTCGTCTGCACGCTTGGCCATCTCGACCAGGCGCGGATCATCCGACTTGCGGAATTCCATGCCGTCGGACGACTTGTAGACGACCGGATCGTCCTCGGCGCGCTTCTTCATCTTGGCCTTGCGATCGGCCGGCGACATGCGGAGGAATTCCTCCTTCTCGTCGTCGTCCATGTCATCGAGGTGCTCGCGCTCGGCCTTCGACATCTTCAGGACGTTCGAAAGCGTGGCGGTGAGATCGGCAACCTGCTTCTCCAGGTCGGCGACCTTCTTGACGTCGTCAGGCATGTTGGAACCCTTTCCTTTGCTGACGTGATCGCCGGCAGGGTCGCCGGCATTTGACCTCTTGCCGAGGTCGGTGAGGGCTTCCGCGATGTCCTCCTCGATCTTGGGCATCGTGTCGCGGATCTTGGTCATGAAGGCCTCGACGCTCTCGCGCATCGCCGTCTGCTTGGCGGTGCCGTCCATGCCGGTATCGCCGGCAATGGAGCGGAGCGAGTTGTCGAGGGCATTGATGACGGGGCCGGCCTCCTCCATCACCTCGTAATATCGGGCACTTTCGAGGGAGGCTTCGAGGAACTCGGAGAAGGGCTTCGCGCCTTCGGCCGGATCGATCCAGCGCTTTGCGATGGTGTCGATCGCCTCGGCGACCTTCTTCACTTCCCAATCCTCGGGAAGCATGTCCACGGCATCGAGGGCGCGAGCGCGGCGGATGATGTGGCGCTTGACGGCTTCCTTGTCGTCGGCGCGGCCATAGGCGCGGATGGCGTTTTCGAGGTCGGACCGGTTGATGATGGGATAGCTGCCATCCGGCATCGCCTCGCCGCGCTCGGCGGCCTGCTCGCGCTGTTCCTGGCTGAAATCGCGCTTCCAGTAGGGCTCGTCGCCCGTGTCGTCGCGCTTCATGATGGTCATCCTGGCGCCCTTTTGGGCAGGCCGGTCGACGGCGCTGATCTCCGAGATGGAGAAGTCTTCCATGATCCGCTTAGGCATCGGTCACCTCTCTGTCCTTGATGCGCCGGCCGCCGATGGAGAAGCCGGAGTATTCACCGGACTTGAACTTGGCCAGCATGGCCGGGCTGTCTGGTTTCATCGCGATCATGAGGCCGGTCTGGTTGGTCTCGATGCCCATGGCCTTTGCGATGTCCGCCGTCATGGGCCACGCAAAGACAACGCTTCCCTTCTCGCTGCCGGCATGCATTTCCTTGGCCATGCGGCTATTGGCCATGAAGTCGGCCGCTGCCTTCAGCATGGCGTCCTCGGGAATGTGGTCGCCCTGGCTGTCGAAATACTCATTGCCGTCCGCCTTGCAGACGATGGCCCAGCCGAAGACGAGCCCGAGGCTTTCATCGACCTTGAAGACCTGGGCATCGGTGGCGAACTCGGTTTTCATGACGTTGGTCTCCGGTTCGAGGTCCTTGAAGCGCACCTCGGCTTCCTCATCACCATTGAGCCACGCCGCGGTGAGCCGGTGGTGGCCGTCTGCGATCCAGAGCCGGCCGTTGATCTTGACGACGACCGGGAGCTTGCCGCCTTCGGCGCCCTTCTCGGCGATCGCCTTGACCTTGGCCGTGTCGACCCGGTTTTGCATCGCGGTGAGTTCGTCGAGCTTCACGGACGTGGCCGGCAGCTTGTCGGAATCGGTCAGTGCGCCAAAGAAGCGCGGCACCTGATCTTCGCGCAGGGAGCCGAGCACGTTGCCGTCGTAACTGAACGGCGTCTTTGATCGCTCATCATCGAGCGGCTCCAGAGATCGCTTCGCCAAGGCTGTCTTCTTGGGCTTCTTGCCCTTCCACTCGGTGCTGTCGACATGGACGTCGCTCGCGCCCGGTTGGCTCATGTCGCGTTCCTCTCGGGCTTGCGGATGCGGAAGATCTGGTTGCACCTGCACCGGATTCGCTCCGAAGCGGGGCCTTTCGGATCATGAGGGCGCATCATTTTCACGCCATTGCCGGTGATGAATGGTGCCTCGCGACCCTGCACCCGACTGACCTGCATGTGTCCATGGCTCCAGCGCTCGCGACCGTCCCGGTTCACTCGCCACTCGCGTTCTATCTGATCGTCGGGGATGCCGATCTGCTCCGTGATCTGGTCGAAGCCTTCTTGGCGTGCCGCGCTGATAGCATTGCCAGTTTCGGTGATGGCGATGGTCTCGGCGCGAAAAGCGATGTAGCGCTGGCGATAGCGCTCCACCATTCTGTCGATTTGCTCAGGTGTGAGCGGCTTGTCTTCCCGGCGCGCCCGCTGCAATGTGGGATCAAACCGACGGTCGCGGAGATCGTAATCGAATGCCGCGTCATAGACTGCCACGCGTTGACCGCCCTCTAAGACGCGCCGATACCGGTCGACCGTCTCAAGCTGCTCTGTCGTGAGCCCAATGGCATTGCGGAACTGCCGCGCCATGTCTCGCGGCCCAGCACCGTCCATGAGCCCTTGCGTGATCGCTTGGCGGATTGCCTCGCGCTGGCTTTGCGTCATCTCGCGGATGAACTGGAGCTGTGCATCACGCATCAGCGCGGCGGCGCGCTCGTTCGTCGGATCGAAGGCAATTCCGGTCGAGGGTGCCCATGCCCGAACCTGAGAGGCGAGGGCGCTTACTTCCTCCCGCGCCGCGATGAGGAAGACTTCCGACACGACCGGCGCCATGCGCGCGACATAACGATCCACGACCTGCAACGCAGCCTCGATATCGCCGCGGCCCAGCAATTCGGCCACATCGCGCAGCACGTCAGGTGACTGGACGGCCCTCACGAAGTCGAGGAACGCACGCTTAACCGAGCGCTCCAGCCTTTGCACAAGGCGCTCGATGCGCAGCTGCTCATCCGACGCCGCCTTGCAAAACAAATCAGGCGCCTTTACGGGCGCCTGATAAGGACCAAAGAGAGCCTGAATATTCAAGTGAGCCACTTCCATCGAAGGCGGCGCTGTATTTGGCTTATTGTGGTAGGTGACACGCCAAACATCTCGGCGAGATCACGCTGATGCATCTTACCTCTCAATGCCCGTATCTGCCGGACATCGTGCTCTGTAAGCTTTGATAAGCCATGCTGTTTGCCGCGGTTATGGGTGCCGTGAGTTAGCTTGTCGCTTTGGTTTTCCGTTCTGGTTTTCCAGATGATGTGCGCCTGTGTCACACAGCCGAGATTGCCACATCCACATTCATGCGCGGCTTCATGCTGCGGCGTTGGCGGAGGGCCGTTGACCTCTTCACAGATGAGCCGGGAAACAACTCTATCTCGGCCATTCCGTCGAAGCTTCCCATATCCATGCCGATCCCGACCATAAGGCCAAATTAGGCATTCATCGCCTTTGTAGGAAAGGACGACTTCTCGAAAAAAGCGCTCAGGTTCACCATTGAATGTCTCACGGCCACCCAGTGGATCGCCATGCACGCGCCAGCGGTCATAGTGCATGCTGCACCAGCCACGGGCCTTCGGTGCCTTGTCGCATCCCGGAATCTTGCATATACGAATAGCAGCCACTCGAACCTCCTGCGTTCGGGCTTGGTCAGGGCCGGAGCAGGCGTTGGCGCGCCGCTTCGGTCCGCTGAATATAGGATGCAAATCCTTGAGTGAAAAGCAAAAAGCTTACGATCCGCGTGACCGCGAGCAGAAGCTCCACGACCGTTCGACGTGGAAAGAGACGGAAAACCTGGCGCTGATCAAAGCGTCGAAGAAAGCTTGGTGGCGCCCGGATTACTGGAAGGGCGTGGCGATGCTGGCCGATCTGTGGGACGAGGAGCAGCGCGATCAGACGCCGCGCGACACCCCATAGTCCGGATCACTGAACGGGCTTTCCCGGCTCGTGCCGCTGGCGAATGCTCCGACCAATGAGCCGCTGTCGCCTGACACTGCGAGGCAATCCGCGAGCGGCGCAAAGATGCCCCATATTGTCGAGGCATTCGACTGCGACGGCAAGATACCCGTGTTGAAATACTCGATCTCGACCGAGCCGGCCTTGAGGCGTTTCGTGCCGCCTTGCGATGAAGACGCGCCGCCGGCAAGTTCCGGGTTCTGGCTGATCGCGAACGCCAACCGGATATTCACAATCGGAAGAGCTGCGGGGAGAACGCTCGGGTCTTCTTGACAGGTGCGAGGAAACTCACGGGCATTGTCCGGGTCAGTCTTGCTGCCTTTCCATGCCTGACTGTCAATGACGAGAACGCCGGACACTATCGTGCGGCCCTTCTGGTCATCTGACATCGCATTCCACGCATCGGCATCAATGGTGCCATTCATGAACGTGTCAGCCGTCGCAAGGTCGATGTATACGGGATAATCCGTGCCGTCGATGGTGACCTGCGGATAGGAGAAGGCCATGTCCGCTCTCCGATCAACTTAGCTCGATTGCGGTGATAACGCCGCCGGCAACGGTCAAGGTCGCGGTGGTCGTGTATGTCCCGGTGACAGGAACAGTCAGGGCCTGCGCATCGCTCACGATAGCATCGGTGGCGTTGACCAGCGGGAAGTTCTGCCAGTTGCCCTGATCGACGGCGACGGTCGCACCGGCTGTCTTGCCGCCCTGGTCGACGATCGTGATCGGCGCGGCATGAATGGCGATTTTCGTGGTTGCGTTGGCGAGCTGGACGTTCCCGGCGTTGCTGCTCACGCGCCCCACACCAGCCACCTGGCCAGCGCCCGCGCCGAAGTCGAGCACATCTATGTCGTCTACGCCGTCCTGCATCACGGCATAGTTCGCCGGCAGCGTCACGCCATGGAACGCAGCAGGATCACCCGATACCTCGACCGCACCCGTTGCCAGTGTCGAGTTGCCGGTCGCGTCGAGAACATTCGCCGCCTGCCCATCCGTGACGATGGCGCCATCAGCGGGTATGGTCGTGACGCCTTTCTCGGCGATATGCTTGGCCCAAGGTCCGTCACCGTCCATGGCCTGAAGCGCCTGGGCGATCCGGCGCTTCCATGAGCCCGAGCCCTCGACGCCCAATTGCTGGGCTATGTCGCGCCACCAGCTTGCCATCGTCAGCTCCAGTCGGTGATGATCATGTCGCTATCAGTCCTGCCGCGCGAAGTTTGGCGAGCAGCGCATTGAAATCAGCAACCAGACCGGCAATGTCGGTGGCTGTACTATCGGCCTGTGCAGCGGCTTGCGGAAGACTGCTCCACGAAGGTGCGGCCCCGTTGCCTCCAGACGTGAGGACCTGTCCTGCCGTGCCTGCGCTGGGTGAAGAGCCGACAGAGAAAGCGCCGGTAATGGAAAAGCCACCCGTGTGTTGCCATGCACCGCTGCCGCTGTTGGAAGCAATCGCAGTGACAGCGGCGGCGCTTCTGGTCACGGAGAGAACATTGTGGGACGTTGAGCCGTCATCGCTTATGGCGCGCAGGTTGAGCGTATTCGCCGCGCTGCCATCGAGGTCCCACCGACCGGAATCCGTCGCGGCATTCCCCTTTGAGACCTCGATACGCGGAGTATTCGACCAAGCCGTGATGCTTCCCTGCGCCGCCGTGGCTTCAGCCTGGGAGACGACGAGAGGATTGACGACGAACACGCCGCCGTCCGATTCCCACAGCGTCATCAAATCACTGCCGTCGTCATT
This sequence comes from Chelativorans sp. AA-79, assembly GCF_029457495.1. Lineage (NCBI taxonomy): Bacteria > Pseudomonadati > Pseudomonadota > Alphaproteobacteria > Hyphomicrobiales > Phyllobacteriaceae > Chelativorans > Chelativorans sp. AA-79. The sequence continues at coordinate 950,389 of NZ_CP120361.1, forward strand.
CAGCAGTTTGGCAAAGACGCGCTGCCGGTTGCCGTCATATACAAGGGTAAAGCGATGAGTGTTGCTGACCCCGGCTGTGTCATAGAAATCGACTGCCGGAAGGGCAGATCGGACTTGAAAGCCCGGTTCTGTCGCAGAAGAAGGACCGGAGAAAATGTGCTTGCCGGTCCACGTCGGGGCAATTCCCTGATCGAGCGCCGGAGCGCCATCAGAGCGCATGAACGTATTTGCCGCTCCGTTCTTGGCCACGAGGCCAATGGTTGCCGAAGGATTGGCGGCCCCGGCCCCGAACTCTCCTGTATCAGTCCAGTTTGAAAGCGTGCTCGCCGGCTCCTGCCGCAGATAGAACATATGCGGCGGCGTGAAATCGGTGCGAATGCAGACCGCCGGCGCGCCGACAATCAACGCTAACATCTCCGCCTCGGTGGCGGCCTCGGCAGTCTCGTGCTGGAGAGGCGGCAACTGGTCGGCCGAAAGCTTTTCATCCCCGTCCAGAGTCGCAACGCCACCCGCCGCGCCTTTCTCGGAAAGCGGGATAAACTCGCCCTCTCCCGGATCATAAGGCGCGCCGTCTTCGGTATAGAAGCCCGGCGCCATCACGGGCCGCGTGAATTTCTTGAAACCCATCGTAGTCTCCTATGCGGGCCTGCCTTCGAGCAAATCGCCGCCGGCATCTTCAGGTGGCGCGGAAAGGCCAAGCATTTCATAGACCTCGGCAACGGCCGGATCGGATGGAGTAAGAACAGCGCCCGCCGTCGCCATGTCGCGCAGCGTGGACGCCACCTCCTGCACCGACATGAAGCTCACGTCCTCGGGCTCCAGCGTCGGCTTGAGCCGATCGTCGAAGCCGTTGAGCGACCAGATGCCACCGACCAGATCGCGGCCGTACATCTCGCCCATGTCCGCAAGCATGCCGTTGACCTGCAGGTACAGGTTCCGGCTCTTGTCCTCGCTCAGGGCGCGGGATCCGGAAGTCTGGCCGACAAGCAACTGCTCCACGCCCATGATGCGGGCGAGCTCCCAGTTGGTGCGCTCGATCGCGGCGCCGAGATGCTCGATGCCGGTGGAATTGCCCTGCAGCAACTCCATGCCCCAACGAAGTGCGCTCGCCCATGAATAGCCGTCGGCCTGGATGTTCTTGAACGGCGTCGAGTCGAGCAGCAGCCCCGTGTTCACGTCCTTGGCCTGCGTCTGGACGAAGTTGCGCATCGCCATGATGGCCATGTCGACCTGCTGCGCGAATTCCTTGTCGTCGGGCCGCTCGCGCTTGGCCTGCTCGAGCTCGGCGATGGGAGCGCGGCCGATTGGAGTGCCCCTTAGATCGCGGTCGAAGCCGATGCCTTCGATCTTGAGATACTCCTTCAGCCGCTCGGCCGGCTCCGCGACCTGGCGAAGGATGCCGAGCCCCTCGGGGCTGTCGGTCAGGGTGTCGTCGACGAGGTAGACGAACTTCCAGCGCGGGATATAGAACAATTCGCCGGTCTGCGGCGAGCGCTGCACCACGCCGCGCACGCGGCCGGTCGCCGGATCAATGTCCCACTGCCAGATGGTATGCTGTGGCCGCGCCTCGATGTTCTCGATGCCGATGAGGCCGTCTTCCCGCTTCTTGGCCTGCCACTCCTGAATGGAGAAGCCATAGAAGCGGTACATGCCGGAGCGCTTGACGACGCGGCGCCAGGACACGTCCATGTCGGCCAGAATTTTCTCGACGAACTCGGCCGCGGCCTTTGCCTCATCAGAGGATTCGCCGTCGGGAAGGTCCTGCGCCGGGCTCACGGTCCATGTGGGCTTGGTGGCGAGGCCGAGGAAATACCGGATGCCGGCCGCCACGATGGACGTGTTGACCATGATATCCGAGAAGGTGATGTAGCGGTTGTAGCCCGAAACCGCCGGGTTCTTCTCGATGTTCTGGACGAAGCCGCCGTAGACCGCGGTGCCGCTGACACCTGCTTCCTTGTAGGGACTGACGCGCTGGCTGGGCTTCTCACCTCCGGCGAGGCCAAGTCCGCTCAGCATGCCGGTGAGCCAGGTTTTCGCCATGAGGGAGGAGCCTAATTTGTGATCGGGATTGCGACGGGAGCGCCGATGCCGGAGAAGCCGTCCTTGCGCTCGACGAGCGTGTTGAACGCGCGGCTCGTGCTGTCGGCATCGTCGTCGTGGGCGGCCTCGGGAAATCCTTCCAGCTCGGTGAACCAGATTTCATTCCATGAACCGCGAAGCACGAGCACGTTTCCAGCCTCGGCCTGGGCTGAAAATGCCTTGAAGCGCGTGATCTTGTCGCCAGTCTCGGGAGAGAACCGCACATCATAGCCGGCGAGCTTCGAGGCCATGTAGGACTTCTGCCACTTGCCGGCCTGCGCCGGGTCCTGGGGTAACGAGATGCGAACGAGCCTACCATCGGCAGAGGCCGTGTTCGTCACCATCTTTTCCGTGCCCTGCGGGCTGAGGCGGTCACGGCGGTGGTCGGCGACGATATAGCGGCCGTCCGAAAGCTTGCCGATCTTGGTGCCTGCGGTCCAGTCCGGGTCGTTCTCTTCCGTCTTCGGTGTGCCGCCCAAATCCCAGCCGCGCACCCATTGGAGGACCTGAGCCGGGATAGCGTCGACCACCTCGCACCAGGAGCGCTGGAAGAAGAGGCCGGCGGCAGGCCTGATCTTCCAGTTGCCGCCCAGCAAGCGCTCGCGCTCCACCGTGGGGAGTGCCAACAGGTTCGCCATGTAGCCCGGATCGGCTTGCATGAGCGCTTTGTTGTCGGTCAGCTTCGCCGGGATGAAGGTGACGGACTTGGGCGGGATCGGCTCGCCGGTGGACGGGTCCTTGTATTCGGCAAGGTCTTCGGGCCGATCGGCCCAGACGATGGCATCCCCGATGCGAACGAACCAGCGCAGCTTTCCGGCGCGCTCCGGGATGGCGTAGCCCGTGTCCTGATCGATCCACCACGAGATGAACTCGGCGACCCAGGAATCGGCATCGGGGTTGCACGTCGCCCGGATATAAGGCTTCACGCCGCACATGGAGCGGTTGCGCGAAACCATGTACCAGAACTGCTTCGCGCTGAAATGCGTCAGCTCGTCGAAGCAGATGAGCGGGATCTGCGCGCCCTGCCAGTTGAGCACGGTCTTGTCGTGCTCGAGGTGGGCGAAGGAGACCGTAGCGCCGGAGGGGAAGTTCCACTCCAGCACGTGCTCTTTCGGCTGGCCGCCGGCGGAAGGATAAACCTTCTCGCTTTCGTCCCACAATCCGCCCTCGTTTCGGACCTGGACCGTGGTGCGCCGGAAGAACACGGCGCCGAACTCGCCGTTCCTCAGGACATGACGCATGGGCTCCATGAGGAGCGCCCATGTCTTGCCCCCGCCCGCCGCGCCGCCGTAAATCGCGATATCGGCCGGCGATGCGAGGAAGGCTGATTGCGGGCCTTCCTGAGGGCGAATGATCCTCGGCTTGCCCTCCGCCGCGCTAATCCCTGCCATTGTCCGGAAGCTGGAAGAACGTCACTTGGGCCGGCACGGCCGGCAAGTCCTTCCCGTCCTTTCCGGTCAGTTCACGCCGGTTGGTGTAGGCGTTTCCCATTTCCTCGGCGGCCTGCTTGAGCAACTGCGCAACCATCGCACTGTTGCCGCGCTTCTCGTTGAGCGCGATCTGGGTTTCGAGCTTGCGGAGACGAACGGCCCGATGGCTCACACCGATCTTGCTTGTGTCTTCGAGGAAGGCTTTCCGCGTCTCCTCGAAAAGGGTCCGATACTTCTGGGAAAGGTGCTGCCCGGCCTTCTTGGTCGGATCGTATTTCTCGACCTGCTGCCGGGTGACCTGAACTCCCAATTCCTTCATTGCGGCATCCGCAACGACAGAAGGCGAATCGAAGCACGCGAGGGCCTGCACGATGAAGGTCTTCACCTCATCGGATAATCCCTTGCGTGGCATGAACAGTCTACCTTGTGTCTACTTATTGCCCATTGAGTACAGCGCGTCTCAGCACCGCCTCGAGGAAGAGAAGCGAGCCACTATCGCGCGGGTTGACGATCAGAGCGCCCATTTCGGTCTCTTTCCGTACTGTGTTGCAATCTCATTCCTGAATACGCCACAGCGTGAGAATGTCGCCGGTATCTGGCCGGTGGGCAGTTGGCATTTTCGGGAATGGTTTTCTACTCCCCGATCCGTCTCCACCTGCGCCCGCAAGTGCGGCATTCGATATGCGCGACCTTCAGGCCGGCGCGATCGCGGAAGAGATCAACGTCTTCCCCGTCCACAGTGCATTCCTCTTTCTCGCATATGCCGGGATACTGACGGCCAGCGTAGATCACTGCGTCGAGATCGGCGCGGGTGCTGATGTTGCGCAATGAGCTAAACCTTTGCGGAGATTGCCCAAAGAGGCGAAACGCCCGGATAATCCGGTATTCAAGGTCAGGACGGGCAGGGCGCAACTCCTGTGGCGTGTCTCTAACCGTCATCTCTAACGGCAGATAGCCGCGCGGTCAGCTCTCCGCGCCGCCGTCCTGATCTGGTAGCCCGTTCGGGCGAAACTGCGGGGCTTGTGGCCGCAAGGTTTAGCGCGCCGTATCCCCGACCTGCACTACTGCCTCCCCTGACAGACACGGCAGGAATGCCATCAGGATCACAGGCCTGGTGTGCCTACTCGCCCCGAAGGGCTTTCGGCGGGTGCAATTGGTGGGGCCTCGGGTTCTCCCGGATCAAGAGCAATCCCTTGGCCCATCAGCACATCCCCGTCCGACCGGATTCTTTCACCGGGAGGCGTGCCGATCTGGTTGCAGGCCAGCGAGTCGAACGCTGTCTTCCCGGCTTATGAGACCGAGCGGGCTCCGAGCCTGCCTGCTGAAACTGTTGCAACCGATGCAGCTTTCTGCCACTATCATAGGTGGCAGGCCAAGCCTGTCATTTCAGAGTGTAGCGCAGCGGTTAGCGCACCTGATTTAGGTTCAGGGGGTCGTGGGTTCGAATCCCACCGCTCCTGACCTACGCCGCCCTCAACATGCAGGTGCCGCACGTGAGCACTATTGGCCGAAGGGCTTCGCCTTCCTTGCAATCACAAGCGCCTGCTCGCCTGCATCGCCTTCGGCAAGATCGTACTCGCCCTGCCAATACTCTCCATCATCTCGGTCGGCCGGAGTGACGCGAGCGATTGCTATCGACGACGGGGATTCATATCCGTCCTCATAGGCGTCGACCAGAACCGGCAATGATGGATCGACTTTGCTTAACTGCTCAATGAGTTCGCCTACAGTCATGCGATTCTCCCTATGCAGCCCTGAGCATGCATGTCCCACATGCCTGTGCAATCCGAACATTAGCGATTTCAGGCCCGGCATTGGCAGCATCGACGAACTCACGGACATGAGCCGCATCCGCGCCATAGCGGCGCACGATGCTGGTGAATTCCTGAACGTCGTGGGGCCTTATGGCGAAGGCTGGCCTTCCGTCCTGTCGGAACTTCGGAGCGCCAAATTTGTCTTTTTCCTGACCCGCATGCAGAAGTTCGTGTTCGCAGAGCGCAGCCCATTCCGCATCACTGCACTGCTCGGAATAATGTGCATCGAAAGTCAGGACGAAATCAGGAATCTCCCCGAACCATCCAAGCAACTGCATTTCCGCCCGCGCCTTTGGCCACTTGCCCATCATGGCTCTGGGCTGTCCCAACTCGCACTGACCGACGATGGTGCGGCCTTGTCGAGAATTGCCGACATTGGTCCATAGCGCGCCGATCGAGGCAAAGTTCAGGTGCGCGTGTTCTTCGTTATAGAGCGGAGCACCTTCCTCGATGAACGAGGCCCGCGCCCACTCGATGATTTCGGGCGCAGGCACGAATAGCGGCTCGCCGACGGTTTCGAGGAGCGATTCCGGCGGACGTGGGCGCAACAAATCAGCCATCGGAGCCACATTCCTGTTGAAGCATGGTGCGCAGCAGTGTAGCGTAAATTGCATCAATCGTGCAACAGAAAGGGAGCAATCTGATGCGCGCCACCCTCAACTATCCCCGGATCGCCGTCGTGCTCTTTTGCGTCGCCGTCTGGGCTTATCTCGCGGCCACGGGCGAAATCGTTCCCGCGTTCCTGCGCGGTCTCGGAGTGATGCAGTGATGCGCGAGTACGAAACGGTCGTCGACCTCATCCGCCGCGCCATTCCCATCATCGAGGAAGAGCGCCAATGCCTGTTCGAAGGGCATCAGGTCAACGGAAAGCTCGTCATCACCGATGAGATTGACCGGAACGTCGCCGACGCCATCGCATCAATGGACGCGTGGCTCGAAGAAGCTCGGTTGATTGTCGGGGATGCCTCTACTCACACTGAGGTTAAGGCTAATTGATTCTGTACCTTACCCCCCGGGTTTAGGTCAAGAGGAATATCAGAAATGAGCAAAAAGGGGAGATGGATCCGCCCAGGTTTCGACCTTTGGAAAAAGCTTGACCCGAAAAAGGTGGCACGCGCTCTCTATCTTGCGGGCGGCAACAAGGCCGAAGCTGCACGCGAGCTAGGCATCCACAGATCCAATCTCTACGAATTCCTAAAGCACCACCCGCAGGTCAACAAGATGCTCAAGCAATGGCGCGATGAGGAGATTAGTCGCCGCAGCGAAACGCCACACGATCAACTTTCTGCAACTCGCGTTTGGTCGCAACTTGAGACCATGAACGATGGCGTTCCGCGAAAAGTGAGAGGCTGAATAGATGCCCAGGGCGCAGAAGAAATCCGCTTTCCAGATCGAGCAGGAGCGCGAGAGCGAACTTGTGGCGCGCCTGCGCGAAACATTGCCCACCGATGAAGAAGGCATTGTGGAGGAGGCTGGACGCTCGCTCGAACGGTATCACGATGCAGCCTTGGCAAACGATGTGGACGGCCAAGGGCGCGAAGTGACGCGCCTCAACGCCCTCATCGCCAACGTCTGGCAGTCGCCTCCCGGCGAACGCTACCGCGGCAGTGAACGTTTCGATTGCTGGCACAGCGCGGCTGACTGGCTCCTCGACCAGACCGCGGCGCGCGACGGCGATGTTCCGATGTACGGCCAGCGCGGGCGCTTCGTGCTGGAGATCGCAGGGTGCAGGACCGACTTCCGCTATGATGGCATCTTCGGCATATGTGGCGGCGGAGCGCATGTGATCGACCTCGACCGTCCGTTCTACTCCGAGACCGGATTCCGCTCTTTTCAAGTGTGCCCGCATCACCGCATCCTCTGCACCGGAGGAATCGACGTCGATGACTACATGGCCCGCGTCTGCGAGGCGCAGCTGCGCTCCGCGCAGGGCATCAAGGGCGACAGACCCATAAAGCTCCACGAACCTCCCTTCGGCCCCCTCTATTGGCGCGGCAATCAGAAGTTCGGGCCGGATGATGGCTGGATCCGGGAACGTCGCAACGCTGATCCGGCATGGCGCCGAGGAGGTTTCCTCGCGGAGCTGCCCGACATCTTCGTCAACGGCATCGGGGTAAAGGTCGAGGCTTCCGGGCAGATGGCACTTGTCTTGTGATATCCTACTTGACGCATTTAATGCATCAGTATAGCGTAATGTGCATCAGATGAATTGCCGGGCATGATCTGCCACACGGTGAGACATGGAAGGAGGGATGAGATGGCGACCTTGGGATACCTTCTGCACTTCGCGAATTTTGGAGACAACCGCCTCGGGCCGTACCTCGCTGATCTTGTGGCTAGGGTTCACGGGGACGAGCGGCCCGAGGCGATCCGGGGCGTCAGCAGATCTCTGAAATATATCGGTAGTTCCGCCGTTTCTAAGTTCTTCAGTGATCAGGAGAGGCCGGCAGTCTTCACTGCCCCCGAGTACCACTCCGAGCTTGAAGACATCAGCCATGCCGCATTCGACCTCATGAGCGTCGAAGCTGCACGAGACCTGAATAAGCGCCTCGACCGGATCTCTGTGGCTCTGTGGTCGCACGCCTCCGAGGCTGCATCGGTGCGCACTGAGGCCGCCTGAACCCGCCTCCCGGCCTCACGGGGCCGGCTTCCAACACTTCCGATACGGAGAGATGAAGATGGCACTGATCGGCATTCGCGCATTCGTCTCCTGCGACGGCTGCAACACGAAGATGACATTCGACCTCGACGCTGCCGACGAACGCCCGCGCGATTGGAGTTGGTATGACCTCGTTGTCGATCATGCTCGCGGCTTCGGCCCACGTGAGGGCGGATTCTCGTCAGTCCAAGGCGAGAGTGACAAGGTTCTCTGTCCTGCTTGCACCAAGACCGTTGACGATTTCGTCACCGAAGACCGGAACGCCACCGACGCGGAGATAACGGAAGCCTTGGAGCAAGAGCTTTTCCCGAACGGCTAACCCTTCCCCCACCCAGGCCCCGGTGAACAGAGAGGATGAGATGGCGACAGAAACCCGCATGATCTGCTGCCCAAACTGTGGCGGCGATGGAGGCTGGGATGGCGAGTTCTCGCCGGTTCACTACGGCCACTGGACAGCGTGCACCTATTGCGAGGGGACCGGCAACATCGAAGTCGATGTCGAGCCGATAACGGCAGATGACCTAGACGCCGCCCGCGCATCCTTCCGCACCCCCATACGCTCTCAACCAGCAACGGAGAAGCCCATGGCCTGATGCACGAGTCGTTACCCTCGTTGATAGCGGCGAGCCTTCGGGCTCGTCGCGCTGCCCCAGGATTCCATGCATGAGCGAGCAACCGAAAGTCCATTGGACCGCCGAAGAGAACGGCAACTACAACCCTCCCTGGGTTCTCCGGTACGACCCGACGCCGGGAGGCATCCGCAATGAGGATGGCACGACAACACATCAAGTGACCTTTCCTGCGCTCCAGATCACGGATTGGGTCGCGGAGAAGGAAAAGGCGGCGCAGGGCCTCGCACGGCAACTGAACGCCTTCCCTGCCGTGCTCGACGCGCTCAAGGATTTCGTCACCGAGATCCGCGCCTATCAATCCCCGGAATGCGAAGAATGCGAGATCATCGGGCCGCTCCTGCGTGCCGCTGACGCTGCGATCGCGCTGGCGGAGGGCCGCTGACATGCAGCCGAGATTCGATGAGCGCCGCTCCGTCTACCGCGATTGCCGGTGGTGCTACGGCAAAGGCTGCCTCTACTGCGAAGCGGAGGCGAATGCCGAATACAAGCGCCAGTTCCCCGATGGTTCCAAGCCAATCGCGACCTTCGACATGACGACGCCGGAGGGTCGCGAAGCCGCAAAGAAGGCAATCGGCCGAGAGGCGATCGAAAAGGCATTCGGCGCAGGCGGCGGCGGTATTGCTGAGATTCTGGAGAACATTGCGAAAGCGAAAGGAGGGGATGATGGCTGAGCCGATTTTCTTCTCCGAAAAGCTCGCCCGCGCCATCGAGGGCAAACAGCCTGGCGAGCAGCTCGACATCATCGCCGGGATGATTGCCGAAGCGGAGGCACAGAAAGCCGTCGGCTATGGTCCGCCCCGGTCGGACATCTATGCCGCGCGCCGGAAGTGGCTCGCCATCTATGACGCCCATCTGGCGCCGGTCACCATCACCTCAAAGGACAAAGAGTCATGCGTTTCATCCTGATCATGCCCGAGCACCGGAAAGCCTTCGATTGCCAGCAACCGGTCCAAATCGACGAGGCGTTCATCTGCAAAGTGCTCCGGTGCGACATGGCCCATGCCGTCGCTTTGGGCGATGACGTGGATCTGTGGCTTTCATCGCAGCCCAAGAACGCATCATTCTCGATCGACGGGCATCCGCATCCCTATCATGGGCGAGGCTTCATTTGCGGCCGGTCCAGGCTCGACGACTGCAAGGGCTTGCCCTTGCGATATTCGCTGGAGTGGATCGTGCCGAAGCTGCATTTCCCGCAGGCGTTGGCGTTCAGGAAGGCGGCGTAACGGGCCACTGAACAAAACGTGATCGGATAAGCCCTGTGGAATACGGGTGGAGCAGTTCAGCCTGCTTGCAACCAAGGATCGATTGTCTTCGAATTGAAAACGGCGGTGGACCGATTCTCCCCAGAATGCCACCGCCGTTTTGTCAACCAAGCCACAGGACGGCTCGGATTCGGATCATGAAGACGACGAATAGAGTAGTTCATCGGATGCATGCGTCAAGCTTTCCTGTGGCATTCATACAGGAAAAATGAAATGACCATCCAGAAGCCCATCATCGTGCGGTGGACCGGCAAAAGCGGTCACTCTTACGATTTCCATCTCGATCCCATCGGAACACCCTTCAAGGACAGGCCCGGCGTCTATATCGCCTGCAAGCTTGCTAGGAATGGGAACTGGGACGCCATCTACATTGGCGAGACCGAGAGCTTTCAACAGCGGCTCTCGGTGAATTTGCTGACGCACCACAAATGGGCGAGCATGATCGCTGCCGGGGCAACGCACTTCTGCACGCTCCATGTTCCCGGGGTGCTTTGGGTGCGTGAAGGTATCGAAACCGACCTGCGCCGGAACATCCCGACGCCCTGCAACGACCAGTAGGGCGTAGCGGCGGCTCTATGCCGCCGCTTCATCCTCGTATTTTGGCCGGCGCTTCTCGACCTCGATGCGGCGGCCTTTTCGGAAGAACGTTTCCGCGGCCGCCTTTGGATTCGCGGCTATTTCGCCATGCCGGCGCAGGTCGCCGTTGAAATAGGCCAAGAGGTGCGATGTTACCGCCTTCTGCGCCTCCAATTCGCTCGCGAAGACGATCGGCCGGGCGCCTTTTCCGAGGATCGGCGCCGGCCTGGCATCCTCGGCGAAGCGAAGCATAGCCCACCAACCGCCGGGAACGGCGCGGGTATAGCCTGCGAAGTGGTTCAACGGAAAAGCTCCTGTGACTTTGGGCGCTCGGCGCCGAGGGGAATTGGATCGATGGGCGCATCGGCTTCAGCAAAGTCTCGCGCTCGCAACATCTGGCACACGGCGCGCTCGATCTCGCGGCCGGTCATGAGGCGCGACATTTCCGGCGCGATCTTGTAGGCCGGCGTGCGGCGGTCGCAGGGAATGCGATGCAGGGCGGCGACGGCGCGGATCTCATCGGCCCAGAGCAGCATGAGCATGCGATGATGCCACGGCACTTCGGTTCGGTAGGGCGCAGACCAGGCGCGCCAGCGGCTTCCGCTGTTCATCTCCGGGTAGGACCAAATATCGTAGCAGTGCCGTGTCCCGGCCAGCGCCACGGTCAGCGGTGAAGGAACCTGCCTTATGACGCCATGCTTCACAGTCTCCATGCCGGGAGATTTTGTCCACTTCTCATGGGCAGCGATGATCATGCCGTGGCAGCAAGGACCGAAGTCTCCGATCTGTCCTGGCAGCCGGTCGAGCTTGTCGCGCTCGCTCTTGATCTCGCAGATCCAGATGCGGTCAGGCTGCACCGCGACGACATCGGCGCGCGAGCTGCCATGCTCCACGTTCATCTCGTGAATGATGCGGGCGTCTGGCCACAGTTCTCGGAAACGCTTCACTACGGCTTCGCGGATTTCGACTTCAGCGGAGGAGCGGCTATGCTTCATGCAACCGCCCTCCCGAACCCGCGTTGATGCGCATGGCGAAATGGGGATGGAAAGAGCCGGTGGTGGTGTACGCCGGGCCAGCCGGCGGAACGCGGATTCCTGTGCGCGATACGGTGCGAGCCGCCAAGGTCCTCGCGAAGGAATGGCCGAAGAGGGCCGAGCGCGGGGCGAAGTATTTCGCCGCCTGCCGCGCATGCTTGGCGGTGGCGGAGAAAGGCGCCGATCCGGAACGGGCTCGGAAGGCTTTCGTGGCGGCGGCCGAGGAAGCGGGAATGCTGGAGTAGCATCAGGTGGACTCCGAATAGTCGTTCGGCCGCTCCAGCTTGCGCCGGCACGGTGGTATCCACATGAACCGCGTATCGCTCTGTCCATCGATCCAGACGAGCCACGTGTAGGCAGTCGCGGTTGATGGCCGCTTCCACTTTTGGGCCTTCTCGTCCCAATAGAGCTTGGCGGGATCTCGGACGATTCCTTTGGTCATGATCACGCGCTCAGTGAACTGCGCGATGATGGAAGGCGGGTTCTTGCTGAAAAGACCTTCATAGCGCCCCGTGCCCTCAAGGAAGGCGCTCCGCACGATCATGGCAAAGCCGATGCGGGCGAGTTGGGAAGAGCGGGCGATGAACTGCCGAGCGAGCCTGAATGGCGGATTGGTGACGATCCAGTCGACGTTTCGGATATCTCCGGGGAAGAGAAAGTCGCGCACGACATGCCCATGGCCATAGTCATGCACGTCCGATGCGATCACGATCCCGAAATACTCGCGGAGCGGCTTGACCATATAGCCGCGATTGCAGGCTGGTTCCCAGACGGTTTGCTGATCCAATTTCTTCGGCCATCCCGCGCATGACGGCCAAATGACATGCTCGCAGAGCGCTCGCGTTGCCCATGGCGGAGTAGGGAAATCATCGAGGCTGTCGTGCGGCTCCGAACGCTGCTGCATGACGGCGGAAGAGGTGTTCTGCGCCATCACCCGGCCTCCGCATATTGTTCGGAGACGAGTTCGCCTACCACCTCATCCACCCACGCCTCGCGCCACCAGCTCTGCTTGCGGAAGTTGGTGAGGTTGCTGACGGCAGACGCCGGCGTCCGATATCCGCAGCTCCGGGCCAATCCCGTGCGCCGCGCGTCGGGGAACGCCTCAACGAGGGCAGCCAGCGCGATATGGCGACCACGGGCCTTCTCGCCGCCTTCCGTGCCGAGGGCGATGAGGACCGGATTGCTGCCGGTGAGGCGGCATGCAGTGACGATCGCGGTGGCGATCTGATCTGCTGTCGGGAACATCAGTAAACACCTTGTGCAAAGCGGTCGGCCTCATCATCGGCCTGCTTTCGGAGCTTCTCCACGAGCTCGGCATGAGACCAGGTACGGGTGTTGAGGCTTCGTGCCTCGGCGGTGATGAGCTGGTCTAAGAGGTCGAGCGGAGCATTGAACCAGTGCTGGCCCAGCGCATAGCCCGTGTCGGCAAGGAAGCGCTCGGTTCTGGCGGTGATCGTTCGGGCCACAGCCATTCCAGGCGTCCAGACGACGCGGGCGAAGTGAAGAGGTTCCCACCGGCCGGGCTGGAGGTCGCCGAGGTGGCCTTCGATGTTCTCCGCTGTGGCGAGCCGGAAGACTTCCGTGGTGTCGGCAATACCGACGGCGACGATGGCGGCGTAGCCGATGCGGCGCCGGCGCTGCCGAAGGTCTCTGGGCATTGAGACGTCGAGGTTCATTCTGCTGCTTCCACCTGTGGAACCAACAGGTCGAACAGGCTCGGAACAAGCCGCTTCGCTTCCGCCTCACAGCAGTAGAACAAGCCATCTTCGAACGAGATCTCGTTGAGTTCCGAAGCCATGCCAAGCCTGCCTTTGAGGATCGCCCTGTAAGGCACCGTCATGAGTCCGCCGAAGGGGTCGTAGACGGTGTCGCCGGGGTTGGAGTACCGATCGATCAGCCTGTCGACGATGTCGAACTGGAGCGGGCAGATATGCTTCTCGACGGCGCGCTGCGACTGCCTGCCATTCAGCGTCAGCATCCGCACGACATCCGACCATATCCATGGCTGCCGTGCGGCCGGCGCCAGCGCCATATATTTCTTGGGCAGACGGCCCTTGGCGAGGAGTGCCTCGCCGATCGCCACCACCTCCTCATGGTCGTAGACCGTCACCTCGCTATAGGCGCGGAAGGCCTTCGGCACCGCATCCGGGGCGAGGGAAGCCCATTCCTCGCGGGTCAGGAAGCGGTCACCGCTGGAGCGCCAATGCGCATGGGCATCGATCTGCCACCGCGCAAGGGAGTAATCTTCCTTCGCCTTCGTGACAGGGACGTCGGCATAGCCGCGGCTGCGGTCGCTCTGGGGCTTGTGGAACAGGAGAACATACTCGGGCGAGCCGACGCCCATCTTGGTCCCGTCCTTCAGCATCTCCGTATAGCCGAGCCGGTAATTGCCGTTGTTCTCGGTCACCACGTCGGTGTCGACCGTGATCATCCCGCAATAATCGAAGCCGTGGCGGCGGAAGTGGAAGATCGCTTCGGCGTGGAACGGCGAGATGGTCGGCAGGCCCGTGCCGGTGACATTCCCGAACATGACGCGGTCCTTGACGTGGACGCAGCACATGCGGCCCGGCTGCAGGATCCTGATAAGCTCTGGCGTCAGGAAATCCATCTGCGACCAGAAATGGTCGTTGTCGTCGGTATGGCCGAAGTCGTTGTAGCTCGCCGTATATTCGTAATGGTTGGCGAAAGGGATCGAGGTGATGATCTGGCCGACGCTGCTGTCGGGTTGGCGCATCGCCTCGTCGACGCAGTCATTGAGGGCGATCGTGAAGAACTCGCCCCTTTCCTCGCGACGCTCGACGCCGATCGAACGCTTCAAGACAATGTCCAGCGGAAGATTTCCGAGGCCATATTTGCGGATGATCTCGGTCATCCGCTCCATCATGCGGTCATGCTCGCCCCACTTCTCTTCGAGGATCCGTCGCGTCCCGCGTTCGGCCTCCGAATAGATGATGTCGATTCTGCAGGGGCGGCTCTGTCCGAAACGTACGATCCGGTAGATCGCCTGGATGAAGTCGTGGAACTTGGCGTCGATGCCGATGAAGATCGCCCAGGCGCAGTGCTTTTGAAAATTGGAACCTGCCCCGCTCATCTCCGGCTTGGTCGCGAGGTCGCGGAAGCGCCCCTCCTTGAAATCGATGGCGTTCTGCTCGTTCCTTTCGAGGTCCTGGCTACCGAAGATCGAGCGCACGCCAGGCACGACGGCTTCGATGGCGCGACGCTCGTCCTCGAGGTGATGCCAGAGCACGCGATGCTCCTCTGGCGCTTCGGCGATCAGTTCGGCCATTTTGGCGATCCGCGGCGAAAGGCTGATGCGCTTCTCGCGCGCGGCGTGCACGACGCTGGCCCCCGGATCGTTGATCAGGAGCCCTTGGCCGTCGCGGTCGTAACCGGCTGCGGCATGGTCGGTCGGCACCTCATGCCAGTTGACTGTCATTTCCGGGAGAACATAGCCCTCGTCATCAAAGCCGAGGTCCGATGGCTTCTGCAGGAAGACGGCCCAGGAGTTCACCCACAGCCAGAATTCGTCTTCCTTGTGTGGGTAGAGCGTGAGCTCGTTCGCCTTCTCGCTGTTGCGCTGGAAGAAGCGCGTCAGCGCCTGTCCGGTATCCATGACCTGCAGGAAGCCGGCGTAGTGGATCAGTTCCTTGGTGCGATTGGGCGACGGCGTAGCGGTGGCGACGAACTTGAAGCGCACGCCCTCGAAAAGAGGGAGGAACGTCTGAAAGGTCTTCGTGCCGTAGCCGCGCAGCACGGCCGCCTCGTCGAGCGACGCCGCAGTGAACTGAGACGGATCGAGCTTCCCATCTCGCACGCTCTCATAGTTGGCGACATAGATCGCCTCATCGTCGTCGAGTTCATCGTTGCGGCGCACGAATTTGAGGCGGATGGCGAATTCGCCCCGGAACCGCTCCTGCGCCTCGGAGAAGAACTCGTGCCGCACACCGAGCGGCAGGACGATCAGACGGCGACCGCCGACATGCCTGCCGATCAGGCGCATCAGTTCGAGCTGGATCGAGGTCTTGTGCAGACCGAACGCAGCGAAGACCGCGCGACGGCCGCCCCGCAGCGCCCATTTGACGATGGCGCGACAATGCGGCTTCAGGTCCGGGTTTATCTCGGATTCGTCGATATCGAAGCCTGTCGCTGGGGCAAATTTCATCTTGGTGCGGAGGAATTCCAGGTATTCGCTCATTGCGCTGTTTCCCGCTCTTCTTGTTGCCGCCGCTTCTTCCGTTGCTCAATTTCCCGCACCGTCAGGCGCCGGAAGCCCCGGCTCGTCTTCACGAGCCCGAAATGCTTTGCGATCCCGTCTAGGATTTGCCCGATCACCCGGCTGCGGATGTCGTGCATTGCCCTTCGGTCGAAGTCGGTGCGGCCCTTCGCCCAAATCCTCCCGCACTGCTCGAGCGACATGCCGGCCGCCCGGGCGAGGCACACGCGGCGCATGCGGTCGGCGTTCTTGCCGCTGACGAAGCGAAGGAGGTCCAAGACATCGACCATCCGGTCCGCTGCGCTCTGGTTCACGGCCTGACGCGGCTCCTGGAGGTCGTATTCCGGCATTCCGGCCTGGAGGCGCGCATTGCGCATGGCGCGGAAGTCCGCGGGCGTGACCCGCGCTCCCGGCATGTAGGTCCGCACCGCGGAGACCTGACGCAACTCCGTGAAGGGCAAGCGCCGAACCGTGTCCATCGCGTCGGTCAAGAGGAGCCAGAGGAGATCCGAAGGGGAGGGGATGCCTTTGGGCTTCTGGGCGTAGAACATCCACTCGGCATGGCGGAAATGCTCGACGAGGCGGTCAATGCGGCGCTCAAGGTCTCTTGGCGAATCGAGAAACGGGCCGCTCATGGATGCTTCCGGGCTGATGTTGCGATGGTGGAACATGAGGTCATGTCGAGGCGAAGCACCTAATGCGCATACGATGCGTAAAATGCATCAATGAAGTCAAGCGGAAACAAGCTCCGGAGTGGGCCATCTCTGCTTCCTAACAATGATTTTTCCTCGGGCCACGCGCTCAACTGCATCGGCCCCGTGCTGGCGCCGGATCGCGCCAAGCCATTCGCTCCATTCCGGCTGCCCGGGTCGGATGACGAAATCGCCGTCCTTGTCGATCTCGGGATCATCATGGAAGTCGAGGAAGAGCCGGTCGCGGAGATAGGTGATCATCTTGGCCCGCTTTCCGCCGAGCGCCATTGCCTTCTGGAAGGGCACCGAGCCCGAAAGCGCCTTGCGTTGCCCTTCTGGCGACAGATTGTCGAAGAGCCTTACCGCGGTCTCTCGATGGTCTGGACGGTTTTCCTCCCTCCATCCATCCCACAAGATATCGAAATCTCCCCCACCTGCGCGCGCATGCGCGCTCCTGGGTTCTCTTACTGGTTCCTTTACAGGGTTAGTGTCCGGATTCCGGACACGGAAATTAGATTTTTCCGGACACGGCTCAGGCGATTTTCCGGACACGGCTCCGTGTTCAGATTCCGGACACGGCCCCACAACATCTTGTGGCTGAGTGAAGTCGGGCTCAAATGCGAAGACGTAGCGCGTTGAGAGCTGGCGCTTCGTTCTCGGGTCTAGACGTTGCTCGCGGCGGAGCAGCCCTTTTGCCTCAAGGATTTTGAGATGCTCATTGAGGGCCGAGCGCGATATCTCGCAATCGTGCGCGAGGCGATCCTGTGAAGGAAAACAGCCTTCGTCGGGGTTGTGACGATCGCAAAGATGCCACAGCACGATCTTGGTGGCGGGCTTCAATCCGCGTTGCTGGATGGCCCAGTTGGTGGCGTGATGGCTCATCCTGGGGTGCCCTCTAGCCAGGCCCACGCCTTCCGGTGAATGCGCCTCACCTGTGAAGTCGATACTCCGAACAGTTCAGCTATCTCGACGGCGCATGTTCTCCGTGCGCCATAAGTCATTTGCGGCGCTCCTTGTTTTCACGGAGCTCCGGCGCGATCCAGAGCGCGAGCCAACGCGCGGAACGCATCAACGATCGGGCGATATAGATCCGCGTTCTCGCCCTCCAGGAGCGCGTCTGCCCGGCCGATGAGTTCATCGAGTTCTTTGAGTTCCTGTCGGCCATAGCGCAGACCCGTCAATTCTTCGATTTTGCGCAGCTCGTCCCCGCTGATGGAGATGCGAGGCGCAGCGTACCACGCATCCTTGGTTCGGCTATGCCCCCAGCCGAGACGCCTGGCGGCATGCCGAATCCGATCTCCGACATTCACCCCGGAGCCGGGTGGCGCAACGTGATTGCGCAACGCATCCTGAACAAACTCAACGCACGACATTTCGGATTTCTCCGATGACTTCTCGGACATATTCGACGCCTCTTCCTGCATGGTCCAGAACATGGACCAGACAGGAAAGAAGCCTACGCACTCACACACACATGGACCTCGCCCCATTGGCGAGGCTGCGGCGCGGATCGTCGAAAGGCTTGGACGGCACATCGACGAAAGCGCCAAAACAGTTTCAGATCGGCCGCAAGGTGATGGTTCGCGGCCGGGGAAGGAGGGAGAGGAGGCACCGCCGCGCCTGCCTCTCCCTCCGACAGATCGTCCCGCTCAAGAGGTCCGCCAGCGGGACGATGAAATGACCATCGGCGTGACGCACGTCGCGCGGAGCGGCGAGCGCAGGCGCCTAGACCGGAACGTTGTCCTGCTTCGTGCGCGCGCCGATGTGGCGCGTCCCGCTGCCGCTGAGAACCGTGGACAATTCACGCGTCAGACGCTCCGCATTGCCGGCAATGGCGCTGGCCGCCTCGTCGCTGATCCAGTCATTCGCCGTCACCACACCACCGGTGAGGATGATGATCTGATCTAGATGGCGCGGGCCGGGCATCTGTCCATTTTCCCAGCGAAGCCAGCTATAGCGTGTCGAGCCGACGAGCTTCGCGGCCTCGGCCCGGGACAGGCGGCGCCCGAGGCGCCATTGCTTGAGAGGGTGAATCGTTTTGCTCATGGGTTCGCTTGAAGCTTTCTGCGCACCGTTGAAGCGCAAATTGCATCAATAGTCAAGGCAGCCTCGGCGGTGGCGATTCTCGCTGTGGAAAGTGATGCAAAAAATGCTACATAGGTGCATCTTTCAACCGGAATGCGGGGACAGGAATGGCGAAGAAGACGGGACCGCAACCAAGGCTTGCCGGGGCGGCGCAACAAAGCCATCGCAAATCTGGCTTGCAGATCCAGCGCGAGAAGGCCGAAATGACGCGGGCCGAGTTGGCTGAGGCCGTCGGAACGTCGCGAACCACGATCATTCGCCTTGAATCGCCCTGGCTGAAGAAGAGCATCAGGATGACCGCGGAATGGGCCGAGAGGTTTGCGCCGATCCTCAAATGTGCACCGCATGAAATCCTTTACCCGCACTTGGCCGATGTGGACCCGGAAAGGTTCCGCAGCATCTATGCCGAAGGGGAGGACGAACCGACCGTTTCGGTTCGCGATGACTTCCTGCGCCAGATGATGCCCGGTCTTCCGAAGCGCAATCTCGAACTCAGGATCATCGACACGGACGACCTGCACCGGTACGTCGCCCGAGGCGATGCCCTTGTCCTCGACCTCGACGACAAGAGCCCGGCACGGCCGGGCGTCTATGCCGTGGAGATCGGCGGCGCTGTCCAGTGGCGGTTCCTGTCGCCGACGGCAGCGGGCCTTGTCCAGCTCTCCACCGACAATCCCGACATCCCGAAAGAGACGGTGAAGCCGGAGGACCTGAAAATCATCGGCCGCGCCAAGATGCGCATCTCTGCCCTGTGAGTGGATCGGTTGCATAGGGTGCAACAATGGCCTCCTCGCCGAGTTGCAAGTCATGCTAACGACCGACAACGCGGGGAGGGGGTATAGTTGCACGATGACCAACCCCGTGCGAATCCATGCGGACAAGGAACCTGTCCGCATCCATTTCATCCCGGAATGGGCCGAGCACCGCAACATGCGGAAGGCCGACGTCGCGCGCGAGATCGGCGCGGACAAGGGTCTCGTGACGCGCTGGTTCCAGGGAAAGCTTCCCTCGGATGCCTATCTCGAGAAGCTTGCCGCTCTGTTCGGCACGACAGTCGACGGTCTTTTCCGCCACCCGGATGAAGATTGGCTCACCCAGTTCTTCCGCGATCGCAACGAGGAAGAGAGGGAGCGCGCCAGGCGCATTCTGGAAACCGCCTTCCCCCGAAAGAAGACCGGAACCTGATCGCCTAGGTGTGCGACACGATCACCACCACGCGGCGTTCGTGATCGACATGCACATCCCAACTGCCGCCGTGCACGTCTTCCATCGACTGCGCCAGTGCCATGGCGGCGATGTGTATCTTCTCCTTGGGGCTGTAAGCCGCTTCCGCATTCCCGCCCGCGACGATCGCCGCAAGTCCCGCCATGACTGTGCGCCTGTTTAGGCCTTCGACGGCTTCTTTTTGTCTTTCCACGATCATACTCTTGCTTTTGCTTGGGGTCTCCCGTCCCAAGTGCCGATTGTATCACTTTCGGAACCTCTCGCCTTGCTTGTGATCACGGCCTGTATCGAAATGTGACTGCCTGTGAATAGCGGGGAAAAATGGTACCACGAAATGGTATTTTTATACCAGTGAATGGAACGATTTCAGAGGCTTAACCTTTAGGCCATAAGTCGGGGCATGCCATCGCCCGAGCAGCCCAGTTTCCACCTGCGACTTCCGGCCGCTCTCATGGAGCGGATCAAAATAGCCGCCGTGGAAAACAGGCGAAGCATAAATGCGGAGATCGCGGCGCGCCTGGAGCGCACCTTCGACCTCCCCGAGAGCGACCGCGAGGAAGCATTGAGGCTACTCCGCGAAGTTTCCCGCGTCCTCACCGACGGCACCAAGCAGCGCACATAGCGCGATCCCCTCGGTTCCCTGCCGACTCGAGTCCCGTCCTGCGTTCGCATCGTGGATCTCCGGCCGGATATGGCCGCCGATTAGCTGCATGATACGCACCATAGAGGTTGCACGAAGTGCAACTTTTTCTCTTGACGCTGGTTGCAAGATTTGCAACTATCCCTCCCATCAACGGGCACGAAGAGGCGCAACGCCGATCTGCCCGCCACTGGGAGAGATGAAAGATGAAGCGTGTTTCCTTCCTCCTCGCCGCCAGCATCGCCGTCGTGGCGATGGTCGAGGATCCGGCGCATGCCGCGCCGAACCAGGCGGAATGCCGTGCCGTTGACGAGGCACTCCAGCAGATCGCCATGGGCGCCGGATATGAGGCGGTCGAGATCGATGCCATCCGCATGCATGGCATCGAGCATATCGCCGGGGCGCACGTCCAGCGCTTCGAGAAGGCGAGGGCGGCTGCAGTCAATGCCCTGATGGACTTCATGGCCGAGACCGACGGTCTTGCGCGCCAGTTCAAGACCTTCTGCCGGTGAGCGCCATGAACGCTATCGAACGCTACGAGGCCGAGAGCCGCGCGATCCAGAAGCAAAACCGCGAGCTTCGCCGCATCGAGCAGCGCGCCCGCATCCGCGAAGCCGTGCGCCAGTTCCAGAACACGCAGTTCGGCTTGATGCGGTACCTGTCGGCCTATCCCGTCTCGACGAGTTTCCTGTCCACCACGGAGGCCTCGAAGGGGTTGCGCGACCGGTACCGGTACGAGCTCGGTTTGCTCAAGGCGCGCGACTGGAAGGCCAAGCCGGAGCGCTTCGAGGACGTGCAGGCCCGATGGATTGTGGCGCGATACTTCCGCCGCTTCGGAAAGGCGATCTGGCTGCGGCACGCGGCCTAGGCCAAAGGGCATCCGAGGGAGAGAGACATGCAGGACGCCGAACTGATCCGCCTCGGCCAGGAACTGCGGCAGGCGTGGAATGATGAACAGGCGCTTTCCGATGCGGACGATGCCGTGCTGGAAAAGGCCGTGGCGCGCACCGTCGATATCGCCGACCGCATCAAGTTCCTTCCCGCGACGACCATGGAAGGGCTCGCGGTCAAGGCCTTCGCCGTCAGCGCCGTCTTCGCCGGCCATGTCGATTTCGGCCCCGAGGTCAGCAGTCAACTGGCGAATTCCATCATAGGAGATTTGCTCGCGCTCGCCCCCTAGCGTCGAGCAATTCCGGGCCGGGTGGATGGTCCTATCCCGCAACCCACCCCCAAGCCGCCACCCGGCCCGGAACCCATTCGATCAGGAGCGAGACGCATCCGGGTTGATGCACGAATTGCTCCACGTGAAACAGGAGATGCACTACATGGCAGACCAGTGGGCATATTGGCGCAAGGCTCTGGAAATGGGCGGCGGCCGCGAACTGCGCCGCGACCAGATCGAGCAGCTTGCGCCTTCCGAATCCGACCCGCAGTCGGGGTTCTATCGTCGTCGGCAGCACAAGGACGGCCCATATCTTCCGGTTGCCATCTGGCGTGGGGAGGACGGTGCTCTGTTCTGCCTCGATGGCGACAGGCCGGTCGAGGCCGGGAAGATCAACGAGGTATGGGTTTGGTCCCTCAAGTGGCCGATCTCCGAGGAGCTTTATCGCAGCGTTGCCGCTGGCGGTGCATGGCCCGATGAACCCCCGGCGCCGATTGGCCACAACCAGCAGAAGACCGGCGATCCCTGCGAAGACTTGCGCGCCGAGTTCATGGCCGAAGCGGAGCTTGCCAACGAGTTCCTCAAGAAGCCCGTGCAGAGTCAGGAGCAGGCCGACAAGATCGCCGTGTGGGCCAAGAAGATCAGCGGCATCGCGAACAAGGCCGATGGCGCTTTCAAGGTCGAGAAGCAGCCCGTTCTCGATGAGGCTCGCCGCATCGACGACCGGTGGCGCTGGCGCCAGGATGCTGCGGCGCTCGTCAAGGCGCTCAAGCGCGCCACGGATGCGTGGCTGAACGAACTGCGGCGGCAGGAAGAGGAACGCCAGCGGAAGGCGCGCGAGGAAGCCGAACGCCTGCGGCGCGAGGCCGAGGAAAAGGCCCGTAAAGCCGCCGAGGCCGACAGGCAGACCGACCTTGAGCGCGCCGCGGCCCAGAAGGAAGCCGAGCGGCTCGCCCGCGAGGCCGAGGAGCGCGAGAAGGAAGCGCAGGCCCGTGATGTCAGCGCTGGCCGCACCGGCGCCAAGGTCTCTCTGCGCACGTTCTACACGGCCCGCATCACCGATTACGACAAGCTGGTGATGGCATTGCGGAACGAATCCGAGGTTCGCGAGGCGGTCGAGAAGATCGCCAACCGCATCGCGCGGACCCAGGGCGCGACGATGCCCGACGGTGCAGAGCGCCATGAAGAGCGGAGGGCGGCGTGATGTCCGAGTCCCGCACCGTCGTCTCCGTGCGCTTCGGCAAGTCCGAGAAGACCTATGACTATTTCGCCGACTTCCCGGTCGAGGTCGGCCAGATCGTCCGCGCCGAGACGCGGAACGGCTGGACCAAGGTCGAGGTGGTCGATGTCAAGTCCGAATCCGACCGCGCCAAGCAATCCGTTCAGCCTAATGTCGAGACTGAACCCGTCGAGGAGGAAGCCCGATGAACGACCGACCCGCAAACCTTCCCTCCCTCATGACGGGCGCCCCCGTCAGTGCCATCATCCCGACCAATCTGGAGGAGACATGGCGCGTCTCCACGATGATCGTCGAGGCGGGCATCGCGCCTGTTTCGTTGACGGGCAAACCGCCGGCCGACAATGCTGAGCATGAGGTCTGGCAGCGATGGGGAAAGCGCGCGACCAGCGCCGTCGCGACCACCATCATGGCCGGGGCCGAACTTGGGCTGCCGCCGATGGTGTCGCTGCGGTCTTTTACCGTCATCGGCAACAAGCCAGCGCTCTACGGGGACGGCATCGTCAATGTGGTCCGTCGCAGCAGAAAGTCCGAGTTCATTAAGAGCGGCTTTATCGCAAACGCTTCCGACAAGTTCCTTGCCAGCATTGGCATAGACGAAGGTCAGATCGAGCAGATGAAGACGGTCGAGGATCGCTCGATCGGCTATTGCTGGGCTCGGCGGTCGGATACCGGCGAGGAAAAGACGGAAATCTTTTCGATCACCGACGCCAAGCGCGCGGGATTGTGGGATGACCGCGAGACCCGGCGCGGCAAGGTCTGGAAGAACGGACAGCAGGTTTGGGACGACGTTCCGAACGACTCAACGTGGCACAGATATTCGCCACGGATGCAGAAGTGGCGCGCAGAGGGCTACTGTCTGCGCGATCTGTTCGCAGACGTGCTCGGCGGCATCACCGATGAGTTCGAGGCGAGGGAGATCGCGTCCCACAACGGTTATGCCATCGATCAGCAGCCCGAGGAGCCGCGCCGCGCGATCACTCCTCCGTCACCGTCCTCGCCGCCGTCTCCCTCCATCCCTCCGTCTCCCGGCAACGTGGTTGATGCCGACGTCATGGACGAGCGCGAGATCGTCACGGAAACGGGCGAGTCGACCGATGCCATCATGGGCGACGAGTTCAGCGCTGCGGATTATTTCGAAGAGCTCGAGTCCGCAATGGGCGGCGCGATGGATGCTGAGACCGTCGAGGAGGTCTGGACCAATCTCGACCCGGAAGGAACCTTCGCCCACGACAGCGACGATACCAATCTGGACATCGCGCACAAGATAAAGGCGCGCCGCCTGACGCAACTTCATCCGGTCAACGCGGGGTAGGGGCCATGGCCTTTCGCATCGCCTCATCCCCGGATCATGGCGCAAGGGTCTCCGGTCCTCCCGAGAAATGGCGCCCGCGCGCCCTGACCGTGCGCGAAAAACTGGAAATCGTCGTGCGCCAGGGCGGCAAGGAACCGTCCGGCGCGAGGCTCAACCCTCTCGACGGAGTCCAGTTCGACCACCAGCCTCCCATTCAGCTCCGTCAGTGGGACGAGGCGAAGCAGGACACCATCCCCCCGTCCTGCGACCTGAACCACATCGTCGCCCTCAACAAGCCGGCCCACGCGACGAAGACCGCGAAGGTGGATCAGCCCGCTATCGCGAAGCTCAAGCGTCTGGAAGGTCGCACCGGGCAGACGCGGCGCAAGAAGAAAATCCCGTCCAGACCGTTCCCGAAGGCAAAGCGGAGGCTGCGCGCATGAGCGACACGGTAGGCCACAACACGTTCGCAGCGGGGCAGCTGCGCGCCTTCATCGAGCGCATCGAACGGCTCGAGGAGGAGAAGAAAAACATCTCCGACGACATCAAGGATGTCTACGCGGAGATGAAGGGCAACGGTTTCGATACGAAGGCAGTCCGCACCATCATAAAATTGCGAAAGAAAGACCAGGCCGAGCGGCAGGAGGAGGAAGCAATCCTCCACACCTACATGCATGCCCTCGGCATGATCCAGATGGACATGTTCAGGGATGCCCGGGGGGCAGTTCCCCTTGATCGCGAAGCTCGCGCAAAGCGGCGCACGTCCGAAGCGATGGACGACAACAAGGCGTTCTCCGCTGAACTCCTTGCGAATGGCCTCATTACCGAAGAAGCGCACGCCGAGAACTTGCGCCTCTCAGACGCTGTAGCGCTGAAGATCGGCGCCGGGGTGATTGATCCCGAGACCGGCGAGATCATCGAATCCGCCAAACCCAAGATGGACCGCGCCGGAGGAACAACGGCTCAGCCGAACAACCCCGTGGCAGCGGAAAACGCCCCGAAGGCAATCCCGGTCAAACCGGAAGCGGGTAGCGTGAGCCATGCCGGAGCCGGTGAAAGCCCGGCAGCGAATTCGAATCCGTCTGCGTCCTCCTCCCCGCAGGCGGTCGATGCCGGGGAGGGCGTTCCTCCTCCCACGTCCTCCCCGGATCCAATTCAACCCGACCCGCTAGCTGCAGGGGCTGACGACGGCCAGCCCAGCGAACCAACCCCGAATGCCGGTCGTGCAAAAATGGAGCAGCGCGCAAACGCTACTCCAGGTCGGGTCGGCGAAGCGCCGAGTGCGAAACAGGCCAAATCCGGAGAAGCCGTCACCGTTTCCACCGCCGACATCGATCTCGACATTCCTGCATCGCTTGATCGACGCGGCGAGCTGCGCAGGGAGAAATCCGATGCGTAGCGCGGCCCACCTCAATTTCAAATGGACTGTTCGCGACACCGACACGATCCGCACCATGGCGCGCCGCGGCAAGCATGCCCACACCATCGCGCTCTGGTTCACGCGTCTCGGCAAGCCTGCGTCCGCCGACGAGATCATCCGCATCTGCGATGACATGGGTGTGCGGCTGCGGAAGAAGGCGGGGGAGCCGGCATGAGCACCACGCCATTGGCCTTCCGCTGGACGGGCGATTCCTTCGTCCCGCACAACGCATATGTGCAAAAGCGCGCGGACCAGGCATATGTGATCGGCGAAGTCTATTTGCTGGTCGAACAGCAAGAGCGCTCATCTGAGAGCCATCGCCATTACTTCGCTTCCATCAAGGAAGGATGGGAGAACCTGCCGGAAAATATCGCGGCAGAGTTCCCGACACCCGAGCACCTTCGCAAGCGGGCACTCATCAAGGCTGGATACTACGACAGCCATTCAATCGTGTGCTCATCGAAAGCCGAGGCTTTGCGGCTCGCCGCATTCATCCGTCCGCTCGATGAGTACGGCGTGGTGAGGGTCGATGGCGCTGTTGTCACCCGCTACACGGCCAAGAGCCAGTCCATGCGCGCCATGGGCAAGCGCGAGTTTCAGGCCAGCAAGGAAAAGGTCCTCGATGTCATCGCCTCCATGATCGAGGTGAGCCGGGACGAACTTCAACGAAACGCGGGGAGAGCAGCATGAACATCTTCGATGATTTACCCGATATCGGTCGCTGTCCGCATTGCGGGCATGAAGGCGAAGGCCTTCAATTCGGATTCCCTGACAGCGCCGTGACAGCGCGCGGTTTCAGTGAGGTCCAGGCTGCATGCCTCGCATGTGGTGCGCATGGACCGGCGCGCCCCTCATATGCCGAGGCAATCGCTTCGTTCCATGCTGGCGAAGTCGAGGTGCCAGCATGAAAACTGTCATGATCAATCCTGATGGCGTCAGCGTCAAAGGCTGCTCCATCATCTATGCGCCGAAGGGTCAGGCGGGAGAATACGCGCCGCTCGCAACCAACCCATACCGCGGCTGTGGCCACGGCTGCGCCTATTGCTATGTGCCGCTGGTGACGAAGCAGCCTCGGTCCGAATTCGATGCCGGCGCCGTCGAGCGCGTCGACTTCCACAAGCGTCTGGTCGCCGATGCGAGGAAATACGAGGCGGCCGCGATCACGGAGCAGGTGATGCTCTCCTTCACCACCGATCCCTACCACCCCGGCGACTGCAGCCTCACCCGCATCACGCTCGAAGTCCTCCGCGATCACGGCCTCGCGTTCTGCACTCTCACCAAGGGAGGCACGAGAGCGCTGCGCGATATTTACGCATTCCGCCCGGAGCGCGATGCTTTCGCTTCGACGCTGACCAGCCTGGACGAGCGTTTCTCGCGGAAGTGGGAGCGCGGCGCCGCCGACCCGAGCGACAGGCTGGCAGCTCTGCGGGCCTATCATGAGCGTGGCATCTTCACCTGGGTCAGCCTCGAGCCGACGCTCGACATCGAGGCATCTCTCGCGATCGTCGACGCGACGCACGGCTTCGTCGACCTCTACAAGGTCGGCCAGGCCAACTACCTCAAGGAGATCACCCGCACGACCGACTGGCGCGACTACACGCTCCGAATAGTCGAGAAGCTGAACCGGCTCGGAAAGCGACACTACATCAAGCGCGATCTCCAGCCGTATTTGCCAGAAGGCTATCACAACCCGCTTCGGGTGCCTCAGCGCCATGGAATCCCGGAGGTCCATGCGGCATGAGCGACGAACTCCTCATCACCGAAGACTGGCTCCGTGAGGTCGGCTTCAAATGGCACCAGTTCGATCGGCAGCCCGACAAGCACTGGCTTCTCTGGTGTGGCGATGCCGCCGGCACAGGCTTCATGACCTCGTTTGAGGATATCGGCATCGAGGTCGCGCCGATGGCCTACCGGAACCGCGCCGGCGAGATCGCCAATCCCGAGCGAGCCGAATACTGGTTTGTGTGGATACGTTCCGATGTGGCCGGCCGCTACAGCCGCTTCCTCCATGTCCGCCATATGCGGACCCGCAGCGATCTGATCAAGCTCGTCGAGGCTGTCACGGGCCAGGATTGGAACCCTGAAAACCACATGTACGGCAGCGTGCGGACACCGGAACAGGCGGCGCGGATTCGGCAGGAGCATGAACGGCTCGACCATCGCATTCGCGCAGAGCGTGCCCACAACGATGTCGAGAAAGATGATACGCGCGGCCGGGCGCTCCCGGAACACATGGTTGCCCATGCGAAGGAGGCCGACCGTGGTTGAACCCGTGCGCCTCCAACTCTCCCGCACGAAGGGCTTCAAACTTCAGGAGCATTCCCGCGAGGTGAATGGTCTGCCGGCCATAAAGGTCGACCGCTCGACGGGCTACGGCAATCCTTGGTCGATCCGCAAAGGCGCATGGTGGTTTGTGGATGGCCCAAACACGCCTATCGGCGGAATCCGATGCGGCAATGAGGAGGGTGCGCGTGTTATCGCGGTCAAGCTCTATCGGGAGGAGGCCGAACGCCTTGGGGTTTCCAGCTTTCTCCGCGGCAAGAACCTCGCCTGCTGGTGCCCGGCCGGTGCGCCCTGCCATGCCGATGTGCTCCTTGAACTCGCCAACCGTCCAATCTGCGAGGAGGTATCATGACCCTCTCCACCATCCGCCGCTGGCTCCGGCCGTGGCTCCTCTGGCGCGAGCGCCGCGCCTCGACCACCATCCTCGCCAAGGCGATTCCCGCCTTTGCCGAGGCCATGGAGCGCGAGCGGGAGGCTCTCCGGCGCTCCCATACCCAAGGCATCGCCAAAGCGCGCCAGGCGAAGCGTGAGGCCGTGCACCGGGCGCTCCGCGCCTCTATGCCCAAGGCCCGCGTCAGAGTGAAGGCGATTGGCTCGAGGGTGAAGATATGAACACCACCGAGACCATCTCCGCCGATTGCGACAACACCCGGTGCCTCATCGTCAACGGCATCCGCTTCGTGCCAGCTTCGGCGCTCCGCGAACTGATCACCGAATCCGTCTTCATCCTCCGCAACTCGCCTCTTCCCGACGGCAAATTCAAGCGCTTCGAGCGCGCCGTTAAGAAGGCGCAGAAACAACTGGAGGCACAATGACCGACACCGCAAATGACGTGGAAGCGCTGATCGGGTTTCCTGAGCCTACATATCTGCTGAAGTTCACCCACGATGGGCGCATTGAGTTCGGACCAGGCTTGTCCGCGGATGAGGCAACGCAGGGTGCAGCGAAGATGTTGGCGGAGCACTATAGCGCTGCGGTTTCAGAAGAAATCCGCACCCTCAAGGCTCGCTGCGAGGCGGCAGAGCGGGAGCGGGATTACCTGCTCCGATATGTCGATGAAATTCGTGCGACGAATACCTATCGAGCCGTGGAACGCGCCGAAACCGCAGAAGCCCGCGCGAAGAAGGCTGAGGAACGCCTAGCTAAGCCGTGTGGGGAATTACCTTCTCCCACCCCGACCGTGGTTGAGATCAGCGAAACGGAAGTTGAGGCGGCAGCGCGAGCTATTGCTAATGCTTGG
This sequence comes from Chelativorans sp. AA-79, assembly GCF_029457495.1. Lineage (NCBI taxonomy): Bacteria > Pseudomonadati > Pseudomonadota > Alphaproteobacteria > Hyphomicrobiales > Phyllobacteriaceae > Chelativorans > Chelativorans sp. AA-79. The sequence continues at coordinate 979,365 of NZ_CP120361.1, forward strand.
GGTGAAACGTGGGAGTGCTGTTGCACGGAGCAACGCGGCCTTGACTGCGATTGCGGTGACGCGATGACAGATGAGCGCGATGCATATGATGAACGGCTGTCCCGCGAAGATTGCCGTATGGCAGCCAGAGCCGCGCTCGAAGCCGCAGCGCTCGCCCATGGTGAGCCGTTCGCATGGCTCTGTAGCGGTGAAGGCGTCAACGGCTCGTGGCGGGAGACCGATGCTATCACCCGCGATCCAGATCTAGCCACCTTCCGCATGCATGATCCGAGATGGAAGGTGACCCCGCTCTACACCCACCCCGTCCCGCAGCCGAGCGGGCCGGTGGAGGTTCTGAGGCAGCATGACGATCATGGGCCGTACTGGTCGGTCGAGCGGGAGGGTAAGGTGATCAGGCGATTTCCTCCCAGCGACTACGCCTTTGCTTCCTACTTCGCTCAAGGTGTCAACTCCGCCCTCACGTCATCCAAGCCGGATGCCCCGCAGGCGGTGCCGAGCGGGTGGCAGCTGGTGCCCGAGAAGCTAACACCTGAAATGCGCAAAGAGTTCACGGCCCGTTGGTCTGCCCCCGCGCATTACGCCGATGCATTATGGGCTGCGCAACTGTCCGCCGCCCCCGCCGCCTCTACGGCAGGAGGTGGGGATGCGTGATCTACACGGCTCTATTGCCGCAAGTGTGTCGCAACTATCTCGTGGTCGCGTATGGTGTCACGCGTGCGGCAACACGCAACGCGTGAACAGCGCGTCGTGCCTCAAACACGGCTGGCCCAAGTGCTGCGGCTTCACCATGAGCATCGACAGCCCAGAGGAACGCGTCACCCTCAAAGCAATGGAGGGCCAGGGCGATGGGTGATCTGCGGGAACTGATAGAAAAGCTGGAGAAAGCCGCCGGCCCTGAATTGGTTCTAGACGGCATGATCTGGTGCGCCGTCAACGGCTATGAGTTCGTCCAGTGGGACGGCGCCGGGTGTGTCTATCGGAAGGTGGATGGGTCATCGTGGGACCGGGGCATCAAGCACATATCAGCCCATGAGGTTCGCCCGTATTCCGCCTCCCTCGACGCAGCGATAGCGCTGTGCGAGCGGGTGCTGCCGGGGTGGTCGTGGGAATGCCGAGTCAGCGGGACCGGCGACAAGGGACAGGCAACAGTCTGGAATCCGCGCAAGGCTCCGGGCCACAATGATGAGAAGCGCGCCACCAATTGCGCCACCGCCGCCATCGCCCTCGTCCTCGCCACCCTCCGCGCCCTTGAAGCACAGGAGGATGGCCGCCGTGCACTCGAAGGAGACGGGTAAGATCGCCTTTCCACCAAATCGCTTGCGCCTCACTTGACGCACAAAATGCTTCAATATAGCGTAAATTGCATCACAGAGATTCAGCCATGAAAACGATGACCGAAAAGCAATTGGGCACCTATCTGGTGAAGGAACTGGAGAAGGCGCTGCTTGGGAAGCAGGGCCGGAAACCTGCCGCGCGCAAGATCCGGAAGGCGGCAGCATGAACGCCATCGTCAGCCGCCAATTTCCCGACCTTCCAGCGCGCATGTCATCGCTGCCGCGCTCGAAGACCGGCTTTCCGATCCCGTACTTCGCCGAAGAGGTGAACGGCGAGCGCGATTTCCGCGTCGTCTCGGCACAGAAGATGGCGCATGCCGTCCGTCATTCCCGCTGCTGGGTATGCGGGCAGACGATGGGAAAATACAAGGCCTTCGTCATAGGCCCGATGTGCGGCATCAACCGGACAATCTCCGATCCGCCATCGCACCGGGAATGCGCAATCTTTTCCGCGAAGAACTGCCCGTTCCTGTCGCGGCCGCTGGCCCAGCGGCGCACGCGCGGCCTACCCGACGAACGCCGCGAGGCTGCCGGATTCGGCCTCAAGCGCAATCCCGGCGCCGTCGGTGTGTGGATCACCACCAGTTTCCGGCCGTTCCGACCACGCGCCGGAAATGACGGCATTCTGTTTCGCATCGGCGATCCTATCGAGGTGCTTTGGTTCGCCGAGGGAAGGGAAGCTACCCGCGCCGAGGTCGAGCGCTCCGTTGAAACGGGGCTGCCGTCCCTGCGCGAGCTTGCGGAGATGGATGGGCCCGAGGGCATCGCCGAGCTTGAGCGCTGCGTGGAGCAGTTCATGCCGCGGTTGCCGGAGCCATCGGCATGAAACTCGATTTCCGCCGAGGCCGCAACCGCTGGGGCCATGCAATCCACGGAAGCACCTTCTATCAGGTGAAGCCGGAAAGGCTGTTCGACCGAATCCGCGACTGGTTGGACGGTGCGGTTCGTATGAGCTTCATGGTGCACCACCCGGGCAATCCAAAGCCCGGCGATACCGTTCTCTGGACGGCGACGGACGAATCCGAGCGCCGGGCCACGATCTACCGCGTCAAACGCTCCTATGACCCTCAAGACATGTTCACGCTCTATGTGCGCCTGACGCCGGATGGGCGCGGGAGGGTTTCATGAGCCGCCTTACACCCGAGCAGCACCAGTTGATGGCTGCGGGCAAAGCCGTCGTAGCCCACTGCCGCGACTGCCGAACCGAATTCTTTCTGGGCGAGTTGCCGATGGATTCCCGTGACTTCCTCAAGGCGATCCGGAAGGCAAAGTGTCCCACAGAATCCGGGCACAACCTCTACATGGGGCCGTGGAAAGGTGAGGGGGCGAAATCGTGACAAAGCCCCTCCGAGCCTACACCGTCACTGAAGAATATGAGAACACCGGAGCGGTCATCTTCGCCGTTCACAACGTCGTGGCGCGCCGCCTGGGCGCGAACGAATATGCCGATGGTGAATTCTCCGCAGTGAGCTGCCGCCGCGCTCCATGGGCCGATGCCTATGCCGGGAAGCCGATCCCGGCCCGCGTCATGATCGCCCATGGCTGGCATTTCGAGTGCTCCGAGTGCGGAGCGTGCATCGATGAGGATTGGCTTTGCGATAACGGGCTGCCCCTCGAAGGCGTGATAGGCACCCAGCACAGCCATGTCTTCTGCGGCTCGCGTTGCGCTCGCAGGTATTACAGCCTACGCCGCCGTCGCAAGGCTGAGGAGCAGCGTGCCATCGAGGCGTTCAAGGCCATCGTGCGCCGGAGATTCCCCGACGCTGATTTCTGCGATGAAGCCGATGGCGACCGCTTTCGCGAGCGCCACCACGCCTATGTGATCCCCGGCCGAGGCGGCTGGCACTGGAAGCAGGTCGTGATCGCGTTCCGCTTCCCCGGCATGAAGATCGGACCGGCCCATTTCCGCATGGACGGCAATTACCGCATGGGACCGGATTTCGCGGGCTACACTTGTTGCGCCGGCGACAAGGAGGCATTCGAGGCTTACGCCAAGGCGACCAGGAGAGCGGCCGATGGATGACCGCCCGACCGTCTTCACTCCCCGCACCCTTGCCGAACGTTGGGAATGCTCCGAGCGCCACGTCCGCAACATGATCGATCGAGGGGAATTGCCAGCCTTCCGCCTTGGCGGCAAACTGCTGCGCATTCGTGGGGAAGATGTAGAGGCGTTCGAATGTCAGACTGGAGACTTACCCGGCTTAAGGGAGAGTTCTGCGTCACATGGGATGAACCAGGGCCAGACGGAGCAGTCATCCGGCGACGTTATCGCCTTGGAACGAGTGACCCCAAAGAGGCGTCCCGCATCGCCCCGGCTCGATACGCCGAGCTTACGCGCCCGCGCGGCACGACAGTAGAGGATCTTTGGAAGGGCTATTGTGCCGACATGGAGGGCCGCGCAGTCGTCGGCACCATGAAGCACACTTGGAAGGCGCTGAAGGATCGCTTCGGGCCTCTGGAAGGGGAGGCGGTCTCGATCGCTGACTGCCGCGCCCATATTGCCGAGCGCCGTGCATTGCGCTCCGAGCGTTTTCCCAACGGAATTCAGGACGGAACGATCCATACCGAGCTCGGACACCTGCGAATGGTGCTTCTCTGGGCTGAAAAGCACAAGCTCATCGAGAAGGCGCCGGCAATCGAGCGTCCGTCGAAGCCCGAGCCGAAGGCGGACCATCTGACCCGGGGCGAGGTGCGCCGACTCCTCGATGCCGGCAATGCTCCTCACATTCGCCTCGCCATCCTGCTCATGATCGGCACCGGTGCGCGCAACGAGGCGGCGCTGCAGCTCACTTGGGATCGCGTCGATTTCGATCGCCGCATGATCCAGTTGCGCAATCCCTTCGACAAGTCGCGCCGGAAGGGCCGTGCCACGGTGCCCATGAACGACACGCTGTTCGCCGCGCTGGAGTCGAGCCGGAAGGTGGCGCTCACTCCCTTTGTCATCGAGTGGGCCGGGCGTCAGGTCAGATCGATCAAGCGCGGGCTGAAGGCGGCCGGTCAGGCCATCGGGCGCCCGGACGTTTCGCCGCACATGCTGCGCCACTCCGCGGCGGTCTGGCTCGCCGAGGATGGTCATTCCATGTGGGAGATATCTGAGTTCCTCGGCCACAGCGACATCAAGACCACGACGAAAATCTATGCCCGGTTCTCGCCGACGCACCTGCGCAAGCTGGCGGATTCGCTCAATGTCTAGGTTTGTCGAACCTGATGAGCACTATGTAATTCGGACTGGCGATGTATGGGAAATCAAGGGGGGCAAGGGACCGGATGGTGGGCGTGACAGGGATTGAACCTGTGACCCCTACGATGTCAACGTAGTGCTCTCCCGCTGAGCTACACGCCCATCCGACGCGCCGCATAGACCATAACTGACCCGTTCGCGTCAATAGAAAGGTTGGTGCAGAAGGGCTCGTGAATTGTCAGGCTGCCTGAAGCAGTTTCTCCACCTCGCTCACCAGTTCGCGCAGGTGGAACGGCTTCGAAAGTACCTTGGCGTCCCGCGGCGCCTTCGAATCGGGATTCAGCGCCACCGCGGCAAATCCGGTGATGAACATGACCTTCAGATCCGGGTCGATCTCCGTCGCGCGCCGGGCGAGCTCGATGCCGTCCATCTCCGGCATGACGATGTCGGTCAGGAGCAGAGAGAAAGGCTCCTCGCGCAATCTCTCATAGGCCCCCGCGCCATTGTCGAAATCGATCACCTCGTAACCAGCCCGCTCCAGCGCCTTCACGAGGAAGCGCCGCATATCGTCGTCGTCTTCTGCAAGAAGAATTCGTGCCATCGCGTCTACCGAACCATTTCCGCCCCGCCCCGAGGCTGTCCCAGCTATATGTTTTGAACAGGGTAAATATCAAGTGAATGATGGCTTCGACGAGATCTTGGAGCCCGCGGCGCTCTGGACAGGGATCGATCCGGGTGGCAGGTTCGTTAATCTCGAACCGGAGGGCATTTCCACGGTATGGATATGAGGCGGTAGATGGGCGCAGAGGTGGACTTTTCCGGAACCCCGGCTTTCCAGGTCTTGAGTTCGGGCGAACAACGGGTCCCCTTCATCTTCAACTCTCCTCACAGCGGGCGCTGCTATCCGCCCCGCTTCCTTGCAATGAGCAAGCTCGACCCGGCCACCATCAGGCGCTCGGAAGACTGCTATGTGGACGAACTCTTTGCGGCAGCCGCAGCCCTTGGAGCCCCGTTGCTCACCGCCAACTTCCCGCGTGCCTATCTGGATGTCAACCGGGAGCCCTGGGAGCTCGATCCCCGCATGTTCCGCGAGCCGGTGCCGCCTTTCGCGAATATCCGCTCGCCGCGTGTGGCCGGCGGCCTCGGCACGATCCCGAAGCTCGTGGGCGAGGGGCTCGACATCTACCCGGCGCGCCTGCCGCTTACCGAGGCACTCTCGCGCATCGAGGATATCTACAAGCCCTATCACGCCTGCCTCGCCGAGCTTCTCGTCGGCACCCGGGAGAAATTCGGCTATGCGATCCTGATCGACTGCCATTCGATGCCGGCCAATATCCGCGTCGGTGACGGCCCGCTCAGGCCGGACTTCATCCTGGGTGACCGCTTTGGTTCCTCGGCGGCACCAGCGCTCACGCAGCATGCGGTGGCGCTTCTTGCCGAGAAGGGATATGCCGTCGCGCACAACAAGCCCTATGCCGGCGGCTTCATCACCGAGCACTATGGCAGGCCGGCAGAACGGCTGCATGCGCTGCAGATCGAAATCAGCCGCGGGCTTTACATGAACGAGCGCACGCTCGAGCGGACCGGCCGGTTCCAGGCGCTTGCGAATGATCTCAAGGATTTCGTTCACGGGCTCACGAGAATCCCCGAACAGCACTTCCTCACAATGCCGCTGGCGGCGGAATAGTCGGAAATCCGTCTTCGCCGTAAAAAGAGACCGTATCGTTTTCACGACACGGTCACAAGTCTAGGGAGGAAACGCCCAAGGTGGGCATGGACAGAATCATCTGTCCGAATCACAGTTTATGCTGCATTGCACAATTGTCAAGCCCTGCTACAAATTTGTGCACAAAGGACTGGATTCGTGGATCGCAATCCGCTTTCTTCCACGTCGAATCGAGCAGCCCTGGCTGCGCTTCCTTCAGGGGAACACCATGCCCAACAGCCCTTCGCCCGACTTTATGCGCAGGATCGCCGCCGCCGCCGCTGCCGAAACGCTTCCGCGCTTCCGCCAGGGAGGGCATGTCGTCAACAAGCACGAGAGCGGCTTCGATCCGGTCACGGAGGCGGACCGGTCGGCCGAGCAGGCGATCCGCCGTCTTGTCCGCGAGAGCTTCCCGGAGCACGGCATCGTGGGCGAGGAGTTCGGAACGGAGAACGGAGACAGCAGCCATCTCTGGGTGATCGACCCGATCGACGGCACGCGCGCCTTCATCTCCGGCTTGCCGCTCTGGGGGACGCTGGTCGGGCTCATGGTCGACGGCGATGCGGTGGCGGGCATGATGTCGCAGCCCTTCATCGGAGAGCTCTACTATGCCGACGGCGGTGGTGCCTTTTACGAGGGGCCGGGCGGTTCGCGCAGGCTTTCCACACGGGGCACGACCGCCCTGGGCGACGCCACGCTCTGTACCACGACTCCCGCTCTTTTCGACGGGCCCCGCCGGGCGCTGTACGACCGGGTGGAGGCAGCCGTGCGCCTGCCGCGCTACGGCACGGATTGCTACGCCTATGCAATGGTGGCCGCCGGGCACGTGGACCTTGTCATCGAATGCGGGTTGCAGCCCTATGACATCGTCGCACTCATCCCCATCATCGAGAAGGCGGGCGGGGTGGTGACCACTTGGGCGGGAGTGGCCGCGGAGGCGGGCGGAGACATCGTGGCCGCCGCCACGCCCGAACTTCACGCGCGGGCGCTCGAATATCTGCAGGGGTGACGATCGCGTGGCAAGATGCCATCCGGCGGAAACCGGTCAGATGATGGCGGGCTCGCTCGTGCCCGTCTCCGCTCCACGGCCCTTCGCGAAGGCATCGAAGGCGGCCAGCGCCTGCTCGCGGAACATATCGGCCTCCTGCAGAATCTCGTGTCGCGCGCCGTCAATGGTGAGCACTTTCGCGGAGCGCAGGCCGCGTGCGTAGTGTTCAATCGCCGGTGTCGAGACGACCCGGTCCATGCCGGCGGCGAGGAACAGGATGGGAATGCGGATCGTCGCCTTGAAATCCGGGTCGCAGACCCGCTTGGCGGCCGACCAGGCGGCGTTCAGCCAGGCAGCGGTGGGGCCGCCGATGAAGAGTTCCGGAAAGGCGTCCACGAGCGCCTGGTTGCGCAGGTAGCGCCCTTCATCGCTCGTGAGCGCGTTGGGTTTGAAAGGGACTTCCTTGCCGCGCCGGCTTCGCCCCGCGACGTATGTGCGGCCGAGGCCCACGGCACAGAGCGCCTTTGCCAGGGTTTCGAACGGTGTCAAAGGCAAGGATGTGTGGAGTTCGATAAGGGGCGCGATGAGCACCATCCGGCGCACGCGCGTGGTGAGATGCGGTGCTGCGAGCAGTGCCACGAGCGAACCGGTGGAGTGGGCGAGCACGGTGAAGGGCGGCCGACAATCCGGCAGCACCACCTCTCGGAAAAACTGGTCGAGATCGGCGGCATACTGATCGAAGGACCGGACATGGCCGCGCCTTGGGTCCTTGAGCAGCCGGTCCGAGCCACCCTGGCCGCGCCAGTCGAGGGCGACAGCGGCGAAACCACGTGCGGAAAGATCGCGAACCGTCTCGAAATACTTCTCGATGCATTCGTTGCGGCCCGGCAGGACCACGACGGTGCCATGCTCGGCGGAGGAGGGGAAAAGCGCGTAGCGGATGCGTTTGCCGTCGCGCGTCACCATCATGGCAGCCACCGCGCCTTCGGGCACGGGATTTTGCGGGATTTCGCAGAGCAGGTCCGGCATCGAAAAGGCACTCACCACAGGGAAGGTCTGCTTGCTACTGTGATAGAGAGCGGGCTGGCCAAGGGCAAAGGTTTTCGACAGGGGGAGAGCATACCGGAGGCGGCCCGACGGGCCGCCCCCGGCATTGCCCGGACCGATGGAAGGGACGGTAGCATCGGGTCCGGAAGTTTCATGGACACAATAGGGGAGCCTGCCTGAACGCAAGGCGAAGGCGGTGTTCAGGCTGCGTTCATAATCCCTGTCGTGGTGCTCCGGCTCCTGATTTGCCTCCTCTTGAAGGGCGGGAAGAAAATTCCCAAATCCTATGCGCGGCCGCCACTGACGGGGCCGCTGGCCATGGGGAAACGCCAAAAACGGGTTTCCGGCGATGGCCAAACGCAAACTTGTTGCTCAACAGGAGGACAGACCATGCGTCATGTCGACTTTTCTCCCCTTTACCGGTCAACCGTCGGATTCGACCGGCTTTTCACCATGCTCGACTCGCTCGGCCAGATCGATAACGGCCAGAGCTATCCGCCCTACAATATCGAACGCACCGACGAGAGCGCCTATCGCATCTCGATGGCCGTGGCGGGCTTTTCCGAGAACGACATCTCGGTCGAAGCACATCGCAACGTGCTGACCATCAAGGGCGAGAAGCGCGAAGAGCAGGAGAAGGACGAGGCGGAGATTCTCTATCGCGGCATTGCCTCTCGCACGTTCGAGCGGCGCTTCCAGCTTGCCGACCATGTGGAGGTGACGGGCGCGACGCTCAAGGACGGGTTGCTCCATATCGAGCTTACCCGCAATATCCCCGAGGAGATGAAACCGCGCCGCATTCCGATCGCGCGCGCTTCCAAGGGCGAGGCGAAGCAGATCGAGGCGAAGAACGCCGCCTGACGCGTATTGAACGAAAGCCGTGGAGCGGCGCCTTCGGGCGCCGCTTTTTGTTTTGAGGGTTTCCTGCCAAGGCCTCGTGAGGTGAGGGCGGTTCAGGCCCGCAGCATCTCGCCGAAACCGTCCACTTCCGCCGCCGTCGTGGCGAAGGAGGTGACGAAGCGGTAGAGCCCTTCGTTTGTTCCGAGCTCCAGCCCCATACCCTGTGGAACCTTCCACGGATGGAATAAGACGCCCTTCTCCTGCAGCGTTGCCGCGGTTGCGGCGGTGAGGACCGCGAAGACTTCATTGGCCTGCGGCTGCCATGCAAGGCGCGTTATCGCCGTTCGGGCAAGATGATCGGCCAGTCTTGCCGCCATCCTGTTTGCGTGGGCAGCGTTCCCGAGCCACAAACCGTCCCGGAAATAGGCGTCGAACTGTATGGCGACGAAGCGCGACTTCGAAAAGAGGTGCGCCGCACGCTTGCGCAGGAAGGGCATGTCGCGCGCCCGCGATGGATCCATCACCACGATCGCCTCCGCGCACCAGCAGCCGTTCTTGGTGGCGCCGAAGGAGACGACGTCGACCCCGCGCTTCCAGGTCATTTCCGCCGGCGTCGTGCCGAGCGAAACCAGTGCATTGGCAAAGCGCGCGCCATCCATGTGCAGGGGCAGGTCGTGGGTGCGACAGACGTCCGCGATACCGGCGATTTCGTCCAGTGAGTAGACCGTGCCTATCTCGGTCGATTGCGTGATGGAGACAGCCATGGGCTGGCCGGAATGGACGAATTCGGCCGGGAAAAGCCGTATGGCCTCGTCCAGGGCTTGCGGCGTCATGCGCCCGAGAGCGCCATGGACGCCATGGAGCCTCGCTCCGCCGGTGAGAAATTCCGGCGCTCCGCCCTCGTCCTCGCGCATATGCGCCTCATGATGGGCGAAGGCGACACCGCCGGGCCTGTTGAGGAGCGCCATGGACAGCGAATTCGCGGCTGTTCCCGTTGCGACGAAGAACACCGCCACGTCTCGCTCGAAGATCTCGCAGAAGCGCTTTTCCACCTGTCGGTCGAGTTCGCTCGTGCCGTAGGCCGAAGCGTAACCGCGTGAATGCTCGTCCAGCGCCGCGCTGATCGCGGAGTGCGCGCCGGCCCAATTGTCTGATGCGAGATTGATCGCCATCCTTCACCTCGTTCATTGCGGCGGCACCCTTGCGTGTCGGCGCCGAGGATTCAAGAATAATGTGAGAAGGCTCGGGTCCTTCTGCCGGAGCAACGCGGCTGTGGTGTGAACTTGCGGGATTGCCGCCTCTGCAGCAATTTTGTTGCCCGATCTCCGCGGTTTTTTTTCGTTTTCGTATTGTGCGGCGCGCGGTTTTCTGGCAATGAAAGAAATAGGACAGCACTGCTGTCTTATTTATCCGGGTATTCGTGGGCCGTTTGCGCTATAGTGGTGCGGCGGTCCATAAGGATGCGCGGAACGCGGCGCCCAGGGACAGGTTTACCGGGCACCGCCCACAAGAAGGAACGCGCCCCGGGGGAGAGGGAGAAGCGTTCTTCCGGCTTTTCGAAAGATATGCCGACCGATCACCGGGACGAGCCGCCGCCAGAGGCCGCCCGAAAACCCAACGGCGCCCCGGGCGCCCAGACTGGAGGACGAAGCGATGACGGAACTGACGCCATCTGTATCGACCGGGCAGGCGCCCGCCGTGCAGGCTGGGGCCACGGCCGTCAAACCTGCGGTCCCGGCCGGCTTTCCCGATGCGCGAGGACTCTATGACCCCCGCAACGAACACGACGCCTGCGGTGTCGGCTTCGTGGCGCATATGAAGGGTGCGAAGTCGCACGGCATCGTCGAGGACGGGTTGGCGATGCTCGAAAACCTCACCCATCGCGGCGCGGTGGGCGCGGATCCGCTCGTGGGCGACGGCGCCGGCATCCTGGTGCAGATCCCCGACCGCTTCTTCCGCGAGGAAATGGCCAGGGAAGATGTGGAACTCCCCGCACAGGGGCACTATGGCGTCGGCTATCTCTTCATGCCGCAGGATCCCGCGCTGCGCGCGCATATCGAGGAGGTGATCGCCGACGTCTGCCGCTCTGAAGGGCAGAAGCTTCTCGGCTTCCGCGACGTGCCGGTCGACAATTCCTGCCTCTCCAAGGCGCCGGACATCGTGGCGTCCGAGCCGGTGCACCGTCAGGTCTTCATCGGGCGCGGCGAAAGGATCACCGACGAGGAGGACTTCGAGCGCCGCCTCTATATCCTGCGCAAGGTCGTTTCCGGCCGCATCTATGAGGAGACGGGCGGCCGCGACAACGGCTTCTACATCGTTTCCATGTCGGCGCGTACGGTCGTCTACAAGGGCATGTTCCTGGCCTACCAGCTTGGCGCCTATTACAAGGACCTCAAGGACCCGCGCTTCGAGTCCGCGCTGGCGCTCGTGCACCAGCGCTTCTCGACCAACACTTTCCCGTCCTGGAAGCTGGCGCATCCCTACCGCATGGTCGCGCATAACGGCGAGATCAACACGTTGCGGGGCAATGTAAACTGGATGGCGGCGCGCCAGGCCTCGGTGGATTCGGAGCTTTTCGGCAACGACATCGCCAAGCTGTGGCCGATCTCCTATGAGGGCCAGTCGGACACGGCCTGTTTCGACAACGCTCTGGAGTTCCTCTACCAGGGCGGCTACTCGCTGACGCACGCCATGATGATGCTCATCCCCGAAGCGTGGGCGGGCAACAAGCTCATGAGCGCCGAGCGCAAGGCCTTCTACGAGTATCATGCGGCCCTGATGGAGCCGTGGGACGGCCCCGCCGCGGTGGCCTTCACCGACGGACGGCAGATCGGCGCTACACTCGACCGCAACGGCCTGCGCCCCGCACGCTACGTGGTGACGGACGACGACCGTGTGATCATGGCGTCGGAAGCTGGCGCGCTTACCGTGCCGGAGGAGAAAGTCGTCACGAAATGGCGGCTGCAGCCCGGCCGCATGCTTTTGATCGACCTGGATGAGGGCCGGATCGTTTCGGACGACGAGCTCAAGACGGAAATCGCCTCGAAGCATCCCTTCCAGAAGTGGTTGGACAACACGCAGCTCATCCTGGAGGAGCTGAAACCCGTGGCGCCGCGCGCGCTGCGCCAGGACGTCTCCATGCTCGACCGGCAGCAGGCCTTCGGCTACACCCAGGAAGACGTGAAGATGCTGATGCCGCCCATGGCCACCACCGGCCAGGAGGCGATCGGCTCCATGGGCACGGACACGCCGATCTCGGCGATGTCGGACAAGCCGAAGCTGCTCTACACCTATTTCAAGCAGAACTTCGCGCAGGTCACCAATCCGCCGATCGACCCGATCCGCGAGGAGCTGGTGATGAGCCTCGTCTCCTTCATCGGGCCGCGGCCGAACATTTTCGATCTCGTCGGCAGTTCGCGCCGCAAGCGGCTCGAGGTGCGCCAGCCGATCCTGACGAACGGGGATCTGGAGAAGATCCGCTCCATCGGCCATACCGAAGACCGGTTCGACACCAAGACGCTCGACGTCACCTATTCCACGCTCGAAGGGGCGGCGGGCATGACGGGCGCGCTCGACCGGTTGTGCGAGCGGGCCGAGGCGGCGGTGGCCGGGGGCTACAACATCATCATCCTGTCGGACCGGCAGATCGGGCCGGACCGCATCGCCATTCCTATCCTTCTCGCCACGGCGGCGGTGCATCACCACCTGATCCGCAAGGGCTTGAGGACCTCCGCCGGTCTGGTGGTGGAATCGGGCGAACCGCGCGAGGTGCATCAATTCTGCTGCCTCGCCGGCTACGGCGCGGAAGCGATCAACCCCTACCTCGCCTTCGACACGCTCAACGACATGCATGCGAAGGGCGAGTTTCCACCCGAGGTCGACGCCCAGGAAGTGGTGAAGCGCTACATCAAGTCCATCGGCAAGGGCATCCTCAAGGTGATGTCCAAGATGGGCATTTCCACCTATCAGTCCTATTGCGGCGCGCAGATCTTCGATGCGGTGGGCTTGAGGTCCGATTTCGTGGAGCGCTACTTCACCGGCACCGCGACGACGATCGAGGGGGTCGGTCTGGAGGAGATCGCCGCCGAGACGGTGACGCGGCACGCGGCCGCCTTCAGCGACGATCCGGTGCTGCGCACCGCGCTCGAAGTGGGCGGCGAGTACAATTATCGCATACGGGGCGAGGACCATGTGTGGACGCCCGACGCGGTGGCGACACTGCAGCACGCCGTACGCGGGAAATCGTGGGAGACCTATCAGGAGTTCTCGAATCTCATCAACGGAGAGAGCGCGAGAGCCAACACCATCCGCGGCCTGTTCGGCGTCAGGAGGGCGACGGAGAGCGGCCGCGCCCCGATCCCCCTCGACGAAGTCGAGCCGGCTGCGGAGATCGTCAAGCGCTTCTCCACGGGCGCCATGTCCTTCGGCTCCATCAGCCGCGAGGCGCACACCACGCTCGCGCGCGCCATGAACACCATCGGCGGCAAGTCGAACACGGGCGAGGGCGGTGAGGAGGCGGACCGGTTCCGCCCACTGGCCGACGGCTCGATGAACCCCGAGCGCTCGGCCATCAAGCAGGTGGCGAGCGGGCGTTTCGGCGTGACCACGGAATATCTCGTCAATTCGGACATGATGCAGATCAAGGTGGCACAGGGCGCCAAGCCCGGCGAGGGCGGACAGTTGCCCGGCCACAAGGTGGATGCGACCATCGCCAAGGTGCGCCATTCGACGCCGGGCGTGGGCCTGATCTCGCCCCCACCGCATCACGACATCTATTCCATCGAGGATCTGGCGCAACTCATCTATGACCTGAAGAACGTGAATCCTTCAGGCGACGTTTCGGTGAAGCTGGTCTCCGAGGTGGGCGTCGGCACGGTGGCTGCGGGCGTGGCCAAAGCGCGCGCCGACCACATCACCATCGCCGGCTATGACGGCGGCACGGGCGCCTCTCCGCTCACCTCCATCAAGCATGCGGGCTCTCCCTGGGAGATGGGCCTTGCCGAGACGCACCAGACGCTGGTGCTGAACGGGCTCAGGAGCCGCGTGGCGCTGCAGGTGGACGGCGGTTTGCGCACCGGACGCGACGTGATCGTCGGCGCGCTGCTCGGGGCCGACGAGTTCGGCTTCTCCACCGCACCGCTGATCGCGGCAGGCTGCATCATGATGCGCAAGTGCCATCTCAACACCTGTCCGGTGGGCGTGGCCACGCAGGACCCCGTCTTGAGGAAGCGCTTCAAGGGCACGCCGGAGCATGTCATCAACTACTTCTTCTACGTCGCCGAAGAGGTGCGGCAGTTGCTGGCGGAGATGGGTTACCGCAAGCTGGACGACATCATCGGCCAGTCGGACCTGCTCGAAAAGCGGGCGCTGATCGAGCACTGGAAGGCGAAGGGGCTCGACTTCTCCCGCGTCTTCTTCAAGCCGGAGGCTCCGCGCGAGGCGATCCGCTGGACCGAGCGACAGAAGCACCCGATCGAGGACATCCTCGACCGGAAGCTCATCGCCGCCGCCCAGCCGGCGCTGGAGAAGAAGGAGCCGGTTTCGCTCGAGTTCGGCATCTGCAACATCGACCGCACGACGGGCGCCATGCTTTCGGGCGAGGTGGCGAAGCGCTACGGCCACAAGGGGCTGAAGGACGATACGATCTCTGTGCGCTTCACCGGTACGGCTGGCCAGTCCTTCGGCGCGTTCCTCGCGCGCGGCATCTCGTTCGAGCTCGAAGGCGATGCCAACGACTATGTCGGCAAGGGCCTGTCGGGCGGGCGCATCGTCATCAGGCCGTCGGTGAAGGCGAAGATCGAGCCGGAAAAGTCGATCATCGTCGGCAACACCGTGCTCTACGGCGCCATCGAGGGCGAGTGCTATTTCCGCGGCGTGGCGGGCGAGCGCTTCGCCGTGCGCAATTCGGGCGCCGTGGCGGTGGTCGAAGGCGTGGGCGACCATGGCTGCGAGTACATGACCGGCGGCCTGGTTGTGGTGCTCGGCCAGACGGGGCGCAACTTCGCGGCCGGCATGTCGGGCGGTGTCGCCTATGTGCTGGACGAGGCGGGCGACTTCTCCGAGCGCTGCAACATGGCCATGGTGGAGCTGGAGCCGGTGCCGGAAGAGGACGAAATCCTCGAGAAGCTGCATCATCACGGCGGCGACCTTGCCCATATGGGCCGGGTGGACGTCTCCGGCGACATGACGCGGCACGACGAGGAGCGCCTCGCGCACCTGATCTCCAACCACTACCGCTACACCGGCTCCGAGCGGGCGCGCGCCATCCTCGACCATTGGGCGGACTATCGGCCGAAATTCCGCAAGGTGATGCCGGTCGAATACCGCCGCGCGCTGGAAGAGATGGAGCGCATGCGCATGGGCATCGCGGCGGAATAGGCAACCATTCGAACAGAGACATCCGTGGGGCCGGATGCCTCCCGCACGGGTTGACACGGCATGCGGGATTCCAGGATCAGACAAGATTGGCTGCGGGCTCAAGGCCTTCAGATACAAGGAACGGGTATGGGCAAGGTTACAGGTTTTCTCGAGATCGACCGGCAGGAGAACAAGTATCAGCCGGCGTCCGACCGCATCAGGCATTTCCGCGAGTTCACCCTGCCGATGTCGGACCAGGAGGTCTCCAAACAGGCCGCGCGATGCATGGATTGCGGCATCCCGTACTGCCATGGGCCGACGGGCTGCCCCGTACACAACCAGATCCCGGACTGGAACGATCTCGTCTACCAGGGGGACTGGGAGACGGCGATCCACAATCTCCACTCCACCAACAACTTCCCCGAATGGACGGGCCGGATCTGCCCGGCGCCGTGCGAGGAGGCCTGCACGCTAAACCTCGAAGACGTGCCGGTGGCCATCAAGACCATCGAGCAGGCGATCGGCGACAAAGCCTATGAACTCGGCTTTATCCGGCCTCAGCCGGCCGACAAGAAGACCGGCAGGCGAGTGGCGATCATCGGCTCGGGGCCGGCCGGCATGGCGGCCGCCCAGCAACTCGGCCGCGCCGGGCACGATGTGCATGTCTACGAGCGCGAGAGCCGGCCGGGCGGGCTGATGCGCTACGGCATTCCCGACTTCAAGATCGAAAAGCGCTATATCGAGCGCCGCGTCGAACAGATGCAGGGCGAGGGCGTGACCTTCTTCTGTGGCGTGAATGTCGGCGTCGACAAGCCGGTGGCCGCGCTTCTGGCCGAATATGACGCGGTGCTTTACTGCGGCGGCTCGGAAAAGCCGCGCCCGGCGGGCATTCCCGGCGTGGAGTTCAACAGCGTTCATGATGCCATGCCTTATCTGGTGCAGCAGAACCGGCGCATCGGAGGCGAGGACATCCAGTCCGCCGCCTGGCCCTCGGAGCCGATCCTGGCCGGGGGTAAGCACGTGGTGGTGGTGGGCGGCGGCGATACGGCTTCTGACTGCGTCGGTACGGCCTTCCGCCAGGGCGCCGTCCGGGTCACACAGCTCGACATCCGCCCGAAGCCGCCGGAAAAGGAGGACAAGCTCTCCGTCTGGCCCTATTGGGCCACCAAGATGCGAACCTCCTCCAGCCAGGCGGAGGGCGCGGAGCGGGAGTTCCAGGTCGCAACGCTCGAATTCATCGGCGAGGACGGTCATCTCACCGGGGTGAAGTGCTGCCAGGTCGACGAGAAGCGCAAGCCGATCGCGGGCACGGAATTTGTCATCCGGGCGGATCTGGCCTTCATTGCCGTCGGTTTCGCGGGTCCGGTGGAAACCGGTGTCCTGCAGGAACTCGGCACCTCGCTTGCCACCAGTGTGGACCGGCGCAACTCCACCAATGTGGTCGCCAACGACCGCGACTACCGCACCAGCCTCGACAAGCTCTTTGCCGCGGGTGATGTGCGGCGCGGCCAGTCGCTTGTGGTCTGGGCGATCCGCGAAGGAAGGCAGGCGGCCCGCGCGATCGACGAGTTCCTGATGGGAAGCACCGTCCTGCCGCGATAGCACCGCTGCAGCGATCCCGGGAACCCGAACGGATAGGCGGGATGGAGGCTGCCGGACGCTTCCGTCACGGTGTTATCGCCGTCGTCGTCTCGGGGGCCGCGGATTTGGCGGTTTCCGGCTGGCGCAACGAGAAGTCGTCGGCGCGTCCGGCCTGGGAGGAAGGCTTGAGTTTCTTTCCGTCCGCAGTGGAAATGGCACCTGCCGCCCCGAGAAGCTCCGCGCCGCCGTCCAGGTCCGGGCCTGCAAGTGAGATGGGCTGGGTGCGTTTGAGATCGGCAGGGTTGCCGACGGCGACGCCCGGTCGCAGGTCATTCCCGACGCCGTCCTTACCGTCCTCGGGAGAAACAGCGGTGCCGAGGATCTTGCTCAGCGGCTTTTCGACATAGAAGGCGATCTTGCGCTTGCCGGCGCTCGTCAGATTGATGCCGTCGCTGGCGCGCAGCCGCACCGGTTGGCCGTTCATGTCCGGGCCGGCAGCGGTGAAGGTGCCGTTCTCGTCGACGAAGCCCTCCCAGATGTCGACGAAGCTGCCGCCTGCCGCTTCGACCGCGTTCTTATAGATATCGTTGAAGGCCAGCATGTCCGATGACATGGCCTGCGACTTGAAGGGCGGCACGCCGGTCCAGACCAAGGGGATGCCGGCGTCGCTGATCTGCCCGACAAAGGTCTCGACCCGGCTGATATATTCCTTCCGCCAAGCCTCCGTCTGGGGCCGCTCCGGCCTGCCGTCGACGACGAGTTGCTGCCGATCGTTGGAGCCGATCATGACCACGAGGGCCGCGGGTTTCTCCTCTTCGAGGATGGGTGCGAGCTCGGCGTTCCAGTCGTAGAAGTCGTCACGCACAAAACCGGAAGAGCCATTCGTGCGGTCGACCACGCGGACGCCGGGTGCCTCCGCATAGGCGGTTTCGAGCCCCTCCGCCAGCCCGCCGGCCATGAAGTCGCCCACCACCAGCACCACGCGTGCGTTCTCGTCCTTCTTCACCGTCTCGGGGAGCGGTGGCTCGGGAACCGAGCGCGCGGGACTGGACCGGGGCGCGGCGCGGCGGGTGCTGCGCGCAGCCGGCGCGCGCTCCTGCCGCGGTGCGGCGCGCTCCCTCCTTTGGAGGATGCCGCGCCGCGGACGCTCACCTTGGGCGGGTGGCAACGCCTCGCGCGGTGGAGGACCTCCGAAGAGGCGATCCAGCAGACCCTGGCGGCGAATCAACTCCTGCGCCGGGGCAGGCGCCTGGAGGGCCGGCAGGAGAAATGTCGCGACGGCAAGGCCGAAGACAAGGAGCGGCCGCAGGAAGCGATGTGTCCGATGCTTTCCCACGGCCATTGCCTTCTCCTCAGCGACCCCTCAGGACGTTCAGCACTTCCTTGCTGGGGTGCCCATCCTGCGCCAGACCCATGCGCGACTGGAAGGTCCGGATCGCCTCACGCGATCCACTGCCGATCTTGCCGTCGATCTCGCCGCTGTAATAGCCGAGGGTGCCCAGCCGCTTCTGCAGTTCCTGCGTCTCCTCGAAGGAGAGGCGCTGGAACGGCCGGTTCCAATCGCGGACGAGGCCACCATAGCCCGCTATCTGGTCTGCGAGAAGGCCGACGGCAAGAGCGTAGGTATCGGCGTTGTTGTAGCGCTTGATGACGAAGAAATTCTTGGTCATCAGGAAAGCGGGGCCCGCGCGCCCGTCGGGCACTTTGAGCTCGGCATTCTGCGACGGGCGGGGGAAGCCCTTGCCGTTGGCCCGCACGACGCCGATCGACTGCCATCGGCTGAGGGACATGGAGCCGGCCGGGAATTTGCGCCCTTCGGGCAGCACCACTTCGTAGCCCCAGGTCTCGTCCGGCCGCCAGCCATTCTTGCGCAGAAGATTTGCGGCGGAAGCAAGCGCGTCGGGCACGGAATTCCAGATGTCGCGGCGCCCGTCGCCATCCATATCCACCGCGTAGGCCTGATAGCTGGTCGGAATGAACTGGGTGTGGCCCATGGCGCCCGCCCAGGAACTGGTCAGCTGCTGGGCCGAGACATCGCCCCTCTCGAGAATCTTGAGAGCGGAGATGAGCTGCGTCCGCGCGAATTTTGCACGCCGTGAATCGGCATAGGCGAGCGTGGCGAGAGATCGCGGCAGGCTGCGCATCACACGGTCGTTCGTAAGTGCAGCGCCGTAGTTCGATTCGATCGACCAGATGGCGAGCAGCACATAGCGGCTGACGCCGAAATGGCTTTCAATGCGATCGAGCCAGGCTTTCCACTGCCGCGCCATCCGGCGCCCCACGGTGACGGTGTGCTCGTTGATCCGGTTGTCGAAATATTCCCATGGTTCGCTTCGGAACTCGGGCTGGTAACGAGCTTTCTCCAGCACTTCCGGATCGGGTGCCGTCACACCGCGGAAGGCGCGATCATAGGTGGCAGGGGAAACGCCGTTCTGGGCGGCGACCGAGCGGAATTCCGCAATCCAGCGCTGAAAGCCCGCATCGGCGGACGATACCTGAACGCCTGCCGCCATGAAGGCGGCCGCGATCAGGAACTTTGCGCCGGCAAGGCTATAGAAGGCCCGGTTTCCAAACATTTTCCAACCTCCGTCTGACAAATTTAGCGCAATTATCGCCAGTTGCGGTAAGGAAAGAGTTTACCATATAAGCCGAACTAAGGCCGGACCGCGCGTGCGCGATCTTTTTTCTACAACTTGGTTACCAGGAACCGCTAACGCAGCGTCAGCATTGTCCGTGGTTTCCTCAACGTCAAGCGATCTCAAGGAATTCCAGATGAAGAAGATCCGCAAAGCTGTTTTACCGGTTGCTGGCCTGGGCACCCGTTTCCTCCCCGCCACCAAGGCCTTGCCCAAGGAAATGCTTACCGTCGTGGACAAGCCCATCATCCAATACGTGGTGGACGAGGCGCGCGAGGCGGGAATCGAGCATTTCATCTTCGTCACGGGGCGCAATAAGACGGCGATCGAAGACCATTTCGACGTGGCGGTGGAGCTTTACGACACGCTTTCGCGGCGCGGAAAGACGGAGATCCTCGAGCGCCTGCAGGCGCTGCAGCCGGAGCCCGGCCAGACGAGCTATACGCGCCAGCAGGTGCCGCTGGGGCTGGGGCATGCCGTCTGGTGCGCGCGCGAGCTCGTGGGCGACGAGCCCTTCGCGCTGCTCCTGCCCGACATGATCATGCAATCGGAGCCGGGCTGCATGAAGGAAATGGTCGAGCTCTACGAGAGAACCGGCGGGAATGTGCTGGCGGTCGAGGAATGCGATCCCTCGCAGACGCACAAATACGGCATCGTCGGGCGCGGCAAGAACGCCCATTCCGGCTTCGAGATCACCGCGATGGTGGAGAAGCCCAAGCCCGAGGACGCCCCGTCCAACTTCTACATCAACGGCCGCTACATCCTGCAGCCGGAAATCTTCTCGTTGCTGGAGGACCAGGAGACCGGCGCCGGCGGCGAAATCCAGATCACTGACGCCATGCTGCGGCTGCACGCCAAGCAGCCATTCTTCGCGCATATCTATCGCGGCCGCACCTTCGACTGCGGCTCGCCGGAAGGCTTCATCAAGGCCAATATCGCCCTTGCGCTGCAGCAGGAGAGCCTCAAGCCGCAGGTATTGGGCTTCCTGAAAGACTTCCTCGACGAAGAGGGGCTCGCCTGAAGAGGGTCAGCGCTGCAGCGTCATGCCCATGAAGACGCTTGTCGTCTCGTAGTCGCGTCCCGGCAGGTCGCTCGTCTGCCGCTCGTGGCGGGCGCGGCCGGTCAGGCCCACATAGCGGTTGACCCACCAGGTGAGTGCGGCTTCGCCATTCAGAATGAGGTCGTGCCCGCCTCCGGAATAATCGCGGTAGCTCACCCCGAAGGCGAGACTGCCGGTGAGGTTGGAGCGCATCTGCCGCTCCAGCCGCAACGTCGCCGAATGGAGCAGCGAGCCGCTCTCTCCGGCGGTGGTGCTGCCTTCCACATATGTCGAAGCGTTCAAGCCGACGATGGTGCCGCGCAGGGGCGACCATTCGAGGCTTGCCGCCAGGGTCGGGCCGGAGACGGCTTCCAGCCGATCGTCCTCGAAATCCTCGCTGATCCAGCCGGCGGAGACTTCGCCTCTCAGCTTTTCCGAGAGGTCAAGCGTCACGCCGGCGCGCGCGCCGAGCCGGGTGGCGGAGCGGGCATAGCCGGCGCTGTCGCGTTCCTGGTCGTAGAAGCGGCGGCCGGCTTCCACTTCCAGGAAGGGCGTGAGGGCGGGCGAGACCTCATAGCCGCCGCGCAGCCGCAGGAGCGCCAGGGTGGAGTTCCGGTCGGCCTGGGAGAGCGTGCCGCCGCCGACGAGTTCCGCGTCGCCATACTGATTGCGGATGACCTCGCCGGTGGCGCGCAGGCGCAGCGGGCCGACATCCTTCCCGATCCCCACGGAACCGTCGATCGTATGCCTGAGCGGCTGGTCCTCGACGCCGGCGATGCTCACCGGCGAGGATGCGCGTTCCCGCCCGAACGAATAGCCGAGCGAAGCGCGGCCGGTCAGCCCGGCGGCGATATCGAATTCCAGGGTGGCCCGGGCGTCGCCTTCTGTCTCCCTGACCTCCTCGCCGGACAGCGATTTGCGGAAGGTGGTGGAGGCGTCGAGCGCCGCGCGGTGGCGAGACCAGTCGGTGGTCGCGTTGAGGCGCAGCGTGGTCTCAGAAAGGACTGCTTCCTCGCCATCCGGGCTGTCGTCGGCGTTGGACGTCCAGGTGAGCCCCTGTTCAATGCTCGGCCGGACCACGACATTGCCGAGCCGCAGGCCGAGAGGGGCATAGGGATTCTCTTCCCGGTCGAAGTCCCGGCCCGTGATGGCCCGCTGACGAAGATTCTGTCGCCGCGAAAGCTCTTCCTGGCCGACGGCACCGGCCGGAACGGCTCTCGTCACGATGTCTTCCGGTTCTCCTTCAAGCTGTTCCGCCCGTTCCGCCTCCTCCGGCAGGGCCGGCTCCGCTTCCGCGTCGGCGGGCAGCGCGTCGTCCTCCGCGAGAGGAAGGCCCGCATCCGGCTCTTCCGGCAGGGCTCCGGGGCTGGTGGGCGTATAGCCGGGGGAAGGGATGCCCGTGCCTGAATCCTCGCCGACGGCCTGGGCGAGGAAGCGGTCCTCGGACGCATCCAGCGTTCCGCGCAGGGCGCCGTCCTGCCCGGCGGCAGGCAGCGCCGGCAGCAGCGCGCCGATCGCGCATGCCAGACACAGTATCGCCCTTTTCTTGCTGAAGTGAACGCCCGCCATCGACACCAGGACATGTTGCGGCGCATTCCAGCGCCAAGGTAACCAAAGGGTAAAGGGGCGCGGTTAACACAAGGTTAGATCGGATGATGGTCGGAGACCCCGTCTAAACTTTGTTGGACAGAGGCTTGCGAAAGGCGTAAGGCGCATTTCATGCTGAACAGACCGATCAAGCAGTTCGACAGCGCGAGTGCCATAAGGTCGGCGGCCCGGACGCTGGCCACGGAGCAGGCAGGCCTCTCCATTCTCGCCGAGGCGCTCGACGACGGCCTCTCGGAGCCCTTCGCTTCGGCCGTGGAGGCAATGGCGAGGATTTCTGGCCGCGTCATCGTCACCGGCGTAGGCAAGAGCGGCCATATCGGATGCAAGATCGCCGCGACACTGGCTTCCACCGGAACGCCCGCCTATTTCGTGCATCCCGCCGAAGCCAATCACGGCGATCTCGGCATGATCACGCGGGATGACGCGATCATCGCGCTCTCCTGGTCCGGCGAGAGCGCGGAGCTCAAGGGCATCGTCGCCTATGCGCGCCGTTTCGCCATCCCGCTGATCGCGGTGACGTCGGGCGACCGCTCGGCGCTTGCGCGCGAGGCGAACGTGGTGCTCCGCCTGCCGAAGGTGCAGGAGGCCTGCCCGCACGGGCTGGCGCCCACCACGTCAACGCTTCTGCAGCTTGCCATCGGCGATGCGCTGGCGATCGCGCTCCTGGAGGCGCGCGGCTTCACGCCCGACCATTTCCGCACCTTCCATCCCGGCGGGCAGCTCGGCGCGAAGCTCACCCGCGTGGGCGACATCATGCATACGGGCGAGCGGATGCCGCTCGTGCCCTCCGGCACGGGAATGCGTCAGGCGATCCTGGAAATTTCGCGCAAGGGCTTCGGCTGCGTCGGTATTACGGACGGCCATGGCGGCCTGGTCGGCATCGTCACCGACGGTGACCTGCGCCGCCACATGGACAGCGACATTCTCGCCATGAGCGTGGACGAGGTGATGACGCCGCGGCCGAAGACGATCGTTCCCGACATGCTGGCCGAGGCCGCGCTGCAGATGATCAATTCCTCGGCGATCACCACGCTGATGGTGGTGGAGAACGGCAAGCCGGTGGGCATCGTCCACCTGCACGACCTGCTCAGGGTCGGAGCGGCTTAACCCCGGGCGTCATCCACCTGCAACGTGCCGCCCTTTGCCGCCACGACCCGCACGCGGGCGCCGGCCGGCAGGTCCGGTCCGGCGACGCGCCAGGTGGTGTCGCCAAGACGAATACGGCCATAGCCTTCGCGGATCGGCTCCTCGAGTTGTGCTGTGCGGCCGACGAGCTGCTCCGCCCGCCGGTTCAGCAGCGGCTCATCCGTCTCCTCGTCCCGCCGCGCATCCATAAGGCGCTTGCCGAAATAGGCGGAGGCGAGGGAGAGAGCGAGGAAGACCAGGACCTGCACCTGCCAGCCCCAGAACGCCGTCTCCCAAAGCTGGAGCGACAGGGCCCCGGTGAGGATCGCCGCAATGCCGATCCACAGCAGGAAGACGCCGGGAACGAGGATCTCCAGCGCCAGGAGGATGAACCCGAGGAGCATCCAGTTCCACGGACCGAGCTCGGCGAAGATGCGCATCAGCATGGCGCCGTCGATCAACTGCGCTCGGGGCCGGTGACCGGCGGCCGGGCAGGGGTGGAGCGGGCGGCCGGCCGCGACGCGGTCTTGCCGTCGCCATCGCCGAACACATCGCGGACCATGGAGCCGATGCCACCCAGTGTGCCGATCAGGGAGGAGGCCTCGAAGGGCATTAGGACGATCTTGCTGTTGCCGGCCGAGCCGATCTTGGCCAGCGCCTCGGTGTATTTCTGGGCAACGAAGTAGTTCACCGCCTGCACGTCGCCCTGGGCAATGGCCTCCGACACGACCTGGGTGGCGCGGGCCTCCGCCTCTGCCCCGCGCTCGCGCGCTTCGGCATCGCGGAAGGCGGCTTCGCGGCGGCCTTCCGCTTCGAGAATCTGCGCCTGTTTCAGGCCTTCGGCCTCGAGGATCTGGGCGCGCTTGTTGCGCTCGGCCATCATCTGCCGGGCCATGGATTCGACCAGGTTCGCCGGCGGGTTGATGTCCTTGATCTCGACGCGGGTCATCTTGATGCCCCAGGGGCTTGCGGCCTCGTCAACGATGCGCAGCAGCCGCTCGTTGATGGCGTCGCGATTGGAGAGAAGCTCGTCCAGGTCCATGGATCCCATGACGGAGCGGATGTTGGTCATGGTGAGGTTGAGGATCGCGTTCTGGAGCCCCGCCACCTGATAGGCCGCCTGCGGCGCGCTCAGCACTTGGTAGAAGGCGACGCCGTCGACGGCGACGATCGCGTTGTCGCGCGTGATGATCTCCTGCGTCGGCACATCCAGCACCTGTTCCATCATGTTCATCCTGGCGCCGATGCGATCGACGAAAGGCACGATCATGTTGAGGCCCGGAGTGAGGGTGCGCGTGTAGCGGCCAAAACGCTCGACGGTATAGTTGTGGCCCTGCGGCACCGTCTTGATGCCGGCGAAGAGCAGCAGAAGGACAAGAATGACGAGAACAGGAAGAAGAATATCAAAACCGGAAAAAGACATGCATATGCTCCTACCTCAAAAGTCGCAGGCCCAGTCCAACATACAGGGCAGCTGTTCGGGGAATGTAGCTGAGTGGAAGGCCGGCAGCGAGATGAAAAATGCGCTGCCCAGACAGTCTTACACCCAACCGGAAATCTCGCGGCGGACCAGTGCCTCGATCACGGCCATGCCTTCGTCGCTGTCGTTCAAGCAGGGGATGTGCGTGAAGTTCTCCCCACCCGCTTTGCGGAAGGTCTCGGCGGCCTCGACGGCGATCTCTTCCAGCGTCTCCAGGCAATCGGACACAAAGCCGGGATTGAAGACGGCGACGGACTTCACGCCTTCCCGCGCCAGCTTCTCCACCGTCTTGTCCGTATAGGGCTGGAGCCACTCCTCCGGACCGAAGCGCGACTGGAAGCAGGTGAGGAGCTTCTTTTCGTCCCAGCCAAGCCGCTTGCGCAGAAGCCGCGTCGTCTCGAGGCACTGCTCGTGATAGGGATCGCCGCGCTGCGAGTAGCTCTGCGGGATGCCGTGGTAGGAGGCAATCACCACTTCGGGCTGGAAAGCGAGGCCCGCCAGATGCCGCTCGATGGAGCTGGCGAGCGCATCGATATAGACCGGCTCGCCCGGATAGGCAGGCACCGTGCGGATCGCGGGTTGGAAACGCAGCTTCGACAGCGCCTCGAAGAATTTATCGTTCACGGTTGCCGTCGTCGTGGCGGAATACTGCGGATAGAGCGGGAACATCACGATGCGATCGCAGCCGCGCTCGATCAGGCTCTTCGTCACCGTCTCGATAGACGGACTGCCGTAGCGCATCGCCCAGTCGACGATGATGCTCGCGTTGTCGGCAAGAACGGCTGCAAGCTTTTCCCCTTGCGCGCGGGTGAAGGTGCGCAGGGGAGACTCGTTGCGCTCGGTGTTCCATATCTTCGCATAGAGCGCCCCGGACTTCTTCGGCCGGCGGGCGAGCACGATGCCATAGAGCACCGGATACCAGATGGCGCGCGGCCATTCGATGACCCGCCGATCGGACAGGAACTCGGCGAGATAGCGGCGCATCGGCCAGTAGTCCGTACCATCGGGCGTGCCGAGATTGACGAGCAGGACGCCGACCTTGCCCGCAGGGGCGAGGTTACTGCCTTCTTTCCGGTTGGTCTGCTCGAGGGTCATCGCGCGCTCCCGTTGTGGTTGTCAGGGAGGTAGATGATTTCCGCGCGAAAACAATGCCACTTCTGGCCGCAGGAAGCGGAATGCCCGTATGGAAGCTGGGCGCTTCCGAGCCAAAGATGCCGGTTTATGCCAGCGGCCCTTGTTCTCGACCGCTGGCGGCGCGCCGATGTTCAGGCATGGAACCTCGGGTCGAGCCCGAGGGCGACGACTGCGGGGATGCTTCCGCCAATCGCCAGCGTTGGAAACCTGGCGGGAACCCCTCCACTTCCTCAATCTCGGCTTGAGCCCTAAGACTCCATGACTGAAGGGTCCAAACCCAAGCCGGTCGGGTTCCGTTGCTGCTACTCCCCCGGCGGGACGTTGAGTGTGGCGCCCACCACCAGACGGTTCGCGCGCAGCTGCGGGTTGGCGTCGGCGAGCTTCCGCCATTGGGTCGGGTCGCCGTAGAACTCTTCCGCGAGATCCCAAAAGGTATCGCCCGTCACGATGACATGGGTGGTCACCGGTTGGGCGGTCCCGGCCGGTTCGCCGGCTCCGGCTTCGGGTGCCGCGGCCGTTTCCGTTCCGGAAGGCTGCTGTGCCGGGGCTTCGCCGGCTCGTTGCTCCGTGGCGCCCTCCGCGTCGGCTTCTTCCGTGCCGGTCCCGCCATCGATTTCGGGCGCGGCCGCCCCGGTCTGCGCCGCCGTCTCGCCTGATGCGGGCTGCGCGGCCGGCTGTTCCGCCGGGGCCGCGGCCGAAGGCTGCGCCTGCTCGGCCGCTGCGGCGGTATCGGCTGCCGGCGCTTCGGTCGAAACCTCGGTGATGCGGCCGTCGGTGTAGGGCTTGTACGGATTGTTGGCAGCCAGATAGTCGGCCACGACCTGCTCCAGGCCAGGGCCGTAGTCGTAAGCGTTCTGTCCGTTCTCGGCGAAGAGGCTGTAGCCGTCGCCGCCATTGCGCATGAAGTTGTTGGTGGCGATGGTGTAGGTGGCGTTCGGGTCGACCGGCTCCCAGTTGCCGTCCGCCGTCTGCACCTCGACATCGCTGATACGGCTGCCGGCCTCCTTCGAGACGTCGAAGCTGTAGCGCAGGCCGGAGACCTGCGGGAAACGCCCGGCGCCCTCCTCGATCTGGCTTACGCCACTTTCCAGGGAGGCGACCACGTCGGATCCCCCGAGTTGGAAGGTGGCAAGCGTGTTCTGGAACGGCAGAACCTCCAGCACCTCGCCCATGGTCACCTCGCCCTGGTCGATCGAGGCGCGCAGGCCTCCACCATTGGTGATGGCGAACTGCACGCTCTGATCCTTGGTGCGGGCAAGCATCGCGTCCGTCACCAGATTGCCCATCTCGCACTCGCGGGCACGGCAGCTTTCGCGGCTGCCGTCGATCGGCGCGGAAGTCTCGGAAATCATCTTGCCCTTGAGCTCTTCGATCGGGCCGGCGAGCTCCTTCACGCGGGCGACGACCTGCTCGTCCGGCTGCACGGTCGCGTCGATCAGTTTCACGTCGCCGGTCGCTTCCTTCACGACGCCGGAATCGTCGAAGACGACCTTCAGGTCGCCCAGATATTTCGAATAGGACGCAGCCTGGACGACGGGCACCCGGTAGCCGTCGGGATTGTCCACCATCGTGGGATAGGGGCCGACGGCGCCCTCGATCGTGTTGGAAAGCAGCGTGTTGGTGTGCCCGCCCACCACCACGTCCACGCCGGGAATCTTGGCGATGGCCTCTAGGTCACGCGGATAGCCCACATGGGTGAGCGCGATGATCTTGTTCACGCCCTGGTCCTGCACGGCCTTGACGGCCGCCGTTATGCCTTCGACATCCTCGATGATGGAGACGTTCTCGCCGGGCGAGGAAAGCTCCGCCGTATCGTTCGCCACCGCGCCGACGATGCCGATCTTTTCGCCGCCCACGTCGAGGATCACATATTCCTTCACCCGGTCGCCCAGCTTGGAGGCTTCCGTCGCCTTCACGTTGGAGCCCAGGACGGGGAACTCGACCTCTTCCAGGAAGGCGGCAAGACCGTCCTCGCCGTCGTCGAACTCGTGGTTGCCGACGACCATGGCGTCGGTCCCCATGAGGTTCAGGAACTCGGCTTCCACCGTGCCTTTGTAGGTGGTGTAGAAGAGGGAGCCCTGGAAATTGTCGCCTGCATTGAGAAAAATGACGTTCTGCCCCTCGAGAGCCTCGCGCGCCTCGCGCACGGCGGTGACCAGGCGTGCGGCGCCGCCGAAGCACTTGCCCGCCGCCTCGTCCTCCGCCGAGCAGGTGGAATCGAAGGCGTTGATGGGTTCGATGCGGCTGTGCCAGTCGTTGATGTGGAGGATGTCCAGCGTGTAGTCGGCGAAGGAGGGCGCGGCCGACAGCGCCAAGGCCGAAGCGCCCAAGGCAAGGACAGCAACTTTTCTCATCATGGTTCTCCCGAGGCTCCCGTCTTCCCGCTCTACCGCCCTATGATGTCGGTTTCGCAACATTCTTCGTGATGGCGCTCATGTTGGCACCGGGGTGGGGGAAGACGCAAGGGAAAGTTGCGGGACAGGCGGTGGTTAGCCGGCGCAAAAAGTTACCGCAGGAGCCGGACCCAGCGAGCCAGGTTGACGAGCGAGACGAGCGCCGCGGCGACATAGGTGAAGGCTGCAGCCCTGAGCAACGAGCGGATTGCCGGCAGGTCGTCTGGGGCGACGTAGCGGCCCTCCTCCAGGATGGGGAGAGCCTTCGAGAAGCTCGCATCCATCTCCACGGGAAGAGTGACGAGGCTGGTGACCACGCGCACCGACAAGAGCGCCACGCCCAACCCTAGCAGGGCAAGCAGGGCAAGCGGTGAGCGGAGGAGGATCGCGAGCAGCGGCGCGGCGATGAAAAAGATGCCTGCGAAGCGGTCGGTCGCCAGCGCAAGCGTTGCCAGCCTTTGCCGGACGGCCAGCAGCCTCTCGCCCCGAGTGTCCTGGATCGCGTGGGAAACCTCGTGCGCGGCGATGGCGACGGCCGCAAGAGAGCGGCCGGTAAGATGCTGCGGCAGAAGACGCACCGCCTTGCCGGCCGGATCATAGTGGTCGCCGCGGTCAGTAGCCTCGACGGAGACCTGGCCCAGACCAAAGCGGTCGAGGAGGTGGCGGGCAAGCTCGCCGCCAGTGCCCGGCAGATCCGGACGATCAGCACCGTGGCGTGAAAAGGTGTAACGAACCCACGCCTGGGGCAGCACGGTGACGGCTAGGAGGGCGAGGATCGCGAAAATGACAAGCATCCCGCATCTCCCGCCGCTCCGGAAGACTTAGGACCGCCGCGTCAGTACGAAGTTCTGGCCCTGCGCGTTGGTGCAGTTGAGCTGGCTCGGCCCGGCGAGCGAGCACGTCACGTTGGTCTGCGTCTGCCGGATGAGGGAGGTCATCGAGATCTCGACGGTCTGCCCGTCCCGGAACCGATAGGTGCCCTGCGACAGGCGGTTGCCGGTGTCGCTGGCGATGGTGGCGAACTGGCCGTTGGAGAAGGTCGAGACACCGACGCCCTGGGCGTCCATCCACTGTCCCTCGAGCGCGGATTCGGCCGAGCGGGGCATGCCGCCGACGCAGCCGGAGATCATCAGCGCGGATGCCAGTCCTGCCGCGGTTGTTGCCGTGCGAATGTTCATCATTAAGCCGCCTCCTCGTAGAGAAAGCATATCATTCGCCGTATTTTTGCCGCGAATGCAACCCGTTGAACGTCCGCGACAGCATTACCGCACGAGGATGTTGCGGAATTGCCATGGGTCGTCCCCGTCGATGTCTTCGGGAAACAGGCCGGGGCGGCCTTCCAGCGGCGTCCACTTCGTGTAGTAGCCCTTGACCGGGCCGAGATAGGGAAGCTGGATCTCGAGACAGCGGCGATAATCCATCTCGTCGGCTTCGACGATGCCGGCCTCGGGGTTCTCCAGTGCCCAGACCATGCCGGCGAGCACGGCCGAGCTCACCTGAAGGCCGGTGGCGTTCTGGTAAGGCGCGAGCTCCCGCGCCTCCTCCAGCGAGAGCTGCGAGCCATACCAGTAGGCGTTCTTCGCGTGACCGTAGAGGAGCACGCCGAGCTCGTCGACGCCGTCCACCAGCTCCTTCTCGTCCAGCACGTGCTGCACGGGCTGCGCCTTGCCTGCCGCGCCGAACATCTCGTGCAGGGAAAGCACGGCGTCGTTGCAGGGATGATAGGCATAATGGCAGGTGGGGCGGTAGGCGACCGCGCCGTCCCCGTCGCGAACGGTGAAGAAGTCGGCAATCGAGATCGACTCGTTGTGCGTGACGAGGAAGCCGTATTGCGCGCCCGGGGTGGGGCACCAGGATCGCACGCGCGTGTTGGCGCCGGGCTGCTCCAGATAGATCGCGGCCTTGCAGCCCTTGTCGTGCTCGCGGGCGTTCGACGGCATCCAGGTCTCGTGCGTGCCCCAGCCGAGTTCGGCCGGCTGCAGGCCCTCCGAGATGAAGCCTTCGACCGACCAGGTGTTCCAGAAGACGTTCATGGGCTTCGGCTTCCCGGTGCGCTGGGTGTCGCGCTCTGCGATGTGGATGCCTTTCACGCCCGCCTTCCGCATGAGCTTCGCCCAGCCCTCGCGGTCATCATGGCCGGGCTCGTCGAAGTCGAGCATCAGGTCCTGCGCCAGATGGACCAGCCCCTGCTTGACGAACCAGGAGACCATGCCGGGGTTGGCGCCGCAGGTGGATACGGCGGTCGTGCCGCCGGGGTTCCTGCGCTTCTCCTCACGGACGGTCTCGCGCAGCGCGTAGTTGGTGCGCGCTTCGTTGCCGAGGCTGGAATCGAAATAGAAGCCGAGCCACGGCTCGACGACGGTGTCGATATAGAGCACTCCCAGCTCGCGGCAGAGCTTCATGAGGTCGAGCGAAGACGTGTCGACCGAGAGGTTGACGCAGAAGCCCTGGCCCTGCCCCTCGGTGAGGAGAGGTGTGAGGAGGTCCCTGTAATTGTCCTTCGTCACATGGGTCTGGACGAAGCGGATGCCGCGCTCGTCGAGCAGATTCCGGTCGGTGTCGGCCGGATCGATCACCACCATACGGGACCTGTCGAAGCGGAAATGGCGCTCGATAAGAGGCAGGGTGCCGCGGCCGATGGAGCCAAAGCCGATCATCACGATTGGGCCGGTGATCACACCGTGGACGGGCCACTCATTCTTCGCCATTTTCGGGAGTGCTCCTTTTCAGAGATGGTGAGGCCCGGTCAAAACATAGATCGGCGTGACAATAAAGAGCGAATAGCGCTTCCTCTTCGGGTTCCTGCCCATTCACCATTCACCGGCAAACCGCGCCTTCAGCAGGCATTCGTCATATTCCTCGCGCGCGGTGGAATCGAAAACGACCCCTCCGCCAATGTTGAAGACGGCCTCGCCGCCGGAATAGAGCGAGACGGTGCGGATGGCCACGTTGAAGCGCATGCGCCCGTCGGGCGCCGCCCAGCCGACCGCGCCGCAATAGACCTCCCGCGGCCCCATCTCCAGCGCGCGCAGGATCTTCATGGCAGAAATCTTCGGCGCGCCGGTGACCGAGCCGCAGGGAAAGAGAGCGGCCAGGATATCGGCGAGCGTGAGGCCGGAGAGGAGCTTTGCGCGCACGCGGCTCACCATCTGGTGGACGGTGGGGTAGCTCTCGACGTGGAAGAGCTCGGGCACGTCAAGCGTGCCCACCTCCGAAATGCGCGAGATGTCGTTGCGCAGGAGGTCGACGATCATGCGGTTCTCCGCCTGGTTCTTGGGATCGTTGCGCAGTGCCTCCCTGAGGGCCTCGTCTTCGGCGGGCGTCTTCCCGCGCGGCATGGTGCCCTTCATGGGCAGCGTCTCGATAAAGCCGTCGGCGAAAACCTCGAAGAAGAGCTCCGGCGAGCGCGACAGCACCACCGGGCCGCCGAGATCCACAAAAGCGGCATAACGGACCGGCTGGCGCGCCGTCAGGGCGTCGAAAAGCGCAAGCGGGTCGCCTTCCCAGCGGGCCTGAACGGGAAAGGTGAGGTTGCCCTGGTAGCAGTCGCCGAGCCGCAGATGGCGGTGAAGCTCGTTGAAGCGACGTTCGTAGTCCGCAAAGCTCCATATGGGTCTGGGGTCGAAGAGGCGTGGTGGCGGATCGCCGCCGGCATGTGCGGTTGCCCTGCCCGACGGTGCGTCGAAGACGCCGAGGCAAAGCAAGGGCGCGCGGCGGTTCTTCGGCAGATGCGGGACAAGGGATTCGTCCAGCAAATAGCCGGCTTCATAGGAGATATAGCCGGCCAGCCACTTGCCCGCCCGGCGGAGGCCTTCCGCGCGGTCGAGCGCGGGGGAGAGGTCTTCCGGGCGATCTGCACGAAGAATTTCCTCCGGTGCAGAGAAGCACATGGCCTCGTTCGTGAGGTCATTGCGGAAGAGAGCGATGGGGCGTCGGGGCATCTGCTCCAAAGGCGGTGGCTACCCCTCCTCCAGCGCTTCCAGTTCATCGATCAGCCCTTCGATCACCGACAGCCCCTTGGACCAGAAGGCCGGGTCGGAGGCATCGAGGCCGAAGGGGGCGAGGAGTTCCGAGTGGTGTTTGGTGCCGCCCGCCTTCAGCATCTCGAAATATTTCTCCTGAAAACCCTTCTCGGCCTGCTGATAGACGGCGAAGAGCGAGTTCACCAGGCAGTCGCCGAAGGCGTAAGCATAGACATAGAAGGGCGAGTGGATGAAGTGCGGGATGTAGGCCCAGAAGGTTTCATACCCTTCACGCAGGGCGATTGCCGGGCCCAGGCTCTCCGACTGCACCTCCAGCCAGATCTCGCCCAGGCGTTCCGAAGTGAGCTCGCCGTTGCGGCGCTCAGTGTGCACCTTGCGCTCGAACTCGTAGAAGGCGATCTGGCGCACGACGGTGTTGATCATGTCCTCCGCCTTCTGGGCGAGCATCGCCTTGCGTTCGCGCTTGTCCGTCGTTCGGGCGAGCAGCGAGCGAAAGGTGAGCATCTCGCCGAAGACGGAGGCCGTTTCGGCGAGCGTGAGCGGGGTGGCGGCCATCAGCGAGCCCTGATCCGCCGCCAGCACCTGGTGCACGCCGTGGCCCAGTTCATGGGCAAGCGTCATCACGTCGCGCGGCTTGCCCATATAATTCAGCAGCACGTAGGGGTGCACGGAAGGCACTGTCGGATGGGCGAAGGCGCCGGGCGATTTGCCGGGACGGACCGGCGCATCTATCCAGTTGCGGTCGAAGAAGCGGCTGGCGATCTCCGCCATCTCGGGCGCAAAATTGCCATAAGCCGAAAGCACGGTCTCCTTAGCCGCCTCCCATTCGATGACGGATTGCGGCGTTTCGGGAAGCGGCGCGTTGCGATCCCAATGGTTAAGTTTCTCCATTCCCAGCCACTTCGCCTTCATCGCATAGTAGCGATGGGAGATGCGAGGGAAGGCCTCGCGCACGGAGGTTGCCAGTGCCTCGACGACCTCGCGTTCGACGCGGTTCGACAAGTGGCGAGAATCCGCCACGTCATTGAAATTGCGCCAACGGTTGGAAATCTCCACGTCCTTGGCAATGGTATTGGTGATGAGAGCGAAAAGGCGCATATTGGCGTTGAGTGTGACTGCCAGCGCTTCCGCCGCCTTGCGGCGCTTGTCGCCGTTCGCATCCTGCATCAGGTTCAGTGTCGGCTCCAGCGTCAGCTCCTCGCCGTCGACATTGAAGCGCAAGCTGGTCATGGTCTCGTCGAAGAGGCGGTTCCAGGCGCCGCGTCCTGTCGAGTCACTTTCGTGAAAAAGTTGCTCGACGCGGTCCTCGAGCTGGTGCGGTCGATACTTGCGCATATCGAGCACCCAGGGACGATAGTGGCCGAAGAGCGGATCATCCTTCAGCGCGGCGTCGATCAGCGCATCATCGATCTTGTTGAGCTCGAGTGTGAAGAAGAGCAGATGCGTGCTGGCGTCCGTCAACTTCTCCTGCACGTCGCCGTAGAACTTCGCCCGTTTCGGATCGGACGTGTCTCCGGCATAGACAAGTCCGGCATAGGAGCCGATGCGGCCGAAAAGCTCGTCGAGCTGCTCGTAGGCGCGGACGGCCTCACCGAGACCGCCGGCCGCTCCCTTGCCGGCCTCGTCGGCGAGCCTGCCCTTCCACGCCTCCTCGAAGGCGACCGCATCGCGGGCGGCGCGCGCAAGGTCGCCGGCAAGCTCCGGGCTGTCCATGGCCGGGTAGAGGTCGGTCAGGTTCCACTCGGGCAGGTCGCCGAGGGTCGTGGCGGCGGCTCCGGCCCCCATCGCCGCCTGGCCGGGAAGATCGGCAAGCCTTCTTGGATGTCGAGCCATGGAAACACTCCTCATTCTGGATCCCGGACCGGCCGGGATCAAGGATTCATTCACCGGGTTTCTTGAACGCCTGTTTAGAAGCCCATGACATATAGTTCCAGTGTGCCCGCAATCACGTGGAAGAGAATCTGGTCAAGCTGTTGCATCCATGCCCGATACCGTCCTGATAGTCGACGACGACCCGGTGCAGCGCCGCCTCCTCGACGCGGCGGTGCGCAAGCTCGGCTATGCGCCGCTTCTGGCCGAAGGGGGCGAGATGGCGCTGCAGGCCGTGGCGGACGTGCGGCCGGAGGAAGTGCGCGCGGTCATCCTCGACCTGATGATGCCCGGCATGGGCGGCATCGAGGTGATGGAGACGATGCGCCGTCGCGGAATCAGCGTGCCGGTGATCGTGCAGACCGCGAAAGGCGGGGTCGAGACCGCGGTGGCGGCGATGCGCGCGGGCGCGTTCGACTTCGTGGTGAAACCCGTCTCCCCTGAACGGCTCGGCACGGCACTGGCCAACGCGCTCAAGGTGGAAGCACTCGAAGGCCAGCAGCGCCGCAAGCAGGGCAGGGTGCCGGACAAGTTCTCCTTCCGCGATATCATCACCCGCAGCGCGGCGATGGAGAAGGTGATCCGCCTGGCGCGCAAGGCCGCGACATCCGACATTCCGATCCTGATCGAAGGGGAATCGGGCGTCGGCAAGGAACTGATCGCCCGCGCCATCCGCGGCGAGAGCGCCCGACGCGGAAAGCCCTTCGTCACGGTCAATTGCGGCGCCATCCCGGACAATCTCGTCGAAAGCATCCTGTTCGGACATGAGAAGGGCGCCTTCACGGGCGCCACGGAAAAGCACGCCGGCAAGTTCGTCGAGGCGAATACGGGCACGCTTTTCCTGGACGAGATTGGCGAGCTGCCGCTCGACGTGCAGGTGAAGCTCCTGCGTGCCGTGCAGGAAGGCGAGGTGGACCCGGTCGGCGCGCGCGGCACGGTGAAGGTGGACATCAGGCTCATTTCCGCGACCAACCGCGATCTCCTGCAGCGGGTGAAGGACGGGCAGTTTCGCGAGGACCTCTACTACAGGCTGAGCGTCTTTCCGATGACCGTCCCGCCGCTGCGCGAGCGCAAGGACGACATCCCGCTGCTCGTCCGGCATTTCGTCAGCCGTTTCGGCAGCACCGAAGCGGGCCGGAGCGTCACGGGGATTTCCGACGAAGCGCTTCGCTTGCTTTCGGCCTATGACTGGCCGGGCAATATCAGGCAGCTTGAGAATGCCGTCTTCCGGGCGATCGTGCTGTGCGAGGGCGATGTGCTGACCGCGGAGGAGTTCCCGCAAATCCGCGCGCAGGTGGAGGGCATCGACGACAGGCTGTTGGCGGAGGCGGCCGCGCCGGATCCGAACGAACCGGCGGACCCGCCCGAACAGGCCGGCGAAACGCGGCAGGACCCGCCGCAGCCGCGCTCGGGACTTCTGCGCGTTCTCGACGAGAGCGGCCATGTCCGCCCGCTGGACGCGATCGAGCACGAGGTGATCCGCTTCGCCATCGAGCACTATGGCGGAAGGATGAGCGAGGTCGCCCGCCGGCTGGGAATCGGCCGTTCCACGCTCTACCGAAAGCTCAAGGAGATGGGGATCGACCTTCCCGAAGGGCGCCGCGAGAGCGACTGACGAGGCCGTTCGGGGCTGCTTTTCCCCTATCGATTTCCCGCACTTTTTACGTTAACCGTAATTTTTAGAAAGCCTGGCTGACATTTTCCTGCCATGCTCTGCGCGCATTCCTGCTTTAATAAGAGGAGATTAACCATTATCGTGAAGACTCCGGGTGCTTCGGAAAGCCCGGAGCCGTGTGGGGACAGTTCCAGCCGACAGGCCGTAGTTTTGAAAAACCACGACGTTCGACACCCTGAATGCCGCAATGTGAAGCGCGGGCCCAAGACGTTCATTGCGGGGCTCCTGCTCGTAGCGGGTTTCTTCCTCATCTCAGCGCAGGTGGCGAGCGCGGAGACGCGCACCCTGAAGCTCTACTTCATCCATACGAAGGAGCGCGCGGAGATCACTTACAAGCGCAACGGACGCTACCTCCAGAGCGGGTTGAACGAGATCAACCAGTTCCTGCGTGACTGGCGGCGCAACGAGCCCACCAAGATGGATCCCCGGCTGCTCGATCTCGTGTGGGAGGTCTACCAGGCCGCAGGCGCGCGCGACTATATCCATGTGGTCTCCGCCTACCGTTCGCCGAAGACCAATGCGATGCTGCGCAGCCGCTCCAGCGGCGTGGCCGAGAAGAGCCAGCACATGCTGGGCAAGGCCATGGATTTCTACATTCCCGGCGTGAAGCTCTCCACGCTCAGGGCCATCGCACTCAAGAAGCAGGTGGGCGGCGTCGGCTATTATCCGCGCTCCGGTTCGCCTTTCGTCCATCTCGACGTGGGCGGCGTGCGGCACTGGCCGCGCATGAGCCGGAAGGAACTCGCCGCGATCTTCCCCGACGGCAAGACGCTGCACGTGCCTTCCGACGGCAAGCCGATGCCGGGATACCAGCAGGCGGTCGCCGCCTACGAGGCGCGCAAGAAGAATGGCGGCTCCATCCAGGTGGCAGACGACTCCAGGGGCAATCGCGGCCGCGGCCTTCTCGCCGCCCTTTTCGGCGGCGGCGCCGACGAGGAGGAGGACAATGCCGATATGCAGGTGGCTGCCGCGCCCCGCCCGGAGCGGACCGTGCAGGTGGCCGCCCGTCAGCAGCAGGCACAGCAGCCGCGGGCTGCGCCGGAACCTCAGCCGGAGGCCCCCGGAACCCTGATCGCCGCGCTGCCGGCGCGTGAGGTGCCTGTGCCGCGCACCGCGCCGCGTCCGGATGTCAATGTGGGCACCAGCCTGCTCGTCGCCAGCGCGACTCCTGCGGACCAGGGCCAAGCGCCTCTCGCCGCCGCGCCCGAGCAGCCGGAGCAGGAGCCGCAGGCCGCGGATGTGATGGCGGCGCTGAACGTGCCCTTGCCGTCCCGCCGGCCGGACTATACGCCGCCGGAAGCCGCGATGCAGGTCGCGGAGGCCGCGGAACCGGGTGAGACCGCGCTGGCGACGGTGGCCTATGTCACGCCGACGCGCCGCCCCGAGCCGCCGGCTTCAGCCGATGCCATCGCCGCGCTCCTGGCGGCGGAAAAGGATCTGCCGGCCAATCCGCAGGAGGACGAGCAGCCCACCGTGGCAGCCTATCTGCCGGTGCCCGATAGCCGGCCTCATACGGTCGGCGCGGGCATGGCAGCTGCGACCGGGAACGGTCAGTCCTCGGCCGAAATGGCACGTCAGGTGATCTCGAAAGCCGATGCGCTCGCCACCTCCGCATCCGCCGCGGCGACACCGGCCGTCGTGGCCGCCCTGCGGGAGGAAGGTACCAAGGAGGAGGCGTGGTCTCCCGGTGCTTCGCCACGCATGGCCATGCTGGAGAACAAGGGCAGGGCCAATCCCTTCGCGGGCGTGAAGACGACGCCCAAGGGCCCGCGGCCTAGCCCGGACGACGCCGCGAAGGCGCCGGCGCCGCATGTGATGCCCGTCAGGGCCCTGGTGGCGGATATCGCCCTCAGCCGCGAATCGATGCTCAACAAGTCGGCGGTCGCCAGGGTGCCGGCCTTCAGCAGCGAGATGGCCGAGGCGCCGACGGCCGTCTACACGGACGGCTTCAAGCAGGGCGACTCCACGCCGGATGCGCGCCGCTTCACAGGAAAGGCCGTGACCTTCCTGTCGCTCGCCAAATTCGAATAGGAAGTTCCGGAGCCGCCGTTACGGCTCCGGTTCCCTGCCGTCTCGGGAAACAATCAACCGCGCAGGCCAGCCGCCTGACGCGCGAGTTCCTCGACCGCGGTCCAATTGCCGGCGGCAAGCTCCGCGTCCGGCGCCACCCACGAGCCGCCCACGCAGATGACATTGGGCAGGGAGAGGTAGTCCGCCGCATTCTTCGGCGAGATGCCGCCGGTGGGGCAGAAGCTCACATCCGCCAAGGGGGAGGCGAGCGACTTCAGGAAGGCCGCGCCGCCGGCCTGCTCGGCGGGGAAAAACTTCAGCACGCGATAGCCCTCGTCGCGCACCGCCATGATCTCGCTCGGCGTCACCGCGCCGGGCAGGAACGGGACGCCCGAATCCTGGGCAGCGTCGAGAAGACCCTGCGTGGTGCCAGGAGAGACGATGAATTTCGCACCCGCCTCGACCGCCTTGGAAAAATCCTTCGGCGACAGGATGGTGCCTGCGCCGACGATCGCCTCGGGGACCTCGTCGACCACGAGGCGGATGGCGTCGATGGCGTCCGGCGTCCGCAGCGTGATCTCGATCGCCGGCAGCCCGCCCTTGGCGAGGGCGCGGGCAAGGGGAACGGCAGTGGCCAGGCGATCGATCTTCAAGACGGGTATGACCGGCTGTGCCGTGAGGATTGCCAAAAGCTTGTCGGTCTTCTTCTTCATCGCCGGCTCCTATGCCTCATATGCGGTGTCTCTTAGACCATTTCGCCGGGGAAGTTAAACCCGCTGCGAGGCGATGTGGCTACTGGCGCTAAGCGCGCGAATCTGCGAGTTCGCGAAATCGTTCCTGCCGGCCTCGGTCGGCGCAGAATCAGGATATCGCGTGACACGGATCTGGCAGTCGGCTTTCGCCCTTCTTCTCGTGACCGGGGCGCTGCTCGGGCTCACGCCGCCGCTCGGCAAGCTGGCGACCGAGAACGGC
Organism: Chelativorans sp. AA-79; assembly: GCF_029457495.1. Lineage (NCBI taxonomy): Bacteria > Pseudomonadati > Pseudomonadota > Alphaproteobacteria > Hyphomicrobiales > Phyllobacteriaceae > Chelativorans > Chelativorans sp. AA-79. The sequence goes on from NZ_CP120361.1 coordinate 1,018,322, forward strand.
GTTTCGCCCGCCGTCTGGGCGTTCGTGATCTCCTTCGGCGCCGGAGCGGTGCTTCTGTGCGCGCTGTTAGTGGGCGACGACCGTACGGCGCTGACGGCGCATCGGTTGCGCTACTATGTTATCACGGCGGCCGTCTCCTACGCGGTCCCGAACCTCCTGATGTTCTCGGTCGTGCCGCATCTCGGCGCCGGTTATACGGGCATCATGTTCACCCTCTCGCCGGTGGTCACGCTGATCCTGTCCATCCTGCTCGGGGTCCGGCGGCCCAACCGGCTCGGCATCATCGGGATCGCGGTGGGCTTTGTCGGAGCGGTGATCGTGGCCACGACTCGCGGCGAGGCGGGCCGACCGGCCGATCTTCTGTGGGTGGCCGCCGGGCTGCTGATCCCGGTGAGCCTGGCGGCGGGCAACATCTACCGTACCATGGACTGGCCCGAGAATACCGGACCCATCGAACTCGCGGCGGGCAGCCATCTTGCCGCCGCGGCGATGCTGCTTGCGGGCATCCTGCTCTCGGGCGAGGCGGGTTCCTTTGCCACTCTTCCCGGGATGCCGCTCCTGGTGCTCGCGCAGGTGGCCGCGGCCTCCTCCATGTTCGCCTTCTTCTTCCGGCTGCAGGCGGTCGGCGGCCCCGTCTATCTCAGCCAGATCGGCTATGTCGGGGCGGCCGTGGGGCTTGCCATCGGCGTCCTGTTCCTGGGAGAGCGCTATTCGGCGCTCACCTGGATCGGGGCCGCCATTCTCGCCGCCGGAGTGTTCATGACCACGAAGGCGCAGAATCAGGCGGGCTGAACCGTCATCGTCATGCGATGAGCCGGCCGAGTCTTTGCCAGAGCTTCACAAGCCTGCGCCAGACGGAGGCCGGACTGCCGAACGGCAGCGCTGCTTGCAGGGCCTCCATGGTCGCGGGGCCGGCAATACCGTCCGCAGTCAGGCCGCTCGACCGCTGGAAGGCCAGCACGGCGGCATGGGTGCGCGGCCCGAAATCGCCGTCGGCAGTGACGGGATGGCCTGCGGCCGTGAGCAATCTTTGCAGATGCTGCACTGCCGAGCCGCGGTCGCCCCTGCGCAGAAGGGCCGGGGTTTCAGCCGGAGCGTCGGAGCCGGGCCTGGATATCGCCCGCGCGTGACGACGATAGGCGAGCGCCAGCTTCAGATGGTAGCTGTTGCGGGCGAAGCCCGGCCCGTTGTAGCCGCGCGCGAAGGCGGTCCAGTCGCGCCGGTGCAGCGCCTCCATCAGCCCGGCCTCGTCGATATAGCGCAGCATGAGGCGGATCTGCCCCTCGACGCCGCCGCGGGCTTCCTCCACCAGCGCGTCCACGCTCGGATAGCCGAGCCGCTTCCAATGGGCGCCCATCACCTGGCCCACGCCCCAGGAGGTGGATTCGTAGGCCGCCCGGCGGTCGATCTCCGCCGCCCGGCCCAGCATGCGCCAGCGCGCAGCCTGCGATGGGGGGTTCTTCACTGCGCCGGCGGTGGGTGAAGCGAGGCCCTCGCGGCGCGCCATCTCCTGATCCGCCGGCGAGAGACGGCGGTCGAAATAGTGGCCTTCGAAGCGGATGAGCGGTTCGGGCCGGCCCTGGACGACGGCATGGGTCCGGCCGCCGGACTCGACCTCGATCACCGCCAGCAGCGTGGCGGGTTCGAGGCGCGCTTCCCTCGCGGCCCTGGCGATCAGGTCGATGGTTTCGGCGGTAAACATGGGGCTGGCCTCCGGTTTCTCGATCGCCATTTTCGCCCGGTTGGAGCATGCGGGGAGAAAAGCCGGCGTGATTTCCTCCTCGCGATATGGCTGCGCCGGGAGCAAACCTTTGTGCAAATTCGGGAATTCCTTTTCGCGGTGTCCTCGCTGCTCCCTTCTTCGCCCTATTTCCATCCCCGTTTTCGTGCCCGCTCCCGAGACCTTCGGCGAATTTTTCGCAATCGGGTGCGCATGATCTTTGCATCGGGCGATCCACTGCCTACCTGTTGAGAGATTTTTGCAGGAGAACGCCATGATCGATCCGAAAAAGCTGCTCGATGGGTTCCTGGGCTCGCGCGTGCCCGGAACGCAATCGTCCATGGGAGGCCAGGCCGACCGGCTGACCCAGTTCGCCAAGGACAATCCGCTCGCCACCGGTGCGATCGTGGCGGCCCTGCTCGGTACGGGCGCCGGACGAAAGCTTACCAAGAGCGCGCTCAAGATGGGCGGCATGGCGGCCATCGCCGGCCTCGCCTACAAGGCCTATCAGAACTACCAGGCCGGCAAGAAGCCGGGCGAAGGCGTGGAGGACGTGAAACAGGGCAACCTGCTGCCGCCGCCCCAGGAGACCGGCTTCAACCCCGCCAGGGCGCCGCAGGGCGAAGATGCGTTCGCGCTGACGCTGGTGCGCGCCATGATTGCGGCGGCGCGCGCCGACGGTCATATCGACGAGACCGAGCGCCGGAAAATCGCCGAGCGTCTCAAGGAAAGCGGCATTGATCACGAGGTGGAAAGCTTCCTGATGGAGGAGTTGGAGCGGCCCGTGGACGTCGACGCGCTGGTGGCCGCCGCCAGCACCGACGAGCAGAAGGTCGAACTCTACACCGCCTCGCGGCTTGCCATCGAGCCGCAGACGCGCGCCGAGCGCGGCTATCTCGACATGCTCGCGGGCAGGCTCAACCTGCCGGATGCGCTCGTTGACCATATCGAGGCGACGATCGCCGAAACCGTTTCGGTCTGAACCCGCGTCTTGCCAACACCGCTGCCGGCAGCATAAGGTGCGTCCGCACCGTTCCTTCGCGGGAACTGTGCGGGCGGCAGTGATCGGCCGCCTCTGCGCCAAGGGCCTCTACCGCATCCGGGGCGCGGATGCGGGCAGAAGTCCACCATCACGTCCTGCTTCTGGAATCCGCGCGGAGCGCGGCTCGTGGAGGATGTGTTGTCCCGAATTTTCCTCGTCCTTTTTCTCGCCCTTGCCTGCGCCATGCCCGCAACTGCCATGGCGCAGGAGAGAATCACCATATTCGCCGCCGCCAGCATGAAGGACGCGATGGATCGCGCCGCTGTGGCCTTCGAGCAGGAGACCGGCACCGAGGTGGTGGTCTCCTTCGCGGCGAGCTCGGCTCTCGCACGGCAGATCGAAGCCGGCGCACCGGCCGACGTGTTCATCTCCGCCGACCTCGAATGGATGGACTGGCTTGCCGAGCGGAATCTTATCCGCGAGGAAAGCCGCAGGCCCGTGGCGGCGAATGCCCTTGTGATCGTCGCGGCCAAGCCCGTGCCCGAGGGAGCGGAGCCGGGCGATATCCTTTCCAAGGGCCGCTTCGCCATGGGCGACCCCACCCATGTGCCCGCCGGGCGCTACGCGCAGGCAGCGCTCACGAGCCTCGGTTTGTGGGAGGAGGTGAAGGAGCATGCGGTGTTCGGCGAGAATGTGCGCGTCGCGCTCGAACTCGCAGAGCGTGGCGAGGTGGCCGCGGCGATCGTCTACGGATCCGACGAGCGCGCATCCAATGGACTCTCGCGCGTCTACACCTTCCCCGCCGATCGCCATCCGCCCGTCGTCTACCCGGCGGCGGCGATGGCGAACGCCGGACCGGAGGCGGATGCCTTTCTCGATTTCCTGTCGGGGGAGGAGGGGCAGAGGATCTTCCGGGAGCTCGGCTTTGCGCAGCCGCCGGTTTAGATATTCGGTCTTTTGTTGATCAGCTCTATTGAAATGCGAAGAGGTCAAGACGCCAAGCACTCTCGACGTGTCGCCATGGGCGCGCACCTGTCTCAAGCTCAGGGCAAGAAGGGGCAAGGGGCGGCCACATGACCGGCACCGAACTCGACATCCTCCTGCTCTCGGCCAAGGTCGCGCTGGCGGCGATGGGCTTCTCGCTCGTGCCCGCCTTCGCGGTGGCGTGGCTGCTCGCACGCGGGCGTTTCGCGGGAAAGGCCGTCCTGCAGGCGCTGATCACCATGCCGCTGGTTCTCCCGCCTGTGGTGACCGGGTACGGGCTCCTTATCCTGTTCGGTTCCCAAGGTCCGCTGGGACGGCTTTTCGAGAACCTGTTCGGCATGAGCTTCGCCTTCCGCTGGACGGGGGCGGCGCTCGCGGCCGCCGTGATGGCGTTTCCGCTGCTCGTGCGCCCCATCCGGCTTTCGCTCGAGGCGATCGACCGCGGACTGGAGGAGGCGGCGGGCACGCTCGGCGCGCGGGCGCCGGTCGTCTTCGCCACCATCACGCTGCCGCTTGCGCTGCCGGGTCTGATCGCCGGCCTCGTCCTCGGTTTCGCCAAGGCGCTGGGCGAGTTCGGCGCCACCATCACCTTCGTCTCCAATATTCCGGGCGAGACGCAGACGCTTTCGCTCGCCATCTATGCGCTGCTGCAAAGCCCCGCGGGCGACCTGGCGGCCCTGCGCCTCATCGGCATCTCCGTCGTGCTCGCCATCGGGGCCGTGCTCCTTTCGGAATGGGTCGCAAGGCGCCTGCAGAAGAGGAACGGCGATGGCCGCGCTTGAGGTGGACGTCACCGGCCGGGCGGGCAGCTTCGCCATCTCCGCGCAATTCCGCGCGGCGCCCGGCGTCACGGCACTCTTCGGCCGATCCGGCGCCGGCAAGAGCACGATCCTGAAGATGATCGCCGGTACGGCCAGGCCCGAGACAGGGCGAATCTCCGCGGGCGGGCGGGTGTTTTTCGACAGCGAAAAGCGAATCAACCTGCCGCCGCGTGCCCGGGGGATCGGTTTCGTGTTCCAGGAAGGGCGGCTTTTCCCACATCTTTCGGTGCGCCGGAACCTCACTTACGCGCGCTGGGCCGGCGGGCGCGCGGGCCCGCGGGCCTTGGAGGAGGTTGCGGCGCTTCTCGGGCTGGAGGAACATCTGGAGCGCCATCCCGGCACGCTCTCCGGCGGGGAGCGGCAGCGGGTTGCGATCGGGCGCGCTCTGCTGGCCGATCCGCAGATACTGCTGATGGACGAGCCGCTTTCTTCGCTCGACCGCGAGAGGAGGGTGGAGATCCTCCCTTATCTGGAAGCGATCGCCAACGAGGCGCGTATCCCCGTGCTCTATGTCAGCCATGATACCGGCGAGGTTGCGCGGCTCGCCGATCAGGTGGTGGCGATCGATGAGGGACGGGTGCGGGCGGCGGGCACCGCGGCGGAGATCCTCGGCCATTCCACCGGCGAAGAAGATCGGGGCCTGTCCATCTTGGAGGGGCAGGTGACAGATGTCGATCTAAACTACGAGACAGTGACGGTGGAGACAGGCGGCGGGACGATCGAACTCTCCGCACGCGACCTGCCGGCCGGGAGCCGCGTCCGGCTTCGACTTGGCGCGGCGGACGTGGCGATCGCGACCACGCCGCATGAGGGGCTTTCCATCCGGAACCAGCTGTGGTGCACGGTCCAAGCGGTGGAACGGCGCGGGAATTCCGCGGAGGTGAGGCTTGCCTTCGGGGGCGAGCGGATCACCGCCCACATTACGGCCAAATCGGCCGATGCGCTGGGCCTTGCTCCGGGCATGCGGGTCGTGGCGCTGATCAAGGCGGTATCCGTGGAGAGGGCGCGGCTGCTGCCGCGACAACCCTGAATGCGTATGGCGGGCAAGGCGTTGCGGAAATTCCCGCCTGGATTGCGGCGATTAACCGGCTCTTAGGAAAGCAGGTGCATCATGGATCATGTCGAATCGGCTTTCCTCCTCCCAAGCGGGTTCGAATCGGGGCGGCCGCAGTGCCGCCCCAACTGCTTTTCCGCTTCAGATTTCCAGTCTCTTGTAGTCCGCGATATCAGCCTTGATGCCGAGGCGCGACATCAGCTCGCGCCGGTCGAACCCCGCTTCGGCGTGCATCCGGGCGACGGCTGCGCGGGCGTTCTCCATCACTTCGGGGCTCGTCCACTCGACGAGGGTCACGAAATTGTATTCGCCGGGTCCCGACTGTTGCTCCAGGATGAAATCCTGCACGAACCCTTCCTGCTTGCGCAGGAGCGCATGGGTCTGTGCGACCCGTCCGAGGAACTCTTCGCGCCCGTGGCCGGGCACGACGAACTTGTCGACGCGGTAATAGGGTTGGCTTTCCGTGATGCCGCTCATTTCGCTCTCCTTTGCCGGGGACGCCCGCCGTCCTCTCTTCAGGACGGGTTGTGCGGCCTCAACCAAAGTTGAGGTCAAGCGATTTTTCCGAGCGGATGGCGCCGCTACCCTTCGTTCCCGGCCAGGAAATCGCCGACGCGATCGATTGCACGCAGGATGTTCTCCTCCGAATTGGCGTAGGAGAGGCGGACATAGCCTTCGCCGAGGATGCCGAAATCCGGCCCGCCGATCAGCGCCACGCCGGCTTCCTCCAGGAGGGCGCTGGCCAGTTCCTTGGCTTTCCAGCCCGTGCCGCCGATGTTGGGGAAGGCGTAGAAGGCGCCTTTGGGCGTCCGGCAACTGATGCCGGGCAGGCCGTTCAGGCCCTCGACCACCAGCCGGCGGCGCGAGTCGAAGGCGCGCATCATCTTCTCCACGTCGTCCTGCGGGCCGTCGATGGCGGCGATGCCGGCATATTGCGCCGGCGCGTTGACGCAGGACCAGCAGTTGACCGCAAGCTTGCGCACAAGACCGTAAAGCTTGTCCGGCCATATGGACCAGCCGAGGCGCCAGCCGGTCATGGCCCAGGTCTTTGACCAGCCATTGAGCACGATCAGGCGGTCGCGGATCTCCGGGAAAATGAGCAGCGAGGTGGCGCTTTCGCCGTCATAGGTCATGACGTCGTAGATCTCGTCGGAGAGGATCGCGACCTGAGGATGCGCCTCAAGCCCCTTCACCAGCCTGGCGATCTCCTCGCGCGGCGTGACGCCGCCGGTGGGATTGGCCGGCGAGTTGAGGATCAGGAGCCGCGTCTTCGGCGTGATGAGCGACAGCGTCTCCTCGGCCGAGAAGGCGAAGCCGTTCTCCTCCCGGATCGGCACCGGCACGGGCGTCGCTCCGGTGAACTCGATCATGGAGCGGTAGATGGGAAAGCCCGGATCGGGATAGAGAATCTCCACGCCCGGCTCGCCGAACATCATTATGGCCGCGAACATGGTGGGCTTGCCGCCCGGCAGGATCATGATGTTGTCCGGCGAGACCTCCACGCCCGTCATGGCGAGCGTGCGGCGCGCCACCGCCTCGCGGGCGGGCAGGATGCCCGTTGCCGGCGTGTAGCCGTGCTGGCCGTCGCGCAGCGCCTTCACGGCTGCTTCCACGATGTGCTCAGGCGTGCGGAAGTCGGGCTGGCCGATGCCGAGATTGATGATGTCGCGCCCCTGATGCGCGAGTTCCGTCGCCCGCGCCAGCACGGCGAAGGCGTTCTCCTCGCCTATTCGGTCGAAGGCGGCCACGGTTTGGAGCATGTCGGGAGTTCCATCTGGTTCTGTCGCGTCAAGGGCGCTTTTGTGAAGCTTCGCGGAGAAAACGTCAATTGAGGGAAGCCCGTGAAAGACCTTGCGAACTGGACTGCGCGCCCCGCGCCCGAGCGTGCTCCGCTCAATGGACGCTATGTGCGGCTGGAGCCGCTCGACCCCGCCGCCCATGGCGACGGGCTTCTCGCAGTCTCCAGCGTGCCGGATGCGGGAGAGCGCTTCCGCTATCTGGGCGATTATCCGCCCGAAAACAGGGCGGCGTTCCAGCCGTGGCTGGACAAGGTTTCGGCGAGCCACGATCCGCTCTTCTTCGCGGTCATCGACAAAGCGAAGGGGGAAATCGGCGGGCGGCAGGCACTGATGCGCATCGATGCGGCGAACGGGGTGGCCGAAATCGGCAACATCTATTGGGGGCCGGGGGTGGCGAGGACGAGGCTTGCCACCGAGGCGCTCTTCCTTTTCGCGCGGCATGTCCTCGACGATCTCGGCTATCGCCGGTTCGAATGGAAGTGCAACGACCGGAACGAGCCTTCCAAGCGCGCAGCTCTTCGCTTTGGCTTCCGCTTCGAGGGGATTTTCCGCCAGCACATGGTGGTAAAGGGCGAAAACCGCGATACGGCGTGGTATGCCATACTCGATCACGAATGGCCGTCAATTCGCCGCGCCATGGAACGCTGGCTCGAACCGGAGAATTTCGATAGCAGCGGACGGCAGATAAAACGGCTCGAGATTTTCAGGGAAGAAGCGCGTGGCGATCAGCTTTAGACAGGACGGGGCCGGACCAAACGGCGCAGACATCCGCGACGCGGGCAGGTTCTCGTGATGGAGAATCGCGGGCCCATCATCGCCGCCGCGCTCATCCTGCTCGGCTTCGGCGTCGTCGGCTTCCTGATGCCGCGGCTGATGCTTTGGGTGGGCGATATCTCGACCCTTGCCGCGGCACTTCTGGCCGCGACCTTCGTGGCGGCATTCTTCCTGGTCTTCTGGTTCAGGGCGCGCAGCCAGCGGCGCAAGGAGAAGTAGCCGCGGGGGAGGAGGACACTCTTCTTCCCGTGGCCTCCAGCGCTCCGTGTGCGCCCTCGAGGGCGCCGCCGGCGAGTTCAAGCGCCAGGAAGCGCTCCTTTTCGTAGGGGCCGGGCATGGCGAGCCGGTCGGTCTTCTCCGCCGAGAAGCCGAAGCGCGCATAATAGGGCGCATCGCCCATGAGCAGGATGGCGCGGTGGCCCAGGCGCGTGGCTTCCGCTATGGCGTGCCGCATGAGGGCTTTGCCAATCCCCGCGCCTTTCAGCGTGGGCTCCACTGCGAGCGGCCCGAGCAGCAGCGCAGGCGCTCCAGCGTGACCGAGCCGGACATCCCAGAGGCGCAGCGTGCCCAGGAGCGCGCCATCGGCCCCGCGGGCGGAGAAGGCAAGACCTTCGGCCGGCAACCGGCCGCGGCGCAGCTTTTCCGAAGTCTTGCGCCGGCGCTTTGCGCCCATGGCGCGATCGAGCAGCGCCTCGCGCGCGGCGATATCGGCGGGCGTCTCGGGCGCGATGGAGTAGCCGAGCGCGTCGCCCTGGGCAGCGAAATCACCGATCCGGGCGGTTTCGATGGCGTGCTGGGACATGGCCCCGATCCTTCACAAGCGGTTTTTCGACAAGGGAGCCGCCGCGGGCGGGATCCGCCCACGGCGGCCGATCCGAGAGGTTTTCCGTCCTCTCTTCGGCTGCTTCTGGCAATGCCGGGATGATTTCCGCCCGGCTGCAAATGCCCTAGATCACATAGGATCGGAGCGGCTCGAAACCGTTGAAGGCAACCGAGGCGTAGGTCGTCGTATAGGCGCCCGTCCCCTCGATCAGCACCTCGTCACCGATGGTCAGCGAGATGGGGAGGGGATAGGGCGTCTTCTCGTAGAGCACGTCGGCCGAGTCGCAGGTGGGGCCGGCGAGCACGCAGGGCGTGGTGTCGCCGCCATCATGCCGGGTGACCAGCGGGTAGCGGATCGCCTCGTCCATCGTCTCGGCCAGGCCGCCGAACTTGCCGATGTCGAGATAGACCCAGCGCACATCGTCGTTGTCAGCCTTCTTGGAGATCAGCACGACCTCAGACTTGATGACGCCGGCATTGCCGACCATGCCGCGGCCAGGCTCGATGATCGTCTCCGGCAGGCGGTTGCCGAAATGCTTCCTGAGCGCGGAGAAAATCGCCTGGCCATAGGCCTGCGCCCGCGGCACATCGCGCAGGTAACGCGTCGGGAACCCGCCGCCCATATTGACCATCTTGAGCGTAATGCCTTCCTCGGCCAATGCCTGGAACACCGTGCGCGCGTCGTTCAGCGCGCGATCCCAGGCGGAAAGGTCCGTCTGCTGGGAACCGACATGGAAGGAGACGCCATAGGGATCGAGGCCGAGCCGCTTCGCTTGGCGCAGCACCTCGACGGCCATGGCCGGCACGCAGCCGAACTTGCGCGAGAGCGGCCATTCCGCACCCGCACCGTCCGTCAGCACGCGGCAGAAAACGCGCGAACCGGGAGCGGCACGCGAAACCTTCTCCACTTCCTCGATGCAGTCCACGGCGAAGAGGCGGATGCCGAGATCGTAGGCGCGCGCGATGTCGCGCTCCTTCTTGATCGTGTTGCCGTAGGAGATGCGGTCGGGCGTTGCACCGGCATCGAGCGCCATCTCGATCTCGGCGACCGAGGCCGTATCGAAGGAGGAGCCGAGCGTGCTCAGAAGCCGCAGGATTTCCGGCGCGGGATTGGCCTTCACGGCGTAGAAAATCCGCGAATCGGGCAGAGCCCGCTCGAAAGCGGTGTAGTTTTCGCGCACGACGTCGAGGTCCACGACAAGGCAGGGGCCGTCGGGTCGTCGCGTGGCGAGAAAATCGAGGATGCGCTGGGTGGCCATCATTCCCTCCGTCGGCGGCCGGTGCCGCCAAAGAAAAGCTCAAGGTCTGCGGGCATGCCTGCCCGCGGTGGACAAAGGATGCGCCCCAACGCGATCCACGGCCGGAGGGTGGAAATCACCGGAAACCGTCGACGCGCCTGGCGCATTTCGATGAGCTTCCGCCCGCAAGGCGAATGCTCGCTTTGTCTGCCTCAGCTTTGGATGGGAAATCCCTCCGCACTGCCGGCAATGAAGGTGTGCCTCTTCAGTAACCCCGGTCTTTGGACAACCGGCAGACACCAGAAAGGCCCGCACCGTCGTTGCTTCAAGATGTCCTCGATCTTCGGTTGGCCGTAAGATCGACTGGAGCGGTTAGGTCCAGGTACCGTACCGGTTTCCTCGCCATTCCGAGGCCCGGCGGACACCCACAGGCACGTGCGACTTTGGGCAAGCGGCGATATAAGAAAGTCCACTGTCACAATCAATGCAAAAGTTGCCCGCGCTTGAAAAATAAATCGCATGCGTCGATTGTCGGCCGGACGTAGGGTCAGGTCGATTTGATCGACTGAACAAAACGGGCCGGACCCCGGTGCAAAGGAGCTTTGAAATGATGGGGACACGGGACACGCTGAATGCCTTTCTGGACTATCCCGACGTGCCGGTGCCCTCTTCGGTCACAGGCCTGCTCAGGGGCCTCTCCTTCGGCGTGAAGGACATCTACGATGTGGCGGGCTATCCCACGGGTTGCGGAAACCCGCAGAAGGAGGCGGAGGCCGCACCTGCCGCAAGCACCGCGCCTGCCCTGCAGGTTCTGCTCGACGCCGGAGCGCAGTTCGCCGGCAAGACGCAGACGGACGAGCTTGCCTTTTCCATGATGGGCATGAACACGCATTTTCCCCCGCCGGTGAACCCGCGGGCGCGCGAAAGGGTGACCGGCGGATCCTCGTCCGGCTCGGCGGCGGCGGTGGCCGGTGGGCTCGTCGATTTCGCGATCGGGTCCGACACCAACGGTTCCGTGCGCATTCCGGCATCCTTCTGCGGGCTCATCGGCCTCAGGACCACCCACGGCCGAATCGGCATGGAGGGGACTATGCCGCTTGCACCCTCCTTCGACACGTTCGGATGGTTCGCACGCGATATCGCCACCTACCAGGCGGTGGGCGAGGTGCTGCTGGGGGAGGATACGCATCGCGAGACCCTGCGCATCCCGGTGCGGATCGCGGAACTGGAGGCGCGGTTTTTCGGCGACTCGGAGCGCGAGGCCTATGCCGGCATGCTTGGGCGCGTGCTCGATCATTTCGAGCGTTCGGCGGGCTTTCTCGCCCTGCCTGGGGATCTGGACGAGCTTTACGAGCGCTTCCGGCAGATACAGGCTCACGAAGCCTGGCGGGCCCATGCCGCCTTCCTGTCGCAAAAGGACCGCGGGCTCGGCCCCGGGGTCAAGGAGCGTTTCGCCTACGGCCGGTCGATCAGCGAGACGACCGTCGAGGAAGCGCGGCGACGGCGGCGCGACTTCCGCGCGGACGTCTCGGCCCTCATGAACGCCGACATGGTCGTCGTCATGCCGACCCAGCCTTCCGCCGCGCCGCTCAAGATCGCCACCCAGGAGGAGCAGGAAAGCTATCGCCAGAAGGGGCTCGCGCTCACCTCGATCGCCGGCCTGCTCGGCTGGCCGCAGATCACCATTCCGCTGGGCGAGGTGCATGGCGCTCCCTTCGGCATCTCGCTGCTCGGCCCGGCCGGCAGCGACTGCCAGCTCATCCGGCTTGCCGCAGACATCCTTTCCGGTTCCTGAGCCCGTCAGGACCCCGGCATGGACACGCTCACCCGCATGCGCGCTTTCATCCAGGTGGTGGATGCGGAGGGTTTTTCCGCAGCGGCGCGAAAAGCCGGCCGGTCGAAGGCGCTGCTTTCGAAATATGTGCGCGAGCTGGAGGACGAACTGGGCGCGCTGCTGCTCAATCGCACCACGCGCAAATTCTCCCTCACGGAGGCGGGCCAGAGCTATTATCAGAGGGCGGTGGAGCTCGTGCGCGAGATCGACGCCCTTTCCGAGTCGGTGCGTGAATCGGCAAGCGATATCCGCGGGCGAATCAAATTGTCGGCGTCGCGCACCTTCGCGGATGCTCCGATCGGCCAGTCGTTCATCGATTTCGCCGTCGCCCATCCTGATATCGTGCTCGACATCCATCTCGACGACCGCTTCGTCGACCTGGTCGAGGAGGGGTTCGACCTTGCGATCCGAATCACGAAGCTCGACGATTCCTCGCTCATCGCACGGCGGCTGCTGCCTTTCCGGCTGCCACTTTTCGCCTCTCCGGGGCTGATCGAGAAGTACGGTCGTCCGAAGCACCCGCGCGAGTTGCAGGGCCTGCCCTGCATTGTCGACACAAACGGTCGCTTTCGCCACAACTGGCCGTTCCAGGAGGGCGGTACGCCCTTTACCGTGGCGGTTTCCGGCCGCATCGAGGCAAACAGCCCGCTTGCCGTGCGCGCGGCGGCGGTGGCCGGCATCGGCTTCGCCTTCGTGCCGGATTTCATCGCCCTGCCGGAGGTGAGGGCGGGGCGGCTGGTCACCGTTCTCGACGACTTCATCACTGACGGGGCCGGCATTTTCGTCGTCTATCCGCATCGGCGCTACCTGCCTGCAAAGGTGCGTGCGCTGGTCGATTTTCTGGCACAGTGGCTGAAGGACAATCCTGGGTCCGAGACACATTCTTGACCGGTCCCATTTTCGCCGGGTTCATGTTAGACAAGCCCACTCTTGAGAAGGAAGGGTTGCTCGGCATGCGCTGCGGGACGGGAACGAAGATACTGGCCGGAGCAGCCGCCGCATGGACGGCGCTTGGCGTCGCTGCTTCGGCGCACCCCCACGTCTTCGCCGAGGCGCGGCTCGATGTCGCGGTGCAGGACCACAAGGTCGAGGCGCTGCGTCACGTGTGGCGCTTCGACGACCTTTTCTCCAGCACGGTCCTGGTCGAGTTCGACAAGAACCAGGACCTGAAGCTCGATGAGGCGGAACTGAAGGACGTGGCCGGGGTCGTCCACGACTCGCTGGCCGAATTCAATTATTTCCAGATCGTCACCGCCGACGGGCGCGACGTGCCCATGGAAGCGCCTGCCGAGCTCATGGCCGATTTCACCGACAACCAGCTCATCATCCTCTTCGAATCCAAGCCCAAGGAGCCGCTCGAGCTCAAGGGCAAGGTGGATTTCGGCGTCTACGACCCGACCTTCTACACCGCGATCGACTTCACCGAGGACGCATATCTTCAGGTCGAGAACCTGCCGTCCGGCTGCACGCGGACGGTGATCCGCCCCGATCCCGACGAGGCGATCGCCCAGAACCAGCAGACGCTGACGGACGCCTTCTTCAGCGACCCGGGCGGCAACGACCTCAGCAAGATCTTCGCAACCAAACTCGAGCTTACCTGCAGCGCCAAGGGTTAACTCCATGTCGAAGCGTGCCAGCTTGCCGGCAAGGCTGCTCCTTCTCACGGCCGCGACCGCCCTTCTTCTCCTTCCGGCCCATGCCCAGAGTTCGCTCGGCATCGGAACGGCGGAGCCGTCTGTGGCGCCGGTTGGGCCGTTCGCCGGCATCCTGCAATGGGTGAATAGCAAGCAGCAGAGCTTCTACCGTGCGCTCACGGGCGCGCTGAAGGCCATGCGCGAGGACGTTTCGCAACTCTGGATGCTCATCGGCCTTTCCTTCGCCTACGGGATCTTCCACGCCGCCGGACCCGGGCACGGCAAGGCGGTGATCTCCTCCTACATGCTCGCCAACGAGGTCGCGCTGAGGCGCGGTATCGTGCTTTCCTTCGCTTCGGCGATCCTGCAGGCGCTGACCGCGATCACGGTCATGGGCGCCGTGTTCCTGCTCCTGCGCGGGACGGCCGTTTCCATGACGGATGCCACGTGGTTCCTGGAAACCCTGAGCTATGGACTGATCGCTGCGTTCGGTGCCTGGCTCCTGTGGCGCAAGGTCGGGCCGCTCGTGCGGCAGCGGGACGCGGGACAGCCGATGCACAGCCTTTCGGCGGCGCATGCCGGTGAGCACCATCATCATCATGTGCATGACGGGCACGATCATCACGATCATGATCATGCGCAGCATGACCACCACCACGATCACGCGGCGGGCGAAGTCTGCCCCACCTGCGGCCACTCCCATGCGCCGGATCCGGCGCAGCTTTCCGGCGATCGGCTCGACTGGAAAAGCGCGTGGTCGGCGGTGGCGGCCGTGGGTATGCGGCCCTGCTCCGGCGCGCTGATCGTGCTCACCTTCTCCTTCCTCAACGCGCTTTGGCTCGGCGGCATTGTCTCGGTCTTCGCCATGGCGCTGGGCACGGCGATCACGGTTTCCGTTCTGGCGATCCTCGCCGTGACGGCGAAGAACTGGGCCGTGGCGCTTTCAGGCGGCGGCGCCTGGGGCGCCCGGATCCACAACGGGATCGAGATCGCGGGCGCGCTGCTGGTGCTGCTGCTGGGTCTCGTTTTGCTGGCGGCGAGCTTGTCGGCCTGAGAGGTCAGATCACCTGGCTCAACTGCATGGCGACGGACATGTCGCCGTCGATCTTCAACTTGCCCTGCATGAAGGCCGCGGTGGGATCGAGTTTGCCGGCGACCATCGCCTCCAGGTCCTCCTTGGCGAGGCGGATGACGCAATCGGCCGGGCCGTCATCCGTGGAGACGGTGTTGCCGTCGATCAGGACGGTGCCGTCCGCGCCGCAGTCGAATTTCACGGACCGGTCGAAATCCGAGGCGGAAACCTTCTCGCGCATCTGTATGGCGATCTCATCCATGTTCATCGGGCGCTCCTCACTGCAATGACAAAGGCGGGAAGCCTGCCGACCGCTTCGGCGCGGCCGCAGGCAGGGAGAGCCGAGGATTAGGGCTGAATTACGTATACGTCAATGTAATTTGCAAGCCGGTACGGAACTCTCTCTGGAGGGCGCGGACAGCTCGAAACAGGTGGCCCAAGACTCGTTCAGCCAACCGCCTTCCCATCCGCATCGAAGCGATAGATGCGTTCGGCCTGCGGGGTGGCAAAGAGCACATCGTCGGGCGCGAATCGGTGCTCGCCGAAGAGACGCGCGGTGACGAGGCCCGCCTGCTCGGTATCGAGATAGAGGACCGTGTCGGCGCCCAAATGCTCCACATGGAGCACGCTGCCCTTCCAGTCGCCCGCCTCGGGATCGACCGTGATGTGCTCGGGGCGCACGCCCAGCGTCTTCGCGCCGTTCTGGCCGAGCCGCTCCGCTTCCACGAAGTTCATCCTGGGCGAGCCGATGAAGCCGGCCACGAAGAGATTGGCCGGGCGGTTGTAAAGCTCCATCGGCGTGCCGACCTGCTCGATGCGGCCGCCGTTCAGGATGACGATGCGGTCGGCCAGCGTCATCGCTTCCACTTGGTCATGCGTCACATAGACCATGGTGGCGTCCAGCTTGCGGTGGAGCCTGGCGATCTCCAGTCGCGTGTTGACGCGCAAGGCGGCGTCGAGATTGGAGAGCGGCTCGTCGAAGAGGAAGAGCTTCGGGTTGCGCACGATGGCGCGGCCGATCGCCACGCGCTGGCGCTGGCCGCCCGAAAGCTCCGCCGGACGCCGTTCCAGGTAATCGTCGAGGCCGAGCATGGCCGAGGCTGTCGCGACCCTCTCCCTGATTTCGTCGCGCGGATGACCGGCCTGCTTGAGGCCCAGCCCCATATTGTCGCGCACGGTGAGGTGCGGGTAGAGCGCGTAGCTCTGGAACACCATGGCGATGCCGCGTTTGGCGGGCGGCACGTTGTCCACCACCTGCCCGTCGATCAGAACTTGGCCGTCCGTGGCATCCTCCAACCCGGCGACGACGCGGAGAAGCGTGGACTTGCCGCAGCCTGAAGGCCCGACGAAGATGACGAACTCGCCGTTCTTCACTTCGAGGTCGATGCCCTTCAGCACCTCGGTGGCGCCGAAGGACTTGCGGATGTTTTCAAGCGTCAGCGAACCCAATTCTGCCTCACAATCTTATCGCGCGGCCGGTGCGCACGCTTTCGTCGGCGGCGAGGCAGACCTTCAGCGACTGCACCGCATCCTCCATGTGGCGGGAGAGATCGATATCCTCGCGGATCGCCTTCAGGAGGAAATCCTGCTCGCGCTCGCAGAGCTCCTGGTGGCCGGGTTCGCCCTCCATGCGCAGAATCTCGTCGGGTGCCGCGAAGCGGCCGTCCGCCCCGCGCGCGGCGCGGTGAACCCGGATCGTGGCGGTCTTCGTGTGAGTGTCGATGTCGTCGGATTTCGCGCCCTCGTCCATCACGATGGAGACGCTGCCCTTGGGCGACATGATATCCTTCACGAAGAAGGCAGTCTCGGAGATCATCGGCCCCCAGGCAGCCTCGTACCAGCCGACTGAGCCGTCCTCGAACAGAACCTGCAGGTGACCGTAATTGTACATGTCGGGCTTGATCTCGTCCGACAGGCGCAGGCCCATGCCGCGCACCTCGACGGGCTTGGCGTCGGTGATCTGGCACATCACGTCCACGTAGTGCACCCCGCAATCGACGATGGGCGAGGTGGTCTCCATCAGCCGGCGGTGCGTCTGCCAACTGGGCCCGCTCGACTGCTGGTTCAGGTTCATGCGGAAGACGTAGGGGCCGCCCAGCGTGCGCGCCTCGGCAATGAGCTTCTGCCAGGACGGATGGTGGCGCAGGATGTAGCCGATGACGAGCTTGCGCCCGTTCGCCTTCGCGGCGGCGACGACGCGCTCGGCATCCTTCACCGTGGTCGCCAGCGGCTTTTCCAAGAAAACATGCGCGCCGGCCTCCAGCGCCATCACGGCATAATCGGCGTGGCTGTCGGAATAGGTGTTGATGGAGGCGACGTCCGGCCGCTCCCGCTTCAGCACCTCCTCGAAGGAGCGCTCCACCGTATAGCCTGAAAGCTCGCCATCGAGATCAACGGGCGAGCGGTTGACCAAGGCGGCGATCTCGAAGCCCGGATTGCGGTGATAGGCGAGCGCGTGGCTGCGGCCCATGTTCCCGAGGCCGGCCACGACGACGCTCAACCGTTTCTCGCTCATTTGACGGCTCCTGCTGTGATCCCGCGGATGAGCTGGCGGGAGAAGATCAGATAGAGGATGAGAACTGGCAGGATCGCCAGCGAGAGGGCGGCGAGCACCGCATTCCAGTTGGTGACGAACTGGCCGATGAAGACCTGGGCGCCGAGCGTGATCGTCTTGGTGGCTTCGGAGGGAGCAAGGATCAGCGGGAACCAGAGGTCGTTCCAGATCGGGATCATGGTGAAGACGGCCACGGTCGCCATGGCCGGGCGCACCAGCGGCAGGACGAGGCGGAAGAAGATCGTGTATTCGGAAAGACCGTCGATGCGGCCGGCGTTCTTCAGGTCGTCCGAGACTTGGCGTACGAATTCCGACAGGATGAAGACGGCAAGCGGCAGGCCCTGCGCCGTATAGACGAGGATCAGCGCCGTCAGCGTGTTGACGAGCCCGCTCGCCACCATGAGCTGCAGGATCGCCACCGTGCCCAGCCGGATCGGGATCATGATGCCGAGCGCAAGATACAGGCCCATCAGCGAATTGCCGCGGAAACGGTACTCGGCGAGCGCAAAGGCGGCCATGGCACCGAACAGGAGCACGCAGAAAAGCGAGACCACCGTCACGATCAGGCTGTTCTGGAAGTAGAGGAAGAAATCGCCCTGCGCGAGCACGGTCTCGTAGCCGACCAGGCTGAAGGTCTCAGCGTCCGGAAGGGCAAGCGGAGAGCGGAAGATGCCCTGCCGCGTCTTGAACGAGTTAATGATGATGATGACGACCGGGAACAGCGCTATCGCCGTGTAGGCGATGAGAGCGGCATGGGCCGCAACGCTGCGCCAGGGAGAGGTGCGTGCGCGGCTCATGGTGTGAGACCTCGCGAACCGCGGTGCCCCTCACCCCCCTCTGTCCTGCCGGGCATCTCCCCTTCAAGGGGGGAGATCAGCCGGCCGTGAACATGGCACCTAACCGACGACATCAAAGATTGGCGAAAGCCTTGAAGGAAGCCAATTTCCCCCCTTGAGGGGGAGATGCCCGGCAGGGCAGAGGGGGTGCGGAGGGGCTCCTGCCTATCCGATATGTCGTCATAAAAGCCGTCATTCTCCGCCCCTCAAAACTGATGCCGACGCAGGCGCGTCTGGATGGCGAACAGATAGAGGCACACGCCTGCCAGGATGATGAAGAACATCATCGAGGCGATCGTTGCGCCCATGTTCGGATCGCCGAGCTGGAGCTGGAAGCCGAAGAAGGTGCGATAGAGGAAGGTGCCGAGGATATCGGTCGAGAAGTTCGGGCCGGCCATGGCGCCCTGGCTCGCATAGATCAGGTCGAAGGCGTTGAAGTTGCCGACGAAGGTCAAGACCGAGATGATGCCGATCGAAGGCAGGATCAGCGGCAGCTTGATCTTCCAAAACTGGGACATGCCGGTGATGCCGTCGCATTCGGCCGCTTCCAGGATCTCGTCGGGAATTGCGAGCAGCGCGGCATAGATGAGCATCATCGGGATGCCGACGAACTGCCAGACGGAGATAAGTCCGAGGGTGGTGAGCGCATATTCCTCCTTGCCGAGCCACGGTTCGAACAGGCTTTTCAGCCCCACGAAATCGAGGAGGCTTGGAGCGACTCCCCAGATGGGGCTCAGGATGAGCTTCCAGACGAAGCCGACGATGACAAAGGAGAGGATCGTCGGCACGAAGATCGCCGTGCGGTAGAAGCCGCGCAGCCTGAGCCGCGGATTGGACAGAAGGGCGGCGAGCAGGATGCCGATCGGGTTCTGCACGGCCATGTGGATGATGAAGAACCAGACATTGTTCCACAGGGCGTTCCAGAAGCTCGCCGACCAGCGCGGATCGCCGAGCAGCGTGCGGAAGTTTTCGAGCCCCACGAAGACCTGGCCTTCCTGCGCGGCGCGGAAGAGCGAGAATTGCAGCGTGCCAAAGAGCGGCAGGATCATCACGACCGTGTAGACAAGCACGGCCGGCGCCAGGAAAACGGCGATGTGCCAG
The DNA here is from genome assembly GCF_029457495.1 of Chelativorans sp. AA-79. NCBI lineage: Bacteria > Pseudomonadati > Pseudomonadota > Alphaproteobacteria > Hyphomicrobiales > Phyllobacteriaceae > Chelativorans > Chelativorans sp. AA-79. The sequence continues at coordinate 1,037,547 of NZ_CP120361.1, forward strand.
CGTACCGGCTTTTTGGCTGCCGCCATTCGTCCCCCTCGCTGTTCTGGGATGGCGGGACCGCCGTGAGGCGGCCCCTAGGCCCGGCCTATTGCTGCTGCGGCTCGTACCAGCTCGCGAGGCCCTCCTGCAGGCGCTGCGCTGCCTCCTCCGGCGTCTCGGTGCCGTTGATCACGTTGGCGGAAGCAGTCCAGGTCTCGTTCTCCAGATTGGGCGTGCCGCGCGACAGGATCTGGTAGGTCGAGCGGATGGTCGGCTCGCACTTCTCGCGCCAGGAGACGAATTCCTGCGCCAGCGGGTCCTCCATCTCGACCGGCGTTTCAGACAGCGAGAAGAAGCCCGGCAGGGCGTTGGCGTAGATCGTCGCGAACTCGTCCGAGGCGACCCAGGAGAGGAAGGTCTTTGCCGCTTCGGCATTGGGGCTCGCGGCATTGAGGCCGATCGCGATGTCCGTGTGGTCGGAGATGTAGCAGGTGTCGCCCGCGTTCTTCACCGGCGGCGGGAAGGCGCCCATCTCGAAATCGGCCTGCTCGTTGAAGACCGAGATTTCCCAGGAACCGGCAGGATAGATGGCCGCGCGGCCGAGGGTGAAAAGGTTCTGGCTGTCGGGATAGGACTGCGCCTCGAAGCCGTCGCCCAGATAGTCCTTCCAGCGCGCCAGCGTCTCGAAGGGCTCGACCCACTGCGGATCGGTCAGCTTCTGCTCGCCCTTGATGAGCGCCAGCCGGCCTTTCTCGCCCTTCCAGTAATTCGGGCCGATATTCTGGTAGCCCATGGTGGCGGCCTCCCACAGGTCCTTCGTGCCCATGGCCATGGGAATATAGGTGCCGTCCTCCTTGATCTTGTCGAGGAGGGCGAAGAACTCGTCCTCGGTCTCAGCCACTTCGAGACCCAGTTCCTCGAAGGCTTCCTTGTTGTAGATGAAGCCGTGGATTACCGATGCCATGGGCACGCAGAACGTGGCCGAGCCGTCATCCGTCTGCCACGCCGATTTGGCGACGTCGGAGAAGTTTTCCATGCCCGGCAGGTCGGTGAGATCGGCAAGCTGGCCCTTGTTGTAGAGTTCCAGGGAGGCGTCGAAGGGGCGGCAGGTGATGAGGTCGCCGGCCGAGCCGGCATCCAGCTTGGCGTTCAGCGCGGCGTTGTATTCCGTCGGCGCGGAGGGCGAGAACACGACCTTGATGCCGGGATTGGCCTCCTCGAAGGCGGGGATGAGTTGCTCCTGCCAGATGGCGAGATCGTCGTTGCGCCAGCTTTCGATGGTCAGCGTCACGTCCTGGGCCGATGCCGTGCCCGCCGTGCCGGCGAGCACGCTGGATGCGGCCAGGATCGTTATCAATTGCCTGTTCTTCATGACATTCTCCCTCATGGCTGAGCGCCAACTTCCCTCATTGTTATCCCGGCGTCGATCGTGAGGCTGGAGGTCGGGCGACGGCCATCCACTGCCGCGCAGCGAGGGCTAAGGGCCTGTATCTGCTCGGAAACTGGCTGCCGTTCAGTCCGCCACCCTCGCTCTTCCATCTTCCGGTTGCGGCCATGTAAGAACATTCCGTCGCGCTTTTCCAGCACCAAAATTAAACGATTGAACGATACGCGGCCGTGGGGGAGATTTCCGGGCGGTGCCGGGCAGGCACAGCGCGGGCTTTTGTGGAACAGGCGAATCTTGATGAACCTCGTGGCTGTCGATGGCGGTGGAACAGGGTGCCGGGCGGCGGTGGCCGATCTGGCGGGCAGCGTGCTCGGCCGCGGAGAAAGCGGCCCCGCCAATGTGTTGACCGATCTCGAGGGCACGCGCCTCCATATCCTGGAGGCGGTGGAGCGGGCGTTCGATCAGGCCGGGCTGGAGCCGGCGCTTTCGGCCTGCAAGGCCGTGCTTGCGCTCGCGGGGGTCAATGTCGGCACGGCCGGCGAGGCGCTTCGGCAGCAATTGCCGTTTGAAGAAAGCATCGTCGAGTGGGATGCGACGGCGGCCGTGCGGGGCGCCCTCGGCGGGCATGACGGGGCGGTCGCCATCATCGGCACCGGATCGATCTTCGGCGCGAAGACCGGCAGCGCCATCAGCATCGTCGGTGGTTGGGGATTCCTGCTCGGTGACCAGGCGAGCGGCGCGAGGCTGGGCCGGGCGCTTCTGGAAGACACCTTGCTTGCGCATGACCGAATCATTCCCGGCTCGCCCCTGACGGAGGCGGTGCTTGCCCGTTTCGGCGGCGATCCAGGCGAGATCGTCGTTTTTGGCCAACGCGCCCGCCCGGGAGATATCGGCGCCTTCGCACCGGATATCTTCGCCCATGCCGCCGAAGGCGATGCGGTCGCCGGGCGAATCATCGCCAATGCCGTGGGCTGGATAGAAGCCTCGCTTGCGGCCGTGATGCCCGAGGGATGCGACCGGCTCTGCCTGATCGGCGGGCTGGGCCAGCCTTACGCGCCCTATCTGGGTGAGGGACTCCGGGCCTTGCTCCACCCGCCGCAGGGGAACGCCCTCGATGGTGCGATAGCGATGGCGGTGGAAAAATTCGGGCGGGGGTGAAATGCTCGAGAGGCGCGATTTCCTATCTTCTTCGGTCAACACAACACTGCGTCAAAAATATTGAGGCACACCACCTGTTGACATCGGCTTCGCCTCAGCTACTAAATCTTGCCATCACGGTGCTGTCGAGTCGTTCGGGTCGAGAGCTAAGAGGGAAGCCGGTGCGAGACCGGCGCTGCCCCCGCAACTGTAAGCAGCGAGTTGCTGTCGCGTAATGCCACTGGGGCCATGAGGGCTCCGGGAAGGCCTGACAGCGGCGATGACCTGCAAGCCAGGAGACCTGCCGTGATGAGCTTTTGAACGTCCACGGGCGGGGTGTCCCGGCGGTGCGCTTGGTTGCGGCAGTCCATACTGCCGCCGTCCGGCCTGCATCCCGAAAAATCCCGTCTTCCTATTCCACGGGGGTTTTTTTCGATGTCGGCGACTGCCACTCACCATTCGAACGGAACGGCCGAGATGCCGCTCCAGATGTCCGAAAGGGCCGAGCCCGGCTCAAGGCATTCCTATCGCGTCATCCGCCGCAACGGTTCGGTCACGCCGTTCGATCCGGGCAAGATCAGCCTGGCGCTGACCAGGGCCTTCCTCGCCGTGGAAGGCTCCACGGCGGCGGGCTCGCGCCGGGTGCACGAGGTGGTGGAGGAACTCGCCGATCAGGTGGTCGCGGCGCTCACCCGCCGCGGAGAGGCGGGCCGCACCTTCCATATCGAGGAGATCCAGGATCAGGTGGAGCTTGCGCTGATGCGCAGCGGCCACCACAAGATCGCCCGCGCCTATGTGCTCTATCGTGAGGCGCGGGCGCGCGAGCGGCAGGCGAGTCGCGCGGTTGAAACCGCGCAGCCCACCCTGAATGTCACGCTGGAAGACGGTGCCAAGGCGCCGCTCGACGAGGCGCGGCTCGCTGCAATCGTCGCGGAAGCCTGCGAGGGACTGGAGGCGGTCTCAGCCGAGGCGATCCTGTCCGAGGCGCGGCGCAATCTCTATGACGGCATCACGCTGGACGAGCTTTCGCTGGCGCCGATCCTCGCGGCGCGCACGCTGGTGGAGACGGAGCCGAACTACAGCCAGGTGAGCGCGCGGCTGCTTCTCGACAAGCTGCGCCGCGAGGCGCTGACCTTCGTGGAAGGCCGGCCCGCCCTGGCGACCCAAGCCGAGATGGCGAAGCGTTATCCCGACTATTTCGAGGGCTTCATCACGGCCGGTATCGAGGCGGAGATGATCGACCCCGAGCTCGGCCGCTTCGACCTGAAGAAGATCAGTGCCGCGCTCAAGCCGGAACGCGACCTGCAGTTCCAATATCTAGGGCTCCAGACGCTCTATGACCGCTACTTCCTGCACAAGGACGAGGTCCGCTTCGAGCTGCCGCAGGCCTTCTTCATGCGCGTGGCCATGGGATTGGCCGTGCGCGAGATCGACCGCGAGGCGAGGGCGATCGAGTTTTACGACCTCATCTCCTCCTTCGATTTCATGTGCTCGACGCCGACGCTCTTCAACGCCGGCACGCTGCGCCCGCAGCTTTCCTCCTGTTTCCTGACCACCGTTTCCGACGATCTCGATGGCATTTTCAAAGCCGTCAAGGACAATGCGCTCCTGGCAAAATACTCCGGCGGGCTCGGCAACGACTGGACGCCGGTGCGCGGGCTGGGAGCCCGCATCAAGGGTACCAATGGCAAGAGCCAGGGCATCGTCCCCTTCCTGAAGGTGGCGAACGACACGGCGATTGCCGTCAACCAGGGCGGCAAGCGAAAGGGCGCGGTGTGCGCTTATCTCGAAACCTGGCACGTGGACATCGAGGAGTTCCTCGACCTCCGCAAGAACACGGGCGACGACCGCCGCCGCACGCATGACATGAACACGGCCAACTGGGTGCCGGACCTCTTCATGGAGCGCGTGGAAGCAGACGGGGAGTGGACGCTGTTCTCGCCCAACGAGACGCCGGACCTGCACGACCTCTACGGGCCAGCCTTCAAGGCGGCTTATGAAGAATACGAGGCGAAGGGGGCGCGCGGCGAGATCCGCGTGTACAAGAAGGTGCGCGCGGTGGAACTGTGGCGGCGCATGCTCACCATGCTCTTCGAGACGGGGCATCCCTGGATTACTTTCAAGGACCCGTGCAACCTCCGCTCGCCGCAACGGCATGCAGGCGTGGTGCATTCCTCCAATCTCTGCACGGAGATCACGCTCAACACGTCGAAGGACGAGGTGGCGGTGTGCAATCTCGGCTCCGTCAATCTCGCCGCGCATGTGGGCGAGAAGGGGCTCGACATGGAGAAGCTCGCGCGAACGGTCTCGACCGCGATGCGCATGCTCGACAATGTTGTCGACATCAACTTCTATACGATCCCCGAGGCGCGGCGCTCGAACCTGCGCCATCGGCCGGTGGGGCTCGGCCTCATGGGCTTCCAGGACGCACTGCAGACGCTGAGATTGCCTTATGCGTCAGAGGCGGCGGTGGAGTTCGCCGACCGCTCGATGGAGGCGATCGCCTACCATGCCATCTCCGCCTCGGTCGATCTGGCGGAGGAGCGCGGGGCCTATGCGAGCTTCCAGGGCTCGCTCTGGTCGAAGGGCGTGCTGCCCATCGATTCTGTCGGCTATGTGGCCGAATCCCGCGGCTTCGACGGGATGGACCGGACGACGACGCTCGATTGGGACGGCCTGCGTGCCAGGGTGGTGGAGCACGGCATGCGCAACTCCAACACGATGGCGATCGCGCCGACGGCGACCATCTCGAATATCTGCGGGGTAAGCCAGTCGATCGAGCCCGCCTACCAGAACCTGTTCGTGAAATCGAACATGTCCGGTGATTTCACCGTGGTGAACGCCACGCTCGTGCGCGACCTCAAGGCGCGCGGGCTGTGGGACGAGGTGATGGTCTCGGACCTGAAATACTACGATGGCTCGCTAGGCCAGATCGACCGTGTGCCGGACGACCTGAAGGCGCTCTACGCCACGGCCTTCGAGATCGATACGGCCTGGCTGATCGAGGCCGCCTCGCGCCGGCAGAAGTGGATCGACCAAGCCCAATCGCTTAACCTCTACATCGCCAATCCGTCGGGCAAGAAGCTTGACGAGCTCTATCGGCTGGCATGGCGGAAGGGGCTGAAGACCACCTACTACCTGCGCTCGCGCTCGGCGACCCATGTGGAGAAATCGACACTCAAGCGTTCGGACGGCAAGCTCAATGCTGTAGCGGTCACGCCGCAGCCGGCCTTCGATCTGGACGGGGTGAAGGCCTGCGCTATCGACGATCCCGAATGCGAGGCGTGCCAGTAGGCTAGGTTGCGCCCGTCACACCCCCTCTGGCCTGCCGGCCATCTCCCCCTCGAGGGGGAGATTAGGCCGGCCGCCTGCTCCACCGCGTGTTCTGCGACGTGAATAATGGGCGAAAGCGGTCGCGACGGCTGATCTCCCCCTTGAGGGGGAGATGCCGGCAGGGCAGAGGGGGTGTCCGGCGCGGGGCCCTGCTTTTTCGAGTGACGTCGTTCGATTTTAAGATTCTGGAGAATGAAATGCTGACCTGGAACGAACCGAACACCATGCCTTCTCAACCAAACCCCAGCGAAGCCGACGCCACGGGCCTTGGCACCATCGACCGGGGGGCCGGGCGCGTGTCAGTGGACGACAAGCGCATGATCAATGCGCGGGCGGACGTGAACCAGCTCCTGCCGCTCAAATATCGCTGGGCGTGGGAGAAATACCTGTCGGGCTGCAACAATCACTGGATGCCGACGGAAGTCTCCATGCAAGCCGACATCGCGCTATGGAAGTCCACCGACGGGCTGACGGAGGACGAGCGGCGCATGGTGAAGCGCAATCTCGGCTTCTTCGCGGCTTCCGAATCGCTGGTGGCCAACAACATCGTGCTCGCCATCTACCGTCACCTGACGAATCCCGAATGCCGGCAGTATCTGCTGCGCCAGGCATTCGAGGAGGCGGTGCACACGCACACCTTCCAATACATCGTGGAAAGCCTCGGCCTCGAGGAGGGCGAGCTCTTCAACATGTATCGCGAGGTGCCGTCCATCACCGACAAAGCCGCCTGGGCGCTGGAATACACGCGCCATCTCGACGATCCGAATTTCCACACTGGCACGCCGGAAGCCGACCAGTCCTTCCTGCGCGATCTCGTGGCCTTCTACGTCGTGTTCGAGGGCATGTGGTTCTACACCGGTTTTGCGCAGATCCTCTCGCTCGGCCGGCGCAACAAGATGGTGGGCATCGCCGAGCAGTACCAGTACATCCTGCGTGACGAGTCCATCCACTTGAATTTCGGCATCGACGTCATCAACCAGATCAAGCACGAGAACCCGCATCTGTGGACGGCCGCGTTCCAGGATGAGGTGCGCAGCATGCTGAAGGAGGCTGCGGAGCTTGAGGCGAGCTACGGCCGGGATACGATGCCGCGCGGCTTCCTGGGCCTCAATGCGGCGCTGTGCGAGCAGTACATGCATTTCATCGCCAACCGCCGCTGCGCCCAGCTCGGGCTCTCACCGGTCTTCGCGGAGACGGAGAACCCGTTCCCCTGGATGTCGGAGGCGATGGATCTGAAGAAGGAGAAGAACTTCTTCGAGACGCGGGTGATCGAGTACCAGAACGGCGGTGCGCTGAGCTGGGACTGACGACCGGTGGTGCGCCGGTCCTTCAGGACTGACGTTCCGATCTCGGTTGCTGCGGGAACGTCTCCTGCAATGGCTGCGTTCTGCCTGAAAGCAGGTCGCAGCCATGGCCGGACGGCGCACAGGACAACCACCCGAGAAAACAGGATCATCGAGCGGCCTTGCGGCGCCTCTTCCGCCCATGGAAGCGAAATCGGTGGCGGTGCTGCCGGAGGAATCGGGCTGGGAATTCGAGCCGAAATGGGACGGTTTCCGCTGCCTCGCCCACCGCTCGGGCGAGGAGATCGAGCTTTACGCCAAGTCCGGCAAGCCGCTCGGGCGCTACTTTCCGGAGGTGGTCGAAATCATTCGGTCGCTGCCTGGCGATCATTTCGTTTTGGACGGCGAGCTCGTCATTCCCACGGGCGGGACGTTGTCCTTCGATGCGCTGCAACTGAGGCTGCATCCGGCTGAAAGCCGCATCCGCAGGCTCGCGCGCGAGACGCCCGCGATCCTCATCCTCTTCGACATGCCGATGAAGCCCGGCGGCGAAAGCCTGACGGATGCGCCGCTGACCGTGCGGCGGGCTGCGTTGGAGCGCTTCGTTGCCGAAGTCCCCACCCCCGGCATACGGCTCTCGCCCTATACCCGCGACCGGGCGGAGGCAGAGGCGTGGCTTGCGCGCGCCGGTGGCGCGCTCGACGGTGTCATCGCCAAGCGGCTCGATGGCCCCTATGAGAGCGGTGAGCGCGCCATGCTCAAGGTCAAGCGCATCCGCTCCGCCGACTGCGTGGTGGGTGGCTTCCGCTACGGCAAGGACAGCGAACTCGTCGGCTCTCTCCTGCTTGGGCTCTTCGACGAAGAGGGGAGACTCAATCATGTGGGCTTCACCTCCATGATCAGCAATGAGGAGCGGCCGTCGCTCACGCGGAGGCTGGAAAGGCTCAAGGGCCCGCCGGGTTTCACCGGTCGCGCGCCGGGCGGGCCCAGCCGCTGGTCCAACGCGCGCAGCAGTGAATGGGAGCCGCTCAGGCACGACCTAGTCGTGGAGGTCGCCTATGATCAGGTGACCGGAGACCGCTTCCGCCACGGCACGCGGTTTCTGCGCTGGCGGCCGGACAAGGCCCCGCATCAATGCACCTTCGAGCAGATCGAACGGGAGGCGCATCCGGGCAGGCTCATAAAGGACGTGATCGACTGAGGCGGAGGCGGGAGACTACCCCACGAGAGTATCATAGACCAGTTTTGCGGCCAGAAAGCCGAGCAGGATCAGGATCGCCCGGTCGAAGCTCTCCTTCGACAGCCGTTTCGCCAGTGCGGCGCCCACCGGCATGAAGGCCAGGATCGGCAGCAGCGCCGACAGGCTGATCAGCGCCCCATGGGCCGAGAAGATGCCGAGATAGCCGAGGGAGGCGATCTGCAGCACCGTCATGGAGACGAAGAGAAAGGAGATGGTGGCGATGAAGATGGGCCGCTCCAGGCGCATGGCGCTGAGGAACGTGATGGATGCCGGCGCGGAGAGGCCTGCCGCACCTTGCAGAAGCCCCGCCGCGAGCCCGGCGGGAATGCTGAGCCTGCTCGCAAGAGGATAGGCGATCTTCCAGTCCGGCCGTGCGAGGCGGAGCGCGATATAGGCGAAGACGGCGCCGGCCACGAAAAGCGAAAGCACGTCGTGCGACAGGAAGGCGAGCATGAGCGTGCCGAGGAGCACACCCAGCGCTCCCGCACCCGCAAAGCCGAACACGAAAGAGGCCGGCAGCAGGTGGCGCCGGAAATGCCATGCCTGCCAGAGATTTGTGAGCAGGTTCGGCATCAACATCACCACGACCGCGAACCTGACATCGAAGATCATGGCGAGCGCGGGTACGGCAAGCACCGGCGCGCCGGCTCCCGTCGCCCCCTTCAGGATGCCGCCGGCCGCCAGGCAGGCGAAGATGATGGCAAGCTGTGTCGGCTCCAATGTCACCGCGGTTTCCGTCCTGAATGGAAAAGGCCCGAAGCGGAAAAACCGGTTCGTCGCCGGAAAAATGGCAGTCGCAGTTGGCTCTATACCGCTAGGCCGTTGACGGCAACGCCTATGCCCTCCGCAGCGGTATTGCCTCGCATTTTTCAGTATACAGAATGGCGTGGAAGCCCGAGAGCCGTTTGCCTGGTCAGGCGGATGCGGCGGCGCCGGAGGACAGAGGGTGCAAACGCTGTACGTTGCAGGCCGTACATGTTGGAAATCCGGCATTTCTCATCGACATCTGGCGCGAAAAGGCCGGATTCTGGCGCATTCCGCATGGCGCCGGCCGGATGCCCTCCTATATTGTATGGTGATTGACACCGGCCGACCGAGGTGCCAGATTGTATACCAATGGAATGCATCGTGGAGGAGCATGCCTGATGCAGTTGAGGAGCGACCAATGCTGATGACCCAGGAAAGAAGGGCCGACCGGAAGGCGGCCCTTGCGAGGCTGCTCGGAACCTATTCCGTGGAGGTCACCGCGCGCGACACGAGATCGCTCGAGGAGGTGATGCACATCCTGCCGTCCGGCACGGAGGTGTTCGTCGCTAACCTGCCGAACGAAAGCGCCGAGGTGCTCGTCAAGGCGGCGGCACGCCTGCAGGGGGCGGGGCTCACGCCCGTTCCCCATATCGTGGCCCGCAATATTGCGGGCCGGGGCGACCTTGAGCACATGCTGGCGGGCCTTTCGGCCGAAGCGGGCGTGGATCGGGCGCTGGTGCTGGGCGGCGATCGTGACCGGCCGGCGGGCGAATTCGACGCCGCGCTCCAGATCATCGAAAGCGGGCTTCTCGAGAAGAACGGCATCCGCCGCATCGCGATGGCCTGCTATCCGGAAGGCCATCCGCGGATTTCCGACGCGGTGCTCAAATCCGCGCTGAAGGCCAAGCTCGATGCGGCGCGAAAGGCGGGGCTCGATACGCTGCTCGTGAGCCAGTTCCTGTTCGATCCGCAACCGATCGTCGACTTCGCTTCGGCGTTGCGGAAGGCCGGCATCGAAGCCCCGCTGCGCGTGGGCGTCGCCGGCCCGGCCGACCGCACCAAGCTCATCAAATATGCGCTGCGCTGCGGCGTGGGCGCCTCTTTGCGCGTGCTGCGCGAACGGGGCGAACTGGCGCGCAACGTGCTCTCGGGCGAGACGCCGGACGAATTGCTCGGTGCGGTAGCGCTCGCCCAGATGGACGATCCGGCCCTCGGCATTTCCGGTGCGCATTTCTTCACATTCGGCGATCCCGCGCGCTCGGCGCGCTGGGCGGAAGAGCAGCGGCGCGGGGCGGAATGAGCCCCGCACGCCAGCGCCGAAGCAAATTCTCGGATCCAAGAGCAACACCCTGACGGGAGGAAAACAGTGACAGCGAAGAACCTGGAAGAGAAACTGCAGGGCGCGGGCAACATCGTAGAGATGCTGCGCAACTCGCAGATCGGCGCTTATGTCTATCCGGTCGTGCCGGCGGAGTTCACCAACTGGCGCGACGAGCAGGCAGCGTGGCGCAAGACCGCTGTGCTCTTCGACCAGTCGCACCACATGGCGGAACTGATGATCGAAGGGCCGGACGCGCTGAAGCTCCTGTCCTATCTCGGCATCAACAGCTTCGCCAATTTCCCCGTCAACAAGGCCAAGCAGTTCGTCCCCGTGAGCCATGACGGGCATGTGATCGGCGACGTGATCCTGTTCCACCTCGATGAGAACCAGTATCTGATCGTCGGCCGCGCGCCGACCATCAACTGGGTGCAGTTCCACGGCGAGACGGGCGGCTACGACGTGAAGCTCGACCGCGACGACCGCTCGCCTTCGCGGCCCTTGGGCAAGCCGGTGGTGCGCCGGCGCTACCGCTACCAGATCCAGGGCCCCAATGCCTGGAAAATCCTGGAAAAGCTCAATGGCGGGCCGCTGCCGGAAGTGAAGTTCTTCACCATGGGCACGATTCAGATCGGCGGACGCACGGTGCGCTGCCTGCGTCACGGCATGTCCGGCGAGCCGGGGCTGGAGATCTGGGGGCCCTATGAGGAGGGCGAGGAGATCCGCTCCATCATCCTGGAGCAGGGGGCGGAGTTCGGCATCGTACCGGTGGGCTCGCGCGCCTATGCCACCAACACGCTGGAGTCCGGCTGGATTCCCTCGCCGCTGCCCGCCGTCTACACGGGCGAGAAGATGAAGGCCTATCGCGAATGGCTGCCGGCCGACAGCTATGAGGCCACGGGATCGATCGGCGGCAGCTTCGTCTCCGACAACATCGAAGACTACTATGTGACCCCCTATGAGATCGGCTACGGGCCCTTCGTGAAGTTCGACCACGACTTCATCGGGCGCGAGGCGCTGGAGAAGATCGCCGACAGGCCGCACCGCAGGAAAGTGACCTTCGCCTGGAATGCGGACGATGTCGCCAGGGTGTTCCGCTCCATGGTGGAGCCGGGCATCGAGAACTACAAATATATCGACCTGCCGCTCTCGAACTATGCCTCGGCCAATTACGACAAGGTGACGAAGAACGGGAAAACCGTCGGCTTCTCCATGTTTGCAGGCTACAGCTTCAACGAGCGCTCGATGCTTTCGCTTGGCACCGTCGATCCGGACACCCAGGTGGGCGACGTGCTCACCCTGGTCTGGGGCGAGGAGAATGGTGGAACCAGGAAAACCACCGTGGAGCCGCACAAGCAGACCGAGATCCGCGTCAAGGTCTCGCCCGTGCCTTATTCGCGGGATGCGCGCGAGGCCTATGCCGAGAGCTGGCGCACCAAGCAGGCTGTCTGAGCCTGCCGGCACTTCTTTCCCGTCCGCCTGCGCAGGGGGGAGGCGGTTATGGGAGTGGCGCCAATCCCCTTTGCCGCCTTCCTCGGAGAGGCGGCAAAGGGGTATTTCATACGTGGCACCCTGCCGACTCGCAGGGATCGATGTTCGCGATAGTGCTTGACAAACAATTGTATACGGAAGGTATTCTTCACCCGTGGGGCGATCCGGAAAACGGACATGGGGGCCGGGATTGAGGCTTTGAACCGATGAAGCGGGCGACGGACAGGAAGCGGGACAGCCAGACCTTCAAGGCGCTTCTGGGTGTGCGCGATCTCGTGCTGGGCGGGGATGTGGCCCCCGGCGAGCGGCTTTCGGAGGCAAGTCTTGCCGACAGGCTCGGCATCTCCCGTACTCCGCTCAGGGCAGCCCTTGCGCGGCTCGAGCAGGAGGGGCTGCTCGAGCAGATCCCTTCGGGCGGCTACGCGGTTCGCAGCTTCTCCATGGCCGATGTGTTCGACGCCATCGAACTGCGCGGCGTGATGGAGGGAACCGCTGCGCGTCTGGCCGCCGAGCGCGGCGTGGCGCCGGCCAAGCTGAAAGCGATCAAGCAGCTCGTGACCGAACTCGACAAGTGTTTCCGCGACCGGCTCGAGGACATGCTCTTCGACCAGTATGTCGAGCTTAACGGCGAGTTTCACGTCTCTCTTGCCGTGCTCTCCGGCAGCGAGATGATGCGCCGCGAGGTGGAGCGGGCGACCAGGCTGCCCTTCGCCTCACCGAGCGCCTTCCTGGAGAAGCAGGAAGACGTGCTGGCGTTCCGGCTCTCGCTCGTCAGGGCGCAATGGCAACACAAGGAGATCGTTTCCGCCATCGAGATGCGCGAAGGAAGCCGCGCCGAAGCGCTGGCGCGCGAGCATGCGCGGCTTGCGCGGCAGAACATGGAATTCGTGCTGGACGAGGACCGCAGCCTGATGTCCCGCGTGCCGGGCCTGGCGCTCGTCTCGGCGTGACGCTTGTTCGGTTTTGCTTCCGGTGCGGGCCGGAATCAGATCAAAAGGCGGCTCGAGACAGACCGCCCATACAGGAGTGGAGGAAACCATGATCACGAGAAGATTGCTGATTGCCGCATCGGCAGCCGGGATTGCCGCTTCGGTGCTGGCGGCTGCGCCGTCCTATGCGCAGGAGACGGTCAAGGTGGGACTCATCCTGCCCATGACCGGGCCGTTCGCCTCGACGGGCCGGCAGGTGGAAGCCGGAGCGCGAACCTATATGGCGATGCATGGCGATACCGTCGCGGGCAAGAAGATCGAGCTTGTCGTGCGCGATGATGCGGGCACGGCTGACCAAACGCGCCGCATCGCGCAGGAACTCATCGTCAATGACGGCGTGAGCGTCCTGGGCGGGTTCGGGCTTACGCCGCTTGCCCTTTCGGTGGCGCCCGTGATCACCCAGGCCAAGGTGCCGGCCGTCATCATGGCGGCCGCCACGGCCTCGATCACCGAGCAGTCGGATTACTATACACGAACCAGCTTCACGCTGCCGCAGGCAGCCGTGCCGGTGGCCACCTGGGCGACCGAGAACGACATCAAGCGCGTTGTCACCCTCGTGACCGACTATGGGCCGGGGATCGACGCGGAAACCTGGTTCACTAAAGAGTTCACGGAAAAGGGCGGGGAGATCGTGGAAGCGGTGCGCGTGCCGCTGCAGAACCCGGACTTCGCGCCCTACCTGCAGCGCGTGCGCGACGCGGACCCCGATGCCATCTTCGTCTTCCTGCCTTCGGGCGTCGGCTCGCTCTTCATGAAGCAGTTCGCCGATCGCGGCCTGGCCGATGCGGGCATCAAGCTGATCGCCACGGGCGACGTGACGGATGACGACATCCTGAACGAGATGGGCAAGCCGGCGCTCGGCACCATCACCGGCCAGCATTACTCGGCCGCTCATGACAGCCCGGAAAACAACGCCTATGTCGACGCCTACAAGGCGGCCTATCCCGACATGCGCCCGAACTTCATGTCGGTCGGCGGTTATGACGGCATGCACCTGATCTACGCCGCGCTGGAGAAGACCAGCGGCGACACCAGCGGAGACGCGCTGATGGAAGCCATCAAGGGGCTATCCTGGACAAGCCCGCGCGGGCCTGTCTCCATCGATCCGGAGACGCGCGATATCATCCAGAACATCTATATGCGCGAAGTGAAGGAAGTGGATGGCGAGCTCTACAATGTCGAGTTCGCGACCTACGAGGCGGTGAAGGATCCGGCCAAAGCTTCCGGCGAGTAAGAAAACATGCCATTCATGGCGGCGGGGGAGCAGCTTCCCCGCCGTATTCTTATAAGGGCCGGGCGGTGTCATGCTGACCATTCTCTTTGACGGCATTGCCTACGGGATGCTGCTCTTCATCATCGCCGTCGGCCTCTCGATCACCCTGGGGTTGATGAACTTCATCAATCTCGCCCATGGCGCCTTCGCCATGGCGGGCGGCTACATCACCGTCGTGCTGATGAACCGTTACGGCGTCTCCTTCTATCTCTGCCTGCCGATCGCCTTCCTGGTGGTCGCGGCCGCGGGGGGGGTGCTGGAGCGCACGCTCTATCGCCGGCTTTATGCCGCGCCGCATCTCGACCAGGTGCTGTTCTCCATCGGCCTCGTCTTCATGTCCGTGGCGGCGGTGCAGTATTTCATGGGCGGCCAGCAGCAGCTCATCCATCTTCCGCCGGAGCTGAGCGGTAGAACGGAGATCTTCGGCGTCGGTGTCGGCCGGTATCGGCTGTTCATCACGGCCGTCTGCGCCATTCTCGTTATTGCCCTGCAGCTTGCGCTCTCGAAGACGCGTTTCGGCAGCCAGCTCCGCGCCGCCGTGGATGACGGACGCGTCGCGCGCGGTCTCGGCATCAATGTCTCGGCCGTATTCGCGCTTACCTTCGCCGTGGGCTCCGGCCTCGCCGGGCTCGGCGGGGCCATGGGGGCGGAGGTGCTGGGTCTCGATCCGAACTTTCCGCTCAAATTCATGGTCTACTTCCTCATCGTCGTGACCGTCGGGGGCACCTCCTCGATCACCGGGCCTTTCGCCGCCGCCCTTCTGCTCGGCATCGCCGACGTGGCCGGAAAATATTACGTGCCGGAGATCGGTGCGTTTGTCATCTACGCGGTCATGGTGATCATGCTGGTATTGCGGCCGCACGGCCTCTTTGCGCGTGAGGGCAGCCGATGACGGCGGCGGACGAAACCTCGGCGGTTCTTTCTCCGGATGCGCCCGAACATCTGGCGCAGGCTCAATTGCGCCGACGCGGTGCCTGGCGCGCTTACGAGATTGCGCTGTGGCTCACCGCAGTCGCGCTGATCTTCGTTCTGCCGTCCAAGGCGCTGCTCTTGACGGAGGTCGCCATCCTGGCGCTCTTCGCCGTCTCGCTGGACCTTATCCTCGGGTATGCCGGCATCGTCTCACTGGGGCACGGCGCCTTCTTCGGCCTCGGTGCCTATGTGGCGGGGCTTTTCGCCCGGCACTATTTCGCCGAGCCCGTCACGGGGCTGCTTGTCGCCGGCGTCGCGAGCGGTCTCCTCGGCTTCGTGACGAGCTTCCTCGTGCTGCGCGGCTCCGATCTCACGCGGCTGATGACGACGCTCGGAATCGCATTGATGCTGGCGGAGCTGGCCAACCAGATGGCCTGGCTCACCGGAGGGGCGGACGGCCTCACCGGCTTCACGGTCGGGCCTATCCTCGGTCTCTTCCCGTTCGACCTCTGGGGCAGGACCGGCTACATCTATTCGCTGGCCGTGCTCTTCCTTGCCACCTGGGCGGCGCGGCGGCTCGCAAACGCGCCCTTCGGCCTGTCGCTGCAGGCCATCAAGGCCAATCGCGTGCGCGCCGCCATGGTGGGCGTGCCGGCCAGGAGCCGCATCGTCGCTGTCTATACCATCGCCGCCGTCTATGCGGGCTTCGCCGGCGCGCTGCTCACGCAGACCACCAGCTTCGTGTCGCCGGACGTGCTCGCCTTCCACCGCTCGGCGGATGTGCTCCTGGTGCTGGTGCTCGGCGGGGTGGGCTATCTCTATGGCGGCATCATCGGTGCCATCGTCTTTACGCTCCTGCGCGATTGGCTCTCCGTCATCACGCCGCAATACTGGATGTTCTGGATCGGCCTCGTGCTCGTCGTCATCGTCATGGTCGGCCGTGAAAACCTCGCACGCTGGCAGACCTTCCTGCCGCTCCCGACACAGGAGACGCTGAAGCGCGTGGCCGGTCTTCGCGCCGGCGCGAAGCGCGGAGACGGTCGATGAGCCCGGTGCTTGAGACACGCAACCTGGTGAAACGCTTCGGCGGCTTCGTCGCCACCAACGACGTCTCCCTGTCGGTGGAGCGCGGTGCCCGGCATGCCCTGATCGGCCCCAACGGCGCGGGGAAGACGACGCTCATCAATCTCCTGACGGGAGTTTTGACGCCGTCATCCGGCCGCGTGATCCTGGACGGCGAGGACATCACCGCCCTTCCGGCCCACCAGCGCGTCCGCCGTGGCCTTACGCGCACCTTCCAGGTCAACCAGCTCTTTCCGGAGTTCACGCCGCTGGAATCGGTGGTCCTGGTCATCAATGAACGCGAGCAACTGGGCGGCTCCGCCTGGAAGCCGATCGCCGCTCACGCGCACGTGGCCGGGGAAGCCGCCGGGCTCCTGGAGACGTTCGGCCTCGCCGACGTGATGGGGGAGCCCACCAGGCGCCTGCCTTACGGCAAGCAGCGGCTGCTTGAGATCGCGCTCGCCTTTGCCGCCAATCCGCGCGTGCTGCTGCTCGACGAGCCGGCTGCCGGCGTTCCGGAGGAGGAGCGGCATGAGGTGCTCGCCACCGTGCGGGCGCTTCCGTCCGACGTGACCGTCGTTCTCATCGAGCACGACATGGACCTGGTCTTTTCCTTCGCGGAACGCATTTCGGTGCTGGTCTCCGGCGCGCTCTTCACGGAAGGCGCGGTGGCCGAGATCGCCGCCGATCCCCGCGTGAAGGCCATCTATCTCGGCGAGGATGCGTGATGGCGGAGCTTCTGCGCCTTGAAAAGCTTGTCGCCGGCTATGGCGAGGCGCGTGTCCTCTCCGACATCGACCTCGTGCTGGGGGAAGGGCAGTCGCTGGCTCTGCTGGGCCGTAACGGGACCGGCAAGACCACCCTGGTCGACACCATCGCCGGCGTGACGACCCATCACTCGGGCAGCATCCGTTTCGCGGGTAGCGACATCACGCGGATGAGGCCGGAGCGGCGTGCAGCCGCCGGCATCGGCTGGGTGCCGCAGGAGCGCAACATATTCCGGTCGCTCACCGTCGAGGAAAACCTGACCGCCATCGCCCGGCCCGGCGCCTGGAATCCGAACCGGGCCTATACCATGTTCCCGCGCCTGAAGGAGCGGCGCGGCAATCTCGGCAGCCATCTCTCCGGCGGTGAGCAGCAGATGCTGGCCATCGCCCGCGCGCTGATGCTGAACCCCAAACTGCTCCTCCTCGACGAGCCTTTGGAAGGTCTCGCGCCCGTCATCGTCGACGAGTTGCTGGCCGTCCTGCGCAAAATCGTCACCGACGAGGGCATGTCGGCCATTATCATCGAGCAAAAGGCGCGAAAAGTGCTGCCGCTGACCGACCGCTCCATCATACTCGATCGCGGAGCGATCGTCTGGGAGGGCGAGAGCGCCGCCCTCCTGGCCGACACCGATGCGATGGACCGCCATCTGGGCGTCGCGGGTGGGAAGGTGCAACGCGCAGGGTAGCGCGATTCTCCGCGACGGGTGAAAGCGGTTCGCGGGAGCCGTTGTTCTCCGGATCGGCCGGTCCGATCTTCCGGTTCAATTCAATTGGTTGCACGGCATCTGCGCCGCGCGAAAAGAAAATGTCGGTGGCCGTTCGGCCGCCGACATGCATTTCTTGATCAGGAGGTCCGTCACACTTCGCCCCAGATCGCCTCGGCGGTCTTGATCACCAGCTCCAGTTTCCGCTTCTGGTCGTCCTCGGTGATCTTGTTGCCTTCCTCGGTCGAGGCGAAGCCGCATTGCGGGGCGATTCCGAGTTGGTCGAGATCGGCATGTTTGCTGGCGGCGTCGAACTTGCGCTTGAGGTCTTCGAGCGGCTCCAGGTCCGGCACCTTGGTGCTGATGAAGCCCGGAAGCACGCGCTTCCTGCCCTTGGGTAGTAGGCGCAGCGGCTCAAGCCCGCCGGCGCGTTCCGTGTCGTATTCCATGAAGTAGATGTCGACGCCCGTCTTGTTGAACACGGCGTCGGCAGCCGGGTCGTAGGCGCCCTCGGCCACCCAGGTGGACTGGAAGTTGCCACGGCACATATGCATGCCGATCAGCATGTCCTCCGGGCGGTCCTTGATGGCGTCGTGCATCATCTTTGCGTACTGGTCGATCAGCCAGTCGGGATCGAGCCCTTCAGCCTTCTTCTCCGCACGGATCTTCG
This sequence comes from Chelativorans sp. AA-79, assembly GCF_029457495.1. NCBI lineage: Bacteria > Pseudomonadati > Pseudomonadota > Alphaproteobacteria > Hyphomicrobiales > Phyllobacteriaceae > Chelativorans > Chelativorans sp. AA-79. Next base: position 1,055,839 of record NZ_CP120361.1, read on the forward strand.
GGTCGCAGAGATAGGCGAAGAAGATGTCGTCCATCTGCAGGTAGCGGCAGCCGGCCTCATAGAACTTCTGCACCGCCTTGGCATAGGTGCGGGCGAGATCGGCGAAGAGCACTTCCAGATCGTCATATTCCTTCGGCTTGATGTCCGACTTCGCAACGCGGAAATGGCAGCAGCTCGGGCCGGGGATGGAGATCTTCGGCGTGACCTTCGCCACCTTCGCCAGATATTTGAAATGGTCGAGCATGGGATGGTCGTCCGGGAAGTCGAGCCGGCCGGTGATGGTCGGGAAGACCGGGCGCACACTCGCCCCGTGGAACTGCAGGCCCTGTTCGCCCTCGCGCTCCACCAGTTCGAAGCCGTCGAGCTTCCCCATGAAATCGAAATGCCAGAAGGAGCGGCGCAACTCGCCGTCGGTCGCCACCTGGAAGCCGATATTCTGCTGCATCTTCACGATGTCGGTGACGGCGGCATCCTCGACGTCCTTCAGCTCCTCGGCAGAAATGGATTTGTCTTCGTAGAACTTCTTGCGCGCTTCCTTGACGGAGACCGGGCGAAGGAGGGAACCGACGTGATCGGCGCGATAGGGCGGAGTGTGGGTCGTCATGGCGTCCTCGGTTTCGGCTGATTGGGGCGGACAGGGGTCCGCGAAGAATCCTCTCCTGTTTAAACCCTTTGGGCTGGCGCTGCAAAGATTCCCCTGTCATTTAGGGCCGCAATTCGTCCGGGAAATCCGGCCGCCGGAACGGCCCGCAGGCTTTCGGTCGAAAAGATGAGGCGATAGGGTCCGCTCGCTGCGATTCCAGGGAGGCAATGCTCGATGATGCTGCAGGACGAGGAACTGAACCGGGGTCATTTCGTAGGCCGCGTATGGCTACCTGATCTGAAGGGCCCCGCCGTGGTGGTGGTCAGGAATGGGCGGCTCCTCGACATCACCTCGCGTGACGCCCCCACAATGCGCGACCTCCTCGAGCTGGACGATCCGGTTTCCTTCGTCGATGCGGCCGAAGGGACCGATCTGGGCTCGCTCGAGGAAATCGCTGCGAATTCCGCTGACGGTGCCGTGGACAGGCTTCGCCTTCTTGCCCCCTGCGACCTGCAGGCGGTGAAGGCCTGCGGCGTCACCTTTGCGCGTTCCATGATCGAGCGCGTCATCGAGGAAAGGGCCGCCGGCGACGCGGCCAGGGCTGCGGCCATTCGTGAGCGCGTGGGTGTCATCATCGGTGACAGCCTGCGAAATCTCGTCCCCGGTTCACCGGAGGCGGCGGCCGTCAAACAGGCGCTCATCGAGGAAGATCTCTGGTCGCAATATCTCGAAGTGGGCATCGGGCCGGATGCGGAAGTCTTCACCAAGGGGCAGCCCCTCTCCTCCGTTGGCTGGGGTGCTGCGGTCGGGCTCCATCCGGTCTCGCGGTGGAACAACCCGGAGCCGGAGGTTGTGCTGGCGGTCGACAGCCGCGGCAATGTGAGGGGCGCAACCCTCGGCAACGACGTCAACCTGCGCGACGTGGAGGGGCGCTCCGCGCTCCTTCTGGGCAAGGCGAAGGACAACAACGCATCCTGCTCCATCGGCCCCTTCATCCGCCTGTTCGACGATAGCTACGGGATCGAGGATGTCCGCGATGCCGAACTCCAGCTCCTGGTCGAGGGAGAGGATGGGTTCGTGCTCAACGGCCGGAGTTCGATGAAGGAGATCAGCCGCGATCCGCTCGACCTCGTGTCCCAGACTATCGGCCGGCATCACCAGTATCCGGACGGGTTCATGCTGTTTCTCGGCACGCTCTTCGCACCCATCGAGGACCGTGACGCGCCGGGCGAGGGCTTCACCCACAAGACCGGCGACGTGGTGCGCATCGCCAACGAGAGGCTCGGGGTGCTCGAAAACCGGGTCCGGCTCTCCACCGAATGCCCGGAATGGACGTTCGGCGCCGCGGCGCTGATGCGGAATCTCGCGGCGCGCGGGCTCCTCTGAGGCTGCGCACCGATCGTGGAGCTTGGCAACCCCGTAGCGATGCTGCATTCTTGCGCGGAATGCGAGTCGGGAGGGGCGATATGGCTCGGCGGAAATCCATCGTGCCGTTTCTGGCGGCGGGTCTGATTGCGGTCTCGTGCCTTACGGCCGCGGCGGAGGACGTGGCGGACAGCGCCGACCATCCCCTGATCCCGCGCTATGAAGGTGCGGAGATCGTGCGCTACGAAAACGAGGCCTTCACCGATTACGATCTGCGCACCGGCAAGGAGGCGAAGACCGGAACGACATCCCTCGAAGGCAAGCTTGCACGCATCACCTATCAGGGGCCGGCGGAGCGCTCGGTGCTCGAGGTGTTCCGCAACTACGAGAACGCACTCGGCGAGGCCGGATTCGAGACGCTGTTTTCCTGCGCCAGGCTGGAATGCGGCGACATCCCGCGCGCTCTCGAGAGCGGCCCGCGCTACATGCTCCTTTGGGGCGAGGGCGACCACCGCTATCTCGCCGCCAAGCTGACCCGCGCGGACGGCGATGTCTATGCCGCACTGTACGTGACGAAGAACGGCAGTGGCGGACCGGCCAAAGGCCGCGCCATGGTGCAGCTCGACGTGGTCGAGCTCGAAGCCATGGAACAGAAGATGGTGGTCGTCGAAGCAAGTGCCATGCATGACGATCTTGCCCGGGAGGGCCGGGTTGCGCTCCATGGAATCCAGTTCGACTTCGACAAGGATACGCTGCGTCCCGACTCCGCTCCGCAGATCGCGGAGATCGCGAAGCTGCTGAAGGAGAATCCCTCATTCTCCGTGCTCGTGGTGGGGCATACCGACATGCAAGGTGCGCTCGACTACAATATGGATCTGTCCCGCCGCCGTGCTGCCCGCGTGGTGGAGGCGCTCGTCGGCGAGTTCGGTGTCGCCGGGGAGCGTCTGAACGCGCTGGGCGTCGGTCCGGCGGCGCCGCTCGCCAGCAATGACGGTGAAGAGGGCCGGGCGCTCAATCGCCGCGTCGAAATCGTGAAGCAATAGCATCCGCCGATTGCGAACCGGGATTGCCCCGGCCCTTCCATCCCGTCCGCCACCGCCGCGTAAATCCTTTGCCGGATATCCGGCCAGGTGATTGTGGGGGAACATTCTTTCCCCTTGGAAGTTTTCTGCGCGAGCAGCAGGAACTTCGTCACTTCTTGCAAAGCCGAGAGAAGCCGGCGTGTGCAATGCACGCCGGTTCGCAAGACGGGCCACCCTCGCTACGGCGGATCAGGGAGAGCCGAGATGTCCAAGGATGAGGAAAGCGGAACACGATGAACACGGTATTTCAAGACGATCTTGCGAGGCGCATCGCGGAGCTTGGCCCCTGGTTCCAGAACATGATGATCGGCGGAATCCAGACTGCGCCCGATCACTTCCTTGGCGACTACCCCAACTGCAAGTGGCGGAATTTCTCGCATATCATCCCGGATGACCTCGAAGGGCGGACAGTGCTCGATATCGGCTGCAATGCCGGATTCTACGCGATCGAGATGAAGCGTCGGAATGCCGGCCGCGTGGTCGGCATCGACAGCGACCCTCATTATCTGCGCCAGGCCGACTTCGCGGCGAAGGAGATGGAGACCGATATCGAGTTCCGGCAGATGTCGGTCTACGAGGTGGGCCGGCTCAAGGAAAAGTTCGATCTCGTCCTCTTCATGGGCGTGCTCTACCACCTGCGCCATCCGCTGCTCGCGCTCGATCTCATATACGAGCATGTGGCAGGGGATCAGATGCTCTTCCAGTGCCTGCAAAGGGGCTCGGAGGAGGTGGCGGACCTGGAGGAGGACTACCCCTTCTCCGAATGGAACCTGTTCTATCGGCCGGATTTTCCCAAGCTCCACTTCATCGAGCATCGCTATACCGGCGACCCGACCAACTGGTTCTTCCCGAACCGCGCGGCGGTGGAGGCGATGCTGCGCAACAGCGGTTTCGTGATCGAGGAGCGCCCTGAGGCCGAGGTCTATCTCTGCCGCAGGGGCGAGCGGGGCTTCGCAGTCGATCCGCCGCCGATCGGCTGATTCCACGAATTCACCCGAACAATTTTCCGCCGCGTCCGTTGGGCGGGCAGGACGGATGTTGCGGCGACGGTGGGTATTTTTTGCGATGCAGACAGAGATCCTGACCGAAGCTCGGCCGCTGGCCGACGAGTGGTGGAACTTGTGGCGCTGCGACCCGGACGCCACTCCGTTCCAGAGTCCGGCTTGGCTGTTGCCATGGCGCCGGCATTTCCGGGATGGCGAGAACGTGGTCGTGACGTTGCGTCGGCACGGCCGTCTGGTGGGGCTTGTTCCCCTCGTGCAGCTCGACGGGAGGCTCATCCTCTGGGGCGCGGGAACCTCCGACTGGCTGGGCGGGTTGTTCGATCCTGAGCTTGAGCCGGAGGCGGCTGCGGACGCACTTGCCCTTCTCGACAAGCCGCTCGACCTCTTCCAGCTTGCCGAGAGGGCGCCGCTGCTGCGTTTCCCTGCGCCGGAGGGATGGGAGGATAGGCAGGGCCCTTCCGAAAGCTGCGCAGTGCTTTCCCTGCCGGCCCGGCCCGGCACGCATATGCGCCAGAACTTACGATATTATGCGCGGCGGGCAGCCCGTGGCGGCGTGAGGGCGCCCGAACGGGTGGGGGCGGGCCAGGTGAGAAGCCTCGCCGAGTTGCATACGCGTCGCTGGGAGAGCCGGGAGGAGCCCGGCGTATTCGCCGATCCGCGCATGATTTCGTGGCTGGAGGAGGCGGCGGCGCTTCTCGACCAAGCGGGGCTGCTGCGGCTCTACGCGATGCGGAGGGAAGGCCGCGTCATCGCGGCACTCTGCGTGCTCCATGCGAAGGGCAGGGCATTCTATTATATCGGCGGGTTCGATCCGGAGCATGCGAAGCTCGGGCTCGGAACGGTGCTCGTCGGCCACGCGATCGCCGAGGCCGAGCGCGAGGGGCTCGCGCAGTTCGACTTCCTGCGCGGGCAGGAGGACTACAAATACCGGTGGGGCGCTCAGGACCGGCCCACCTATGCCCGATATCTCGTTCCGGCCGTGAGGAGGGCTGCGTGACGGAGAAGCTCGGCATCCGCTGGACGGTCGGCGACGTCTCACAGCGCGGGTTCGAAGCGCTCCGCCTTTCCCTATGGGGTGCGCATCTCGCCTTCGGCGACGAGATCCGCATGGCGGTGGTCGTAAATTCCCTTCCGCCGGAGGAGGCCAAGAGGAGAACGGGCGACGTGCCGCGCGGGGTCGTGTGGCTGGCCGCCGGAGAGCCGCCGGGGGTGCTTGCCGACTTCCTGGACGAGGAGATGGCCGAGGGCGTCGCGTGGAAGCTCGCCCCGCCCAGGGTGTTTCCGGATATCCATGAGCTTTCGCTCGACAATGACTGCATCCTGTGGAGCGTGCCGCCCGCGATCTTCGCATGGATGGAGGAGGAAGCACCGCGCTGCCTGATCGCGGCGGACGTGACGCTTGCCCTGGGGGCGTTCACCGAGTTCACGCGGCCGGAGCCGCGCAACACCGGAATCCGGGGCCTGCCGCCGCATCATGATCTTCCGGCTGCCCTGGAGCGCGTTCTGCGGGAGCATCCGGTGAAATTGCGCTCGGAACTCGACGAGCAGGGCCTGCAGGCGGCGGCATTCGACCTCGACCGGCCGGCGCATATCGTCTCCACAGACGACGTCTCCATCTGCTCGCCCTTCTGGCCGCATCAACCGGATCTCGGCCGGCATGGCGCGCATTTCGTGGGCCTCAATGCGCGCCGGCTGCCGTGGACTTATTATCGCCGGCCGGCGAGCGAATGCGTGGCGGAGAACTGGGAAAGGCATCGGCCCGAGCTCTATCGCCGCGTCGGATTGAAAGTGCCGGAAGATGCGTAATGTTGCAGGTTGAGACGGATACCATAGAGGCAACCATCAGGGCCACTGTCCGCCCCTGCAGGTCCTCCGACCTGCAGGCACTGGAATGGATGGGACTCTACACGCCGCATCGTGCGATCATCAGGCGGGCTTTCGAGGCGCAGGAGCGCGGAGAGGCGCTCATGCTGCTTGCCGTCTCCAGCGGCTTTCCGATCGCGCAGGTATGGGTGGATTTCACCCGTAAGGACAATGTCGCCTATTTCTGGGCTGTACGCACCTTTTTCCCCCTGCAGGGCGCCGGGATCGGGTCGCGCATGATCCGCGCCGCCGAGCGGGCGGCCCGTCGCCGCGGCTGCAGGCGCGCCGAGCTTGAAACGGAAGACGACCTCACCACCTTCTATGAGCGCCTGGGCTGGCGGAGGGCGGGGGAACGCGGCGAAGGGCGCTGTCTGATGGCCAAGGATCTCAAGGAATTGTGACGGTGTCCGGCCTCGCGCGGGCGATGCCGTTAGCCGGGCAAGCAATCCTACTCTGGAACAAAATCGCGTCGCGCCTGTTTCAATCTAGCCGGAGGGAGCAGGATTGCGACACTGCCCGCGTCGCCTCATCGACCGCTTCCTTCCCGAGAAAACGGAGACGAGACTATGCATGGTGCTCAAGTGCGCGTGGGTATTGTCGGCGTTGGCAACTGCGCATCCTCCTTCGTGCAGGGGCTCGCGCATTACCGTGGCGTGCGATCCAACAATCCCATTCCCGGGATCATGAATCCCGATGTCGGCGGCTATCTGATAGACGACATCGTCATCAGCTCCGCATTCGACGTGAATGCATCCAAGGTGGGGCGCGACGTCGCCGAGGCGATCTTCGCCCAACCGAACAACACCATCCGCTTCGCCGATGTGGAGCCGACGGGCGTGACCGTCTCGCGCGGCAGGACGCTCGACGGTATCGGTAAATATCTCGCCGAAGAGATCGAGGAATCCGACGAGCCGGACGCCGATGTCGCGGCCGTCCTCAGCGAAAGCAGGACGGACGTGCTCGTCTCCTACCTTCCGGTCGGCTCGGAGCAGGCGGCGCTGTTCTATGCCGAGGAGGCGCTCAAAGCGGGCTGTGCCTTCGTGAACTGCATGCCGGTCTTCATCGCTTCACGGCCGGAATGGCGCAAGAAGTTCGAGGAGCGCGGGCTTCCGATCATCGGCGACGACATCAAGAGCCAGTTCGGGGCGACGATTGTGCATCGGGTGCTGACGAACCTCTTTCGCGACCGCGGCGTGCGGCTCGACCGCACCTACCAGCTCAATTTCGGAGGCAATACGGATTTCCAGAACATGCTGGAACGCGAGCGGCTGGAATCCAAGAAGATCTCCAAGACGCAGGCCGTCACGAGCCAGCTCGGCGTACCCATGGAGAAGGAGAACATCCATGTGGGGCCGAGCGATCACGTCCCCTGGCTCTCCGACCGCAAATGGGCCTATATCCGCATGGAGGGCACCACATTCGGGGGTGTTCCCATCAATTGCGAGCTGAAGCTCGAAGTTTGGGATTCTCCCAACAGCGCGGGTGTCGTGATCGATGCGGTGCGTTGCGCCAAGCTCGCGATGGACCGGGGAGAATCGGGGGCCCTCATCGGGCCTTCAAGCTATTTCATGAAGTCCCCTCCGCAGCAGTTCACGGACGCCGAGGCGCGGCTCCGGACGTTGCAGTTCATCTCCGGGGATGAAGAGATAGCGACCGGTCTCAAGCAGTGAACACCTTGTTCCATCTCTTGCGCCACGCTTCGCATGGCCATGTCGGCACGGTTCTCACGGGCAGGCTTTCGGGCGCGCCGCTCACGCCCGCGGGGCGGGAAGAGGCGCTCGCTCTCGGGCGATACCTGGCCGGCCGGAAGCCCGATGCGATCTACACCAGCCCGCGGCTGCGCGCGCAGCAGACGGCCGAGATCGTCGGACGGGAGACGAATACTCCCTACGAGGTGGCGCCGGAACTCGACGAGATCGATTTCGGCGACTGGTCGGGAAAGGGCTTCGAGGAACTCGGCGAGGACCGTGCCTGGCGGCGCTGGAACGAGGAGCGCGACACTGCGGCAACCCCGGCGGGAGACACGATGGAAAGGGCCAGCGCCAGGATGACCGGCTTCATGCATCGGCTGCATGCCGACTTTCCGGGCCAGGGATTCGCGCTCGTCAGCCACAGCGACGTCATAAAGGCCGCGCTCTGCCGCACACTGGGCACACCCTTCCGGAGCGTGCACGAGTTCGAGATCGCGCCGGCCTCGGTCACAACGCTTTCCTTCGACAGTGACGGCGCAAGGCTGGTGACGCGCAATCTCCAGCCCGCGCGTCTCAACGTGGGGGCCTTTGCATGAAGCTTGTCGTCTTCGGGCTCAGCATCAGCTCGTCCTGGGGAAACGGCCACGCGACGCTCTGGCGCGGGCTCGTCCGGGCGCTCGGGCGGCGCGGCTGGACGGTGGTGTTCTTCGAACGCGACCTTCCCTATTATGCGGGTGCGCGCGATCTCTACGAGATCGAAAATGGCGAGTTGATCCTCTACGGCGATTGGGAGGAGGCACTGCCGGCTGCGCGCCGGCATCTCGCCGACGCGGATGTGGCGCTCGTCTCGTCCTACTGCCCGGACGGAATTGCCGCCTCCGACCTGGTGTTGTCCGCGCATCGCCCGATCCGCGTGTTCTACGATCTCGACACGCCGGTGACGCTCTCCGCGCTCGATCGCGGAGAGGCAACCACCTATATCGGTCCCCGAGGTCTCGCCGATTTCGACCTGGTGCTGAGCTATACCGGCGGCGAAGCGCTGGATGCCTTGAAATCGAGGCTCGGTGCGCGCATCGTGGCGCCACTCTACGGCCATGTGGACCCTTGCGTGCATCGGCCCACCGCCCCGGCGGCGCACTACGGAGCCGACCTTTCCTATATCGGTACCTATGCGGAGGACCGGCAAGCGGGCGTTTCCGCCTTTCTGCTCGAGCCGGCGCGCCAGCGTCCCGCCCTGCGCTTCGTCATCGCGGGGGCGCAGTATCCGCAGGATTTCCCGTGGGGCGAAAACGTTTTCTTCGTCCGGCATCTGCCCCCGGAGGAGCATCCTGCCTTCTACTCCTCCTCGCGGCTGACGCTGAACGTCACGCGGCGGGCGATGGCCAGGATGGGCTGGTGCCCTCCGGGGCGCCTGTTCGAGGCCGCCGCTTGCTGCGTGCCCATCGTCTCCGACCGGTGGCAAGGTCTCGATACGTTCTTCGAGCCCGGGCATGAGATCCTGGTCGCGGTCGAGTCTGACGACGTCATCGCCGCCCTCGATCTTGGCGACGCGGAGCTCCGCCGGATTGCGGAAGCTGCCCGGGACCGGGTGCTTTCGTGCCATACCTCGGAGCACCGCGCCATCGAACTCGAAGCCATCCTCGAGGATTTGAAATCTGCCGCCGCCGGCGAGCCGGCGCTGCAGGCGTGAAGGAGCCGTCCATGTGGGGAATCATTCCGGCAGCAGGTTGCGGAAGCCGTATCCAGCCTCTCGCCTTCTCGAAGGAGCTTCTGCCCGTCGGCAGCTGCCTTACCGACGGCGCCGAACGTCCCTGCGCCGTCAGTGAATATTTGTGTGAGCGCATGATCGCGGGCGGTGCGGACAAGCTCTGCTTCGTCATCGCGCCCGGAAAATCCGATATCCTCGAATATTACGGCGGGAACTACGGCGACGCCTCCATCGCCTATGTGGTGCAGCCGGAGGCGAGCGGTCTGTGCGACGCCATTTTCCGGGTGGCGCCGCTGGTCGCGCCGGACGAGCACCTGCTGGTGGGCCTGCCGGACACGATCTGGATGCCCGCCGACGGCTATCAGGCCTTGCCGGATGGAGCGCTGTCGTTCCTGCTGTTTCCGGTGGAGAACCCGTCGGCGTTCGACGCCGTGGAGACGGATGACGCGGGCAATGTCCGCGAAATCCAGGTGAAGCAGGCGCACCCCTCGACCAAATGGGTCTGGGGCGGCTTCAAGATGTCGGGCCGCATCCTCCATGAACTCCGGGCGCTCTGGCTCGAACGGGAGTGTGCGGACGAATATATGGGCACGCTGGTCAACGCCTATCTGGCGAAAGGCGGCAGCGCGCAAGGCGTCAAAGCCGGTCACGCCTATGTGGACGTGGGCACGCTCGAAGGCTACCGCGCCGCCAACGATCTTCTGAGGCACGCCAATGCCGAGCGGGATGCGCCGGCTCCCGGCATCCATGTCACGGCAGGCGCTCCCGCGGGGCGCCAGCTTCTCGCCCACCGGCGCGAACTCGTAATGTCCTTCAAGCAAGTCGAACGAGGGGTCTGACTGATGATCGAAGCCGCGATGATCTGGAACGAGCCGAACAACAAATCCCACTGGGATCCGGAAATCGATCCCGAATGGGCGCTGTTCGCCGAGATGGCCATCGGCGCGGCCGACGCGATCGGCAGCGTCAATCCCGATGTCGTCCGCGTGCTCGGCGGCATTTCGCCGATCGACCCTCTGTTCATCCAGAACCTGCAGGGCAAGGGCGTGCTCGATCACCTCGATGCAATCGCCGTGCATGGCTTCCCGCTCGACTGGAACCTGTGGCAGATCCATGAATGGCCGCAGAAGCTGGCCGAAATCCAGGCACTCACGCATCTGCCCGTCTGGGTGAGCGAGGTGGGGGTCTCCACTTTCGGTGCGGAGGAGGTGCAGCTCTGGGGTCTTGATCGCACCGCGGAGCTGCTCAAGGGCCGCTCGCCGCGCATCCAGTGGTACAGCCTCTTCGACTTGCCGCAGGCCTGGGGCGCCACCACGAGGCATAGGGAGGCGGAGGGGTCTTCCTACTACCGCCACTTCTATATGGGGCTCATACGAGAAGACGGGACGCCGAAGCCGGCACTGGAAAAATTCGCCGAACACACGCCGGAGCTCGGCCTTTGCCAGTGGTTCCATTTCGAGGATCCGCGGCTCGACGAGGCGGTCACCTGGATGAAGCGGCTCGGTGTCAAATATCTGCGCACGGGCCTTTCCTGGGCCGACAGCTTCCGCCCCGGCGCGCTCGACTGGTTCGACCGGCAGATGGAGGCGCTCGCCGATTTCGACGTGACGGTCACTTTCTGCTTCACGCCGGAGCATCGCGGCATCGCGCCCCACCACACCAGCGCTCCACAGGTGCCGCAGGAGTTTGCCGATTTCTGCGGCTCCATGATCGAGCGTTATGCGGGGCGGAACCGGAACCAGATCAGGGGCGCGGCATGACCGGCATGACATGCCTGGGCGAGGAGGAGCTTTACCTGCCCGCCGGATCCTTGCTGGAGGCGGTCTGCTCGCCCGAGGCGGGCTCCTTCGATTGCCACGACACCGTGGTGGTGGTTGCGCATCCTGACGACGAGACGATCGCCATCGGCGGGCAACTCGCCCGGATGGAGGGTGTGCGCATCGTGCATGTGACGGACGGTGCGCCCGCCAACATGAAAGACGCGCAAGTCAACGGCTTTTCCCGGCGGGAGGATTATGCGGCGGCCCGGCGCCGGGAGCTGGAAACCGCGGTCGCCATGGCGGGGGTGAAACCCGAGGCGTGCCACCTGATCGGCGTTCCCGACCAGTCGGCGGCATACCGGCTCGCCGAGATCGCTTCGCGGCTCGCCGAACTCTTCTCCGAATTCCGGATCGCCACCGTTCTCACGCATGCCTTCGAAGGCGGGCACCCCGACCATGACTCGACGGCCTTCGCGGTGCGGGCCGCCATCCATCTGGCGGGCCGGCGCGGACTTCCGCTGCCGGTGGTCTATGAGTTCCCGCTCTATCGGATGAAGCAGGACCAAAGGGCGTTCCAGGAATTCATTCCGGGTGATCAGGTCGAATACGCGATCGCACTCGACAACGAGACGGTGGAATTGAAACGGCGGATGCTCGCCGCCCATGCGACCCAGCAATTCGTTCTGGCTCCCTTCATCACGAAGACGGAGCGCTTCCGGTTGGCGGCGCCTTGCGATTTCCGGGAACTGCCCAACAACGGCAACGTATTCTACGCCCAGTTCAACTGGGGGCTTCGCCCTTCGGACTGGGCGGATCTGGTCGAGAAGGCAAGCCGGGAGCTCGACCTCCCCAAATGGCTCTGACGGTCCTCAGCGTCGCGTATCCCTTCGCGCCGGTCGGGCCCGATGTGGTGGGCGGTGCAGAGCAGGTGCTTTCGGCGCTCGACCGGGCGCTGGTGCGCAACGGCCATCACTCGATTATCATCGCCTGCAAGGGATCGGAGACGGCCGGTCGGCTGATAACGCTGCCGTCGGGACGAGGTCCGATCGATGATGTCGTCCGGCAGGAGAGATGGGCGCAGATGCGCCGGCTGATCGCCTGGGTTCTGACGCAGGAGCGTGTGGACCTGGTGCATCTGCACGGCATCGATTTCCATGAATACCTGCCGGAGGGTATCCCCACCCTTGCGACCTTGCATCTGCCTCTCGACTGGTATCCCGGTTGGATCTTTCAGCGCCGCCCGAATCTCTGGCTGCACTGCGTCTCCGAGGCGCAGCACCGCACGGCACCGGACGGCGCATCCCTGCTTCCACCGGTTCCGAATGGAGCTCCGCAGGCGTTGTTCGAGACGCGGCAGCGCAAGCGCGACCATGCGCTGCTGCTCAGCCGCATCTGCCCGGAAAAGGGGATTCATCTTGCGCTCCAGGCCTGCCGGCTCGTCGACGTGCCGCTTTTGATCGGCGGGCAGATTTTTCCCTATGAAGCGCATCAGCGCTATTTCAGGGAGGAGGTGGCGCAGCTACTGGACTCCCGCAGGAAGTTCCTCGGCCCGCTGGACTTCGATCGGAAACGGCGGCTGCTCGCTTCCGCACGATGCGTGATCGTGCCGAGCCTGGTGGCCGAGACGAGCTCGCTCACGGCCATCGAGGCGCTTGCCTGTGGCACGCCGGTGATCGCCTTTGCCAAGGGAGCGCTGCCGGAAGTGATCGAGGACGGCCGGACGGGCTTCATCGTCGATGACGTGCTGGAGATGGCGCAGGCTGTTTCGGCTGCACCATCGCTGGATCCGGCTGCCTGCCGGGCGGCGGCTCGGGAGCGCTTTTCCCCGGAGACCATGGAACGGCGCTATCTCGATCTTTATCGGCAGCTCACAGACACGGGCCGGCGAGCCGAATGCTAGGCCGGAACGGCCAGTCCACCCACCTTCTCGATGAAAGCGACGATCTCGTCCAGACCCGTCCGGCGCGAAAGGTCGGTCATCACATAGGGCCGGCCTTCGCGCACCTTTTCGGTGTCTGCCCGCATCACGTCGAGATCGGCGCCGACATGGGGCGCAAGGTCCGTCTTGTTGATGATGAGAAGGTCGGAACGGGTGATGGCGGGACCGCCCTTGCGCGGGACCTTCTCGCCCTGAGCCACGGAAATCACATAAAGCGTAAGATCGGCGAGATCCGGCGAGAAGGTGGCGGCCAGATTGTCGCCGCCGCTCTCGATGAGGACCACGTCCAGATCGGGGAAGCGGCGGTTCAGGTCGGCAATGGCCGCAAGATTGAGCGAGGCATCCTCGCGGATCGCCGTGTGCGGGCAGCCGCCGGTCTCGACGCCCACGATGCGGTCCTCCGAGATCGCCTGCAGCCGCGCGAGGATGAGCGCGTCCTCCTTGGTGTAGATGTCGTTGGTGACGACGGCCATGGAATAGCGGTCGCGCATGGATTTGAGCAGGACCTCGCAAAGCGTGGTCTTGCCTGAGCCCACTGGGCCGCCGATGCCGATCCTCAACGGGCCGTTCGACGATTTCATGCATGCCTCCGGTCGATGTGAAGCGGTTCAGATCTCATGAGCGGAAAATCCTCGTGGGGAGCATCTCGTGCGCGATGGCCGCGATATCCGCAGCGTAGGCGATGGAGCCGAGTTCGTCGAGCGTGGCACGGGCGAGCGAGGAAGCCGTCTCGGCGATCAGGGGCTCAAGGGCTGCAAGGATCGCCAGGCCTTCCGTCTGGCCGATCGGGATCAACCGGATGGCGACCGAAATCTGCGCCTGCACATAGGCAGTGAGGAAGGCGACGAGCATCGCCTCCGCCGCAATGCCCGCCGCGCCGGCTATCGCACCGAATGCCACCGGATAGGGGCAGGGAGAGGGGAGGCGCCGATGCACCGGGTCCGGCCAGGCGCGGGCGGCGGCAACAAAAGCATCCCCCGTGACCAGCATTTCGTCGTGACGCTCGCGCGCCGGCGTCAGCGCGAGGCAGAGATCGGCAAGCTTGCCGAGCGCATCGGCATTCCCCTGCTCCCGCGATGCCGCGACGGCCAGAATGGCATCGTTGCGAGCCGCACCGCTCTGGAGATTTCCCTTGATCCAGTTCTCCGCGGTCTGCGAATCCCTGACGCGATGCTGCGCGATGGCCGTTTCCTGCCCAGCCGAATAGGCGAAGGCGCCGATGGGGAAGGCCGGCGACGCCCAGGCAAGCAGGCGCTGCAGCGCCTGCGCCTCAGTCATGGTGATGGTGGCGGCCATGGTCGTGGTGATGGCCGTGTCCGCCGTGGCTGTGATAGGCTCCGCGTTCGGGCGAGAAGGGCGCCGAGATCTCCCGTATCGTGGCGCCGAGGCTCAGGAGCATGTCGCGGATGACGTGGTCGCGCCCGATCAGGATCCGCTCTTCTTCGATCTGTGCCGGCAGATGCCGGTTGCCCAGGTGCCAGCAGAGCTTCGCCAGATGCGTGCGGTCGCGTGCGGTCACCTCGTAGAGCGGCTCGTCGGCGGCGGCGATCCGTACGAGGCTGCCGTCTTCCAGTACGAGCGCGTCGCCGTGGCCGAGCGCCACTGCCTGCGGAAAATCCACGAGCAGTTCCATGCCGTTCGCCGATTTCAGAAGTTTCCGGCGCAGATGCCGTTCGTCGTGGGCAAGAACGATCGTGTCCGACGACTGTCCGTCGAACTGTTCGGCGTGAAGGTGCGAGATGGCACGGGGCATGGGTTACAGAAGTCTCCGTTCGGTCAGTCGGGGATGTTGAAGAGCGTTGCGATCCAGACAGCCTCATAGATCATGTTAAGCCCCACGACGGCCAGATGAAACGCGCGGCTGGCGGTCCACATCGCCAGAACGCAGAGTGTGAAGAAGATCGGCGTGCTGACGAGAAGTTCGATCCGGTATTCATCGAAATGCTGTTCGCCCTTGACGTAGGTGTCAATAACATCGAGCACGAGCGTGGAGGCGAGCAGGCCGAAGAACCACTTGCGGCGGTCGAGGAAGAAGTCCTCGTAGTTCTTGTACTCCTTGATGTCGTCGGGGAACAGAAGGGCGCTCATCAGGAAGAGAACGATCGTGTAGACGATGAGGAAGAAGAAAACCCCGAAGGACCAGCGGCCGATATCGTAGAGCGCTACTTCCCACCACCAGAAATGCACCAGCATCAAAAGCGTGGTACCGACCCAGGCGAGGTGGATGATAGAAAGGCTGCTTCGCGAGGGGTGCTGCACGAAACGGGCCACGCCGGCCAGCAGACGCGTGATGCCCATGCCGATGATCAGCGCCATGAGATGCGGATATGCGGGAAGATCTCCGCGTTCGTGAGATGGTGTTCCATCGCCGCCCGCCCGGAGACCGCCGATCAGTGCCGGGAAAGCGCCATGGAGACGCCCGAGGCGACGAGCACGCCGCCCACCAGCCGGTTGAGATTCACAAAGACGCGGCCGGATGTGAGCGCCTTGCCCAGCAGCGTGCCCGCAAGCACGTAGAGCAGCACGGCTGCGATCTCGAGCAGGAGGAACACACCGCCCATGGCCGCAAGCTGACGCCAGGCGGGAGCCGACGCGTCGATGAACTGCGGGAAGAACGCCGTGAAGACGGCGATCGCCTTGGGATTGCTGATCGCTATCAGAAAATCGCGGCGCATCAGCGTCTTGAGTGCCAAATCCTGCGATTGCGCTTCGGCCAGCGCCCTGGCCTTGCGCCAGAACTGGATGCCGACATAGACGAGGTAGATGGCGCCTACGATCTTGATGATCGTAAAGGCGATTGCCGAGGTGGCAAGCACTGCGCCAAGTCCCACCACGGTGATGAGGATGAGCAGAGCGAAGGCGGGCATCCGGCCGAGCCCGCCGACCATTGCAGGCAAGAAGCCGAGCCGCGCGCCGTTCGAGAACGCGAGCAGGTTGTTCGGCCCCGGCGCGCAATTGAGCGCGAAACAGGCGGGGAGGAAAATGGACCAGGCGATCATGGATAAGCCCCTAATGCGGATTGTCGCTCAGATGGACATCCTCGCCGAGCACTCTTTCACAGTCCATGGCACCGTGGAAGATGCGAAGGATTTCCACGCCGATTCTTTCACGCGGTAAAGGATCAAGTCATTCCCGCAGACATGCCGCCTCACGTCGGCCTCTTCGAAGCCGTCAAGAAGCGCGAACCTTTCCGGCGTCCGCTCAGGTCGAAGCACTTCTCGCGCAGGTCCGGGATGAATTCACGGGCGCGACGATCAAGCGCTCTCCGGGGAAGTCCGTTCAGAACAGGAAATAGCGTTGTGCCATGGGCAGCACTGTGGCCGGCTCGCAGGTGAGCAACTCGCCGTCGGCGCGCACCTCGTAGGTCTCGGGATCCACCTCGATATGCGGCGTGGCATCGTTGAGCAGCATCGCCTTCTTGCCGATGCGCCCGCGCGTGTTCTCGACTGCCAACATGCCTTTTTCCACGCCCAGCTTCTCCTGCAGGCCGTCGGCCAATGCCGCCTCGGAGACGAATGTCACCGAGGACGCTGCGATCGCCTTTCCGTAGGCGCCGAACATCGGCCGGTAATGCATGGGCTGCGGCGTTGGGATGGAGGCGTTGGGATCCCCCATCGGGGCCGCCGCGATGGTGCCGCCCAAGAGCACCATCTCTGGCTTCACGCCGAAGAAGGCGGGGTTCCAGAGCACGAGGTCGGCGCGTTTTCCCACTTCGACCGACCCGATGTGCTTCGACACGCCCTGCGCGATCGCCGGGTTGATCGTGTATTTGGCGATATAGCGGCGCACGCGGAAATTGTCGTTGTCGCCGATCTCCTCGGGCAGGCGTCCGCGCTGCCGCTTCATCTTGTCGGCCGTCTGCCAGGTGCGGATGATCACCTCGCCCACCCTGCCCATGGCCTGGCTGTCGGATGCGATGATGGAGAAGGCGCCGAGGTCGTGAAGGATGTCTTCCGCGGCGATCGTCTCTTTGCGGATGCGGCTTTCGGCAAAAGCCACGTCCTCGGGGATCGAGGCGTCCAGATGGTGGCAGACCATGAGCATGTCGAGATGCTCGGCGATGGTGTTCACCGTGTAGGGGCGCGTGGGATTCGTGGAGGAGGGGATGACGTTCGGCAACCCCGCGACCTTGATGATATCCGGCGCATGCCCGCCGCCCGCACCTTCCGTGTGGAACGCATGGATGGTGCCGCCCTTGAAGGCGTCGATTGTGTCCTCCACGAAGCCGCTCTCGTTAAGCGTGTCGGTGTGAATCATCACCTGCACGTCGTAGTCGTCGGCTATGGAAAGGCAGTTGTCAATGGTGGCCGGCGTGGTGCCCCAGTCCTCGTGCAGCTTCAGCGCGCAGGCGCCGGCCTTGATCATTTCGACCAGCGGGGCCGGCAGCGAGGCGTTGCCCTTGCCGGCGAGGCCGATATTCATCGGAAAGGCATCGAAGGACTGGATCATACGGCCGATATGGAAGCTGCCGGGCGTGCAGGTGGTGGCGAGCGTGCCATGCGCCGGGCCGGTGCCGCCGCCCAGCATGGTGGTGAGGCCCGACATCAGCGCTTCCTCGATCTGCTGCGGGCAGATGAAGTGGATATGCGCGTCGAAGCCGCCGGCGGTCAGGATCTTGCCCTCGCCGGCGATCACCTCGGTGCCCGGACCGATGACGATGTTGACGCCGGGCTGCGTGTCCGGATTGCCCGCCTTGCCGATCGTCGCGATGCGGCCGTCGCGCAAGCCGACATCGGCCTTGTAGATGCCGGTGACGTCGACAATCAGGGCATTGGTGATGACGGTATCCACGGCGCCGTCGGCGCGCGAAGCCTGGCTCTGGCCCATGCCGTCGCGGATCACCTTGCCGCCGCCGAACTTCACCTCCTCGCCATAGGCGGTGAGGTCCTTCTCGACCTCGATGAAGAGCTCCGTGTCGGCAAGCCGCACCCTGTCGCCGGTGGTGGGGCCGTACATGTCCG
This sequence comes from Chelativorans sp. AA-79, assembly GCF_029457495.1. Classification (NCBI taxonomy): domain Bacteria; kingdom Pseudomonadati; phylum Pseudomonadota; class Alphaproteobacteria; order Hyphomicrobiales; family Phyllobacteriaceae; genus Chelativorans; species Chelativorans sp. AA-79. The sequence goes on from NZ_CP120361.1 coordinate 1,073,795, forward strand.
CATAGGCGGCGCGGGAGATTTTTGCCGGCATCAGAGCGCCCCCATGATTTTCTGCTGGAAGCCGTAGACCTTCCGCGCGCCGGAGAGCGGCACCAGCCGCACCTCGCGCGTCTGGCCGGGCTCGAAGCGGACGGCCGTGCCCGCGGCGATATCGAGCCGCATGCCGCGCGCCTTCTCGCGGTCGAAGGAAAGCGCGCCGTTCGTCTCGTAGAAATGGTAGTGCGAGCCGACCTGGATCGGCCGGTCGCCGGTGTTGCTGACCTCGAGCACCACCTGGGGTGCGCCGGCATTGATCTCGATCTCGCCGGGCTGCGTGATGACTTCGCCGGGAATCATGATTTCCGCTCCATCAGCCGGCGAAGGCGAGCCAGAGGCCGGCGAGCGCCGTGGCTGCCCCGGCGGTGCGGGTGAAGGCTTCATTCTCCTTCTGCCACCGGCCGAAGGCGAGGCCGAGCGCGATGCCCGCGGCGTGCAGGAGCGCGGTGGTGACGGCGAATCCGACAGCGAATCGGGCAGCCCCGGCAGCACCGAGCTCGCCGCCATGGGCGTGGCCGTGGAAGAAGGCAAAGAAGGCGACGATGCCCATCATGCCCGCCGCGGGCAGCGGGAGCGCCAGCGCCATCATGATGCCGATGAAGACGATCGAGGCCAGGATCACCGGCTCCACGAAGGGCAGCGGCGCGCCGAAAAGGGCTGCGGCAAAGCCCAGGATCATCGTGCCGACGAAGGCCGCCGGGACCAGCCCCATCGCGCGTCCGCCCAGCGTCGCCGCCCACAAGCCTACCGCCACCATCACCAGGATATGGTCGAGGCCGAAGAGCGGATGCGAGAAGCCGGCCATGAAGGAGCCATGCGCGGCGGGATCGAGATGCGCGAAGGCGGGCGCCGTGGCGGCGAAGAACGCGGCGGCGGCGAAGGCGAGACGGTTGAGCATGTAGGCCCCTCGGATTTCTTGTTATCGGATCGGTTCGTGAACGGTGACGAGCTTGGTGCCGTCGGGGAAGGTCGCTTCCACCTGGATGTCGTGGATCATCTCGGCCACGCCTTCCATCACCTGGTCGCGGGAGATCACATGGGCGCCCGCCTCCATCAGGTCGGCGACCGGCCGGCCATCACGCGCGCCCTCCACCACGAAATCGGTGATCAGGGCGATCGCCTCGGGATGGTTGAGCTTGACACCGCGTTCGAGCCTCCTGCGGGCGACCATCGCGGCCATGGCGATCAGCAGCTTGTCCTTTTCGCGAGGCGTGAGATTCATGCGTGTCGTGTCCCCTTCAGGTCGTCCAGAGCCGGGGCAACGACCCCGCGCCGGACAGAAGCGCTATGGCTGGCATTATGGTGCGCCGCAACATAAGACCCGAAGGCGCGAGAATGCGCAAGACCAGACGCTCGCCAATTGCGCTCGCGGCGGCCTGCACGGAGGGGTCGAGGATCCCCCGCAGTGCCTCCAGCTTTTCCGCAGCATCCGGTGTTATGGCGAGCACCGTCGCGAAGGCGTTGTGGCCGGAAAGCAGGGAAAGGCCCTCGCGCTCGAAATCCCAGCCCGTGAGGCGTGTTTCCTCCGCATGGACCAGTTTGCCGTCGCGGTAGATGCGCCAGCTGTCCCTCAAGCGGGCGCTACGGGCGGTCTCGCCCATGGCCTCGCGGCCGAGGAGCACGGCTTCGACGGCGGTGAAGGTCGCGTCTCCATCGAGGTCGACCCGCAGCGTGCGGTGAAGCCTGCTTTCCTCGAACAGGATGGTCTCCTGCGGCAGCCAGTCGAGATGCGCTCCGCTGCCCACTTCGAGGGAGGTGGCGATTAGGGCGTCCTCTCCGGTCGAGCGGTAGATGCGCTCGCACGCCTGCGTCGTCAGCACCAGCTTCGAGCCGGGCGAGGCCGCGGCTTGCCATTCGATCCGGTCGCCGCCGGTGAGCCCGCCTGATGTGTTGATCAGCACCGCTTCAAGAGCTGCGCCGTGGGTGCGCGGCAGGCGGATCTTGCAGCAGCCTTCCTGATAGAGGGTCACGAGGCGGGTCCGGCCGTTGCGCGATTGCGTCGCCACCTTGCCGGCACCGCGTGAACGCTGCATCGGTGCGGAAGACGCGCCTGCCGGTGAGTGTGGTGTCGCAAAGGCCATGCCGGTGATGTTCCCGTGATGCCGGCCCCATACCCCAGGCACCGGCCGGAGGCAAAATATTCCCCTTCCCTCCTTTTCCGCAACGGAACCAGAGCGCAAGCCCGGCGTTGGCTTTCGGAGGGGAATTCGGATGAGAGATTTCTAGGAACATGGACCGTCCCGGCCAGACGCTCCTTCAGAAGCTTGCCGCAAGCCGCATCGCCATCGAGGCCGTCGAACCCGCAATCGACGGGGGCCGGTTTGCCGCAAAAACGATTGTCGGCGAGCATTTCAGGATCGAGGCCGATGTCTTCTGCGACGGCCATGAAGTGATAGCGGCCGCCGTCCTGCATCGCAGACGTGGGGAGAAGGCGTGGAAAGAGACCCCCTTACGGCACGTCCTGAACGACCGCTGGCGCGCCACGATCGTCTTCGAGGAGGTCGGCCATCACGAGTTCAGGATCGCGTCCTGGCGCGATCTCTTCGCCACATGGCGGATGGACACGACAAAGAAGCACGAAGCGGGGCAGGAGATCTCCCTCGAGCTCCAGGAGGGCCGGCTTCTCGTCGAACAGGTGCTTGCCGCACACAATGGCGGTGGAGAGCCGGACGACCGCTCGGCGCTCAGGGCGCTGCTCGCGGAGGTGACGTCCTCTTCCTCCGAAGGCGACGCGCTCGCCGTGCTGATGAGCGACGACATGGCGGTGCTCATGCGACGGCTCGGCCTTCGTGTGAACCTCACCGAAACGGACATCGCCTTTCCCGTCTTCGTGGATCGTGAGAAGGCGGGGTTTTCCGCCTGGTATGAGCTGATGCCGCGGTCGCAGTCCGGCAGCACGGAGAGGCACGGTACGTTCGACGATGTGATCGCGCGGCTTTCCTATGTGCGCGATCTCGGCTTCGACGTGCTTTATTTCCCGCCGATCCACCCGATCGGCCGCACCAACCGGAAGGGCCGCAACAACAGCCTGACGGCGGGCCCGGAGGATCCCGGCAGCCCCTATGCGATCGGCTCGGAAGAGGGCGGGCACGATGCGATCCATCCCGAACTCGGCGATTTCGAGGACTTCGCCCGGCTGGTGGAGGCCGCGCGCGAGCACGGGCTGGAGATCGCGCTGGACTTCGCCATCCAGTGCTCGCCGGACCATCCCTGGATCAGGGAGCATCCCGAATGGTTCGACTGGCGGCCGGACGGCACCATCAAATTCGCGGAGAACCCGCCCAAGAAATACGAGGACATCGTCAACGTCCATTTCTACCGCGATGCGATCCCCGGCCTCTGGTACGCGCTGCGCGACATCGTGCTCTTCTGGCTGGAAAAGGGCGTGCGCATCTTCCGCGTGGACAATCCGCACACCAAGCCGCTGCCCTTCTGGGAATGGCTGATCGAGGAGGTGCGGCAGGTCGACCCCGGCGTGATCTTCCTGGCGGAAGCCTTCACGCGGCCGAAGATGATGAAGCGGCTCGGCAAGGTGGGCTTCAACCAGTCCTATTCCTATTTCACCTGGCGCAACGCCAAATGGGAGCTCGCGGAATATCTGACCGAGCTCACGCAGGAGGAGTGCCGGCACTACATGCGGCCGAACTTCTTCGCAAACACGCCGGACATCAATCCCCACTACCTGCAGACGAGCGGGCGGCCGGGTTTCCAGGTGCGGCTGGTCCTCGCCGCCACGCTCGGCACGAATTACGGCGTCTATAGCGGCTTCGAGCTGTGCGAGGCCGCTGCCATGCCGGGCAAGGAGGAGTATCTCAATTCCGAGAAATACGAAATCCGCGCCTGGGACTGGGACCGGCCCGGGAACATCAAGGCCGACATCATGTTCGTGAACCGGCTGCGGCGGGAAAACCCGGCGCTGCAGCAATTTACGAACCTGAATTTCTACAACGCCTGGAACGACAACATCCTCTATTACGGCAAGCACACGGACGACCTGTCCAACTTCCTGCTCCTCGCCGTCAATCTCGATCCGCACAACGCCCAAGGCGCCCATTTCGAGGTGCCGCTGTGGGAGTTCGGGCTACCGGACGATGCCATGATCGAGGCGGAAGACCTCGTCACCGGTCAGCCCTTCACCTGGACCGGCAAGGTCCAGCACATGTTTCTCGATCCGCACCAGCGCCCATACATGGCCTGGCGGCTCACACCTCCGGGGGGGCGCCGATGAACACGATGGAAAAGCTTGCTTCGGACGTCGCGACCCCACGCGAGGACGAGGCGCTGCAGGCCACGCCTGCAAGCGACATCCGGGCGACCGACTGGTACAAGGACGCCGTCATCTACCAGCTCCACATCAAGGCCTTCCAGGATTCGAACGGCGACGGCATCGGCGATTTCAATGGCCTGATGCAGCGGCTTGACTATGTGGAACGCCTGGGCGTGAACACGATCTGGCTGCTTCCCTTCTATCCATCGCCGCTCAGGGACGACGGCTACGACATTGCCGACTACCGCTCGATCAATCCTTCCTACGGCACGATGCGCGATTTCCGCCGCTTCGTGGCGGAGGCGCACCGGCGCGGGATCCGGGTGATCACGGAACTCGTCATCAACCACACCTCCGACCAGCATCCCTGGTTCCAGCGGGCGCGCCATGCGAAGAAGGGTTCGGCGGCGCGGAAGTTCTATGTCTGGAACGACGACGACGAGCGCTACCCTGAGACGCGCATCATTTTCCTCGATACCGAGAAGTCCAACTGGACCTGGGACCCGGTGGCCGGCCAGTTCTTCTGGCACCGCTTCTACTCCCACCAGCCCGACCTCAATTTCGACAATCCCCGCGTCCTCGAAGAGGTCGTCAAGACCATGCATTATTGGCTCGACATGGGCGTGGACGGGCTCCGCCTCGATGCCATCCCCTATCTCGTCGAGCGTGACGGCACGAACAACGAGAACCTGCCCGAGACGCACGAGATCCTGAGGAGGATCCGGCGGGCGCTGGACGAGAAGTATCCCGACCGGATGCTGCTTGCCGAAGCCAACCAGTGGCCGGAAGACACGCGGCCCTATTTCGGCGAGGGCGACGAGTGCCATATGGCGTTCCACTTCCCGCTGATGCCGCGCATCTTCATGGCGCTGGCCCAGGAAGACCGGCATCCGATCTCGGACATCATGCGGCAGACGCCGGAAATCCCCGAATCCTGCCAGTGGGCCATCTTCCTCAGAAACCATGACGAGCTGACGCTGGAAATGGTGACCGACCGAGAGCGCGACTATCTGTGGCACACCTATGCCGAGGATGTGCGGGCGCGCATCAATCTCGGCATCCGGCGCAGGCTGGCGCCATTGATGCAGAACGACCGGCGCAAGATGGAGCTGATGAACGCTCTTCTCTTCTCCATGCCGGGCACGCCGGTCGTCTATTACGGCGACGAGCTCGGCATGGGCGACAACATCTATCTCGGCGACCGGGACGGCGTTCGCACGCCCATGCAGTGGTCGCCCGACCGCAATGGCGGCTTCTCGCGTGCCAATCCGCAGATGCTCTACCTGCCGCCGATCATGGACCCGGTCTACGGCTTCCAGACCATCAATGCCGAGGCACAGGAGGCTGACCCCTCGTCGCTGCTCAACTGGGTGCGCCGTATGATCGGCGTACGCAAGCAGCACCCGGCCTTCGGGCGCGGCGACTTCACGATGCTCTATCCGAGAAACCGTCGCATCCTTGCCTATACACGGAGCGACGGAAACGAGACGATCCTGTGCGTGGCCAACCTCTCGCGCTCGCCCCAGGCCGTGGAACTCGATCTTTCGAAGCACCGCGGCTGTGTTCCCGTGGAACTGATCAGCCAGTCCCCCTTCCCGCCGATCGGCGATCTTCCCTACATGCTGACCCTTTCCGGCTACGGCACCTTCTGGTTTCAGCTCGCCGCCGAGGCGCAGGGGCCGGACTGGCACAGCAATGTTCCCGAGCCGCTGCCGGAATTCATCACGCTCCCCGTGGTGGGAGGACGCATCGAACGGGCGCTCGAGGGGCGCGAGCGGCGGCAGCTCGAACAGGATGTGCTGCCGCAGTTCATGCAGCGCCAGCGCTGGTACGGCGCCAAGGGCGAGGCGATACGTTCGGCCGCGATCCGCGAGGTGGCCAAGCTTGGCGACGAGGCGGGGTTCCTCACCATCGTGGATGTCAGGCTCTCCCCGTCGGGCAGCCAGCAATATCTGCTGCCGCTTACGGTGTTGTGGGGCGAGGAGAACGTGCAATTCGGTGCTCCGAAGCTCTCCGTGACCCTGGCGCGGGTGCGCAAGGGCCCGCAGCTCGGTGCGCTCATCGACGGCTCCTATGACGACCGCTTCGCCTCCGACCTGATGCGGCGGATGCAAGAGCGGCAGGAGATCGAGGTGCCGGGCGGCGTGCTGCGCTTCTACGGCAACAAGCAGCTTGCCGGCATGAGCTTCGCCGAGCCGCCGTCGCCGCTGATGGGCGAGCAGAGCAATGTTTCGGTCGCCTTCGAGCGTCAGGCGCTGCTCAAGATCTTCCGCCGCCTGAGGCCCGGCGACCAGCCGGAAGTCGAGGTGGCGCGGTTCCTGACCGAAGTGGCGGGTTTCAAGAACACGCCGGCCTTCCTGGGGACGGTGGAACTGGAGGATGGCGGAGAGAAGACGGTGCTCGCCAGCGTGTCCGGCTTCGTCGAGAACCAGGGTGATGCCTGGAGCGTGTTCGTGCATGCGCTGGAGCGGCAGATCGAGGACGAGATCCTGGCACCGCCGGTCGTTTCGGCGGTTCCGGCGGAGGAGGCGACCTCGCAATTCCTCTATCCTCTGGACCTTCTGAGGAGGCTTGGCGAGCGGACCGGCGAAATGCATGCGGCGCTCGCCGTCGAAACCGACATCGAAGCCTTCCGCTGCGAGCGGGTGCGCCGTGCAGACATTTCGGGCTGGGTCAAGGATGTGCGGTCTCAGGTTGCGGCCGCCCGCGCGGCGCTCGATCGCAACAAGGACCGCCTGCCAGCCGGCGTGAAGGAAAGCGTCGAGCGGCTTCTGTCGCTCAGGCAGGAGGTGGACCGGCGGCTCGGTGCGCTCGCGAAGCTCGCGCCTTCCGGCAAGAAGTCGCGCATCCACGGCGACTACCATCTGGGTCAGGTGCTGGTCTCGCAACAGGACCTCTATATCATCGATTTCGAGGGTGAGCCGCGGCGGAGCCTCGAGGAACGGCGGGGCAAGAGCTCGCCGCTCAGGGACGTTGCCGGCATGCTGCGCTCCTTCGATTACGCGGCCTGGGCCGCCGTGCGCCAGGTGGCGGCGCGGCTGCCCGACCAGGCGCGTGACAGCGGTTCGCTCGCGCGCCAGTGGCGCGAACGCATGAGCGCGGAGTTCCTCGATGGTTATTTCGCGGCGTGCGAGGGCGCGCAGAACCAGCCGGAAAATGCGGGGACACGGCAGGCCCTGCTCGAACTTTTTCTGCTTCAGAAGGGTTTCTACGAGATCAATTACGAACTCTCCAACCGCCCGGATTGGGTGGGCATACCGGTGCAGGGTGTGCTCGACCTGATCGAAAGGAGGAGCACATGAACCTCATGGCGGATACTGCGCCCTGGAGACTGGACGATCCGCACGCCATCGGCGCGCTCGTGGCGGGCAGGCATGGCGACCCGTTTTCGGTCCTCGGACCGCATCGGAGTTCTGCTGGCATCGTGCTGCGCGTGCTGCGGCCCGAAGCGGAGACGGCGGAGGCGATCGACCCCGAAACCGGCAAGAGCCTGGGAAAGCTCCTGCGGCGCCATGCGCGCGGCTTCTTCGAGGGGCTGATCTCGAAAAAGAATACCGTACCAGGATACCGGATCCGCTTCACCCGGGAGAGCGATACCTGGGAGGAGGAGGACCCCTACCGCTTCCCCAGCACGTTCGGAGAGCTCGACCTCTATCTCATGGGGGAGGGGCGACACCAGCGCCTCTATGAAAAGCTGGGCGCTCATCCCATGACCCTGGAGGGCATCGCCGGCACGCGCTTCGCCGTCTGGGCGCCCAATGCGAGCCGCGTCAGCATCGTCGGCAATTTCAACGGCTGGGACGGACGGCGCCACCAGATGCGGGTGCACCCGGGCCTCGGCGTGTGGGAGATGTTCGTTCCCGGCGTACAGCTCGGCGAACTTTACAAATACGAGATCATCGGCAGCCAGGGCGAGGTTCTGCCCACCAAGGCCGATCCGGTGGGCTTTCGGGCCGAGGTGCCGCCTGCCACGGCCTCCGTCGTCAACGGCCTGCCGCAGGTGGATTGGGACGACAAGGATTGGATGGAAAGCCGCGCGGAGCGCAATGACCGCAGCGCGCCGATCTCGATTTACGAGGTGCATCTGGGTTCATGGCGCAGGCGCGAGGATGGCGGCTATTTTACCTATGACGAGCTCGCCGACCAGCTCATTCCCTACGTGAAGGATATGGGCTTCACGCATATCGAGTGCATGCCGGTGAGCGAGCATCCCTTCTCCGGTTCCTGGGGATACCAGCCTGTCGGACTCTACGCGCCAACGAGCCGCTTTGGCACTCCTGAAGACTTCGCCCGTTTCGTCGGTCGCTGTCATCGGGAAGGGCTCGGCGTCATCATCGACTGGGTGCCGGCGCATTTCCCGTCCGATGCGCACGGGCTCGCCCGCTTCGACGGCACCGCGCTTTACGAACACGCCGATCCGCGGCTTGGCTTCCATCGCGACTGGAACACGCTCATCTATAATTTCGGCCGCCGCGAGGTGGCGAATTTCCTGGGTGCCAACGCGCTGTTCTGGCTCGACCAGTACCACGTGGATGCGCTGCGCGTGGATGCCGTGGCCTCCATGCTCTATCTCGACTACAGCCGCCAGCCGGGCGAGTGGGTCCCCAACGTGCATGGCGGGAACGAAAACCTGGAGGCGATCGCGTTCCTGCGCGACACGAACATCGCGCTCTTCGGCTCGCATCCCGGCGCCACCTCGATCGCCGAGGAATCGACCGCTTTTCCAGGCGTGTCACGCCCCGCCTATGCGGGTGGCCTGGGCTTCGGCTTCAAGTGGAACATGGGTTGGATGCATGACACGCTGGACTATATGAGCCAGGATCCAATTCATCGCAGGTACCATCACGACCGGATGACCTTCGGCCTGATCTATGCGTTCTCCGAGAATTTCATCCTGCCGCTCAGCCATGACGAGGTCGTCCACGGCAAGGGCTCGCTGATCGGCCGCATGCCGGGCGACCAATGGCAGAAATTCGCCAATCTGCGCGCCTATTTCGCCTTCATGTGGACCCATCCCGGCAAGAAGCTCCTCTTCATGGGCGGCGAGTTCGCGCAGGAGCGGGAGTGGAACCACGACTGGCAGCTCGAGTGGCACCACCTCGACGATCCGATGCACCGGGGCGTGCGCGACCTCGTGCGCGATTTGAACCGGATTTACCGGAACGAAAAGGCGCTGCACGAGCTCGATTGCGAACCGGAAGGCTTCGAGTGGATCGACGCCTCGGACCCGGGCATCAGCACCTATGTCTATATGCGAAAGGGTAGGGAGGGAGCACGGCCCATCGTCGTGGCCTGCAATTTCACGCCCGTCGTGCGCGAGGATTTCCGCATCGGCCTCCCGCGCGCCGGGGAGTGGCGGGAAATCCTCAACAGCGACGACAGCCGCTATGGCGGTTCCGGCGCGACGAACGGCACGGTGGCGGCCACGGAGGAAGCGTGGCACGGCCGCCCAGCCTCTGCGAGCGTGAAGCTGCCTCCCCTGGGCACGCTCATCCTCGCCTGCGAACCATAACAAGGACAAGCCGTGCGCGTGGATATCGGCCTTCCATACCCGCTTGGCGCCACCTGGGACGGGTCAGGCGTCAATGTCGCCGTCTTTTCGGCACATGCCGAAAAGATCGAGCTTTGCCTTTTCGATGCGAAGGGGCGGCGGGAAATGAGCCGCATCCCGCTGCCCGAATACACCCACGAGGTATGGCACGGTTACTTCCCGGACCTAAGGCCGGGACAGGTCTACGGCCTGCGCGCCCATGGGCCCTATGATCCGGCGAACGGCCACCGCTTCAATCCCAACAAGCTCCTGATCGACCCCTATGCGAAACAGCTTCTGGGCGATATCCGCTGGCACGATGCCTGTTTCGGCTACCGGGTTGGCTCTGCGCGTCAGGATCTCGTCATGGACCGGCGCGATTCGGCCTTCGTCATGCCCAAATGCGTGGTGACCGATACCGCCGCCACCTGGGGCAACGATGTGCGCCCGCACCGGCCCTGGGAGGAGACGATCATCTACGAGGCCCATGTGAAGGGCATGACGGTGCTGCATCCCGACATGCCGGAGCAACTGCGCGGCACCTTCGGCGGCCTCGCCGATTCCCGCGTCATCGACTATCTCGTCAAGCTCGGCATCACTGCCATCGAATTCCTGCCGGTGCAGGCCTTCTTCGACGACCGGTATCTCGTGGAGAAGCGCCTCGTCAATTATTGGGGCTACAACACGGTCGGCTTCTTCGCGCCGGCGCCGCGCTACATCTCGCCGGGGGGCGGCCTGCACGAATTCAAGCGCATGGTGCGCAAGCTGCACGAGGCCGGCATCGAGGTGATCCTCGACGTGGTCTACAACCACACCGCCGAAGGCAACGAACTCGGGCCCACGCTCTCCTTTCGGGGGCTCGACAACGCCAATTACTACATCCTGGGCGACGACCCTCGCTATTATTACGACACGACAGGCTGCGGGAACACGGTCAACCTGAAGCATCCGCGCGTCCTGCAGATGGTGATGGACTCGCTGCGCTACTGGGTCGAAGAATGCCATGTGGACGGCTTCCGCTTCGACCTCGCGACGGCGCTCGGCCGCGAGCGGGACAGTTTCGAGCCCTCTTCCGTCTTCTTCGACACGGTCCGTCAGGATCCGGTGCTGTCGCGCGTGAAGCTGATCGCCGAACCGTGGGATCTCGGACCCGACGGTTATCAGCTCGGCAATTTCCCACCCGGCTGGGCGGAATGGAACGGGGCTTATCGCGACTGGGTGCGCAGCTTCTGGCGCGGCGACGAGCGGGCGACCCCCGACTTGGCAAGCGCTCTTCTGGGGTCGGCCGGCATGTTCGACCGCCGTGGACGGCGGCCGTGGGCCAGCATCAACCTCATCACGGCGCATGACGGTTTCACGCTGGCCGACCTCTACGCCTACAACGAGCGCCACAACGAGGCGAATAAGGAGGACAACCGCGACGGCCACAGCGACAACCGGAGCTGGAACTGCGGCGTGGAGGGTCCCACCGACGACGAGGACATCAAGGCGCTCCGGGCCAAGATGCGGCGCAACGCCATCGCCACGCTGCTTCTGTCGCAGGGGACGCCCATGATCCTGATGGGCGACGAGGTGGGCCGCACGCAGCACGGCAATAACAACGCCTATTGCCAGGACAATGAGATGAACTGGCTTTCCTGGGATGGCCGAAGCGAGGAGGACGAAGCCTTCCTCCAGTTCGTACGGCGCCTCGCCGCCTATCGACGCAACCATCCGCGCCTGAGGCTGAAGAATTTCCTGCACGGCCAGATCGTCGCGGAGAAATACCGCGACGTCTCTTGGCTGCGGCCCTCGGGCGAGCCGATGACCGACGAGGACTGGGGCGATCCAGGTCTCAAGAGCTTCGGCCTGATGCTCTGTGACGAGCGCGGCACGTGCATCCTCATCCTCATCAACGGCTTTCACGAGCCGCTGGAATTCAGCCTCCCCCGGGAGCTGGGAGCTGCCGGCTGGAAGATGGTCATGCGGACCGACACGGGGCAATGGCCGGTCTGGGAGGCGATGCGCACGCCGCACACGCTGGAACTCGCCGACCGCTCGATGGTTGTGCTGGAAGGCCGAGTAAGGTGATCCGATCGATGCTTCAAACCCGCTGGGGCGCCCATCTCGAGGATGACGGCACCGTTCGTTTCCGTCTCTGGGCGCCCGCGCTCGAGAGCCTGCGGCTCCGGCTGGACGGGCAGCACGAGCACGAGATGGAAAAGCTCGCAGGCGGCTGGTTCGAGCTGGAGGTAAGTGGGCCTGCGGACGGAACACCCTACCAGTTCGTGCTGCCCGACGGCATGGCCGTTCCCGATCCGGCTTCCCGCGCGCAAGTCGAGGATGTCCATGGCCCCAGTGTGCTCATCGCCCCCCGCTTCGACTGGCAGGCGACGGACTGGAAAGGGCGGCCGTGGGAGGAGGCGGTCGTCTACGAACTCCACCCCGGCACCTTCTCGCAGGACGGCGGGTTCGACGGCATCAGACGGAAGCTCGACCATCTGGCTGATATCGGCTTCACCGCGATCGAGCTCATGCCGGTGGCGCAGTTCTCCGGCAACCGCGGCTGGGGCTATGACGGCGTGCTGCCCTATTGTCCGCATTCGGCCTATGGCGGTGCCGCGGGATTGAAGCGGCTCATCGATGCGGCGCACCAACGCGGCCTGATGATGATGCTGGACGTCGTCTACAATCACTTCGGCCCGGACGGAAACTATCTCGGCCTTTACGCCCCGGACTTCTTCGATCCGGCACGTCACACGCCATGGGGCCCTGCCATCCGCTTCGAGGAGCCGGCGGTGCGCGCCTTCTTCCTCGACAACCCGATCTACTGGCTGGAGGAATTCCGCTTCGACGGGCTGCGCTTCGACGCCATCGACCAGATCAAGGACCGGAGCGAGACGCCGATCCTGGAGGAGATGGCGCGCAATATCCGCACGCATTTTCCGGACCGGCACATCCATCTCGCGACCGAGGACGAGCGCAACATCGTGGCGTTGCATCCGCGCGACGGCAAGAACCGGCCAACCCTGTTCACCGCCGAGTGGAATGACGACTTCCATCACGCCGCGCATTGCATCGCGACGGGCGAGGATGCCGGCTATTATGGGGGCTTCGCGGATGATCCCGTGGGGCATCTCGCACGCGCGCTGGCGGAGGGCTTCTGCTATCAGGGCGAGCCCTATGCGCCGCGTGAAGGCAAGCCACGGGGCGTGCCGAGCGCGGGCCAGCCGCCGCTCGCCTTCGTCGACTTCCTGCAGAACCACGACCAGATCGGCAACCGCGCGTTCGGCGAGCGCCTGGCGGCGCTGGCCGATGCGAAGACCGTGGAACTGCTGACGGCGGTGCTGCTGCTCAATCCGCAGGTGCCGCTGGTCTTCATGGGAGAGGAGTTCGGGGAGACGAATCCGTTCCTGTTCTTCACGGATTTTCACGGCGAGCTGGCCGAGGCGGTGCGGGAAGGGCGCAGGAGCGAATTCAAGGATTTTGGCCATTTCAGCGGCGAGGAGGCCGCGCGCATCCCCGATCCCAATGCGCGTTCCACCTTCGAAGCCTCGATGCTCGACTGGAGCCGTATAGAGTCGGAAGCCGGCCGGAAGCGGCTCGATCTCTTCAGAAGCTTGCTGCGGATCCGAAAGGACCATCTCGTACCGCACCTCCCTGCGATGCGGTCGATGCAGGGCAGGGCGGCCCGTCTCGGAGAGGAGGCGTTCACCGTACGCTGGGATATGGGCGCGCGTCTGCTCCTCATGGCGGCCAATTTCGGGACTGTGGACGTGGAGCTCGACGAGGACCTCTCAGCCTTTGGCCTCATCCATGAAAGCCGCGGCGGCATTGACGCGCTCCGGCAGGGTAGGCTCCCGGCAAAAAGCATGGCTTTGCTCATCGGGGAGAGCAAGGGGGCTGGCGCATGACGGAGGAACTCGACCGGCTGGCCGCCGCGCATGGCATCGTCCGCTCCTATCGCGCACTCGACGGCACGATCTCCCAGGCTTCGGACGATGCGGTGACAGCGATCCTCATGACCCTCGGCGTGGAGGAGGGAGCAGACCAGCCGGCCGCCGCTCCGCCCGGCCCATTCCCTCCGCCTCCGCTCGTGCCGGAAGGGGCGGCCTGCTTCCTTCCGGAGTTCCTGCAGCATGGCCGGGCCTGGGGCGTCACCTGCCAGCTTTACGGTCTTCGCTCCCACCGCAATTGGGGCATCGGAGATTTCGAGGATCTGGCGCGGATCGGGGAGACGGCGGCGCGGCTGGGGGCGGATTTTCTCGGGGTCAATCCGCTGCATGCGCTGTTCCTGGCCGAGCCGCAGAAGGCGAGCCCCTTTTCACCGAGCGATCGCAACTTCCTGAACCCGCTCTATATCGCCGTCGATCAGCTGGAAGGATTCGATGCGACGCTGGACCTCGACGACAGCGCCCTTTCCCGGTTGAGGGAAGGCGATCTCGTCGACTACGAGGCCGTAACGGGGCACAAGCTTCGCGTCTTGCGGCGCATCCATGAACGGATGCGCGATGCGAACCGGGAAGCCGTGAGAGCTTTCCAGGAAAAGGGCGGCGCGCCGCTGCGGCATTACGCGCTCTTCGAGGCCATCAGCCTGGAGATGGTGCGGCGGGGCATCGGCACGGGCTGGCACGCCTGGCCCGAGGAGTTTCAGGACCCGGCAAGCGGCGCTGTGGCGGCGTTCGCGCGGGAGCACGGGGAGGAGATCGAGTTCCAGGTCTGGCTGCAGTGGCTCGCCGACCGGCAGTTGGGCGAGGCGTCGAAAAGACTGCACGCCGCGGGCATGCGCATTGGGCTTTATCTCGACCTCGCCGTGGGCACCGCACCCGATGGCGCCGCCACATGGAGCGACCGGACGCTGACGGTGGTGGGCGCGGAGATCGGCGCGCCGCCCGACATGTTCAATCCGGATGGCCAGTGCTGGGGATTGGCGCCATGGTCGCCTTCGGAGATAGCCGCGCGGGATTTCCGGCCCGTGCGGCGTTCCTACGAGGCGATCCTCAGATATGCCGGCGCGCTGCGCATCGATCATGCCATGGGCCTTTACCGCCTCTTCTGGATTCCTTCGGGCTTTCCGGCAGGTCAGGGGGCCTATGTCCTCTATCCCATGCCGGAAGTGGTCAGCGTGCTGGCCGAGGTGTCCCAGGCGTCCCGGGCCCTGATCATCGGTGAGGATCTCGGCGTGGTGCCCGAGGGATTTCGCGAGCAGATGGATCGCGCAAACCTGCTCGGCTACCGCATCTTCTATTTCGAGCGGAACGACCACGGCTTCGTTCCGCCCGAGCACTGGCCGCCCTCCGCGCTCGCCTGTGTGGGAAGCCACGACACCAACACGCTCGCCGGCTGGTGGACGGGCAGCGACATCGATGTCCGCCAGCAGATCGGTCTCTACGATGAAGACGGCGCTCGCAAGGAGCGGGAACGCCGCCGCCGGGAAAAGGGCCAGGCGGTGGAGATGCTGCGAGCCCGCGGCGATCACGAGATCGGCGAGGATTTCAATGAGATCGTCGCCGCCGGGATTCATCGGCTCGTGGCCAGCACGCCCTGTCGCCTGCTTGCCGCCCAGATGGAGGACCTGCTCGGCCTTCCCGAACAGCCGAACATCCCCGGCACCATAGACGAGCATCCCAACTGGCGCCGAAGACTGCCGGTGCCGATCGAGGAGCTGGAGAACTCCTCCATGCTGCGCGCCGTCGTCGGCGCGATCCGCGAGGAAAGGCCGCGTTGGGACAAGCCCGAAGTGAGATGATGATGCCCTTTTTCACCCCCCTCTGGCCTGCCGGCCATCTCCCCCTCAAGGGGGAAGATTGGCTGTCATTATGGCTTTCGCCAATCGTTGAGGTTACAGAAGAAGAGCCGCAGCAAGCGGCAGGCGTAATCTCTCCCCTTGAGGGGGAGATGGCCAGCAGGCCAGAGGGGGTGCGATGGCGCACGAGCCCCGGCAATGACGATCCCCTGCGCCACCTACCGGCTGCAGTTCCGCGAAGGGATGACCTTCGAGCGGGCAGCCGGCATCGTACCCTATCTAGCCGAACTCGGCGTCAGCCATCTCTATGCTTCCCCCATCTTCACCGCCGCTCCCGGCTCCACCCACGGCTATGACGTGGCCGACCATCAGGAGCTCGATCCCGTGCTCGGCGGCGAAGAGGGATTCGCCGTGCTGGCCGAAGCGCTGAAGGCGAACGGGATCGGCCTCCTTCTCGACATCGTGCCGAACCACATGGCGGTCTCGACGGCCAATCCCTGGTGGCGGGACGTTTTGAAACACGGGCAGGAAAGCCCCTTCGCCGACCACTTCGACATCGACTGGAACGCGCCGAAGCTGCTGCTGCCGGTCCTGGGCGAGCCTTACGGCCAGGCGCTGGCGGAAGGCCGGTTCGAGCTTCGGATGGACGAGGCGACGGGCGAGCCGGTGTTCGGTTACTACGATCTGTCGCTGCCGCTGTCACCAGCCTCGCTCTCCCTGTTCGCAGGGGAGGCGGATCTGAGCGATCCGGCGGTTTTGGAAGAGGCTGTCGCCCAGGCGAATGGAAACAAGGATATTCTGCATCGCATCCACGAAGCGCAGAGCTGGCGCCTCGCCTATTGGCGGCTTGCCCGCGAGGCGCTCACCTATCGCCGTTTCTTCGAGATCTCCGACCTGATCGGGGTCCGGGTGGAAGATCCGGCGGTCTTCGCCGACGTCCACAAATTGCCGCTGCAACTCGTCGAGGCGGGCGTCGTCGACGGCCTGCGCATTGACCATATCGACGGCCTTGCCGACCCGAAGGCCTATCTGGCGGAGCTGCGGCAAAACTCGGGGCTCGACTATGTGCTGGTCGAGAAGATTCTCGGGGCCGACGAAGACCTGCGCCCGGAATGGCGCTGCGCCGGGACGACGGGATATGAGGTGGCGCGGCTCATCACCGCGCTCCAGGTGGAGCCTCAGCACCGCGAGGCGATGAACCGCGGCTGGACTCGCTTTACGGGCGAGGACGCGAACTTCGCGGGGCAGGTGCTTGCCGCCAAGCGGCGCATCCTGACGGTCAATCTCGCCGGCGAGTTGGACGCCCTGGTCCGGCTCGCTGCGGCGATCGCGTCGCGGGACATCGCGACGCGGGACTTCGGCTGCGACGCGCTGCGGCTTGCCATCGTGGAGCTCGCGGCGGCCATGCCCGTCTACCGCACCTATATCGACGGAGACGGCGCGTTGGACGAGGACCGCGCCATCATCGAAAGGGCGGTCGGCCGGGTCGAGCGCGGCCGCGAGGTGGAGGACGACCGCGTGATCGCCTTCATCGCCGCCTTGCTGCTCGATCCCACGGGGGGATCGGACGCGCGGGTGCAATTCATCACCCGCTTCCAGCAGACGACCGGCCCGCTGATGGCGAAAGCGGTCGAGGACACGGTCTTCTACCGCTTCAACCGGCTGATCGCACTGAATGAAGTGGGCGCCGAGCCCGACGAATTCGGCCTGGATGCGGACGCCTTCCACGCGGCCATGATGAAACGGGCGGAGCGATGGCCGCACGCGCTTTCGGCCACCGCCACGCACGACACCAAGCGCGGGGAAGACGCCCGCGCGCGGCTCGCGGTCATCAGCGAGATGCCGCAGGAATGGGCGGCCGCCGTTTCCCGTTGGCACGAGGCGGCCGAGGATCTGCGCGAGACCCTGCCGCGAGGCCCGGCGCCCACTCCCGGCGCGGAATGGCTGTTCTACCAGGCGCTCGCCGGCGCGTGGCCGGCGGACCTTTCGCTCCAGGACGAAGAAGGGCTGCAGGACCTCGCCGAGCGCCTCGTCGCCTTCATGACGAAGGCGCTGCGCGAGGCCAAGCGCCACACCAGCTGGACAGACCAGAACGAACCCTATGAGACGGCGGTGGAAAACTACGTGCGCGGAATCTTCGCGCCCCGGCGGCGGAGCTTCCTGCGCGAGATCCGGGCCCTGATCGCCATCATCGAGCCGGCCGGCATCGTCAACAGCCTTGCCCAGCTCGTCCTCAAGCTCATGCTGCCGGGCGTTCCGGACATATACCAGGGATGCGAACTCTTCGACTCCAGCATGGTCGATCCCGACAACCGCCGGCCTGCGGATTTCGAATTGCGCCAGCGGCTGCTCCGGGAGGTGCGGGAGATGCCCGCCGCCGAGACCATGGAGCGTTGGCGGGAGGGCGTGCCGAAGCTTTGGCTTCTGACCCGGCTGTTGGAACTCAGGCGAACGGATGCGGAGCTGTTCGATCGCGGTGGCTACGAGGCGATGGAGATCGTCGGCGACGAGAACATGCACGCCATCGCCTTCTCACGCGTGCTCGAGGGAAGGCGGGTGGTGATCGCGGTTCCCCGGCTCGTGCTCCGGCACTGCGAGCCCGGCAGGCGATCCTGGATCAGCAGCGCCTTCGCGCATACCCGGCTCCTGCTCCCGGCGGGCCGCTACCGCTGCCTGATGGGCAAAACCGTCGATGGCGGAGAGGTTGCCCTCTCCGATCTTTGGCAAGACCTGCCGGTGGCCGTGCTCAAGACCGAGTAGCCGCGCCCCTGCATGGAGGGCCACGGCTCAGCCCGGTTTCTTTGTGCGTCCTGCGGTACTGGCGGCGCGCCTTTTCGGCGTGGCTTTGGTGCTTTCGCCGGCGGCGGGCTTCGCGCGCGATTTCGTGCCGCCGCTGCTTCGCCGCGTCCGCTTGGCGGAAGTCTCCTCGGCCTGCGGGAAGTCCTCGGGCATGGGCGGGATCTCCGCGCCGCCCGGTCCGGCGTGCCCGCCCTCTTCGGCCTCCACTTCGCGCGCGGCCTGTACCCAGTGGTCCCACTCGCGCCCTTCGGGGCGGCCTTCCTGCTCCCAAAGCTCGTAGGCCCGGCGCCGGATTCTATCTTCCCGTTCCGTAGTCATGATCGTCCCTCCATCTGCGGCAAAACCCAAATGGCCGGCACATGGTTCCGATGATCACGCCTTCTTGTGTCCGCGCCCGAAAAAGGCCACGTGGAAGATGTCGATTTGTCTAGACTAGTAGACGACCACGCTCCTGATGCTCTCGCCGGAATGCATCAGCTCGAAGCCTTTGTTGATCTCCTCGAGCTTCAGGACGTGCGTGATCATGGGATCGATCTCGATCTTGCCGTCCATGTACCAGTCGACGATCCTCGGCACGTCGGTGCGGCCGCGCGCCCCACCGAAGGCGGTGCCTTTCCATACGCGGCCGGTGACGAGCTGGAAGGGCCGCGTCGAGATCTCCTGGCCGGCGCCCGCCACGCCGATGATGATCGACTGACCCCAGCCGCGATGGGCCGATTCCAGTGCCTGGCGCATGACCGTCACATTTCCCGTGCAGTCGAACGTGTAGTCGGCTCCGCCGATCTGGTCGGCGCCGCGCTTCGTCAGGTTGACGAGGTAGGGCACGAGGTCGCCCTCGACCTCCTTCGGATTGACGAAATGCGTCATGCCGAAGCGCTCGCCCCATTCCTTCTTGTCATTGTTCAAGTCGACGCCGATGATCATGTCGGCGCCGGCGAGCCTAAGCCCCTGGATGACGTTGAGGCCAATGCCGCCCAGGCCGAAGACGATCGCGGTCGAGCCGATCTCCACCTGGGCCGTGTTGATGACGGCGCCGATCCCGGTGGTCACTCCGCAACCGATATAGCAGATCTTGTCGAAAGGGGCGTCCGGGTTGACCTTCGCCACCGCGATCTCGGGAAGCACCGTGAAATTGGAGAATGTCGAGCAGCCCATATAGTGATGCAGCTTCTCGCCGTTCAGCGAGAAGCGCGAGGTGCCGTCCGGCATGACGCCGGCGCCCTGGGTGGAGCGGATCGCCGTGCAGAGATTGGTCTTGCGCGACAGACAGGAGGGGCACTGGCGGCACTCGGGCGTGTAGAGCGGGATGACGTGGTCGCCCTTCTTCACGCTCGTGACGCCTGGACCGACATCCACCACGACGCCCGCGCCCTCGTGGCCGAGAATGGCGGGGAAGAGGCCCTCGGGATCGGCGCCGGAGAGGGTGAAATCGTCGGTGTGGCAGATGCCCGTCGCCTTCACCTCCACCATGACCTCGCCCTCGCGCGGGCCGTCGAGATCGACCTCCATGATTTCAAGCGGCTTTCCGGCGGCAACGGCTATGGCGGCGCGGGTCTTCATGGTTTTCTCCCTCTCTTGTCTGGCGGTCTGGCCGGGGCCAGGCAGCGAATGCATGAGAGTCTTTTACATGCTTTGCGCGGCTGTGCCAGCACCACCCCTCCCCAGTTGGGGAGGGTGATTCGTCTCATGCGAAGCCCTTCGTCAGTTCCAGGGCCTGCCGCTCGAACAGGCGGCGGTAGATGCCGCCTTCCAGCCGGATAAGCTGGCCATGGTCGCCCTCCTCGATGATGCGGCCCTTGTCGAAGACGAGCAGCCGGTCGAGCGAGCGCACGGTCGAGAGCCGGTGCGCGATCACCAGCGTCGTGCGCCCGACCATCAGCCGCTCCATCGCGTTCTGGATCAGCACCTCCGATTCCGAATCGAGGCTGGACGTGGCCTCGTCGAAGATCAGGATCGGCGCGTCGGCCAGGAAGGCACGCGCGATCGCCACGCGCTGGCGCTCGCCGCCCGAGAGCTTGATGCCGCGCTCGCCGACCAGCGTCGCGTAGCCCTTGGGCAGGCTCGCGATGAAGTCATGCGCGCTGGCGAGCTTCGCCGCGTGCTCGACCTCCGTCATCGAGGCGCCCGGCCTCCCATAGGCAATGTTCTCCGCCAGCGACCTGTGGAACAGGATCGGCTCCTGCTGCACGATGGCGATCTGCGACCTCAAGGAGGACTGCTCCACCTCCGAGATGTCCTGCCCGTCGATCAGGATCCGTCCGCCGGTCACGTCGTAAAGCCGCTGGATCAGCTTCACGAAGGTCGTCTTGCCGGAGCCGGAATGGCCCACGAGGCCGACGCGCTCGCCGGGACGGATCGTGAGCGAGAAGTCCCGGTAGAGCGGTGTGGCATGGCCGCGATAGTGGAAGGTGACCTTCTGGAAGTCGATGCGGCCGTCCCGGATGACGATCGGCATCGCACCCGGCCGGTCCTCGATGCCGAGCCGCTCGCCATGGATGGCGACCAGCTCCTCCAGATCGTTCACCGAGCGCTGCACGTTGCGCACATGCATGCCCACGTCGCGCAGATAGCCCTGCAGCACGAAAAAGGCCGTGAGCACGAAGGCGATGTCGCCCGCCGTGGCCTCCCCGCCGGCCCAGAGCAGGATGGCGAAGCCGATTACGGCCGCGCGCAGCACCAGCATGGTCAGACCTTGCGTCGTGCCGTTGATCGTGCCGCGCGCCCAGGTGCGCCGCGTGCGGCCGCGCCACTTGCCGATCACGCGCGAAAGGCGGGAGTCCTCGCGCTTCTCCGCGCCGAAGGCCTTCACCACTGCGTTGCAGGACACGGCATCGGCGAGCGCGCCGCCGAGCCGCGTGTCCCACATGTTCGCAAGGCTCGCCGCCGGCGCGACATAGCCCAGCGACAGCGTGATCGTGAGCGCGACATAGACGATCGAACCCGTTGCGACGATGAGGCCCATCATCGGCCAATACCAGCCGAGCAGGATGGTCGAGCCGACCAGCATGACGGCCGAGGGGAGTAGGGCCATGAGCAGCGTGTCGTTCAGGAGATCGAGCGCCCAGATGCCGCGCGTGACCTTGCGCACGGTCGAGCCGGCGAAGCTGTTGGCGTGCCAGTCCGTCGAGAAGCGCTGGACGCGGTGAAACGCGTCCGAGGCGACCTCGGACATCATCTTCAGCGTGAGGTCGATGATCCCCATGAAACCGATGTGGCGAAGCAGGATCGCGCCGGCCGACAGGGCGAGCAGCATCAGGAAGGCGGCGATCGCCGCGTTCCAGGCAACCTCGTCGGTGGCGGCACCCCGTGCCACCGCATCCACCAGCCGGCCGGAATAGAGCGGCGTCAGCACATCCGCCGTGGTGGACAGCATGAAGGCGCCGACGATGAAGGCGAGCCTTTTCGGCTGGCGCCGCCAGTGCGTGCCGCAGAAACGGAAGACGTCGCGAAAGGCATTGCCCCGCAGGGCATTGCGGAAGGAAGTCATGGCGTTCGCCGGATGCGAGGACATCCGGTCCCGAGATTCGATATCTGGAAGAATGGCGCCGGACGAAAAACCGTCCGGAAACGCTGCCGGTTAATGCGAAGCGCGCTCCTCGGCGGAGGCGCTCGAGCGGCAGTGGCCTTGACGGTCCGGCGCGGTCGGCGGTCTGCGACCTAACGGTGCCGGGAGATCAAGCCGCTGCCTTCATGGGAAGAACCGAATGCTGGCATTCGTGACCTCACTTGAAAGGCTGAACGGAAGCGGCTTCTTATACAAGGAAGGCGATCCGGCCAACCCCTCCGGCCTCTTTCCGCCGGCACTGTGCCCGCCCTGCAACAGGGTGGCGGTCGGCCTTGATTTCCAGCAAAGCCGACACAGTTGGAAAAAATCTGACATCTTTCGCCGAAAAGCACTTGAAAGGTCCCGCTATTGCCTTATTCCGTGAAAATCATTCCTGAAGGCGAGTCGCCCGGCACGCCGCCGCCTCGATAGGCACCATCAGTCTGGAACATCACCGTGAGCAGCGAAGCCATCGGCAGCGCGACGAAGCCTCGGGACGCGCTCGCACACGTGAAGGCGGCAAGCTGGGGCAGGGGCCTCAACACGCTCGCCCGCATCACCCGCATGAACCTGCGGCACCCGTGGCAGGTCACCTTTGCGATCGGCTCGACCATCATCGCTGCCACGCTGCAACTGCTCATTCCGCAGCTTCTTGGCCGGGCGGTCGACCAGGCGCAGGCCGCTTTTTCCGGCGGGGAGGCGGGAACGGTGGCCGAGCTGGCGCTGCTCACCTCCGCGCTGTTGCTCTTCGCCGTCAGCACGTTGCGCGGCCTCTTCACCATGTCGCAGAACTATTTCTCCGAAGCCGTCGGCCACAATATCGGCTATGAGCTCCGGCTCGCCTGCTACGAGAAAATCCAGCGCCTCTCCTTCTCTTTCCACGACGAGGTGCATTCGGGCGACCTGATCACCATCGGCATGCTCGATCTGGAGGGCGTGCGGATGTATTTCTCGACGGGCCTGGTCCGCATGGTGCTGCTCGCCATGCTGATCGGCATCGGGGCCTATCTGCTGCTTTCCATCGACCTCGTGCTCGGGCTCCTGGCGCTGAGCTTCGTCCCCTTCGTGGCCTGGCGGTCCTCGGTGACGCAACTCACGTTGCGCGCCACCTGGCTCGAGCTGCAGGAGCGGCTCTCGGTGCTGAGCCGGGTCATGGAAGAGAATCTCGGCGGCATCCGCGTCGTGCGCGCCTTTGCCAGCCAGGCTTACGAGATGCTGAAATTCGACCGAGCCTCGAAAGATGCGCTGAGCCTGGCGCACGAGCGGGTGAACATCCGCGTGCGCAACACCTCGGCAATGACCTTCTCCTTTTTCCTGGCCATGGGGCTGGTGCTGCTTTTCGGCGGCAACAAGGTGATGGCGGGCGAGATCAGCGTCGGCACGCTTGCGACCTTCCTCACATTCATGACCATCCTGCAGATGCCGGTGCGCCAGATCGGCCTGATGGTGAACTCCTTCGCGCGGGCCTCCACCTGCGGCTCGCGGCTCTTCGGCCTGCTCGACATGGACGTCGCCATAAAGGACGCACCGGACGCGAAACCGCTCGAAATCGCCGAGGGCACGCTGCGCTTCGAGAACGTTTCCTTCGCCTATCCCAATGCGGAGGGCCGGCCGATTCTGAAGAATGTGAGCTTCGAGGCGCGGAAGGGTCAGACCATCGGCTTTGTCGGCCCGCCGGGATCGGGCAAATCGACCATCGCGCATCTGATCCCGCGCTTCTACGATGTGACCGGCGGCCGCGTCACTCTCGACGGGCAGGATATCCGCACGGTCACGCTCGGCTCGCTGCGCCAGGCGGTGGCGGTGGTGCAGCAGGACGCGTTCCTGTTCACGACGACCATCGAGAACAACATCGCCTATGGCGACCCGTGGGCGAAGGAGCCGCGCATCGAGCGGGCGAGCGAGTCCGCGCAACTGCACAATTACGTTCTCGGCCTGCCGGCAGGCTACAAGACCGTGGTAGGCGAGCGCGGCGTTTCGCTCTCCGGCGGGCAGCGCCAGCGCCTCACCATCGCCCGTACCATGATGCTCAGGCCCTCCGTCATCGTCTTCGACGATTCGACCGCGGCGATCGACGCGGCCACGGAGCAGCGCATCCGCTCCGCCATGCGGCGCTTCGCCAAGGACCGGGTGACGATCGTGATCGCGCACCGGCTGAGTTCCCTCATGCATGCCGACCAGATCCTGTTCGTGGAGAACGGCGAGATCGTCGAACGCGGCACGCATGAGGAGCTTCTCGCGATGGGCGGGCGCTACAGGGCGCTCTACGACCTCCAGATGCGGCCGGGGGACGAGGTGCTGAGCGAATACGGGGAGGCGGGCTGATGGCCCAAGGGCATGCGGGAGAGCTCGAAGCCGAACGGAACGACGTGCGCGAGGACGGTCGACGCCCGCCGCGGGCGGTGGTGGGCTCGCACCGGATCGAAGAGGAGATGTTCGGCAAGGCGTTCGACAAGAACATCGTCAAGCGCATCTGGGCCTTCGTAAGACCTTACCGCACGAGGGTGTACATCTCCGTGGCGGCGGTGCTCGTCTTCACGGCCACGCAACTCGTCATTCCCCTCATCATCCGCTATGCGATCGATCACGGCGTGGTGCCGGGCAGCGTCGACCGCATGCCGCTGCTTCTGGCCTTCGGCGCGTTCCTGCTCGCCATACTGATCAATTACGGCGCGAGCTACACGCAGGAAACGGTCGTCGGCAAGATGGCGGAAAACGTGCTCTTCGATATCCGCCGCGCCATGTTCGGGCACCTGCAGAAGGTGTCTCTCTCCTTCATGGACAAGACGGAGGTGGGGCGGCTGATGTCGCGGCTCCAGGGCGACGTCAACTCCATGCAGGAGTTCCTGGAGACCTGCGTGCTCTCGGTAGGCGATATCGCGCTCCTCTTCGGCATCGTCTTCGTGATGCTGTGGCTCGACTTCCGCCTCGGCCTTCTCACCCTTGCCGTGCTGCCCGTCCTCTTCATCGTCCGCCTTTTCTGGCTGCCGCGCGCCCGCAACGCCTTCATGGCCGCGCACGAGACCAATTCGGTCGCCAACGGCGCGCTCGCAGAGGCGATCCACGGCGTGCGCGCGGTGCAGTCCATGGACCGGCAGCAGGTCAATTTCACGCTCTATGACGACAAGGCCCACGCGAATCTCAGGACGCACTTGACGGCGGCCAGATATGCGCAGGTGATGGTGCCGATCGTCGACAGCCTCACGGGCATCGCCATGGCGGTGGTGATCGTCGTCGGCGGTTCGATGGTGGTGAATGCGAGCCTGGATATCGGCGTGATGGTCGCCTTCCTGTTCTACATCCAGCGCTTCTTCGACCCGATCCGCTCGCTGACGCTGCAATATTCGGTCATGCAGCGCGCCATGGCCTCGGGCAAGCGGCTGACGGACGTGCTCGACGTGAAGATCGACGTCCAGGACAAGCCGGACGCGAAGGTGCTCTCGCCCGACATGGACGGCTCGGTCGAGTTCAAGAACGTGACCTTCGGCTACAATCCGAAGCACCCGGTGCTGAAGGAGGTCTCCTTCCGTGTGAACCCGGGCGAGACGGTGGCGCTCGTGGGGCCGACTGGCTCCGGAAAATCCAGCTCGATGGCGCTCATCCACCGCTTCTACGACGTGCAGCAAGGGCAGGTTCTGGTGGGCGGGCACGACGTGCGCGATCTCACGCAGGAATCGCTCGGGCGACAGATCGCCATGGTGCTACAGGAACCTTTCCTCTTCACCGGCACCGTGTTCGAGAATATCCGCTACCACAAGACCGAGGCGACGCGCGAGCAGGTGGTGGAGGCCGCGAAGGCGGTCGGCGCGCACGACTTCATCATGAGCCTCGCCGACGGCTATGACGCGATGCTGGGCGAGCGCGGCGGCAATCTTTCGCTCGGCCAGCGGCAATTGATCAGCTTCGCCCGCGCGCTTGTTGCGGACGCGAAGATCCTCGTGCTGGACGAGGCGACCGCCAATATCGACAGCTATACCGAGATGCTGATCCAGAAGGCGCTGGTGAAGCTGCTCGAAGGGCGCACGGGCCTCGTCATCGCCCATAGGCTCGCGACCATCCGGGGTGCGGACCGCATCATCGTGCTGCAGAACGGGCAGGTGATGGAGACCGGCAACCACGACCAGCTCATGGCCAAGGGCGGCCTCTACTCCAAGCTCTACAACCTCAACTACGCCTCCTTCGACGATATTCCGGAGGAGGAACTGCAGGTGTCGGCGCAGAATGGGTCGAGGACATGACGTTCCGCACGGCTTGAATGAATCGCGCTCATTCGGCTTAGGCCGGGGCTGAAGCTAGCGCCTTCACGGCACTTCCGGATACTGCTTGATCGGCATGTCGTCGTGCATGGGCACGGTCTGCCGCTCGATCATGCGGTGCACGCGGGGGCGGCCTTCGCCACGGTGCAGGGCCAGAAGCCTCTCGTTGATCTCGGCATCCGCCTTGGTGCGCCGCATATTGTGGCGGACATATTCCACCCAGGTCGGCACGTGGTAGGTCTCGGTCCAGATATTCGGGTTTTCCAGATCGCGCAGGAGGGCCCATTGACGGGCGCCGTCGCGGATTCGGATGCGCCGCCGCTCCGCCATCGCGGCGAGGAAGGCCGGCACGTCCTCCTGCGCGATCTCGTAGTCGACCATGATCATGATCGGGCCGCTGCGCGCCCTCAAATCGAGACGAAGCTGGGGCTCTTTGAACTGGTTGAGGGGGTCTAGATTGAGCTTCGCGAACTCGGGCAGGGCGAAGCGCAGCCCGATCAGAGCGCCAAACACGAGCGCGGCGCTCGACGCCGCCAGTGCGGCGGTCGGCCCGTAGGTCTCGGCCGCAAGCCCCCAGAGCCAGCTTCCCGCCGCCATGCCGCCGAAGGTCGCCGTCTGGTAGATGGAAAGGGCTCGCCCCACCACCCAGCGCGGCGTGGAAAGCTGGACCGAGACGTTGAGGAGCGACAGCGCCAGCACCCAGCAGGCGCCGGCGGGGAGAAGACAGAGGCAGCTCAACCAGATCTGTCTGCTCAAGGCCAGTCCGAGCGCGCTCAGGCCGAAGACGACGAACGCACCGCGCGCGATGGTCTCGTTGTTGAAGGTTTCACGTATTTTCGTGTTCGAGAGGGCGCCGCCGATGGCTCCGATGCCGAAACTGCCGAGCAGCAGGCCGTAGCTGATGGCGCTGCCGCCCACCAGGTCGCGCGCGACCAGCGGCAGAAGCGCCAGGATGGCGACGGCCCCCAGGCCGAAGACGAAGCCCCGGAAGATGACCCTGGTAAGGTTCGGCGACATGGCGACATAGCGCAGCCCGGCGGAAATCGCATGCGCGAAGGCCTCGCGCGGCAGGCTCGCGGGCAGCCGGCGGTGTTTCCAGCGCATGAGCGCGATGATGAGCGGGATATAGCTCACTGCGTTGAATGCGAAGGCCATCGCCGCGCCTGCGACCGCGACGATCAAGCCGCCGATGGCCGGTCCCACGCTGCGCATCAGGTTGAAGGCCATGCTGTTCAGCGTCACCGCGGCGGGGATGTCCTCGCGGGGCACGATATCGCCCATCGAGGCCTGCCAGGAAGGGTTGTGCAGCGCCGTGCCGCAGCCGATCAGGAAGGTGAAGGCCAGAAGCAGCCACGGCGTCATCATGCCCGCCAAGGCAAAGAGCGCGAGGACCACCGAGACGAACATCATGAGCGATTGCGCCGCCAGCATGATGCGGCGGCGGTCGATATTGTCGGCGAGCGCGCCCGCGGCAAGGGAAAAGATCATCACGGGCAGCGTGGTGGCCGATTGCACGAGCGCCACCATGTCGGCGGACTCGGCGATCGTCGCCATCATCCATCCCGCGCCCACCGCCTGGACCAGGCCTCCGAGGTTGGAGACCAGGCTCGCGCTCCAGAGAAGCCGGAAATCGATGCTTTCAAAGGGTTTTGCTAGAGGCGATCCGGGCACCGATTTCGACCTTGGAACGTGTTGCCTTGCTATCGAGTTCTGGCTTGCAGCAACGGAACGTGACGATTCACGACTCGTGGACGAAGCGCAATCCCCAACCGGATATAGCGCGCTCGCGGTTTTCGAACCGTTAGCCGGCGGCGTCCGTCGAATGGACAGGCGATCTGGTGGAACCTCCCCTTGACCTTCCAGTAACTGGAAGGACTAGGTCTTGTTTCAAAGGAGCATCACCGATGAAGCACGACCATCATCACGATCACGGTCATCACGATCATTGCTGCGGCGCAGATGATTCGCATGGAGCGGCGGAAGTGATCCGCGATCCGGTCTGCGGCATGACGGTCGACCCGAATGCCGGCAAGCCCACGGCCGGCCATGAAGGCCGCACCTATCACTTCTGCAGCCAGTCCTGCCACGACAAGTTCGTCAGGCAGCCGGAGGATTATCTGCAGGCGACGGACCCGGTTTGCGGGATGAAGGTGGACCGTGCGACCGCGAAACACTTCGCGCGGCACGAAGGGCGCGGCCATTATTTCTGCTCGGCCGGATGCAAGGCGAAATTCGAGGCGAACCCGGAGCAGTATCTGGGCGAGCGGCCAGTGCCGGAGCCCGCGCCGGAAGGCACGCTCTACACCTGCCCCATGCACCCGGAAATCATCCGGGACAAGCCGGGCTCCTGCCCGATCTGCGGCATGGCTCTCGAGCCGATGGGGGTTCCCACCGGCGAGGAGGGACCCAACCCGGAGCTGGTCGACTTCACCCGGCGGCTCTGGGTGAGCGCGGTGCTCTCCATCCCGCTGCTGCTCGTCGCCATGGGGCCGATGATCGGGCTTCCCTTCCGGGATTGGATCGGGGAGCGGACAGCCGTCTGGCTGGAACTCGCCCTCGCCACGCCGGTGGTGTTGTGGGCCGCCATTCCCTTCTTCGAGCGCGGCTACCAGTCCATCGTCAACCGCAGCCCGAATATGTGGACGCTGATCTCGATCGGCGTCGGCACCGCCTATCTCTACAGCTTGGTCGCCACGCTTTTCCCGGGCATCTTCCCGCATCGGTTCCGCGGCCACGGCGGCACGGTGCCGGTCTATTTCGAGGCGGCTTCGGTGATCGTGGCGCTCGTCTTCCTCGGTCAGGTGCTGGAGCTTCGGGCGCGCGAGCGCACAGGCTCGGCGATCCGCGCGCTGCTCGACCTCGCGCCCAAGACGGCGCGGCGGCTCGGCGACGACGGGTCGGAAACGGATGTTCCCCTGGAGGAAGTGCAAACCGGCGACCGCCTGCGCGTCCGCCCCGGTGACAGCGTGCCGGTGGACGGCACCGTTCTCGAGGGCCGATCTTCGGTGGACGAATCCATGATCACGGGCGAACCGGTGCCGGTGGAGAAGGTGGAAGGCGACGTGCTCACCGGCGGCACGCTCAACAAGAACGGCTCGCTGATCATGCGTGCCGAGAAGGTCGGCAAGGACACGATGCTCTCGCAGATCGTGGAGATGGTCGCGAAGGCACAGCGGTCGCGCGCGCCCATCCAGGGGCTCGCGGACCGTGTGTCCTATTACTTCGTGCCCACCGTGGTGCTCGTCGCCATCTTCGCCTTCATCGTCTGGGCGATCTTTGGTCCGGCCCCCAGCATGGTCTTCGCCATCGTCTCGGCCGTCTCCGTGCTAATCATCGCCTGCCCCTGTGCGCTGGGGCTCGCCACGCCCATGTCCATCATGACGGCGACGGGGCGCGGCGCGCAGGCGGGCGTGCTCATCAAGGATGCGGAGGCGCTGGAGCGCTTCTCCAAGGTCGATACGCTGATCATCGACAAGACGGGCACGCTGACCGAGGGCAAGCCTCGGCTGACGGATGTGGTGTCCGCCGAGGGTGTGGATTCCGCCGAGCTTCTCTCGCTCGCCGGCGGCCTGGAAAAGGGCTCCGAGCACCCGCTGGCCGAGGCGATCGTGGAAGGCGCGCGCGAGAAGGGCGCGGCCTTGCCCAACGCCTCGGACTTCCAGGCGACGACCGGCAAGGGCGTCTCCGGCATGGTCTCCGGCCGCTCCGTAGCACTTGGCAATCTCTCGATGATGGAAGACATCTCGGTGGATGTGGCGCCGCTCCTCGCCCGCGCCGATGCGCTGCGCGGCGAGGGCAAGACGGTCATGTTCGTGGCGGCCGACGGCAAGCTTGCCGGCATTGTCGCGGTGGCCGATCCCATCAAGGAATCGACCGCCAGTGCGATCCGCGCGCTGCACGAGAGCGGGCTTCGGATCATCATGGCTACAGGAGACAACGAGCGCACCGCGAAAGCGGTGGCTTCGAGGCTGGGCATCGACGAGGTGCGTGCCGACATGCTGCCCGAGAGCAAGAACAAACTGGTCGATGAGCTTCGTGCCGGCGGCGCGAAAGTCGCCATGGCCGGCGACGGCGTGAACGACGCGCCCGCGCTTGCGGCGGCGGATGTCGGCATCGCCATGGGCACGGGCGCAGACGTGGCGGTGGAAAGCGCCGGCATCACGCTCGTGAAGGGCGATCTCAACGGCATCGTACGGGCGCGGACGCTGGCACAGGCCACGATCCGCAACATCAGGCAGAACCTGTTCTTCGCCTTCGTCTACAACGCGGTGGGCGTGCCGATTGCCGCGGGCGTGCTCTACCCTGTTTTCGGGATGCTGCTTTCGCCCATGATCGCCGCGGCGGCGATGAGCCTCTCCTCGGTCTCTGTCATCGCCAACGCGCTGCGGCTGAGGGCGCTTGCGCTGAAATAACGGCGACCACAATATTTGACCGCTGACGAGGCGGCGATGCTCAGGCATGGATCCTCGGGCTTGACCCGAGGATCCATGCCTGAGCGCTCCCGAACGGCACAAAAGTCAAAGCAAGCTGCTTCGCTTGGCCGGCGCTTTGCCCGCCAAGCGTGCCTTGCGCTTTCCGTGCTTGAGGTTGTATCACGGCTTTCCACGCGGCATTGATCTTGCCGCTCGAGCCTGTTCCGATCTCAGCTCTGGAAGAACAATGCCCGCTTATCGCTCTCGCACGACGACCCATGGCCGCAACATGGCCGGTGCACGCGGCCTCTGGCGCGCCACCGGCATGAAGGATTCGGACTTCGGCAAGCCGATCATCGCCGTCGTCAATTCCTTCACCCAATTCGTGCCGGGGCATGTGCACCTGAAGGATCTCGGCCAACTCGTGGCGCGCGAGATCGAGGCGGCGGGCGGTGTCGCCAAGGAATTCAACACGATCGCCGTGGACGACGGCATCGCGATGGGCCATGACGGCATGCTCTATTCGCTGCCGTCGCGCGAGCTCATCGCGGACTCGGTCGAGTACATGGCGAATGCCCACTGCGCGGACGCCATGGTCTGCATCTCCAACTGCGACAAGATCACGCCGGGCATGCTGATGGCGGCCCTCCGGCTCAACATCCCCGTCGTCTTCGTCTCCGGCGGGCCGATGGAGGCGGGCAAGGTCGTGCTCTCGGGACAGGAGAGGGCGCTCGATCTCGTGGACGCGATGGTCGCTGCGGCGGACGAGCGTGTGAGCGACGAGGACGTGCAGGTGATCGAGCGTTCGGCGTGTCCCACCTGCGGTTCCTGCTCGGGCATGTTCACAGCCAATTCCATGAACTGCCTCACCGAGGCGTTGGGTCTTTCGCTGCCGGGCAACGGCTCGACGCTTGCCACTCATGCCGATCGCCGGCGTCTCTTCGTGGAGGCGGGGCATTTGATCGTCGACCTCGCCCGCCGCTATTACGAGCAGGACGACGACAGCGTGCTGCCGCGCAGCATTGCGAGCTTCGCCGCCTTCCAGAACGCCATGACGCTCGATATCGCCATGGGCGGCTCCACGAACACAGTGCTGCACCTGCTTGCCGCCGCACACGAGGCGGAGGTGGACTTCACCATGGAGGAGATCGATCGGTTGTCGCGGCACGTGCCCGTGCTCTGCAAGGTGGCGCCCGCGAAGTCGGACGTGCATATGGAGGACGTGCACCGGGCCGGCGGTATCATGGCGATCCTTGGCGAGCTCGACCGCGCGGGCCTCGTCAACCGCGACGTGCCTACGGTGCATACGACGACGCTCGGGCAGGCGATCGAGCATTGGGACATCGCACAGACCAAGAGCCAGAAGGTGCGCGACTTCTTCCTGGCGGCGCCCGGCGGGGTGCCCACGCAGCAAGCATTCAGCCAGGACCGGCGCTGGGGGGACCTCGACCTCGACCGCGAGAACGGCGTCATCCGCAGCGCCGAGCGCCCCTTCTCCAAGGACGGCGGGCTTGCGGTGCTGAAGGGCAATCTCGCCGAGGACGGCTGCATCGTGAAGACCGCCGGCGTGGACGAGTCGATCCTGAAGTTCTCCGGCCCCGCGCGCGTGTTCGAAAGCCAGGATTCTTCCGTGCAGGCGATCCTGTCGGGCAAGGTCGATGCCGGCGACGTGGTGGTGATCCGCTATGAAGGCCCGCGTGGCGGGCCGGGCATGCAGGAGATGCTCTATCCCACGAGTTATCTGAAGGCGAAGGGGCTGGGAAAGGCCTGCGCGCTTATCACCGACGGGCGCTTCTCGGGCGGCTCGTCCGGCCTCTCCATCGGCCATGTCTCGCCGGAAGCCGCCAATGGCGGGCTGATCGGGCTCGTGCGGGAGGGCGACCTGATCGACATCGACATCCCCAACCGGAAGATCCATCTTGCCGTCGACGATGCGGAGATCGCGCGCCGTCGCGCCGAGCAGGATGCCAAAGGCTGGAAGCCTGCGGAAAATCGCAAGCGTCAGGTCAGCACCGCGCTCAAGGCCTATGCCGCCTTCGCCACCAGCGCGGACAAGGGCGCGGTGCGCAAGCTGCCGGACTGAACCGCAGGCTTCCAAGCGGGTTCAGCAGGTCCAGCCGGCGGACGCTCCGCCGGCTTCCTCTCGATGGAGTTTGGATGCGGTATTCGAACGTGCTGCTGACGGGCGCTGCCGGTAAGATCGGCAGTGCATTGCGCAAGGCTCTGGCGCCCAAATGCGACCACCTGCGGATATCCGATCTCCGCCCGCTCTCGGCGGAGCATCCGTCGGAAGAGGCGGTGCAGTGCGACCTGAACGACGCCGACGGGGTGCGCCGGCTCTGCGAGGGGATGGATGCCGTCATCCATATGGGCGGCCGCGCCTCGGACGGACCCTGGCCTCAGCTCCTGCAGGAGAACATCGTCTGCACGATGAACCTGCTCGAGGCCGCACGCATCAATGGGGCAGATCGGGTCCTATTCGCAAGCAGCAACCATGTCACCGGCATGTATCCCATCGACCGCAGGATAGCCGGCCGGGACCCTGTGCGGCCCGATTCCATCTACGGGCTGACAAAGGCCTTCGGCGAGGACGCCACGGCATTCTACGCCTTCAAATACGGGGTGCGCGGCTTCTGCATGCGGATCGGCACTTTTGCCGAGCGGCCCGCGCACCGTCGCGCGCTTTCCACCTGGTGCTCGCCGGCCGATCTCGTTCGCCTCGTCGAGGTGGGGCTTTCGGCGGACTATGTCCACGAAATCGTCTACGGGGTTTCCAAGAACACCCGTTCCTGGTGGGACAATTCCGCCGCCGAACGCCTGGGTTACCAGCCGCTGGACGATGCGGAGGACTACGCCTTTCAGGTCGAGCACATCGCGCCGGACAATGAGCTGGAGCGGAATTTTCAGGGCGCCGACCGCGTCTCCGACGATTTTTCCGGCCGGGAAGAATGGCTCCGGCGCTGAAGCATTCTGCAGCCGGCGGAATCACCCAGTGTGACACAGATACGGCACGGAGAGATGGAGCGAATGCGAGCGCATCGCGCCCTCTCTCAAATTGACAGCTCTATTTGCGAGACGATAGCTTCATCCGCTGGGTGGAGCCGAGCCTATGCTCGGCGCGGCGTGACGGTGACCAGCGGGAAGCCGGGTCGAATTTGGTCGGGAGGAAAAATGGCCACCAATGTCGTTCTGCAGAAGGTCTTCAAGCGCTACGGCGACGTGGCGGTGATCCACGGGGTCGATATCAATATCGAACCGGGTGAGTTCGTCGTCTTCGTCGGCCCGTCCGGCTGCGGAAAGTCCACCCTTCTGCGCATGATCGCCGGGCTTGAGCCGATCACGGGCGGCGATCTCGTCATCGATTCGGAGCGCATGAACGACGTGCCTCCCGCCAGGCGCGGCATCGCGATGGTTTTCCAGTCCTACGCGCTCTATCCGCACATGACCGTGTACAAGAATCTCGCCTTCGGGCTCGAAACGATCGGCATGAAGAAGGCGGAGATCGACGTGCGCGTGCGCCGTGCGGCGGAAATCCTGCAGATCGGTCCGCTGCTGCAGCGCAAGCCCAAGCAGCTCTCGGGCGGCCAGCGGCAGCGCGTGGCGATCGGGCGCGCCATCACGCGCGAACCTAAGATCTTCCTCTTCGACGAGCCGCTCTCCAATCTCGATGCCGAACTGCGCGTGCAGATGCGGGTGGAGATCTCCCGGCTCCACAACGATCTCGGCAACACCATGATCTATGTCACCCACGACCAGGTGGAGGCCATGACCATGGCCGACAAGATCGTGGTGCTGCGCGCGGGCGTGGTGGAGCAGGTGGGTGCGCCGCTCGAACTCTACAATCGGCCGCGCAACAAGTTCGTCGCGGGCTTCATCGGTTCACCCAAGATGAACATGCTCGAGGCGAAGCTGCTGCGGAACGCGGGCGAGGCCGGCATCGAGATCGGCGGCGCCCGCATCGGGCTTGGGCGGGACCTGAACGCCGGGCACGAAGGCGACCACGTCTCCTTCGGCATCCGGCCGGAGCACCTCGCGCTGAACGAGAGCCCGGGCCATGTGAGCATCGGCGAGGTGACCGTCGATCTCATCGAAAGCCTGGGAAACCAGACCATGGTCTATGCCACGACGGCCGACAAGCAGCCGATCACGCTGGCGCTCGACGGCCAGCGTGAGCTCTTTCCCGGCACGAAGCATGCGGCCTGGTTCGACCCGGCGCGTGCGCATGTCTTCAACGGGGAAGAGCGGGCACTGTGAAGGCGCCTAGCCCTTCACGATCTCCACCCAGCTCGGAATGCGTCCCGTGGGCAGTGTCAGCCTCTTGTCGAGTGTGCCGGTCGCCGGATCGATCGCGAACACGTCGATGAAGGCGCTTTTTTCGCCAAGCGCGAGCAGGAACCTGCCATCGGGATCAATATTGACCGAGCGCGGCCAGGGAGCCGCAAAGGTGATCCCCGTCGGCTCCAGGCGCCCGGTTTCGGCATCGACGGCGAAACCCGCTATGGCGTTCGCGCTGCGGTCCGTGGCGTAGAGGAAACGTCCGTCAGGCGTGATGCGGATGTCCGCTCCCCAATGCTTTCCGCGCCAATGGGGCGGCAGGATCGGGAGCCTCTGGAGCGGCTCGGGCGTAAGCGCATCGCCGTCGAAGCCGAAGACCTCGACCGCCGAGATCTTCTCCGTCAGGAGATAACCGAAGCGCATCGATGGATGGAAGACGAAGTGCCTCGGGCCGCTTCCCGTGGCCGATCTTGCGCGTTCGGGAAGAAGCGTCAGCTTTCCCGCCGGATCGAGGCGATATTTCAGGACGACGTCGCTGCCGAGGCTGGCGGCAAGAAAGGTGTCGGTGCCGGGGATCGGCACGCAGCAATGCATGTTGGGCTCGGCGTCGAGCGTGTCGCTCGGGTCCTTCGCCACACCGTCAGGCCCGATCGGATTGATGCTGATCCTGCCGCCCGAATAGGATGCGGAAAGCAGGAACCGGCCGCTGCTATCGGTCGCGACATAGGCCATGCTGTCGGTCAGCGCGCTCTTGCCGAGGAAGGTCAACGACCTCACGGCGGCATCGACCGCATAGGTGAGCACCGCGCGGGGCGTGCCGCGGCAGGCGACGTAGAGCCTGCTCCGATCGGGGCTGAGCGTCATGGGATAGGCGTTGTCGGGGGCGCCCGTCTCCGCCAGCGGCATGTCCTCGAGATGGGCGAGCCCGCCGGATTCCTCCAACTCGTAAAGAGCAAGGCTGTTGTCGCCCGAATTGCAGACAATCACGAAACGGCCGGCCATCGTTCCCCCTCTGATCGATACGGATCGCGGCACACGCATATGTCAACTCCGTCGGCATTGCTGATTGCCGCACCGCCTTCGCTCAACGGTTTTCTCCACGGGTGCGGAAATTGTCAATCGACTTGCCAATCGTGTTGCTCAATCAGTGACCTTGTGGTTGAAGCGTCTATGGTTGGGGGAGCCGCGAGGACGCCGGACCTCCGCGATTCGGACGAGGTTTTGTTCAGGTACCAATGCTTGATGCCGCGGGAGGAGACTTCGCGGCCGGGCACAGGGAGGAAGACGATGGGGGAGAGAATTCGCAGGCGCCGTTATGCGCTGGTCGGGACGGGAAACCGCGGCACGAATATGTGGGGGAGCAGCCTGCTCGAAAAGTGGTCCGACTATGTGGACCTCGTGGCGATCTGCGAGACCAATCCGCTGCGCGGCGAGCGCGCGCGGGCGATGATCGGCGTCGATGCGCCCATCTATGCCGATTTCGACCAGTTGCTTGCCGATAAGCGGCCGGATCTCGTCATCGTCTGCACGCCGGACCACACGCATGACGACATCATCGTCAAAGCACTCGATTTCGGCTGCGACGTCATCGCGGAAAAGCCGATGACAACCACGCCGGAAAAGATTCGCCGCATCCTGGAGGCGGAAAGCCGGTCCGGCAAAAAGGTCGACGTCTCCTTCAATTACCGCTTCGCGCCGACATCGGCCAGGATCAAGGAACTCCTGATCGAAGGTGCGATCGGCACCGTCACGTCCGTCGACTTCCACTGGTATCTCGATACGCGGCACGGTGCGGATTATTTCCGCCGCTGGCATGCGTACCGGCAATATTCCGGCAGCCTGTTCGTGCACAAGTCGAGCCATCATTTCGACCTGCTCAACTGGTATCTCGACACAGAGCCGGAGACGGTGAGCGCCTTCGGCGAGCTTCGCAACTACGGCAAGGCCGGGCCATTCCGCTGGTCCCGCTGCAAGACGTGTCCTTACAAGGCCGAATGCAACTACTATTTCGATCTCGGCTCGGATCCGTTCCTGGACGCGCTTTATGAAGAGCCGTCGGAATATGACGGCTATTTCCGCGATGCCTGCGTCTATCGCGAGGATATCGACATTCCCGATACGATGGTGGCAACGATCCGCTACCGTAACGCGGTGACGGCATCATACTCCGTCAATACCTTCATGCCGATCGAAGGCCACCACATCGCCTTCAACGGCACCATGGGGCGCATCGAACTGCGCCAGTACGAGGCACAGCCCTGGGAGACACCGCGAAGCGACGAGATACTGCTCGTGCGTAATTTCGGCGGCGAGGTCGAGCGCATCACCGTCCCGCATCAACCCGGTGGCCACTATGGCGGCGACGACCGGATGCGGAACATGATCTTCAAGCCCGGCATGGTGGATGGGCTGAGGCAGCGTGCCAATTCGCGGGCAGGGGCCATGTCCGTCCTTTGCGGCGTGGCTGCCATGGAGAGCGTCCGGACGGGCCGCATGGTCCGCATCGACGAATTGATGCCGGAACTCGATTGAAGGGGCGGTGGCTGCCGCCTCAGCCGGGCGCCTGCGGTTTCTACCGCTGATCGGGGGCGGGCGTTTCGCAGAGGCTTTCGCCTTTGGCATCACGCGCCATGCATTCGGCCCGGTCGAAGCTCTCGCCGGTCGTCCGCACCGCACTCGCCATTCCCCCCATGCCGCAGCCGGAGGCCGATAGCGCCAACAGGATCACCGGCACGATTTTCAGGCCCCGCTCTGTTCGCATCGACGTTCCGGCCCGTCTCATTCCGTCGTCCAGCCTGTTCGTTGCTTCGCCTCAACGGCGAGAAGTAATGCGTTTCCGCGGCGTTGCAATCCCTTCATGCGCCGGTTTTCTCGTTCATGGAGGATCGGGTCGGCGCCTGCCGGATCGCGCGATTACGGCCTGGCCCATCGGTTGGTCATTGAGTGCACCGTTGCGCCGGCCTTATGATCGCCTTGGAACACCAGAGGGTTTCGTCCCGCCGCCGGCGGTCGTCGGGATCACAAGAAGAAAGGAACAGCCCATGTCGACAGTCATCAAAGGTGGAACCATCGTGGCCGCGGACCGCAGCTACGAGGCCGACATCCTGA
Organism: Chelativorans sp. AA-79; assembly: GCF_029457495.1. Taxonomy (NCBI): domain Bacteria; kingdom Pseudomonadati; phylum Pseudomonadota; class Alphaproteobacteria; order Hyphomicrobiales; family Phyllobacteriaceae; genus Chelativorans; species Chelativorans sp. AA-79. The sequence continues at coordinate 1,111,747 of NZ_CP120361.1, forward strand.
TCGAGGGGGAGACGATCGCCGCGATCGGCAGGGACCTGAAAGGCGACAAGGTGGTCGACGCCGAAGGCGCCTATGTCATGCCTGGCGGTATCGACCCGCACACGCATCTGGAAATGCCCTTTATGGGCACCACCGCCGCCGAAACCTGGGAATCGGGCACCTATGCCGCGATCTCCGGCGGGACGACCATGGTGGTCGACTTTGTGATCCCCGGGCCGGCAGGGATGCTGGCCGCCCTCGACGAGTGGCAGGAGCGGGCTGCCCGCCAGGCATCGTCGGACTATTCGCTGCATATGTGCGTGACCGGCTGGTCGAAGCAGAACTTCGACGATATGGCACTCGTCGTCGAGCGTGGCATCAACACCTTCAAGCATTTCATGGCCTACAAGGGCGCGCTGATGGTGAACGACGACGAGATGTTCGCCTCCTTCCAGCGCTGCGCCGCTCTCGGCGCGCTGCCGCTGGTGCATGCGGAGAACGGCGACATCGTCGCGGCCCTGCAGCAGAAATACCTGCAGGAGGGCATTTCAGGGCCCGAGGCGCACGCCTATTCGCGCCCGCCGGAGGTGGAGGGCGAGGCCACCAATCGCGCCATCATGATCGCGGACGCGGCGGGAGTCCCCGTCTATATCGTGCACACCTCCTGCGAGCAGTCGCACGAGGCGATCCGTCGCGCCCGGCAGAAGGGCATGCGCGTTTACGGCGAGCCCTTGATCCAGCATCTCCTGCTCGACGAATCCGAATACCGCAATCCTGACTGGGAAGAGGCGGCGCGGCGGGTGATGTCGCCGCCTTTCCGCGACAAGCGGCATCAGGACAGCCTTTGGGCGGGGCTCGCGGCAGGCTCGCTCCAGGTCGTGGCGACCGATCATGCGGCTTTCACCACGGAGCAGAAGCGCCTCGGTCTCACCGACTTCACCAAAATTCCCAACGGCACCGGCGGGCTGGAGGATCGCATGCCGCTCCTGTGGACGTATGGGGTGAAGACCGGCCGGCTCACGCCCAACGAGTTCGTGGCGGTCACCTCCACTAATATCGCCCAGATCCTCAACATCTACCCGCAGAAGGGGGCGATCCTGCCGGGCTCCGATGCCGACCTCGTGGTGTGGGACCCGTCGAAGTCGAAGACGATCAGCGCGTCCGCGCAGCGGTCGATCATCGACTACAACGTGTTCGAAGGCTTCGAGGTGAACGGGCTGCCGCGCTACACGCTGTCGCGCGGCGAAGTGGTCTATGGCGAGGAGGGCAGCAACGAGCCGCGTCCGGGACGCGGACGCTTCGTGCCCCGCCCGGCGTTTCCCGCCGTCAACAAGGCGCTGTCCACCTGGAAGGAGATCGTCGCCCCGCGCGCGGTGGAGCGCTCCGCGAAACATATGCCGATCGGCGTGTGATCCGCGCTGAAAAGCAGGCCGGCCGTCCTGCCGGCCTGCTCCAGCCGCGGGGCGGTCAGCCCCTCTCGGGCGAGAATTTTCTCCGGCTCCCGTCTCCAGCGCAACTCCATTTCTCGATTCCGGTGGCCCTTGCCGTGAAATAGACTTATTCCTCACTGGGTGGCCTTGGGGCCGCTACGCTACATCCGGAGCAAGCCGATGACCGCGATCCATTTCTCCCGACGTTCGCTGCTGCAGGGTAGCGCCTCCCTTATCGCTCTGGCCGCCATGCCCTCCGCTGCTTTCGCGCAGGCTTCGGGTGGGCGGCTGGTGGTCGCCGCGGATTCGGAGCCGAAGAACCTCAATCCCGCGATCGTCGCCTCCAACGGCGTGTTCTTCATCTCGAGCAAGATCGTGGAGCCCCTGGCCGAAGCATCCTTCGAGGGAGAGGACGGGCTTGCGCCGCGGCTGGCCACCTCATGGGAAGGATCGGAGGACGGGCTGTCGGCCACCTTCAAGCTCAGGCAGGGCGTGACCTGGCATGACGGGCAGCCCTTCACCTCCGCCGATGTCGCCTTCTCGGCGCTGCAGGTCTGGAAGCCGCTGCAGAATCTCGGCCGGCTGGTCTTCGCCAATCTGGAGGCGGTGGACACGCCCGACGAGCACACGGCGATCTTCCGCTTCTCTAAGCCGACGCCTTTCCAGCTCATCCGCAACGCGTTGCCTGTGGTGACGGCTGTGGTGGCGAAACATGTCTACGAGGGGGAGGCGGACATCGCCGCGAGCCCCAAAAACAACGAACTCATCGGAACGGGACCGTTCAAGTTCGCCGAATACAGGCCGGGCGAATATTACCGGCTGACGAAGAACGAGAACTATTGGGACGAAGGCCTGCCCAGGCTCGACGAGATCATCTATCGCGTGCTGCCAGACCGGGCGGCGGCCGCCGGCGCGCTCGAGGCGGACGAGATCCAGCTTGCCGCCTTCAGCCAGGTGCCGCTTTCGGACCTCGAGCGCATCTCCAAGGTGGACGGCATCGCCGTCTACACCAAGGGCTACGAGGCTCTGACCTACCAGCTCACGGTGGAGATCAACCACCGCCGCAAGGAGTTGGCCGATCTCAAGGTGCGCCAGGCCATCGCGCATGCGATCGACAAGGATTTCGTCGTGAGGACGATCTTCCTCGGCTATGCGACCGCCTCCACCGGCATCGTGCCGAAGAACGCGCCCGAGTTCTACGATCCCTCCGTCCCCACCTACGCGTTCGACGTCGACAAGGCGAACGCCCTGCTCGACGAGGCCGGTTATCCGAAGGATGCGAACGGCCAGCGCTTCTCGCTCAGGCTTCTGCCGGCACCCTATTTCAGCGAGACGCGCCAGTTCGGCGACTATCTGCGCCAGGCGCTGGCCAAAGTCGGGATCGACGCGCGGATCGTGAACAACGACGCCGCCGCTCACCAGAAGGCCGTCTACACCGACCATGAATTCGATCTGGCGGTGGCCCCGACCGTCTTCCGCGGCGATCCGGCGATCTCGACCACCATCCTCGTGAAGAGCGGCATTCCCGCAGGTGTGCCGTTCTCGAACCAGGGCGGTTTCGAGAACCAGGAGCTCGACGCGCTGATCGAGAAGGCCAACACGACGGTCGACACGGCCGAACGCACCGAGCTGTTCAAAGAGTTCCAGAAACGGGTGGCGGAGACCCTGCCGCTCATCAACGTTGCCGAGTGGGGATTCGTGACCGTGGCGCGCACCAGCGTGAAGAACGTCTCCAACAATCCCCGCTGGGCGGTCTCCAACTGGGCGGACACGGCAGTGGAGGCGTAGGCGGAAGGCGGATTCATGACAGGATCGGCGCTCCTTCACGCCCCCCTCCGGCCTGCCTGCCATTTTCGCCGACATTCTTCGTGCAACGCAGATGGTTGGCAAAAGCTTGGACGACAGCCGATCTTCCCCCTTGAGGGGGAGATGGCCGGCAGGCCGGAGGGGGGTGCTCAGGGGCGATACGCTGCCCGGTCGAACTCGACCCGTTCGGGTCCTCGATGAACCGGGCATTACGGCTCCTGAGACGCAGGCTGGTGAGCAGTATTCCGGTGCTGCTGATCGTCGTCGTGGGCACCTTCTTCCTCCTGGAGCTCGCGCCGGGTGACGCGGTGGATGCCTATCTCGTCACCATCGGCGGGGGCGATCCGGCGCTCGTCCAGGCGCTCAGGGAAAGCTACGGACTGGACCAGTCGCCGCTTGCGCGCCTCTGGATCTACCTCGTCTCGCTCGCGCGCCTCGATCTCGGCTGGTCCGTGCAGTTCGCCCGGCCCGTGCTCGACATCATCCTGGAGCGGCTGCCCAACACGCTCTGGCTGATGGGAAGCGCGCTCGCTCTCTCCTTCGGCCTGGGCACGGCGCTCGGGGTCGTCGCCGGCGCGCGGCCGGGCAGCGCGCGCGACCGCGTCCTCTCCGTCGGCTCGCTCGCCCTTTACGCGGTGCCGAGCTTCTGGCTCGGGCTCGTCTTGAGCATCGTCTTCGCCGTGCAGTTGCGCTGGCTGCCCACCTCGGGCATCGAGACGATCGCCTCGGGCAAGGAGGGGCTTGCCCGCGCGCTCGACATCGCGCGGCATCTGATCCTGCCGGTGAGCGCGCTCGGCTTCATCTATCTCGCGCTGTTCCTTCGCATGATGCGCGCCGGCATGGCCGAGATCTGGCGGCAGGATTTCGTGCTTGCCGCCCGCGCAAAGGGGCTTGCACGCGGGCGCATCGTGCTCAGGCACGTGGCGCGCAACGCGCTCCTGCCGCTCGTCACCATGCTCGGGCTCCAGGCGGCTGCCATGCTCGGCGGCAGCGTGGTCATAGAGAGCGTCTTCGCCATTCCCGGTTTCGGCCGGCTGGCGCAGGAGGCCGTCGCCGGGCGCGATGCGCCGCTCCTGATCGGCATCATCATCGTCAGCGCGGTGCTGGTGATCCTCATCAATCTCGTCGTCGACATCGCCTATGCCTTGCTCGACCCACGCGTCGGCGCCTCGGAGGCGGCGGCATGACGGTGCTCGCCCGCCTCGTCCGTTCGCCCGAGGGCCTGGCCGGGCTTCTGCTGCTGGCGTTGCCTGTTGCCGCCGCCCTTCTGGCGGATGTCTTCTTCCCCGGCGATCCGCTTTCCATCGCGGGCCCGGCCCTGGTGCCGCCCTTCAGCGATACGGCCTTTCCGCTCGGGACCGATCGGCTGGGCCGCGACGTGCTTGCCGGCCTCGTCCATGGCGCGCGCGCTTCGCTGGCCGTGGGCCTTGCGGCGGCGATCGTCGCGCTCTTTATAGGCGCGCTGGTGGGCACCGTCGCCGGTTTTGCCGGGGGGCTGGTCGACGAGGCGCTGATGCGGTTGGTCGAGGCCTTCCAGATCGTGCCCGGCCTGCTGCTCGCGCTCGCCTTCGTCAGCGTTGCGGGCGCCTCTCTTCCGGTCGTCATCTTCGCCATCGCGCTCAGTGCATGGACCGGGCCGGCGCGCCTGGCGCGTGCCGAGGTGCTCTCGATCCGCGAGCGGGATTACGTCGCCTCCGCCCGCGTGATCGGCATGCATCCGGCGGAGATCGCCTTCCGCGAGGTGCTGCCCAACGCGTTGCCGCCGGTGCTGGCGCTCAGTTCCGTGATCGTCGCGGGTGCGGTGCTCATAGAGGCCGCGCTCTCCTTCCTGGGGCTCGGGGACCCCAACATCGTCACCTGGGGATCGATGATTGCGGAGGGGCGCAACGTGCTGCGCTCCGCACCCTTCCTGTCGATCGTGCCGGGGATCGGGCTGGTGGTGACGGTGCTCGGCGTCTACCTCCTTTCCGAGGGGCTGAGCAACGCCCTGGCCGTGCGCAGGATCAGCCCGTGACTGCGCCGCTTGCCACACTCCGCAAGCTGTCGGTGAGCTACCGCGCTGGCGGCGCGGCGCATGCCGCGCTCTCCTCGGTGGATCTCGACCTCTTCCAGGGCGAGCGGCTTGCGATTATCGGGGAAAGCGGGTCGGGGAAGAGCACGCTTGCGCTTGCGCTTGCCGGTCTGCTGCCGGAAAACGCGGTGCGGACGGGCGTGGTCGACTGGCCGGGCCTCGGCCGAGAGCCGGTTCCCGGCCGTGACATCGGCTTCGTCTTCCAGGATGCGAGTGCGAGCCTCAACCCGGTTCTGACCGTGGGCGAGCAGGTCGCAGAGGTCGTGCGGCGGCACACCGGGGCCGGTTGGCCGGAAGCCTTGAAGGAAGCGGAACGGCTGCTTGCGCGCGTGCGCATCCCGCAACCCGAGAAGGCGGTGAGATCCTATCCGCACCAGTTTTCCGGCGGGCAGCGTCAGCGCATCGCCATCGCCGCTGCCATTGCCGCCCGGCCGAGGCTGCTCGTCGCCGACGAGCCGACGAGCGCGCTCGACACCATCGTGCAGGCCGAGATCGTCGGGCTGCTCGACGGTCTCGTGCGGGAGGCGGATATGACGCTCGTCTTCATCACGCATGACATCGCGCTCGCTTCCGGCTTTGCCGACCGCATCGCGGTATTCCACGAGGCGCGGTTGGTCGAGGCAGGTCCCACCCGAAGCCTGCTCGCCGGGCCGCGCGAGCCCTATACCAGGCGGCTGCTCGAAAGCAGCATCGATCTTGCAACGCCGCCGCTGGTTTCGCCATGACGCTGCTTTCGATTCAAGGTGTGTCGAAGACCTATGCGGACGGAGGGCGCCGCGTGGCGGCGCTTCAGGATATCTCGCTGAGCCTCGAAACGGGCAGGACGCTTGGGCTTGTCGGACCCTCGGGAAGCGGAAAGTCCACGCTTGCGCGTGTGCTCCTGCGGCTTCTCGAGCCCGATTCCGGGCAGATCCATTTCGCGGGGGTCGATCTGCTGGCGCTGAAGAGCGCGCCGCTCCGGACCATGCGCAGGCGGCTCCAGATGGTGTTCCAGGAACCGCTCGCGGCCTTCAATCCCCGTGCCACGGTGGCGGACGCAATCGGCGATCCCCTGCGCATCCATCGGCTTGCCGGTCGGCGTGAACGGCCCGCCAGGGTTGCCGCCCTGCTGGAGCGCGTGGGGCTTTCGCCCGCACTCGCCCCACGCTCGATCCACGAGGTCTCCGGCGGGCAGCGACAGCGTGTGGCGATCGCGCGGGCCGTGGCCACCAGCCCGGACCTCATCGTCCTCGACGAGGCTGTATCCGCGCTCGACGTAACCGTGCGCGGGCAGATCCTGGAACTGTTGGTTTCGCTCCAGCGCGACAATGGCCTTGCCTACATCTTCGTTTCCCACGACCTTGCTGTCGTGCGGGCGATCTCCCACGAGATCGCGATCATGGACGGCGGGCGTATCGTGGAAAGCGGTGTTGCGACGGAAGTAACCGCCAACCCGAGCTCGCAGACCGGCCGTGCCCTGGTGGCGGCGGTCCCGCGCATCAAATTTCAAGGAGCCGGCGATGTCCGATTTTGACCCGTCCTTCCTGCTCGACGTGCCGCCATACCCGCGCGAAGGCTACGCCACGCTTGCGGACCGTCTCGCCGCCATCTTGCGCACGCGCAACGACGTCCTCCTCGTCCAGGGCGAGGCGATCATAGCGCTGGAAGCGGCCGCCACGAGCATCGCCAGGCCGAAGATGCGCGCGCTCAACGTGGTGACCAGCCCCTATGGCCGGCTTTTCGGGCTATGGCTCGAGCGCAGTGGGGCGGAGGTGGCGCATCTCGTCGCGCAGCCAGGCTTGCCGGTCACGGTGGAGGCCCTTACCGGCGCACTGCAAGCGCGGCCGGAGACCAATCTCGTCGCGCTGGCCCATGCGGAATCCGCGACGGGGATCCTCAATCCCCTCCCGGAGATCGCGCGGCTGGCGCGGCGGCAGGGTGCCTTGCTGGTGGTCGATGCCGTTGCGTCCGTGGGCGGTCATGCACTCGATGTCGATGAGCTTGGGATCGACATTGCCGTGATCGGCCCTCAGAAGTCGCTCGGTGGCCCGTCCGGCCTTTCGGCGCTTTCGGTCAGCAGCCGGGCCTGGGAGGCGATCATGCGGCCGGATGCGCCGGTGGCTTCCATTCTTTCCCTGGCCGATTTGAGGCTCAATTGGCTGGATTCCGGGCGTGGTGAACTGCCCGGCATGCCTTCTCCACTCGAATTCCACGCGCTGGAGGTTGCACTCGACAGGGTGGAAGCGGAAGGGCTCGATGCGCTCATCGCCCGCCACACGCTCGCGGCGCAGGCCACGCGCGACGGACTTGCCGCGCTTGGACTTCCCTCGTGGGTGGAAGACCGCGACGCTTCGAACCTCGTTACGGCGGCTCTTCTTCCGGCCGGTCTCTCCGCGGATGCAGTGGTCCGCCATCCTGCCGCGATCGCCGCGGGGCTGGACAAGGGCGTGGGTGACTTGCCGCGTGATCCGGTTCGCCTCAATCACACGGGGCCCCGAGCAAGACACGAGGTGGTTCGCGCCAACCTGTCCGCGCTCGGGCAGGCGCTTCGTGAATGCGGCGTATCCGTCGACGTGGCGGCCGCAGTCGCCGCCGTGGACGTGCATTACCGGGATCGAGCGGCCGGGATGCGCCTTGTGTAAACCGGACGAGCCGGAGAGGATAAACGCCGGGGCGCCCCGCCGGAAGCTTTTGTTGGCGGCGAAGCGCTCCGAAGCGGTTTCGGTCAGTGCTTCGACAGGAACATGGATTCCAGTTGCTGCACGTTCGGAATGGTCCCGTTCTGGCTCAGCTTGTCGACGATGCCGGGCAGGGCCGAGGAGAGCTGGGTCAGAAGCTCCTGCTCGTTCAAGCCGGAATGCTGGGCAAGCTGCTTGACCGTATTCGGGCCGAGGGCGGCGCCGAGCTGGGTCGGCTGGATAGGCTTGTTCGGGCCGTTGCCGAGCCACGAGTTGACGGCATCGCCATGGCCTGCACCCTGCAATGTGCTGAGCAGGCCGCCCAGGCCGCTGGCGAGCGCGCCGCCGAGAGGCGTGCCGTTCGCCGCGCCTGTCGCGGGCTGGGCCGCTGCGGCGTTTGCATGGTGGGCGCTCACCATCTTGCCCACGGCAAGCGCGCCGAGTGCGAGCATCAGCGGCTTGCCGACGCCCGAACTCGCCGGTCCCGGATTCAGGAGGTCACCAAGAAGTCCCATTGTTTGTCTCCATAGTTGTGGCAGATTGGAAAGAGTCGCCCGCCCGCAGGTGGCGGCTCAAAGCGGTATTTGACGGGGATGCGGGTTCAGCTGCCTTTCAGCCGCTTGTTGCACTCGCTGTAGTAGCCGCCGCCCTTCTCGATCCAGTTCAGGCCGCCATTGCCGCCATTGGCCTTGTTGGTGCGGTACTGGTCGAGGCAGGTGAGCATGCGGGCCTTGCCCGGCGACTGGTTCGAATATTGCTGGGAAACGGAGGACGGGAAGACCGTGCTGCCCGAGGACTGTGTGCCGGAAAGGCCGAGATTGCCGAGGATGCTGTTTATGCTCGACGTGGTCTCCCCGGTCGCCGCGCCCGGTGCTGCGGCGGTGCTGCCGCTGACGGTGGCGGTGCCGCTGCCGAGGGTGGCAGAGGCGTTCGGGCCGCACTCGGCTTTGCGGAAGTCGTTCCACTTCATCCCGTTCAGGGCGTCGGCCTTCTTGGCCGCCTGATACTTTGCGCTGCATTCATGCATCGTCAAAGCCTGAGTGGGTGCGGCTCCGGCGATGAGGACCAGCGAAGCTGCGGCAAGGGAAATACTCAAAGTACGAACTGACATGATGCCCTCTGTAAAATGCTGAGCGTTACAGCGTTTCAGAATGTGCCGGACGACTGCGCGAAACCTGCAGTCCCCTCTGACAGAGGCGTACCAGAACGTAAGCGCAGGTTGTATTCAACCTTGTTTATGATATACAGTTTACGTACTCAAAGCGCGCGGAATACACTTTAGTTAAACACGTTGCGGTTGTGCTTGTATTGAGCGCTGCGCGCCAGGCCGGCGCGGTTCGATGGGCGGAGGCCGCAGGGTTGGGCCCGCCGTTGGCGGGTTGCCGCGCCAGCCGAAGAAGGCGGCTCAGGAGTCCAGGCTTCCGTCCTTCAGTTCCGCCACGAAATTGTATGCATCCCCGCGATAGATCGAATGCGTGTATTCAACGGCGCGGCCGCTCCTCCCGTAGGATGTCCGCTCCATGAGGAGCGCTGCGGCGCCGCGCGCGGTCTCCAGCAGTTTCGCCGAGGCGGCATCGAGCGAGATGGCGCTCAGGCGCTGCGTCGCGCGCACGGGCCGGTGGCCACGTTCGGCAAGAAGCCGGTAGAGCGAGCCCGAACCCGGCTTGGCGTCGGCCAGGATATAAGCGGGCACGGCCGCGGTCTCGATCGCAAGCGGCATTCCGTCCGCAAGGCGGAGGCGCTTCAGCCGTACGACCTCCTCTTTGTCCGCCAATGCGAGCGCCGCCCTCTCGCCGGTGGCAGCCTCAACGACCATCATATGCAGCACCCGTGTGGTGGGGCGGTAGCCGCGCTTCATCATCTCCTCGGAAAAGGAGGAGAGCTGCCATAGCGGCTGTTCGATGCGGGTGGGCATGGCGCGCACGAAGGTGCCGCTGCCCTGCCGCGTCTCGAGAATGCCGGTCTCGCAGAGGCTGCGATAGGCCGCCCTTACCGTCACGCGCGCCACGCCAAGCTTCTCGGCGAGGCTGCGCTCGGTGGGAAGCGCGCTGCCGACGGCGATCACGCCCTCGCTGACGCGGCGCGCCAGCGCCTCCGCCAGCCGGCGATAGGCGGGTCCTGGTCCGTCCTCGATCACAAGCTCCATGGCGGCCTCGAAACTGTCTTTCTGCATGGGCGATGATGTAATGCCAATTTAGGACCGATGGCAAACGGAGGCGCTTCTCCCGCCGCCCGGCCTCCTGGGAGCGCGGCCCCGTTCCCCCGTTCAGCCGGCCTTGTCCAGGAGCGGGTAGATCACCTGGCCGTCCTCCTCGCCGCGCGGGAATTTCCCCTCCTGGCTCTCCTTGACGGCGAGTTTGTATCCGGACGGGCTCGTGCCGATGTAGCGCTTGAACATGCGGGAGAAGTAATAGACGTCGGAATAGCCCACGAGGGCGGCCGCCTCGATCACCGTCTTGCCGCTCGCAAGCAGGTTCATCGCCCGCTCCATGCGCTTGAACTCCTGGAACTTCCTTGGCGTCCAGCCGATCTGGCGGCGGAACTCGCGCTTGAAATAGTCGGGATTGTAGGGCGCCTGGACGACGACGCGTCCGGCCACGTTCTCGTCCAGTGGATCGGCGGTGATCTGCGTGGCGGCCAGCATGATCGAGAGCGATATGCCCTCCGCGTGCCCCATGGCGCCGACCGGCTGCGTGTTCCAGGCGATGAAGGCACCCTCCAGGAACTCGATCAGGATGAACATGAAGAGGTGGTGCTGGAGGAGGGTGGTCGAGGAGGCGGGCGCGATGGCGTGGTAATAGCGCACCACCGGCTCGAGTAGTTCCCAGCGCGAGAAGCGTATCACCCGGTCGTAGTGCATCTGCGAGAGCAGGTCGTGCTTGCCGAAAAGGTCGAGCGTGAAGTGCTGCGCGATGCCCGTATAAGCCTCGCCGGACGCATGCCAGCCCACGAAGCGGCTGCCCGCCGGGATCAGCATCGCGTCCCCCGGCGTGAGCGTGTAGGAGGCGTTGTCGACGACATAGCTGCCCCCGCCGGTCAGGCATACGACAAGGTCGTGAACCGTGTTCGACTTGTCCACCCGCCAGGTCTGCGAATGCTGCATCTTGATGGTCGAGCGGGTGAGCGTGAGCTTCAGTGCATTCTCCGGAATCCCCGCCAGGACGCCGCCTTCGATTTTATCCATCCTTTTTTCCGAATTCGTGAATTCAAAATGGGTCATTCGCGCAGGATAGTCGCATCAGTTATCGCGGCAAAGCGCGAAATTCGCGCCGTTCTGGGAGGAGTGATGGAGCCGCCGGTCTATTCGGCGCGCCTGTCCGGTGACGGGAGGCTCCATCAATCGTGTTGGCATGCATGATTTCGCATATGCTTCGGACGGGCTGACGGTCATCCCCGCTTCGGCTTCCTCTGGGGCGGGAAACTGATGGGCGGCGACAGCAGATATCTGGGGCTCGCCTATATCGCGCCCTATCTGGCGGGGCTGCTCGTCTTCACGGCGATCCCTTTCGTCGCGTCCTTCTATCTCAGCTTCACCGATTACAATCTGATGCGTCCGCCGCGCTGGGCCGGCATCGACAATTACGTGCAGCTCTTCACGCGCGACCGGACCTTCAACAAGTCGCTGTCGGTGACGCTCCTCTACGTCTTGCTGACGGTGCCCCTGAAGCTCGCCTTCGCGCTCTTCATCGCCTACATCCTGAATTACCGCCTGAAATTCATCAATTTCTTCCGCACCGCCTATTACGTGCCCTCCATCCTGGGCGGGTCGATCGCGGTCGCGGTGCTGTGGCGCTACATCTTCGCCGATTCCGGCCTGGTCAACATGGTGATCACGGCGCTGGGCTTCGAGGCGGTGAACTGGTTCGGCGAGCCGGGCAACGCGCTTTTCACCATCACGCTGCTCAGGTTGTGGCAGTTCGGCTCGGCGATGGTGATCTTCCTCGCCGCGCTGCAGAGCATCGACAAGTCGCTCTATGAGGCGGCCTCCATCGACGGCGCCGGCAAGTGGCACACCTTCTTCTATATCACCCTGCCGCTGATCACGCCGGTGATCTTCTTCAATCTGGTCATGCAGATGGTCCAGGCCTTCCAGGAGTTCAACGGACCCTATGTGATCACGGAGGGCGGGCCATTGAAGTCGACTTATCTGCTTCCCCTCTACATCTATGAGGAAGCCTTCAAGAAGTTCGACATGGGCTACGCCTCCGCACTCGCCTGGGTGCTCTTCGCCATCATCATGGTGCTGACGCTGATCGCCTTCTGGTCGTCGCGGCACTGGGTCTACTACGCCGGCGACAAGCGGAGCTGATGATGGTTGTTCAAATGTCGAACCCGGGACTCCTGCCACTCACCCCCTCTGGCCTGTCGGCCATCTCCCCTCAAGGGGGAGATCGGCTGTTGCAATGGCTTTCGCCAATCGCCGCCGTTGCAGAAGAGACGGTGGAGCAAGCGGCCGGCGTAATCTCCCCCCTTGAGGGGGAGATGGCCGGCAGGCCAGAGGGGGGTGTGAAGCGCGGCAACTTCAACGATCAGGCGCCCACCCATGGCTGAGGCCGTCATCCGCACCCAAGAAGACATGGAGACCGACCGCACGCTGGCGGAAGGCCGGCGCATACACGCGGTCTCCTCCATGGTGCGCTATGCGATCCTGGCGGGGGTGGGGTTCCTGATGCTCTATCCGCTGATCTGGCTGATCGGCGCCTCCTTCAAGAACAATGCCGAGATCTTCGCCAATCCGGGCTTCATCCCGCATTCGCCGACGCTCGACGGCTATATCCAGGGCTGGAAGACCTCCACGCCCTATACCTTCGGCACCTTCTTCTGGAACACGTTCCTCATCATCCTGCCGAAGGTGATCGGCACGGCCATCTCCTGCACGGCGGTGGCCTACGGCTTCGCGCGGTTCGAGTTCCCGGGCAAGCGCATCCTATTTGCCAGCCTCATCGCCACGCTGCTGCTCCCGAACGTGGTCACGCGCATCCCGCAATACCTGCTCTTCCGGGACCTCGGCTGGCTCGATACGTTCCTGCCGCTCTGGGTGCCCTCGGCCTTCGCCGGAGACGCCTTCTTCGTCTTCATGTTGGTGCAGTTCCTGCGCGCCATCCCGCGCGACATGGAGGAGGCCGCGCGCGTCGACGGCGCCACCACGCTGCAGACCTTGGTCTTCATCGTCGTGCCCATGCTTGCCCCGGCGCTGATCTCGGTCTGCCTGTTCCAGTTCATGTGGACGATGAACGATTTCCTCGGGCCGCTGATCTACCTCTCCTCGGTCGACAAATATCCCGTTTCGCTGGCGCTGAAGCTGTCGATCGATACCACGGAAGCATTCCAGTGGAACCGCATCCTGGCCATGTCGGTGCTCGCGCTCGTTCCCTCGCTCGCCGTGTTCTTCCTGGCCCAGAAATACTTCATCGAGGGCATCTCCGCCGGCGGAGTGAAAGGATAGGTATATGGCACGCCTGCAGATCAGAAGCCTCGAAAAGGTTTACGGAAACGCCTTCAAGGCCGTGCACGGCATCAGCCTCGACGTGGCCGACGGCGAGTTCATGGTGCTGGTTGGGCCTTCAGGCTGCGCCAAGTCCACGACTCTGCGCATGATCGCGGGGCTCGAGACCATCACCGGCGGGGAAATCCGTATCGGCGAGCGCGTGGTCAACAATCTCGCGCCCGGCCAGCGCGGCGTCTCCATGGTGTTCCAGAACTATGCGCTCTACCCGCACATGAAGGTGCGCAACAACCTCGCTTTCAGCCTGAAGCTCAAGCGGCGGCCGAAGCCCGAGATCGAGGAGGCGACGCGCGCCGTCTCCGGCATCCTGGAAATCGGCGAACTGCTCGAGCGGCTGCCGAAGCAGCTCTCCGGCGGCCAGGCGCAGCGCGTGGCGGTCGGCCGTGCGCTCATCAAGAAGCCGGACGTCTTCCTGTTCGACGAGCCGCTCTCCAATCTCGATGCCAAGCTACGCGCCTCCATGCGCGTGCGCATCACGGACCTGCACAAGCGGCTGAAGCAGGACGGCCTCTCCTCCACGGTGGTCTATGTCACCCACGACCAGACGGAGGCCATGACGATGGGCGACCGCATCTGCGTCATGAAGGACGGGCGCATCATGCAGGTGGCCGACCCGGTTACGCTCTACAACAGGCCGGAAAACACTTTCGTGGCGGGCTTCATCGGCAGCCCGGAGATGAACCTCATCGACGGCATCGCGGCGCTCGACGGATCGCTGCGCATCCAGCTTGCGGGCCAGACGCTCGCCTTCGGGCCGGATCTCGCGGATCGGCTTGCCGCCGGCGACGGCGACGCGGTGACGGTAGGCATCCGGCCGCAGCATTTCGCGATCGCGGGACGGGACGAGGACAATGCGCTCGAAGGCCGCGTGGCGCATATCGAGTTCATGGGGCACGAGGTCTATCTCCACGTGGATCTGGGCGACGCGCGCATCGTCGCCGTCGTGCCCTCCGACCGTTACAACCCCGCCGATATCCGCGACGACCGCATCAGGCTCGTGCCGCGCGAGGCGGCGGTGCACGTCTTCGACCGGGAGACGGGGCGCAATGTCAGTCTTCCGGCGGATGCATGAAACTTCGACCAATCGGGAGGATAAGATGTCGAAAGCAATGACTGCACTGGCCGTGATCCTGGCGCTCGGCGCCGGGGCCGGCACCGCGCAGGCGGCAGATCTGCGTATGTCCTGGTGGGGCGGCGACAGCCGCCATGTGGCCACCCAGGAGGCACTCAAGGCCTGTGGCGAAAAGCACGGCCACACGATCCAAGCGGAATTCACCGGCTGGTCGGGGCACCAGGAGAAGGTGGCCACGCAGCTTGCCGGCGGCACCGAGGCCGACATCATGCAGATCAACTGGCCGTGGCTGCCGCTCTTCTCGCTCGACGGCTCGGGCTTCGCCGATTTGAACGGGTACAAGGACGTCATCGACCTCGGCCAGTGGTCGGAAGACCAGCTTGCGAGCGGCACGATGAACGGCAAGCTGAACGGCCTGCCGGTTTCCACCACCGGCCGCGTCTTCTTCTTCAACAAGGCCACATTCGACAAGGCGGGCCTGCCGCTGCCCACGAGCTGGAACGAGCTGATCGAGGGCGCTGCGGTCATCAAGGAGAAGCTCGGGCAGGATTACTATCCCTTCGACGCGGCCGGAGGATCCGATGGGCTGAGCGCCATCCTGAACGTCTCGCTGGTGACGACCCAGATGACCGGCAAGGACCTGATCGATCCCGCCACCAATACCGTCGCGTGGACGCCGGAGGAGCTGCAGAAGGGGATCGAGTTCAACAAGAGCCTGGCCGACAAGGGCGTGATCCGCGACTGGAAGACGGTCGCAGGCGGCGGCAATGTGGACCTGTTCGAGCTGCCGGCCTGGTCGGAGGGCAAGATCGCCGGTTCCTATGAATGGGATTCGACCTATTCGAAATTCAACGATCCCATCAAGGACGGTGAGCTGGTTCCGGTGAAGCTCCTGAAGGTCGAGGGTGCGGTCACCGAAGGCGTCTACCGCAAGCCTTCCATGGTCTTCTCCATTTCCAGGAACAGCAAGGACCCGCAGGCCGCGGCGCAGATGGTCAACTGCCTGCTCAACGAACCGGAAGGCATCCAGGCGCTCGGCGACTCCCGCGGCATACCGTCGAGCCGCATCGCGGCGGAGACCCTTGCCGAAAGCGGCGTGATCAATCCGCAGCTCCTGGAGGCGCACAAGATCGTGATGGAAGGCGAGGGGCCGACCGTCTCGCCCTTCAACGAGCATCCGGAAGTGCGCGAGATCTTCAGGGATGCCCTGGAGGCTCATGCCTACGGCCAGATCTCCTCGGAGGACGCCGCTCACGAGATCATCGACGGCATCAATGACGTGCTGGCGGGCCTCTGACATCACCTGCGGCGGCGGGACCTCCGCCGCCGCCTTCAAACATCTTTGTTCGCGCTGGTAAGAGCTTCTCTGGAAGAGCCTTGCCTACGGAGAAGTAGATTGCGCGCCATGCTGATGGACTATTTCGATGCCTATGCCACCACCTATGAGCCCTACAAAGGCGGCGCGTGGTGCTACGAGGACGGCTGCGTCTATCGCGGGCTCTCCCTTCTTCATGGAGCGACGGGCGAGGAGCGCTGGCTGCGGCATCTGAAGCGGCTCGTCGATGCGCAGGTTTCCGCGGGCGGCGACCTTGCGGGCTACTCGACCGAAGACTTCAACATTGACAACATCCTGTCGGGCCGGGCGCTGATCCATCTTTACCGGCTCACCGCGGAAGAACGGTATTTCGCGGCGGCGGAGCTGCTCGTGCGCCAGCTCCGCGCGCATCCGCGCACGAAATCCGGAGTGTACTGGCACAAGAAGATCTATCCGTGGCAGATCTGGCTCGACGGGCTCTATATGGGGCTGCCCTTCCAGATCGAGTTCGGGCAGCTTGCGCAGGACGACGCGCTCGTCGAGGATGCGCTCTCCCAGCTTCTCACCGCGCTCGATCTGACGCAGGTGCCGGAGACCGGGCTCTATTCCCACGGCTATGACGAAAGCCGTACCCAGACATGGGCCGACCCGCAGACCGGGCGTTCTCCCGCCCATTGGGCGCGGGCGCTCGGCTGGCTTTCCATGGCGCTGGTCGATATCATGGAACTCGCCGGCCGAAAACGCGCGGCGGAGACGGGAATCGGCGACGCAACCGCCTCGCTCCTGAAACGGCTGCTCCAACTCCGCACGGGCGAGGGCCTGTGGTTTCAGGTGATCGACCGGCCGGGCCTTGCGGGCAACTATCCCGAGACCTCGGCGACGGCCATGTTCGCCTATGCCCTGCTGAAAGCGGGCCGTCTCGGCCTCGGGGCCTTCGAGCGCGCCGGCGAGGAAGGCCTGCGGGCCCTGGCCGCGTCATCTCTGCAAGAGGAAGACGACGGCAGGCTCCGGCTGGCGGGCATCTGCCAGGTTGCGGGGCTCGGCGGGCTTTCAGGCGTCTACCGCGACGGCACGGCAGCCTATTATCTCAGCGAGCCGGTGGTCGAGGACGACGCCAAGGGGGTCGGGCCGCTGATGATGGCCAAGGCGGAGGCGTTCAGTGCCGCGTCCGCAAGGGCCGAGGCTCCTCTGCTCGACGCCCTCCGCTGACGCGGCCGGCCTCGCCGAAGCGACGCGATTCTATCGCCCGCCAGTTTGCTCCAGCATGGCGCGAAGGCGCTCCAGCACGATCTCGCATTCGGCCTTGTGCAGGACATCCGTCCCGAACATCCGTTCGCAGCGCAGTCCTTCCAGGACCAGGAATGTGAGGAGCACCGAAGCCTCGTCCGTTTCCGATTTCATCCGATCGAGGATGTCACGGCTGAACGTGCGGATGGGCGCCAAAAGGTCCGGATCCTCCGCCATGGCGGCGAGAATGCCGGAAGGCGGCGGCGTTTTCTTGTGCAGTTCCTCCACCGCCACGGCGAAATATTCCGCCACCAGCGTTCGTCCGCCCGTCTTCGTCCTTTCGTCGAGCGCGGCCTGAAAATCGTCGATATATTGCTGCACCAGTGCCTTGAGCAGGGCGGATTTGGTCGGAAAGTTGTAGAGCAGCCCACCCTTCGAGATGCCGGCGCGGGCGGCCACCGCGTCCAGCGAAAGATGCGCCGAACCCTCCATCTTGGCGAGCTCGGTCGCGGCCTTCAAAATTTTTTGTCTGGTGTTTCTGCCGCTCGCCATCATCAAAATCCCGAGGAGCTGTTGACATTACCGTCCAGACGGTACAGTAAACCCGCGACTTGCACAACGTGCCGCTTGAATATAGGCGGCCAATGGTGTTCACCCTGCAGATTTCCGCAACGGAAACCGCCCCCATGATCAAGCGCTTCATTATTGCCTTTATCCTCGTCGCCGTCATCGCCGGAGGGCTCGTCGGTTACAATCTGTTCCGCGACCGCATGATCGAACAGTATTTCGCGACCATGCCGGTGCCCACGCTGACGGTGTCCACCACCACGGTGGAGCCTTCCACCTGGACGCCCAGCATCGATGCGATCGGCACGATGGGTGCGGCGAACGGGGTGGATCTCACCGTCGAGACCAATGGCATCGTCGAGGAGATCCTGTTCCAGGCGAACAGCCGCGTCCAGGCGGGCGACGTTCTCCTGCGGCTGGACGACGAGGCGCAAAAGGCAGATCTTGCGGCCGCGCAGACCCAGGCGGCACTGGACCAGCAGTCGCTGGAGCGCGCCCGCGCCCTGCAGCAGCGCGGCGTGGGTTCGCAATCGAGCCTCGACGAGGCCGAAGCGGCCGCCGCGGCCTCGGCCGCGCGGGTGCAGAGCCTGCAGGCGGCCTTGAACCAGAAGGTGCTGAGGGCGCCGTTCAGCGGCACCATCGGCATCCCGCGCATCGATCTCGGGCAGTATCTCACGCCGGGAACGAGAGTGGCGACGCTGCAGGACCTCGACACGATGCGGGTGGATTTCACCGTGCCCGAGCAGCGGTTCGAGGAACTCAAGATCGGCCAGCCGATACGGCTCGGGCTCACCGAGGACGACATGCCGTTCACCGGTGAAATCATAGGCATCGATCCCAAGATCGACCCCGCCACCCGGCTCGTCTCGGTGCGCGCGGAAGTCAGCAGGCCCGAAGGCCGGCTCAATCCGGGCCAGTTCGTCCGGGTAAAGGTCGAGCTTCCGGCGGAAGAGAATGTGATCGCCATCCCCCAGACCGCGCTCGTGACGAGTCTTTACGGCGATTATGTCTACCGGCTCCGCCCCGCCGAGGAGGAAGCTGGCGCGCCGGCCGCAGCGAATCAGGGCGAGGGAGGCGAGGCGGCACAAGAAAGCGGCGCCGCGTCCGAGACGTCGGAAGGCCAGGCCGGGAGCGACCAGGTCTTCGTCATCGACCAGGTGTTCGTGACGCCGGGACGCCGCTCCAACAGGTCCGTTGAGATCGAAAAGGGTATCGAGGCCGGCGACGTCGTGGTCAATGCCGGGCAAAACCGTCTCTCCAACGGCGCCCGTGTGAGGATCGACAACAGCGTGCAGCCGACACAGATCGGGAGCAGCAACCGATGAACATTTCGGCGCTCTTCATCCGGCGGCCCGTCCTCTCGACGGTCCTCGGCCTCCTGATCCTGCTTCTGGGCGTGCAGGGGCTGTTCAACCTTTCGGTGCGTGAGTATCCGGAGGTGGAGGAGACGGTCGTCACCGTGACCACGACCTATCCCGGCGCCAGCCCCGAACTCATCCAGGGCTTCATCACGTCACCCATCGCGGCCGCGGTCTCGACCACCGAGAACATCGACTATGTCTCCTCGCAGAGCCGGCCGTCGGCGAGCGTCGTGACCGTGCAGATGAAGCTCGGCTCCGACTCCGACGCGGCCTTGACCGAGGTGATGTCCAAGGTTCAGCAGGTGCGCGGGCAGCTTCCTCCCGAGGCGGAGGACCCGACCATCGTCAAGGGAACGGGCCAGCAGTTCGCGATCATGTATATCGCGCTGCAGAACCCGAACATGACGCCCGAGCAGCTCACCGAATATATCGAGCGCGTCATCCGGCCGCGCGTGTCGACCATCGAAGGCGTCGCCGAGGTCCAGATCATCGGTGCCCAGAACTATGCGATGCGGATCTGGATCGATCCCGTCCGCCTGGCAGCGCGCGGGGTCACCGCGGGCGAGGTGGTGACCGCCGTCAACGCGGCGAACTTCCTCTCCGCGCCGGGCAAGACGAAGAACGAGTATGTCGCCTATCCGATCACGACGGAAACGACCCTCCAGACGGCCGATGCGTTCGCCCAACTGCCGCTCAAGTCCGAGGGGGACGAGGTGGTGCGGCTGCGCGACGTGGCCGATGTGGAGCTTGCCGCCGAAAGCAACGATACGATCGTGACGTTCAACGGTCAGCCGGGCACCTTCATCGGCATCTTCCCGACGCCTGCGGCCAACCCGCTCGACACGGCGGATGCCGTGATCGCGGAGATGCCGGCCATCCAGCAGACGCTGCCCGACGGCATGGCGATGGAAGTGGTCTATGACGCCACGGAGTCCATCAGCGCCTCGATCGAAGAGGTGTTCAAGACCATCGGCGAAGCGGTCGCCATCGTGGTGGTCGTGATCCTCCTGTTCCTCGGCTCCTTCCGCTCGGTTCTCATGCCGATCGTCACCATCCCGCTGTCGCTGATCGGCGTCTGCTTCATGCTTTTCCTGGTGGGCTTCTCCATCAACCTGCTCTCGCTGCTGGCCATGGTGCTCGCCATCGGCCTCGTGGTGGACGACGCGATCGTGGTGGTGGAGAACATCCACCGGCACATGGAAGAGGGGATGACGCCCTTCGAGGCCGCCTTCACCGGCATGAAGGAGATTTCCGGCGCGGTCGTCGCGATGACGATCACACTTGCGGCCGTCTTTGCGCCGCTCGGCTTCACCGGCGGGCTCACGGGCTCGCTCTTCCGCGAGTTCGCCTTCACGCTGGCCGGGGCCGTCATCATCTCGGGCATCGTGGCGCTCACCATCACGCCGATGATGAGCGCGCGCATCCTCAGGGCGGGCACGCACAGCCGGTTCCAGGGCTTCGTCGACCGCACCTTCACGCGGCTCGAGAACCGCTATGAACGGCTGGTCGCCGGCTCGCTCAAATACCGGCCGGTGACGCTGATGATCGTCATCGCGCTGGTGAGCCTTACCGGCTTCCTCTTCTTCAAGACGAACAGCGAGCTTGCTCCGGAGGAGGATATCGGCGCGCTCTTCTCGCTGGTTACCGGGCCGCGCTACGCGACGTCGGAGTACATGGACCTCTACACCACCCAGATGCGGGATCTGACCGATGACCTGCCCGAGCTTCGGGCGGATTTCTCGATCGTCGGCATGGAGGGCGCGACCAACAGCGCGATCGCGCTCTGGGCCTTCAAGGACTGGGCCGACCGGGAACGCTCGCAGCAGGAGATCCAGCAGGACATCCAGCAGCGCATCTCCAAGGTGGCGGGCGTGGAGGCGCTCGTCTTCGCGCCGCCCACACTGCCCGGCACGGGCGGCGGCCTGCCGATCTCCGTGGTGATCCAGTCGACCGGCGATCCGAGCCAGGTCTACGAGATCGCCGAGGAGATCAAGAACAAGGCGCAGGCGAGCGGCCGCTTCATCGTCGTGCAGAACTCGATGGCCTTCGACACACCCGAGGTCACCGTCGCGGTGGACCGCGAGCGCGCGGCCGCGCTGAACATCCCGGCGAGCGAGATCGGCACCACGCTCGGCGCCCTCGTCGGCGGCGGCAAGATCGCCCAGTTCGACCGGGATTCGAACAGCTACGATATCATCACCCAGGTGCCGGAGCGCTTCCGCGCGAACCCGGAGGACCTGGGCGGTTATTTCGTGCGCAGCGCGACGGGGGAAATGGTGCCGCTTTCGGCCGTCGTCACCATCACCACCAATGCGTCGCCGGCTTCGATCGAGCAGTTCAACCAGCTCAACTCGGCCACGATCTCGGCGCTGCCGCTGCCGGGAGTGACCACCGGCACGGGCCTGCAGACCATCGAGGATGTCGCACGCGAGACCCTGCCGGAAGGTTTCTTCATCGACTATTCCGGGCAGTCACGGCTCGAGAAGGAGCAGGGCAACACGATCCTCATCGCCTTCATCCTGGCCGTGATCGTCATCTATCTCGTGCTCGCCGCCCAGTTCGAGAGTTTCCGCGATCCGCTGATCATCATGATGTCGGTGCCGCTATCGATCTTCGGCGCGATCGTGCCGCTCAATCTCGGTCTCGGCACGCTCAACATCTACACGCAGGTGGGCCTGATCACCCTTATCGGCCTGATCACCAAGCACGGCATCCTGCTCGTGGAGTTCGCCAACCAGCAGCGCGAGGCCCATGGCCTTTCCCGCCGGGAAGCGATCGTCGCCTCCGCCAAGGTGCGCCTGCGTCCGATCCTCATGACGACGGCCGCCATGGCGCTCGGTGTCGTGCCGCTCATCCTTGCCGACGGCGCAGGTGCTGCGGCGCGCTACTCGATGGGCCTGGTCATCTTCTCCGGCATCCTGATCGGCACGATGTTCACGCTCTTCGTGGTGCCGATGTTCTACACCTACATTTCGGCCAAGGACATCCATGTCCGCGGCGAGGTGGAGGACGAGCCGGCGCCTGCCCACGGCTGAGGGGCAGGCGTCGGCGGGCTCTTGCTTTCGCCCCCGGTTTCTATGGCCTCGGCAAGGATCAATGCTCCGTGAAGGCGCGGGACATGCTGTCGGCGATCGGCTTCGCAAGGTAATCGAAGAAGGTCCGCTCCGCGGTCTGGATCAGGATCTCGGCCGGCATTCCCGGCGTGGGCGTGAAGCCCCGCACGCGTGCGAGCTCGCTGGCCGGAAGGCGGATACGCGCAAGATAAAACTCCTGCGATGCCGCCTGGTCTCCCTTCAGCGCATCGGCCGACACGTAGAACACGTCGCCCTGCAGCACCGGGGTGGTCCGCTGGTTGAGCGAGACGAGACGCACGGTCGCCTGTTGCCCAATCCGCACGTCGTCGATCTCGTTCCTGGGCACCTGGGCCTCGATGATGAGTGGCGCGTCCACCGGCAGAATCTCCATGATCCCCTTGCCGCTTTCGATCACGCCGCCAGCCGTGTGATAGTTCAAACGCACGACGGTGCCCGTCACCGGCGCGTTGATCGTCGCACGCTGCAGCACGTTCTCGGCCGCGCGCGACTGCTCGCGCACCGAATCGAGTTCCGCCTGGATGCCCTGCAGCTCATCCAGAACGGCTTCACGGTAGGCCATCTCGGTCTGGATGATCTGCTGCCGCTCCTTGTTGATCTGGGAGCGGGTTTCGGCCACTTCCGCGGCAAGGCGGGCGATCTCTCCCGTCGCGTCGGCGATCGCGCGCTGGATGGCCTTGATCTCCGTCTTGCGCATCAGCCCCTTCGCAAGCAGGGTCTCCTTGCCCTCCGCCTCTTCACGCAGCAGCTGCAGCTGGATGACGGTCGCCTCGCGCTGCTTCTCATAGCCCTCCGCGCGGTGGCCCAGCGCCTCGATGTTCTGCTCCAGCAACGCGACCTCGCTCTGCAGCTTCGTCTTCCACGCCTCGAAATTGAGCTGCTGGCCGTTCAGGATCGGCGCGACATCCACGTCCGCCCGGTTGTCCCTGAGGATGGGCGGCAGGCTTATCTCCTCGTCCCCGCGCAATTGGGTGTGCAGGCGGGCCGCCACCGCTTCCAGCCGCACCTGGCGCAGGAAAAGCTCCCGCTCCTTCGCCAGCGCCGCAGTCTCGTCGAGCCGGATCAGCGGCTGGTCGAGTTCGACATGGTCGCCCTCGTTCACCAGGATCTCCTTGATGATTCCGCCTTCCAGATGCTGGATGATCTTGTTCTGTCCCGTGGCCACGAAGCTGCCCTGCGCGATCACGGCGGCCGCGAGCGGCGCAGTGAGCGCCCAGCCGCCGAAGCCGCCGAAGGTGAGGCCGAGCAGGACGAGGCCGATCGTCGTCTGCCTGGTGATCGACCGGGGCACTTCGGCGTACCAGTCGATGTCGTGGACCTTGGCGATGTCGGACATGGGCGTTCCTACTGGATCTGCTGGTGGCCGAAGGCCCCGCTCTCGATGGTGACGCCGCGCTGGGCGAGCGCCTGGAGTACATCCTGGCGCTTGCCGAAGAGGGCCACGGTCCCGTTCACGAGCAGAAGGATCTTGTCCACGCTGTCGAGCAGCGCCGGGCGCTGCGTGATCGTGATCACCGTGATCCGGTTCTCCCTGGCGTGCTGGAGCGCCTTCAGGAGGGCCGCATCCCCGGCGCTGTCGAGATTCGAGTTCGGCTCGTCCAGCACCACCAGGCGCGGGCCGCCGAAGAAGGCGCGGGCAAGCGCGATGCGCTGCTTCTGCCCGCCCGAAAGCGGCGAGCCGTCCGCCGCCACCACCGTTTCATACCCATGCGGCAGGTTGGCGATCATCTCATGCACGTCGGCGAGCTTTGCCGCCTCGTAGATCTGCGCGTCGGTCGCGTCCTCCCGCATGCGGGCGATGTTGGCCTTGATCGTGCCGGGGAAGAGCTGCACGTCCTGCGGCAGGTAGCCGATATTCTCGCCGAACTGCCGCTGGTCCCAGTTGCGCAGGTCCATCAGGTCGAGGCGCACGCTGCCCGAAGTGGGCAGGATCGAGCCCACCAGCATCTTGCCGAGAGTGGTCTTCCCCGCCCCCGAATTGCCGATCACGGCGAGCGAGTCGCCCGGCGCGAGCGCGAAGGAGATGCCGTTGAGCACCACGCGCTTGGTTCCCTGGGGAACGTAGAGCAGCCGCTCCACGTCGAGCCGGCCTTCCGGACGCGGCAGGTTGAGGCGCTCCAGGTTGAGCGGCGAGGATTTCAGCAGTGCCGCGATGCGCTCATAGGAAGACCGGGACTGGCTGTACTGGTTCCACCCCTCGATGGCGCCTTCGATCGGCGCCAGCGCGCGGCCGGCGATGATGGAGGCGGCAATCACCATGCCGCCGGTGATCTCACCCTCGATCGCCAGATAGGCGCCCCAGCCGAGCATCCCCACCTGGGTGAGGAGCCGCGAGCCCTTGGAGAGTGCCGCGAAGACGATGTTGCGGTCCTGCGCGATCACCTGCGCCTTGAGCGAACCGGCCGTGTCCTTGCCCCAGATCTGCACCGCCTCGGGGATCATGGCCAGCGCGTTGATGATCTGCGAGTTGCGCGACATGGATTCCAGATGCAGGTTTGCCTTCACCTGCGCGGTGTTCGCCTCGCTGAAGGGCTTGGCCGTGGCGCGCTGGTTGAGCAGCGTGAAGGCCAGGAGAAGCAGGCCCGTGAGCACGACGATGAAGCCCAGATGCGGATGGATCAGGAACACCGCGAGCACGAAGAGCGGCGCGATGGGTGCATCGAGGAAGGCGAGCAGGGTGCGCGAGACGAGGAAGGTGCGCACCTGCTGCAGGTCGCCCAGCGTCTGGTATTCGCGCCCGTTGCTGTAAAGCGAGGCGCGCGCGGCGGCGCTCAGGATGGGCGAGCCGAGCTGGGCGGCGAATTCGACGGCGGTGCGCATCAGGATGAAGCGCCTGATGGCATCGAACGCGGCCTGCATGATGACGGCGCCGACGATCACCACCGTCAGCATCACCAGCGTGTCCAGCGAACGGCTGGTCAGGATGCGGTCCGAGATCTGAAAGAGATAGACCGGGATCGCCAGCACCAGGACGTTGCTCGCGACGGTGAAGACCATCACGATGGCGAGGTTCCTGCGGACGGCGGTGAGGCCTGCCTTCAGGCATGCGGCGAAGTCGATCGGACCGAGCCGCTTGTGAAAGACGCCGTCACCACCGCCCGCCGGCGTGGCGGTCCCCGGTCCTCCACCGTCCCGAGCCGCCGGACTGTCGGGAGCCTGTTTCCTGGCCTCTATCGGACGCCTGTCCCCATCGATGGAAACCATGCCCTCCGGCCGGCCCGCTCCCCTGAATTCCGCCTTTGGTTTCTCCTCCACGAGGACGTCCTGCTGCCGGGAGGCGCTGCTTTCGGCGGTTTCCTGCCGCCGGTTCTGCGGAGCAGGCTCCTCGCGCCGAGGCGCGTCCGGATCCCGTCGCACGGCCTGTTCCTGCGCGTTCCCCCTCTCCCTTGTGCGGGAAACCCGTGGAGCCGTGCCGGCCTGTGCCGCCGCCCGTTCCTTCTCGACGGTGCTGAAGACCTCGCGCACCATCCGGTCGATCAAGGCGTTCGTCCGCTCGAGGCGCTCCCTTTCGGGGGACAAGGGGTGGGAAAGCCGGTCATGTCCCGCGGAAAATCCATCGCCTGCCGTCGGCGGGCGCGAGAACCCCCCGTGCTCCTGCCATTTCCGGGTCGGATTGGGTGAAAGGCTGCTTTCGGACATGTTGCTCTCGACGGTCATCCGAGCATCGTCTGCACGCCATCCGAGTGCAGGTAGTCGGTTTCGCCCTGGTGGTTGGGGGCGTGCTGCGCCTCGCCGGCCCCCGCCATCTCGTCATCGAGGAAGGCGATGGCCTCGTTGACGAGGACGTCGGGATCCTGGGCGCCGAGATCGGGGTCGGTGGAGATGAACTCCGCCTGGATCAGCAGGTCGGTCGAATACTGTCCTCCGCCGACATAGGTCTTGCCGACGGAATCGAGATCCATGATCGCCGCGTTGTTGGCGAGCGTATTGCCCCCCGTGGTGACGGACCAGGACGCACCCGGATAGGCGTCCTCGGCGTTCATCGCGAGGGCGAGCTGGTCGCTGTCGCCCAGTATGTTCGTCTGCTTGACATATTGGAGGTTCAGCAGGTCGCCCTTGATATAGAGCACTCGCAGCCCGCCATATCCGCCAAACGCGCTGTCGGAAAGGACGCCGTCGCTCAGATAGTCCTCGCCTGCGGCGAGCTTCTCGGCCGTTTCCCGATAGGCATCCGGCACGGTCTCGAAACGGTCGGATCCGCCGACATTGTAGATATGGGCCTGGTTCCACAGCAGGTTTCCGGAGGTGGAAACCGCGCCTTCGCCGGTGGTCTCGAAACCCGCGGCGGCGCCGACGAGATCGCTGTCGCAAAGAAGGTTGAGCTGCTGGATGATGCTCGCATCATAGACATTGCCGCCGATGATGATGAGGTCGTAGCCGAAGCCGATCTGCTCGAGGGAGATGTCGTTGTAGGCTTGATTGTCGCCGGAATAGACGCGGCTTGAGACGCCCGACGAGGAGATGATCCCGATATCGTTGTCGGTGATGAATGCGAGCTGCTGGAGCCAGCTCATGATCATGAGATCGCCGTCTATCTCGGTCACGCTCCAGTGCCGCGGGAAGAAGGGTTCCTCATCCGGCGCGGCCGCTTCCTCTCCGAAGTCGTCGAACCGCTCGAAGGAGGCGATGTTGAAAGCCTGCGTCGGGTCGGACTGCCTGATCCAGTCGCCCACGGCGGAGGTGACGTAGTCGCTGTCGCACCAGGCGTTGATCTGGATGATCGCATTGATCTCCATATGCTCGCCCATGACGGCCGTCACGGGTGCTGCCGCCCAGTAGCTCTTCAGGATCGCATTGTTGACCAGCGTGTTGCCGCCGGTCTCGATGGATACCGAGACGTCGATCTCGACGCCGTTCTCCGTCAGCTTCGCGTTACCCTGGCTGTCGCCAGTCTCCTCGTCGAAGCTGTGGTGGTCTTCGAATTTGGGGAGATCGCCGTCCACCTTCTCGCCATTGACGAACTTGCCTACGATCACATCCGATTTCACCACATTGGCATGGTCCTGCTCGCCTGCGGGAACGGCATCCAGGAGCTTGGCGGCGTCCTTCACGAAGGCGACCACCTCTTCGGCAGATCCGGGCATCTCCAGCCCTTCGAGCGGCATGAACTGGGCCGCCTTGGCGGCGAGATCGAGAAGCTGTGTGTCGTCCACGGGATCGGGCGCGAAGATCAGGCCGTGGCCGCCAACGCTGAAATAGTCGTTGTCGGAGAGCTTGATGCCCTGATGAACGTAGTTCGCGACTGACCCGACCGGCTCCACCTCCGGCATCTCGATCCGGTAGGATGTCGCGTGAGCAGTGTTCACGAAGGAGAAACTGACCGGAGAGGCGGTCTCATAAAACCCGTTCACCGGAATTTCGGGGCGGGCGAATTCGAGATTGAGCCAGGGATAGATGGCGATGATCGTCTGGGGCAATGCCTGATAAGCAAGCTTCGGATCGTAGCCGAGGAGCTGATAGGGAGCCTCGAAGGGCACGTCGGCTGCGGGCAGGTCGGAGAGATCGGGTGCTGCCGCCTTCTTGGCGTGGAAGTTCTCGTAACCGTCCCTCAGGCGTGCTTCCTCGACGGTGAGATCGAAAAGGCCGATGAAGTGGGCAATGGCTTCCGTGATCCGATCCATCTGCATCGGTGAACCTCCTCGCTATATCGGCCGACCTCCTTCAGGTCGTTAGAGGCTGCTAAGACTGCGCGGGCGTCCCGCGCAGTCCCAGTTTCATCGGCTTTGCCGCGGCAAAGCCGATGAAACGCCCCCACCCCATGGGTGACCTGTCAGGTGGTCGCGTCGTCGAAGTCCTCGCCGGCGACGGAGCTCGTGAGATTTCCGCCGACGACGGTCATGTCGACCGCGTTCTGCTGCAGGTTCGCACCCATGACGATTTCCTGGTTGAAGGCACTTGTGCTGACGGCCGAGTCGGCGGTCGCGGTGCTGTGGCCGTAGACATAGCCGTCGTCGCCATTGCCGGTGCCCCAGCTTCCGCCGGCACCGCCAGCGCCGCCGGCGCCCGTGTAGGCCGTGCCGCCCATGCCGCCTGCGCCGCCCCCGCCGGCCGATGCCCAGCCGCCGAGGCCGTCACCGCCGTCGCCGGAAACCCAGGCGCCGCTCAGCGCGTCGCCGCCGGTGCCGCCGCCGGCCGTGGCCGCGCCGCCGATCGCGTCGCCGACCGTGGCGTCACCGCTGGTGGCCGCACCGCCAACGCCGCTGCCGCCCACGCCGCCCGCGCCGCCGGTCCCGGTGCCGCTTCCGGTGCCGGCACCATCACCGGCGCCCGATCCGGTGGCCGCGCCGCCGGCTCCACCGGCACCGCCAGGGCCGGAGCCGCCGCCGGCACCACCGCCGCCGCCCGACGTTCCGCCACCGGCGCCGCCGGTGTTGATCCCGCCATTGCCGGCCGTATCCGTTGCGTCGCCGACGTTGAAGAGCGAGAGCGACGGGTCGTTGGCGCTTATGCCGTCACTGCCCGTGGCGTCCCCGCCGTTCGCATTGCCGGTGTCGCCGCCATTGGCGTCGCCGCTCGATCCGCCGCTGCCGCCGTTGCCGCCGTCGCTGTCGCCGCCGTCATCGCCGTCACCGGCGAATGCCGCGCCGACACCCAGGCCAAGACCGAGCCCGAAGCCCGCGCCAAGGCCCACGCCGCCGTCGCCGCCGCGGGCGCCGTCGCCCCGGCCGCCGTCGGCTCGGCCGCTGTCAGCGGTGCCGCCATCGCCGTTGCCGCCAACCGCTACACCGCCCGCGGCCGCGCCGCCGGTCGCGCCGCTGCTTGCCGCGCCGCTGCCGTTGCCGCCCGTGCCGCCGGCGCTGAGCGCTACGCCGCCATGGCCGCCATTGCCGCCGTCGGCATCGGCATCCGAGCCGCCGTCACCGCCGCCGCCGCCGGCCGCAATGCCGTCATCGGCCTTGGCGAAACCGCCATCGGACTCGATGAGCTGCTCGAAGGTACCGTCGTTCTTGACCTCGGCTTCGTAGAGCTTGTCGTCGTCGGAGATGTTGTTGACCTGGTTGATCACATTGCCGACGTCGTTGCCCGCGCCTGTCAGCGCGTCATTGAGGATGTCCTCGAAATTGATGTTGAACATGCCCTCGATGTTGTTGTCGTTGCCGTTCATGTCGATGTCGGCGAAATCGTCATCCGAAGGCTCATAGCCGGTCAGGTCGAGCCCGACATTGACGGCTACGGTCGTGTTGCTGTTGGTGTTGCTGGTGACCGTGTTGTCGTTGGTCGTGGCGCTCAGGTTGCCGTTGAAGTTGCCGTTGAGATTGCCGTTCCCGTTCAGGTTCGTGTTCTCACCGACGCTGCTGGCGTTGCTGCCCGCATTGCTTCCTGAGTTGCTGCCGGCATTGCTTCCAGCATTGCTGCCGGAATTGCTTCCGGCATTGCTGCCAGCGTTGCTACCGGCATTGCTTCCGGTGTTGCTGGTATTGGTATTTTCGTTGGTGTTCGACTGCGATTGCTGCTGTTGCTGCTGCTCGCGTTGCTGCTGCTGCTGTTGCTGCTCCTGCGAGGGGTCGAACAAACCGAACAGGTGGTTGTTGGGGTTACTCATCGTGTCGTGTCCTCGATCCAAGGCCGCGACAGCTTGACCACCATTCATCTCCTTAGCGGTCTTCGCCGTGCGGGCTGTTGATTGTGATCACTCGAGGCGGCCGGGCGCGCATCGACGCGGCGGAACGCCGTTTCCTTGTGGTTTTCTCTCTGGTGATCCTCCAGCTTCATCCGGGGGCGGGCGCGCCGTCGACGCCTCGATTGCGTGGAGGGCCGGCGGCGCGATTCGCTTTCCCCATCTGACGGCGGAAGTGTCTCGCTGCCCGCGCATGGAAAGAAGACGGCAGTTCGGCCTAGCGATGCCCAAAAAGGAGGCTGGATGGCTTAATTTCGCGCCATCGAGGCAGATCGCCTCACCAAGATCGGACGCTTCCGCAACTGCAATACAGCCATTGTGCCTGCCCGAAAGGCTCGTCTCCTACTCCGTTCGATGGATTTCACACCGGTTTCGATCGGCTACACTCGGCTCGATCCGATCAAAACGGTTTGTGCGGGGAAAGAAAGCAGGCGCCGATGCCCAAGCTCCAGGACATTCTTCTCCTCGTGGGGCAGCTCAACTACACCTGGACCAACACCGAGAGCCTGCTCATCTATCTGATCGCGGGCCTCGCGCGGGTGGACAAGGAGACCGCGATCGTGATCTTCCTGACGTTGAACACCACGCGCGCGCGAATCGATCTCGTCGAACGCCTGGCCAAGATGCAGAAGACCCCGCCCGCCTGCCGGTCGGAGATCCTCGCGGTCACGCAGCAACTTTCGAAGCAGGCGGGGCTGCGCAACAAGTTCAACCACTGCATCTATTCGTTCGACCCGGAAAGCGGGCGGGGCATCACCCAGCTCATGCGCATTTTCGAAAGCCGGGACGAGATCAAATACGGGAAGGTGGAGAGCCTCGACGATATGGAGGTCGAGCGGATCAGGAGAAGCATCTCCTCGCTCATAGAGATCAACAAGACCATCTGGGCGATCGCCCGGAAACACGATTTTCCGGTCTCCTGATCGCGCCGTATCGGCCGGGAGGCCCCTGTCAGCCTTCGGATGGCGGCCCGTCGTCGTCGACGCGCTGGGCCACGCCCTCGGGATCGAGCGGTTCGCCGGCAAGGACGAGCTCGGCCGACTTGAGCGCGCCGGCGATCAGGCGCAGCATCGGTTCGGGCCCGAGCATCTCGATCGGCATGCCCATCTGCCCCTTGCCGGGGCTGCGCGGCGGCCACACCTTGAGCCCGAAATAGCGCGCCGCCTTGCGGTCGATGTCGCCCCAGTACTGGACGACGACCGTGTCGACCGCCACCTTCGCGAGCTTGCCGAGATCGCCGATGTCGAGCCGCGGCTTCCTTTCCGGGCGCTGGGCCAGCACCACCGCGTCCCAGGGATGGGAGAAGACCACGTCGGGGCTCTGGAACACCACCACCTGCGCCCCCGCCTCCCTGAGGCCGCGCTGGAGATTGTAGGCCAGCGGGTTGTCGCAGATGAGCGCGATGACCGCCCGGTCGACCGCCATGCCCGCCGTCTCGAACATCTTCAGGCACAGGGCGGGCTGGAACTCGGCCCCGCCGATCAGCGGATGGGACTGGTTGACGGCCGCAACCGGGATCTCGTGCTCCCGGCACGCATCCATGTCGAGATCGTCGTCGAGCACCATCCACGCCTCGCGCAGGGTCGCGATGGCGGAATGGGGCGGCAGCCGCTCGACAATGGAGCGCGTGATGGGGCGGATCGGCTCGCTGTTGAGAAGGATGTTGGTGCTGCTGCAGGTCTGGTGGTCGATGCGGTCGCGCATGGCGAGGCCCTGGTCGACCCGGGCGAGCGCGGCCAGCGAATGGGTGACGTCAGCCGCCTCCTGGGCGGAATAGTAGCGGTTGGACGGGCGCGTGACGGCCGTCACGCTTGACGCTCCGCCCAGCAGCGCGATGGTCGCGGCGGCGGCCATATAGCCGCTGGCCGCCGGCACGACCACATTGAGACCCGCAAGATTGAGGCCGAAGCTCTCGGTCATTCGATGGATGAGCGACAGCATCAGGGGCATGTCCGTCTGCGAAATCGCTCGCTGCGAGCTGCTTGCGTGCCACATCACCCACTCGCGCCCGGTTTGCCGACACTCATATCCGTTCGCTCCTGCTCTGCTCTTCGTGGTCGCATGCGGCCTTCCTCGGTGAAGCGGTTCACCGGCGGACGGGGGAAAACCCATGCCCTTGAAGGCTGTGTCGCTCATGCCGCCCACGCGCCCCTCTGCGCATCAGCAGGCAGATCATAGAGCCGCCTCATAGCGATGTAGACCGGATATTTGGGCAAAATTACCAACGCATAGGTGTTAGCGATCTCATCTTGTCAGAGTAATCGCCGTCCCGATCTAATCATTTAGAAAGGCAGCCGGGCGCAGCCGGCCGCTTCCCGACCGGCTGCAATCAGCGGGTTACGTGTGGTCGGCGAGGGAGCGAATCATCTCGCGCAGGCGCGCCACGAGCAGGATCTGCCGCTGCAGATCCTCCAGGCGACCGTTGCAGGCGCTCCGCGGGTCTTCCCCGTCGCGGGGCTCGCCGGAAGGCGAAGAGGAGGCGATTTCCATCGCCCGGAGGCGGCGCCCCTCGAGCCCTCTCCTTTCGGCGACGAGCCCCGTTTCGACCTCGTCCAGGATGCGCATCAGCCGCGTCATGCGTTGCCAATCGGCATGGCGGTCGTAGTTCGGATTGCGCGTGCGGAAATCGGTCGCCATGGGTTCTCAAGGGTCTCTATGCTGCCGCCTGGTTGCGGAACGCGGGCTCGTCCGGCACCGGGTGCTGCAGCCGCGCGCCGATGATCTGGTGCATCCGGGCCTTGAAGTTGGCTTCGCTGAACTGGAGCGCGTGGTCGCGGATGAGGTCGGGCCGGAAGGTCCGTTCCATCGACTGGAAGCGACGCACTCCTTCCACCAGGCCCTGCACGGTCTGCTCGTGGAAGAGAACGCCCGTCCGTCCCGGAACGATGCTGTCCAGGGCGCCGCCCCGGCCGTAGGCGATGACGGGGCGCCCGCTCGCCATGGTCTCGACCGGCACGATCCCGAAATCCTCCTCGCCGGGGAAGACCAGCGCGCGGCAGCGCGACATCATCTCCTTCAGCAACGGGAAAGGCGCGTGCCCGAGAAAGGTGATGGTCGGACCGGCGATGCGCTTCAGCTTCGCCAGTTCCGGGCCTTCGCCGATCACCACGAGGTTCTCTCCCATCCTCGTGAAGGCCTCGACGGCCAGATCCGCGCGCTTGTAGCCGACCAGCTGGCCGGCCAGGAGGAAATAGTCCTTCGTGGCGGCGGCCGGCGCAAATTCGTGCACGGAGACCGGCGGGCTGACGATGGCGGCGTCGCGCCGGTAGTATTTCTCGATGCGGTCTGCGACATGCCGCGAGTTGGCGACGAACTGGTCCACCCGCGCGCTGGTCGTCACGTCCCACGCCCGAAGGGGAGGGGCGAGCACGCTGAGCAGCGAGCGCTTCAGTGCGCCCGAGCCCGCGCGGTAGAAATGATAATGGTCCCATAGATAGCGCATGGGTGAATGGCAGTAGCAGATATGCACCGCCTGCGGGCCGGGAATGACGCCCTTGGCGGGTCCCGATTCGCTGGAAAGGACGAGATCGTATCCCGAGAGGTCGAAGCTTTCGAGCGCGAAGGGCATCAGCGGCAGCAGCGACTGGTAGTGCTTCACCGCGCCGGGGATCTTCTGCAGGAACGAGGTGGTCACCTTGTGGCGCCGGATCTTCTCCGAGACCTTCTTCTCGTCATAGATCAGGGTGAAGATGTCGGCGTCGGGATACATGTCGCAGAACGCCTCCACGACCTTTTCCCCGCCACGCATCGATACCAGCCAGTAATGGACAATCGCGACCCGCAAGATCATCTCCCCCAATATCGCCCCAATTGGCAATGATGGGCAGAAAGGGCGGAAAGAGACACGCTATCCATCCCGACTGTCCGCTCAACCGAAAGTTCAGCCGGTCGGCGCAAACGGGCGACCCCCTCCTCCGATCGGTCCCCGATCCCTCTTCTGCCTCCCTCTTCCTACGCCAAAGACGCAGGTGACCCGCCGATTCTCCCCGAAAGTGAGTAGGCGTCTCGGTATTTACCCCGTCGGGATTCGAACGATGATCACCGGGAGGCCGGGGCTCCCGCGTCCTTGCGGTGCCCGGGTGTGGCATAGGGGGAACTTTCATGTTGATGATCGGCGCAGGCTGGTATGAGTCGTCCGTCGTCTTGCGGCGGGCGGTCGGCGTCTTCCCCGCATTCCTGGCACTGCTCCTTCTCCTGTGGCCCGCCTACGCTCTCGCGGAAGAAACTTTCGAGCTGCGGCCGCAGACGCGTGTGAAGGTCACCGTCCTCGAATGGGTGTCGACGCTCGGCGAGTATCGTGAGTGGACCCCGCTCAACGGCGAGTATGTGATTTCACAGGCCGGCTCGATCTCCGTGCCCCTCGTGGGAGAGGTTCATGCGAGCGGGCGGACGGCGCGGGACGTGGCCGACGAGATCGCGCAGGCACTGAAGCGCCAGACCGGTCTCGTCGATCCGCCGGCGACGACGGTGGAGGTCGTGCGCTTTCCGTCCATTTATGTGAATGGCAGTGTCGATCGGCCCGGCGAGTTCGAGTACCGGCCGGGCCTCACCGTGCTCCAGGCGCTTGCGATGGCCGGCGGGCGGGTGCGCAGGACGGATACCCTCGGCGGCTATTCCGAACTGGAGCAGATCCGCTATATCGGCGAGCTCGGGCGCATCGAGCTGGACATGAAGCGCAACGCCGTCAAGCAGGCGCGCCTGCGGGCCGAACTCAACGGAAAGACGTCCATCGAGCTTCCGCCCGAGATCGGGAGCGCCAGTCCGAGCGGCGCCGTCGCGGCTGTCCTGGAAGAGGAAAAGGCGATGTTCGGCGCGCGGAACGAGGCCTTCGCGCGGCAGCTTCGCTCGCTCGAGGAACTGGCCTCCCTCTTTGCCGAAGAGATCAAGGTGCTCGACGAGAAGATGGTCGCACAGGACCGGCAGGTGCAGATCGCCGAGGCGGAGCTGAAGGACGTCGCCAAGCTCGTCGACAGCGGCACGGTCACGCGGTCGCGGGAAACGGGCCTCGAGCGTATCCTGGCCGATCTGCAGAGCGACAGGCTGGATCTCGCCGTGGCTTCCATGCGCGCCAAGCAGCGGCAGAGCGAGACCGAGCGCGACGTGGTGAA
This sequence comes from Chelativorans sp. AA-79, assembly GCF_029457495.1. NCBI lineage: Bacteria > Pseudomonadati > Pseudomonadota > Alphaproteobacteria > Hyphomicrobiales > Phyllobacteriaceae > Chelativorans > Chelativorans sp. AA-79. The sequence goes on from NZ_CP120361.1 coordinate 1,146,556, forward strand.
CCTGAAGAGCCAGCGCAAGACCGAAATCGTGCGCGACCTGCAGATCGTGAATGCGGAGCTCGAGGCGCTTCAGCTTCGGCGCGAGATCACGCGACAGCTTCTCGAGGCCACCGGCGCCTCCATCTCCCGGCGCGGCATGCAGGCGATGCTGGAGGAGCAGCCGCTCAGCTTCACGATCATCCGCGGCGGCGAGGGCGGAGAGACGATCCAGGCATCGCCCGGCACGCCGCTCGAGCCGGGCGATGTCCTGGATGTCCGCCTGGATTTGACGGAAATGGCGAGCGGGGGTCCGTCCGCCGCGGCGAGTGCTTCTGCGCTGGGCGAGTTGCTTGCGCGATAGAAGAGAACATGCCCGACAGGGCTGAAGGGAGCGGACGGACATGGTGATCCAGGAGATCCGTAAATTCGGCGGCGACCGGGGCGGCGCCGGGGCGGGCAAGGACCATATCTCCTTCCGCGACCTGTGGCTGTTTCTGCGCCGGCACATGCTGATACTGATCCTGGCGACGCTCGCGGGGATCGCGCTCGGCGCGCTTTACATGGTCAAGACGGTGCCGATCTACTCGGCCGTCGCCCGTCTGGTCATCGATCGCGAGCAGGCGCGGATCGCCTCCCAGGATGCCTCTACCGGCACGATCATCATCGAGGCGGCGGAGATCGCCAGCGAGGTGGAGATCGTGAAGTCGGAGGCGATCGCCCGTTCGGTGATCAGGGAACTCGACATGATCGACGACCCGGAGATCCTGGAGGCTCGTTCGTGGCGCTCGGCGCTCCGCTCCGCGGTCACCTCGGCCTTTTCCTGGGGTGCCGAGGATGCCGAGGATGCGGACGCGCTTCTGGATGAAGAAGCGCAGATGCGCCGCACCATGGCGGGCTTCCTCGCCCGCATGTCTGTTCGGCGCGTCGGACAGTCCTACGTCATCGAGATCGGCTACACGTCCACCGACCCGGTGAAGGCGGCGCGCGTCGCGAACGCGATCGCCCAGGCCTATATGCGGGCGAGTCTCGAATCGCGGTCCGAGGCGCTCACCCGTGGCGCGACCTGGCTCGAAAGCAGGCTGGTGGATCTCGGCCAGCAGGCGCATGCCGCCGCCCTCAGTGTCGAGGAGTACCGGAACAGGAACGACATCACGCAGATCGGCGAAACCACCTCGCTCGATCATCAGCAGGTGGCGGAGATCAGCTCGCAGCTCCTCGTGGCGCAGGGCAACACGGCGACGGAAGCCGCGAAGCTCGCGACCATCAACCGGCTTCTCGCCGGCAATATGAGCGAGGGCTATGTCGGCGAGGCCTTGAACAATACCGAGATCGTCAGGCTGAGGGAGGATCTGCGGGCCGCGACCGTGAAGATCGAGACCCTGCAGAGTCGCTACGGCCCGGAAGGGGCGGCGGTGCTGACCGCCAAGGAGGAAATTGCGCGGCTCGAGGGGGAGATCCGCCACGAGCTCGTGCGCATCCAGGGCGTTTACAAATCCAACCTGGAGACGGCGGAGACTCGCGAGAAGCTGCTGCGCGACCAGCTCGACGCGCTGAAGAAGACGGCCGCGGGAACGAACCTCGCCCGCGTGGAACTCGCGGAGCTGGAAAGCCGGGCCACGACCTATCGGCGCATGTATGAGAGCCTGCTGCAGCAGCTCATCGGCGCTTTGCAGAAGCAGTCCTTCCCCGTGGGCGATGTGCGCATGGTCACGGCGGCCACGCCGCCGCTGTCCAAGACCTGGCCCAAGACGACGCTCGTCATGCCCTTTTCCATGCTGCTCGGCTTTGCAGCCGGCATCAGCCTGGCGGGGCTGCGCGAGGCGATGGACCGCCGCGTGGGATCCGGGCAGCGGCTCGGCACGGAACTCGGCCTGCCCGTCCTCGGCCGCGTACCCACGACCGATTTTTCGGTGGCGGGAGAGGGGCTTACCCCGGCGGAGGCGTCGATGCGCTACGTGCTGGAAGCTCCCTATTCGGGCTTTTCCGAGACGCTGCGCAGCGTCAAGAACTCCATCGACGCGATGTTCCCGCCGAACAGCGCCATGGTGATCGGCGTCACCTCGGTCAATGAGGGCGAGGGGAAGAGCACGATCGCGGCCAATCTCGCCCAGCTCTACCTCAACGAGGGCATCCCGGCGGTCCTGGTGGACGCGTGCTTCTCGGATCCGCATTTGAGCCGCCTGGCCGAAGCCTATGGCGACGAGTTGGGGCTCAGTGTCATCGAGGCGCCGATCGCCAAGCCCGAGCGTGCCCGGTCTTCCGCGGCCAAGGCGGCGGCGCAGCGTTCGGGCGAGCTCAAGGAAGCGCGCACGCGCGTGGTGGCGGAAAAGACCGATCTCGCGCCCCTGGTCCCCGTGCTCACGGCGGAACAGGTCAGGCGCTCGGCCAATCCCGCCCAGCGGTTCGCCTATATGCCCGCCCTGAAGACGCAGCTCGAGCTTTTGCGGCGCCGTTACAGCGTCATCATCCTCGACCTTTCCGCCTTCGAGAAGTCGGTCGATGCGCGGGTGGCCAGCACATATGTCGACGGTCTGCTGCTCGTCCTCGGCAACCACCAGAAGATGACGGTCGAGCGCCTGGCCGACGCGCTCTCAACCTTCGGCAAGTCGCGCGTGGGCATCCTGGGCGTCATCTTCAACCGGAACATGAACAGACGCGAGCAGCTCGCGTCGGCGTTCGGGCAGGCCAGGTCCTCATATGCCGGCCTTGCGTCGTCCTGGAGGCAACTCGATGCGAAGGTCAGTGAAAAAATCTGGCAGCGCTGAGCGCCGGAGCCGCATCGCGATCGGGATCGCGACCAGCGGCAGGCGCGACATGCTGAGCGCCCTGCTGCCGTATCTCTCGCGGCAACGGCGCCTGCCCGACGAGATCATCATCTGCGCGGCGGACGAAAACGATGTCGACATGGCCGCGCTGGAGGAAAGCGGGCTTGTGATACGCGTCCTGTTTTCCGAACGCGGGCTGTGCCGGCAGCGGAACCGGATCCTGCGCGGCGCGCCCAGTGCGGACATCCTTCTGTTCATGGACGACGATTTCCTGATGGCGCCGTCCTATCTGCAGGAGATGGAGCGGCTCTTCGCCTCCGATCCGCGGGTCGTCATGTGCACGGGCACCGTGAAGGCCGACGGCATCACCGGCCCGGGCCTCACGATCACGGATGCGCTGGCGGTGCTGGACGGAGGGGAGGAGCCCTTGGAAAGGTCGGGACCGGACGCGCGATCGACCTATAACGGCTATGGCTGCAACATGGCCCTGCGCATGGAGACGGTTCGCGCGCATGGCCTCGCATTCGACGAGAACCTGCCGCTCTATGGCTGGCTTGAGGATGTCGATTTCAGCCGGCAGATGGCCCGCCATGGGAAGATCGTGCGTTCCGGCAGGTTGATCGGCGTGCATCTCGGCACCAAGTCCGGTCGCACCTCGGGCCTGCGCTTCGGCTATTCGCAGATCGCCAACCCGGTCTATCTCGTCCGCAAAAGGACGATGAGCGTGCGCCACGCCTCCGTGCAGATCGCGCGCAACCTCGTCGCCAACACGGTGAAGCTCTTCGCGCCGGAGCCCTGGGTCGATCGGCGCGGGCGCTTCCGTGGCAATCTGCGGGCGCTTGCCGATCTCCTGCGCGGGCGGCTCGCCCCCCAGAACATCCTCGCGTTCGATTAGCCATGGCCGACCCCAAGCCGGATCGCGTCGTCATCATCAATGACCGGTCTGCCGCGATCGGCGGCGCGTCGAACCTGTCGATCCTGCTGCGCGAATCCTTGCGCGAAAGGGGTGTGTCGGTCACCTTCTTCGCGGGCGACAGGGCCGATCCGGCGGATGCCGAAGAAGACAGCATCAATCTCGGAGCACGGCCGCTGCTGGAGCGGGGCCGGCTCTCCGCCTTCGCCGGCGGCCTCTACAACGCGCCGGCCTACGAGGCCCTGAGCCGCTTCATCCGGGCTTCCGACACACCGTCCACCATCTACCACCTGCACGGGTGGTCGAAGATCCTCTCCCCCGCCGTTTTCCGGGCGCTGGGCAGCGTTCGCGCGCGCACGGTCCTGCATGCGCACGATTATTTTCTCGTCTGCCCCAATGGCGGGTTCGTGAACTATCCCGGGCTCTCGGTCTGCAAGCTCGCGCCGATGTCCGTCGCCTGCCTCGCCACCCAATGCGACAAGCACGGCTTTCACCAGAAATTATGGCGCTCCACGCGCCACGCGCTGCGCCAGACGCTGTTCGACATCCGCCGCCGGCCGGCGCATATCGTCCTCGTGCATGATGCCATGCGGAGCTATTTCGACCGGGCCGGGGTGGCGGGCGAACATATCGTCACCGTGCGGAATCCCGTCGAGCCCTTCCTGAGGGAGCCGGCCGATCCGGGCCGGTCCCGCGATTTCTTCTTCATCGGCCGGCTGGAGCCCGAAAAAGGCTTCGAGGACGCCGCCCGCGCCGCGCGCATGGCGAATGTCACCCTGCATGTCATCGGCGACGGCGCCGGGCGCGGTCTCCTGGAGAGGTACTATCCCGAAACCGTCCTGCATGGCTGGCGGAAGCGGGAGGAGATTGCGGAGCTCGTGCGGCATGCGCGCGCCGTGGTCGTCTCCTCGCGCGTGCCGGAGCCCTTCGGCCTGGCCGCGCTTGAAGCGCTCGGCAGCGGTATCCCGGTGATCCTCCCGTCCGAAGCGCTGCTCAGCCGCGAGATCGTCGAGGCGGATTGCGGCCTGAGCTTCAAATCGGGGGATGTCGAGGGGCTCTCGGCCGCCATGCGGGCGCTCGCAGATGACGAGGAAGCGGCCTGCCGCATGGGGCGGAACGGCTTCCGCGAAGCCCGTCATATGGGCAACACGCCCGAGAGCTGGGCGGACGCCTTGATGAGCCTCTATGCCGGCGTGCTCGAACAGGCGCGGCTCGCCGCAGCCTGAGCCGCCGGGCTTGTCCTCGATGCCTAACACTTTCGGATACGAAGCGGGAAAGATGCGGCCGGGGGTCGGCAGCGTGGCGTGGGCACGCCGTCGGAGGAGTAATGGAGTTAGCGCGGCGCATCGAAATATCTGTGCTGATAACCCAATAGAATTATAGGCGCACACCCGGGCCCGCGATAATATTTCATCCGTAGCTGACGACGCGGTCGGCGGGGATAATCATTGGGGATCGCCTATGCTTTCTGCGCTAGACGGCGCGGTTCGTGATTCGGTTCGTTCACGTATCCGGAATAGAAGAAGTATCGGCGATGTCGCGAAGGTCTTGATCGACTTTATTGCTTCTTTTTTTGCTCTTGTTTTCCTTGCTCCCGCGATCGGCGTCATATGTGTTCTTCTATTGCTCCAGGACGGCCGGCCTCTGATCTATCGCCACAAGCGGATCGGCCGGGACGGACGGGTGTTCGACTGTTTCAAGTTCCGCACGATGCGGCGTGACGCCGACAAGGTCCTGCAGGAGCTCCTGCAGGCCGACGAAGCGGCGAACCGCGAATGGAAGGCCTATCGCAAGCTGCGCCGCGATCCGCGCATCCATCCCCTCGGGCAGTTCCTGAGGGTCACCAGCCTGGACGAGATCCCGCAATTCCTCAATGTCCTGCGGGGGGAGATGAGCATTGTCGGTCCGCGGCCCGTGGTGGAGGAGGAACTTGCGCTCTACGGCGACCGCGCCCACTGCTACCTGTCGCTCACGCCCGGCATCACGGGCCTCTGGCAGGTCTCCGGGCGCAACGATACCTCCTATGACGATCGTGTGGAGCTCGATGCGCGCTACCACGCCACCCGTTCGTTCTCGCTCGACGTCTGGATCATGTGGCGTACGGTCGGCGTGCTTCTCCTCCAGCGCAACGGCCGCTGAAAGGGCTCAGCGGATGAAGGCGATCAGGATGGCGATCCAGAACAGAAAGCAAAACAGGATAACGAGCCAGCGCGCGACGATCCTGGGGCTCAGGGATTTAACCGACCATGTGGGGAAGATGCGCCCCAGCAGTCTTTCCTTGCCCAGTTCCCGCGCCATTCTCTCAGGATCCGAGCTGGGGGCTGTGCCTGCGGGCCGCGTGGCCCGGGCGCATGCCTCTTGCCGAGGCGGTTGACCACCATGCTTCACGTCTCGGGGTGCGGCGTCTCATACGGCGGCTTTCGAAGCTTTCCTCGCGTCGACGGGGCACGAATCACCGTCAACCTGCGGCAGAATCTAGCCGATGAACAGGCAACCGTGAATACAGGGGGGCCGGGGAAGCCTGTGGACACCCGGACAAGGAGCGGGAATGGTGGCTGATACGGACCGGCTGGCGGGGGAGCGGGCGCCGAGGCGCGGGTTCTCCCTGCGCATTCCTTCCATCATCGGGAGCGGCCTCTGGGCGCTTTCTGCAAAGCTCGTCTCCCAGGTGGCGCAGCTTGCCACCTTCATCATCGCAGCGCATGTGCTCACGCCGGCGCAGTTCGGCTTCTTCGCCTTCAGCTCGGCCATCGCCGTCTTCCTCGTCATGCTGTCCGAAGGGGGGTGGGCCGAATTCGTGATGAAATCGGCGGAAGGGGAAGCCCGGCTGGATCAGATCGCCAGCATGTCGCTCGTCAGCGGGCTTTTGTTCATGACCGTGGGGCTTGCCGCTGCCGACGTGCTTTACGAGGTCTTCGCCATGAGATGGGAAGCCTCGCTCCTTGCGCTCTTCTCCTGCTGGATTCTGCCCTCCGCGCTCACAACGGTCTATGACGGCGTGCTGGTCCACCGCGGACGACTGCGCCAGCAGGCGATGATCCGCATCGCCGCCGAGGCGGTCGGCCTTGTCGTCGCGGTCTTCGGGCTGCGCGCGGGCTGGAATGTCTTCGCCCTCGTGGCGGGCCGCCTCGTGATGCAACTCGTCATCCTGTCGGGCTCCGTGGCCGCGATCGGCTTCCTCGGGCTTGCCAGGCCTTCCGGGCCGGTTTTGCGGGATGTGCTGAAGTTTTCGCGGCAGATCATCTTCAACCGCCTCATCGTCTTTCTCCGCTCCTATTCGGGAACGCTTGCCGTCGGCGGCTTTCTCGGCCTCGCCGAGGCCGGGTATTACCGGGCGGCCGAGCGCATCGTGGCGGCCTTCTCCGAACTCATCGGCGAGCCGGCCCGCATGCTCGGCTGGATCGTCTTCCGCCGCGCCCGGGAGGAGCAGGAACAGGCGCCGGAAGGGGGAGACCCGATCGCGCGGGCCGGCGGCACGCTCTTCCCGGCGCTCATCGCCGTCGCCGCGCCGGCCTATCTGGGGCTGGCGATCGTCTCCGACACCTTTGTCGAGATCGCATTGGGCGAAGCCTGGAAGCCGGCGGCGCTCCTGGTCGGCATCCTTGCGGCGAAGCAGTTCCTGCTGGCGCCGAGCTATATGTCCGAGCCGCTGCTGTCCATCCGCGGCAAGCTGCGCGCCCTTGCGCCGGTGTCGCTTCTCAATGCGATGGTTTCAGTGGGGCTGATCCTCCTGCTCTCCTCCTTCGGCGTCGTCGCCGTGGCGCTCGGGCAATGCCTTGCCGCCGCCATCGCCCTTGCCACCTCCATCTGGCTGCAGCAGCGCCATGGCGGGGTGGACTGGCTGCGGATCGCGCGGAGCAGCGCCCTTCTCCTGGTGGCGATCGCGGCGATGATGGCGGCCGTCTTCTATCTGGGCCGGGTCGCCGGCTCCCTGGAGTTGCGCCCGATCTTTGCATTCGCGATTCAGGTGGCCGCCGGCGCGATCGTCTATCTGGCGGCCGTCCTGATGCTTTGGAAGTTCGCCGGCCTGGCCTGGCTGAGCTGGCCCCGGAGGCACATCGATGACCCTGCCTGACATGCTCGCGCGGCCCCGCCCGCGTCCGCTGCCGAAGCTTGCCAAGGCCGGCATGCGGATGTCGCTGGTTCCGCTTCGGGTGATCCGGGGGAGGCTGCGTTATCTCTCGCCTTTCCCGCGCCGGTTCTCCGGAGCCTATCCCTCCCACGCCGAGGCGTTGCGGGCCGCCTCGCGCCGGGGCGTGGCGGGGTATGATCACGACGAGGTCGCCGACGTGGCTTTCGAGAAGATGTGCCAGGTCGCGCCATGGGACTATCCCGTTCTCTTCTGGCTGCGCCGCCTTTCGGGCGAGGTCGTCTCGCTCGTGGATGCGGGTGGCCATATGGGCACCAAGTACCGGGCTTTCTTCGACCTCCTGCCGGTTTCGCCCGATCTGCGCTGGACCGTCTATGACGTGCCGGCGGTCGTGCGCGCCGGCCGTCGCCGTGCGGAGGCGGACGGCCTCCAGGGGCTCGAATTTGTCGAGCGCCTGGAGGATGCGGATGCCGCCGATCTCTTTCTCGGGTCGGGGCTCCTGCAATATCTGGACGTTCCCCTTCCCGATCTCCTCCGCCGCATGCGCCGGCTGCCGCGCCATCTCCTTCTCAACAAGGTGGCGCTGCGCGCGGGGCCGGGCGTGGTCACGCTCGAGCGGATCGGCACGGCGCTGGTTCCCTACCAGATCAGGAACGAGGCGGATTTCCTGCGCGAGGTGGAGACGCTCGGCTATGTCCTCGTCGACCGCTGGCATATCCCGTCGCTTTCGCATGTGATCGAAACGCATCCGGAACTCGGTGCGAGCAGGAGCGAGGGCTTCTATTTCCGGCTGCGCTGATGACGCACCGGCACCCGCCGTCGCATTCAGCGCCATCCCACGAGCACGGAAACCGCTTCAAACGGGAATGGAATTCGCCCCTCCAGAATCTTTTTGCGACGCCAACCCTCTGTTCCCACTCGCTATTCTCTGTTTCGCCACTCGCTCGTCGCACTGTTTTTCTCCCCACCGCCTCCGCCCGGTTTATTCTTTCCCCATCGCTCTCGCGGGAACCGGATGCGCACCGGGTGTTCGGGAGGGCGGCGGAAACCTCCCTCCCCAGGATCGGAACCCGGGGATCCGAGGGCCCGCGACAGGCCGGCGGTGCCGGGGCGGTGGGTGACAGACGCCGTTTCCGGAAAAACGGATGCTGGTGAGAGACGGCATCGCGGAAACCGCGGAGAAGCCGCTAGGGCTCTCCTTCGGCCCGGCAGAGACCACCCCCTTCATTGGGTGCAGCCGGGAAGGAGAAGGGTCCGAGTGATCGGCCGAGGTCGGGACAGACTCCGGCGGGGCGCATTGGGAGCGCCTTTTTAATTTTGTGGCGTGAACAGTGCGCCCCGCTTCCCAAATTCTCTGCAATGGCCAGACGCGAAAGCGGGCGTGGCAATGGTGAGGCACGGCTTGAAACCCGGATCACGGAAGGGGCGCGATGCATGAAGATCGAAGTCAGCGCCGCGCGCCTCGCCTGCAAGCTTTCCGAAAGACGCGATGGCATGCGCGAACGATGCGCCGGATGCGCCTACGAAACAGCCTCCGCCCTTGCCGGCGGTCGCGGCGCGTCCATGAACCGCGCCTTCAGGTGATCGGCCAGGCGGATGGCGAGCGCCACGATCATCAAGGTCGGGTTGGCGTGGCCCGGTGTGGGGAACACGGAGCTTCCGGCCACATAGAGCCCCTCGATCCCGAAGACCGCGGCGTTCCCGTCGACCACGCCCGTCGTGGGATCGCGCCCCATGCGGGTCGTCCCGGCGGGATGCGCCATGTCGCTGAAAGCGGCGCCCGCCGGATCGTCGCGGAGTATCCAGCCGGCCAGACGAGGCTCGGGCAGCCCGAGGCGCTGGAACTCGCCCGACATCGATTGGCCGAGCCGCATCACGCTCCTGATTTCCTGCGCCGAGATCCGCCAGTCCACCCGCGCCAGCGGCATGTCCAGCACATCGCGGCGGGAGGACAGCGTCACACGGCTTTCGCGGTCCGGCCGCTGTTCGACCATGGTGTCGAACCGCAGCGCTTCCAGCTTGCGCGGCAGGCCGCGTTTCAGCACCAGCCGGCGGTGAAGCCCGGCCGCAAGCAGGCCCGGCGACGACAGGGCCTCGAAGGCGTGCCGCAGGCGCTTGCCGCCGCGGCTGCGCCGCAGCCGCTTGAGCGCCAGCCACGGGTCCGACGCGGCCAGTTCCTGGACGGGGTAAGCCGCGCAGTTGAGCAGGCTTTCCCGTTCCTGCAACTGCGGGCTCAGCGCCATGCCGCGCAGATAGAAGCGGGTCGGCCGCCCCTCTGCGAGGCCGAAGAAGCCGAAATGCCGGGCCACGGCCGCGGCCTCGCCGGGCCCGAAACGGGCGATGACGGCGCGGGGATGGTCTGCCAGATAGCGCCCGACGAGGTCCCGGTCGTTCCCGATGCCGCCCGAGGCGAGGAGCAGGCGCGCATTTTCGATACCGCCGGCGCACAGGACCACTCTCGCCGCCCGCACGCGCGCATGGCTGCCGTCGAGCGCGCGGATGTTCAGGGATGTGACCCGTCGCCGCGCCCGGTCGGTGTTGATGCGAGTCACGGTCGCATGCGTCACGACTTCGATATTGGCGGCGTCGATCTTCCTGATCTCGTCGGCGAAGCGGAGCGGAGCCCCGGGGCGCTCGCGGGAATGGCTGAATTGCCAGAAGAAGGGGCGCAGCCGGTCACGGTCGAGCTTCAGATCCGCCGGCCGGGAGCGGAGCAGGGTGTGCAGCCGGTCGTCGTAGAGGTTCGGACCGAGATTGAGCAGGGTCCCCGCGCGGTCGAGCGCGTCCGAGAGGGTTTCGCGTGTAAAGGGCCAGCCGGAACCCGGAACCCACGGGCGTTCGGCGAAGTCGATCTCGTCGAAGGCCGCGCATTTGCCGACCCAGGTGTGTGTGCTCCCGCCGATTGCCCGGTTGCGCAGCTCGAAGGCGGGCACGTCGTTCAGCCAGGAAAGCTCGTCGGAATAGCCGCGGCCAGGAGCCGCGCCACGGTCCAGCGGCTCGCCGATCCGTTCCACCGCGTTCAGCGCCTGCGCCTGCGGCTCGAGGTCATACCCGCCGCTTTCCAGCACCAGCACGTGGATCCTGGTGCCGGCGAATTCGCGCGCGATCGCCAGGCCTGCAGGACCGGCGCCGATGATGGCCAGATCCGCCTGCAATGCAGTACCCGCAGGCATGGACCGCAAATCGTGGATTTTCACTTCCCGCCCCGCCGTTCCTTTTCGGCGATAGTAACAAAGAACAGTTTCCTTCCGAACTCAGCCGAATTCCCTAGAGAGAGCGGTCGGCTAGTATTTTCGGCCATGCGGGTTAGATCAGGTGGAAAGTGGATTAGATCATTGGCTTATTTGTATAACTGCTCCTGCCGCAATAGGCTCAATGAACAAAGCTTGGGTTTCGAATGCGGGGATGTTCTCGCCGGCTCGCCGGCCGGTATTCATTTCCCGCGCAGATCGGGAAGTCCGGGGATGGCGAGAGTTGGTTTGCGGGAATGGCTGGCGGTCGGGCGTGTGATCGCGACGGGACATCTGGCCCGCTATGGCGGCGTGGGCGACGGGCCGTTGACGCGGTTCGAGGCTGCCTATTCGCAGAAGTTCGGTGTCAAGCACACGCTGGCCACGAGCAGCGGCACCGGGGCGCTCATCTCGGCTTTGGCCGCCGCCGGCATCGGGCCGGGCGACGAGGTATTGGTGCCGGCCTACACGTGGATCGCCACCGCCGCTGCACCGCTTGCCGTCGGTGCAGTGCCTGTCCTGGTCGACATCGACGAGACGCTGACCATGGATCCCGCCGATATCCTGCGCAAGATCACGCCCCGCACGCGTGCCATCCTGCCCGTGCACATGGCCAACATGGTCTGCGACATGGACAGGATCATGGAGATCGCGCGCGAGCACGGGCTCCTCGTGATCGAGGATGCCTGCCAGGCCGTGGGCGTCAGCTACAAGGGCCGGCGCGTCGGCACGATCGGCGATGTGGGCGCCTACAGCTTCAACCAGTTCAAGAACATCAATGTGGGGGAGGGTGGGGCGGTCGTCACCAATGACGACCGCTATTATGCGCGCGCCCGGATGTATCACGACGTGGGCGCCATCTTCCGCGGCCATCTCGACAACGAGAACGAGCCGCATTTCTTCGGGGTGAACTACAAGGCGAGCCAGATCCAGGGGGCGATGCTCAACGTGCAACTCGCCAAGCTGGATCCGATGCTCGCCCGCATGCGGGCGCGCTACCGCGTGATGACGCGGATCCTCGAAGGCTCCCAGACGTTCAGGATCGGCCCGCACAACGATGCCGGGAACGCCGTCGGGCTGCACGTGATCTTCGACACGGCGCAGGAGGCGGCAGGATTCGCTGCCGGTCACAAACGCGGCGTCTACCGGCTCTACGATTCCAGTCGCCACGTCTACACCAACTGGCTGCCGGTGCTCGAGCAACGGGCCCCGCATCCGCGGATGAACCCGTTCGCATGGACCTCCACCAGGGTCGAGTACACGCCGGACATGTGCGCGCGCACGCTCGACATCCTGCAGCGCACCTGCCGCATCAGCCTCGGCGAGAACTATCCCCTGCCGCTGATGGCCTTCCTGGCACGGCGGATGGCAAGCGGAAACGGCCCCGCGCGGCAGGTCTCCTATGCGGTATAGACCCGTTTGCATCGGCCCGAACGTCATCGACCTGTGGCGCTGGCCGCTCGACGTCGTCGCCGGCGATCTGCCCCGCTACGTCGCGATGGTGAGCGATGGGGAGTTCGCGCGCGCGGCGCGCTTCGTGCATGAGCGGGACCGCCTGCGCTTCCTTGTGGGGCGGGGGCGGCTGCGGGAAATCGTGGCGCATTATCTCGGCGTCTCCGCCAAGCGTCTCGTCTTCGTCTACAACGCTTTCGGCAAGCCACACCTGGCGATGTCCGAGCCGCCGCTCCACTTCAATCTCAGCCATTCCGGCGGAATGGCCGTGCTGGCGGTCTCCGACAGGTATCATGTCGGCGTCGACGTGGAGCAGGTCCTGCCGCTGAAGGAGGACGTGGCCGGGCATTTTTTCTCCCCTGCCGAGCAGCGTGCGCTGAGTGCCATGCCGCCGGGTGACTATCTGGAGGCGTTCTACAGGTGCTGGACGCGTAAGGAGGCATTCGTGAAAGCGCACGGCGCCGGCCTCTCGCTGCCGCTCGATGCGTTCGATGTCTCGATCGACGAGCGTGAGCCGACGCTCCTGCGGCTGGACGGGGATCCCGCCGCACCTTTGCAGTGGCAGCTTGCCGAGATCGCGTTGCCGCGCGGATTCATCGGTGCGGTGGCGGCCCCCACGGGCGGGAACGGCATCTCCCTGCGTTACCGGTCGGCCTTGGAGGACGAGCGCGAGGAGGAATGGACTGCGTCCCCGCGACCGTTGCGGCCGCATGCCCCCTTTCCCGGCGATCAGCTGTTCAACCGCGCATCCAGGATGTAGCGACCGCCGCTCGCGTCGAAGTGATGGCAGCCGACGAGGCCCGGCTTGAAATCCGGGCGGATCGTCCGGATGCATCTTTCGCGATAGGTCTCGCTGGTGAGCTCCTCGATCTCCATGATGTTCAGGCCGTACCCGTAGATGCCGTAGGCATTGTTCTGCGAGGGCCTGAGCAGCCGCCCGTTGCGGGCGAAGACCCGACCCGCATTGCGCGCCACATTGCTGCCCATGACGACCGGGTTGCGCCTGTGGGGTTCGATGCGCGAGAACGCGGGGCCGTCCACCTCGAAGGCGTAGAGCTCGCTGCAATGATCCTCGAAGGCATGGTGGTCCGAGAGGTTCGAGAGGAGCCACCACTTTCCGCGATGCCGGAAGAGCGTGCTGTCGGCCGCCGAGCAGCCTTCCAGTGCCGTCGCGTGCAACTCCCATTCCAGGGGGAACTTCACGCACCGCCAGATCTCAATGCGCTTCTGCTGATGGGTCTCCGGCATGAGGTAGATCTCGCCGGCGCTGCGGAAGACGAAGGGGAAGGAAAGGTGCCCTTCGCTCTCGATGGCCACGCCCAGCGGCTCGATCCCGCCCGGCTTCAGCAGACCCACGGCGATGTGCGCCTTGGCATCCCCTACGGCGTAGTTCTCGTAGAAGACGTAACACCGGCCATTGTGCTGAAAGAGAAAGGGATCCGCCTTGATGGAGTTCCTGGCCGGCGGCAGTTCGGTCGTCGAGCCCGGCTCGAAATCCTCGATCGTGCCCGCGCCGGAATAGAGCGTCCAGACCGCTGTCTCGAGCCCGGCCCTTTTCGCAAGCTCCTTCCTGGTGCGGGCGGCCGCCGCGCGCACGAGCCCCGCGAGGTAGCGGGCGACCGCGGCGTTTTCCGGCGGCGGGGCGGGAACGGACTTCATCGGCGAGGCCGCAATCTGCCGCGTGTCGGCCAGGCGGCGCAGTTCCCTTGTGATGATGAGGACCGTCTTTTCCTTCAGGAACGCGGCGTTCCGCGCGGCGCTGAATTTGGGGTTGAACGCCGCTGTGGCGATCTGCTCGGCCGGGCGGCCATCGCCGCGCCTGACATAGACGGACGCGTCAATGGTGGCCGCGTGGGCCGCAGTCTCGGTGAAGCTGCACCATTCCGCTCGGCCGGACTGGGCATCGGCGACGTTCGCCGACCACTCCCCGAAAGGAAGCTGCGCGACAGTTTCCTCGGCCAGTCCGTTCGGAACCAGGCGAAGAACGAGATCGAGCCGCAGCCTCTCCATTGCGCCCAGGGGAAGATCGGCCTTTCCATCCGATGGACGCTCGGCAAGGCGGATGCATTCCGTCTTTTCGCATATGTCGGTGAAATAGGTCGGCTGGTAGGCGGGCAGGCGTGCGAACAGGCGGCGGTCGACGCCGGCGACCAGCTCGAAGAGCGGGGGCGCGTCGCCATAGCCGCGTGGATGAACCAGCAGGGCCGACAGCTCGAAACGCGGATCGGCCAGGAGGCGATCGAAGAGCTGCAGTTCCCAAGGAGCGAAGCCGCTCTTCCTGCCGACGAGCACCGCAACACGCAGAGGGGACCTTTCACTCTTGCTCTGCCAGTCCACCACGGGCTGGACAAAGAGCTGGCCGGAGAGGCCCATCTCAACCTCCCGCCGCCAGGCGCCTCGACAGCGTTCCCGCCAGACTTTCTATGCCCGCGCTCGTCAGCGAATCCTCATGCCATCCCTCGACATCGTGGACGGCGCTATCCTCACGAATGAAACCGCGCCAGCCGAACAGGAGCTTCCGTGCGCGCTTGTGATGGGCCTGGCTGCGGAACAGCAGGACCTCCTCGTCCATGACCGGCTGCAGCCGATAGCTGCGCGAGGCATTCACCAGAAGCTCGGTTACCGCTTCGGTCGCCACTTCCTCCTTCGTCAAGGCGGCCGCACTGCTGAGGCGCCCAAGGAGTTTCTGGGAGAGATTGAACTCCTTGAGATAGTCCATGAGCCGGATGCGCCCGCGCAGAAGCCTGCCGGTGAAATAGGCGAGCCGCTTCACCCGCCTTTCCAGCTTCCAGCGGGACTGCCGCAGGCGCGGCAGCGCGCGGAAATAGCCGGGCGCCCAGGTGTCGATCATGGCGACGCAGTCGACGTCGTGACCCATGCCGCGAAGCTGCCTCGCCATCTCGATCGCGAGAAGACCGTTGATGCAAAGGCCGACCAGCACCAAGGGGCCTGAACCGGGGCGAAGGTCCATGGCGCGGATTGCGTCGGCGACGATCTCCTCGATGCTCATCCGGCGGAGCTCGTCGTCAAGTTCGGCGCCGAACATGTGGAGGTTCACCACAGACGGGCCATCGGCCAGCGCATTGGCCATGTGGTAATAGAGCAGCGGGTGGTTCAGCGTGTAAACCGTGCAGGCGCCGTTCCCCTTGCGATAGACGGACGTTTCCCAATAGACGGAACGGGGCTTCTCCTCCGCTTCTGCCGTCGCGGTCGGCATCTCGGCCGTGGCAGCCTCTTCGCCGAAGACTTCGCGGCAGAAGGCGGCGAGCGTGGGCGCCTTGAAGAGGAGCGAGAGTTCCGGCTTGACGCCGAAGGCCTCCCTCATCGCGGAGAACATCCGCAGGGCCAGAAGCGAATGGCCGCCGAGCGCGAAGAAGTCGTCCGAGCCTTTGACCTCGTCCACCCCGAGGACATTCGCCCAGATCCTCGCAAGCTCGTGCTCCTTCGCCGGCGCGAGGCTTCGTGCGTCCGGAGCGGGCTTGGAGATTGGGCGCTCCCTCGCCGGGAGCGGACCCGGCGAGGGAGCCTTCAGCGCCTGTCGGTCAATGTCCCCTGCGGGGGTGCGTGGGAACATGAGCAGTACGCTGACACCGGCCGGCATGTCCTTCGCGGGCAGCCGATTGGCGAGATGGTCCATCAGAAATGCGGGAAGCGTTTCAAGAGGCCGTGAAAGTGAAGGCGAGGGCGCCACGAAGGCGTAGATGCCTCCGTCGTCGGTGCGGATCGCCGCCGCTTCCTGGATGTCGGGATGCTTACCGAGAAGCGCCTCGATACCGCCGAGTTCACCCGAGGGCGCGGTCTTTTGGAGGCGCGCGCTGGGCGGCGTGCCGAAGGAGCCCAGCGTGGCCTCGGGCCGCTCCAGCGCCATCTCGTAGGTCTCCTGCCAGACGCGCAGGAGTTCCTTTGCCGTGGCGGCGTCGAAAAGGTCCATGTTGTATTCCACGGACATGCGCCAGCCGTTCGGCCTGCCGATCATGATGAAGTTCAGATCGTAGATCACGCCGGGCGACTGGGAAGGCGAGCTGATGAGCTCGAACCCGCCATAGCGCGCATCCTCGAGGAAGGCTTTCTGCTGGTTGAAATTGATCGAGACCAGCGGGTTGCGCGCGGGGTCGCGCGCGGGGTTGATCAGCTCGACGAGGTTGTTGAACGGCATCCTCTGATGGTTGAGCGCGGATTCCACCGTTTCGCCGGCCCGCCGGACGTGCTCGGCAAAACTCAGCTCGTCCGACGCGTCGAAGCGCAGGACCAGATTGTTGATGAAGACACCGATGAGGTTCTCCAGATCGACATCCTCGCGTCCCGCGATCTGCGTTCCGAAGAGGATCTGCCGTTCGCCGGAGAAGCGGTGCAGGGCAGCGCTGATCACCGCTGCGCCATGGCTGAAGAGCGACACCTGCAGCCCGCGCGCAGCCAGGTTGATCCGCTCGCCGAATTCGAGCGGCATCGCCACCGAGACGATGTCGCCGCGATTGGTCTTGACCCCACCGCGGGGGCGGTCCGGCCGGATCTCGAAATAGGGCGCGTCCGCCAGTTGCCTGCGCCAGTATGCTTTTTCGGCCTCGAAGCCGTAGCTCTGCCGGTATTCGGCCTGCCAGAGCGCGAAATCGCCATATTGCAGCGGAAGCTCGGGCAGTGTCGGCGTTCTGCCGGAGTCGATCGCCGAGGCCATCTCGCCAACCTCGCGCCCGAGGATGCGGATCGACCAGCCGTCGAAGCAGGACTGGTGCGCGGTGATGAGGATCAGGCCGCGATTGTTCTCCACCATCAGGAAGGTGACGCGGAAGAGGCCGGGCTCGCGCAGGTCGAACGGCACCCCAGCCGTCTCGCGGCTGATGGACTGGATGCGCTCGTCACGCTGGGAGGCGGGTACGTTGCGCAGGTCGATGACGGACATGCGGAAATCGACGCTGTCCACCACCTGCTGCACCGGCTGGCCGTCAACGTCGGCAAACCGGGTCCTCAGGATCTCGTGACGTTCGATGACCTTGCGGAACGCCTCCTCGATGCTCGCGATCTTGAAGGCGCCGCGGATTTCCCAGCGCACGGCCACGTTGAGCGCGGGGTTGCCCGGCTTGAGCTGATCCAGGAACCAGCAGCGGAGCTGTGTCTGGGTGCACGGGAATTCGGCGATGACCCGGCGCGGGTTTTCCGCCGGCGCGCCGGCCAGATCCATCATGTTCATGTGAGCCTCTCGACGCGGCGGCGTGCGCCATTGCGGAAATCACGGAGCGAGGGGATCGGCGCCACGGAGCCGTTGACCGGGGCCTGGGCGTGTTCCTCGGCGAACCCCGCCAGATCGGAAATGGTCGGATGGCGCATCAGGTGCTTGGCTTCCAGCGGCAAACCGGCATCCATCATGCGTGCGGCGATGCGGAAGATGCTGAGCGAATCCGCGCCGAGTGCATAGAGATTGTCGTCGACGCCGATCTCGCCCACCTGCAGCACCTCTTTCCAGATGCCCGACAGTTTCTCCTCCATCGGGGTGCGCGGTCCCGTTCGGACCGGGGCTGCCTGGCGTTGCGGAACGCCGCGCTTCTCCAGCGCCTTGCGGTCGAGCTTGCCATTGGCCGTCTGCGGAAGCTGGCTTGCCGCGACCCAGAAGCTCGGAACCATATGCGCCGGCAGATGCGCCTTGGCGTGGGTGGTCAGCTCGTCCGCGGAGGGCTCGGGCCCGTCCGCCACGAAGTGGCAGACAAGCTGGCGGTCGCCGTTCCGGTTCGGGGCCGCAACGACGGCACATTGGCGGATGCCGCCCTTCCTGGCCATCACCGCCTCGATCTCGCCGAGCTCGATGCGGAAACCGCGCAGCTTGATCTGGTTATCGCGCCGGCCAAGCAGCTGCAATGTGCCGTCGGGCAGACGCCTGCCGACATCGCCCGTGTTGTAGAGCCGCCGCGGCAGGCCGCCATCGATCCGGATCGGACGGAAGGCCGCCTCCGTGAGGTCGAGGCGGTCGAAATAGCCGTTCGCCAGCCCGTCTCCGCCGATATAGAGCTCGCCGGTCACGCCCACCGGCGCGATGCGGTCGTGGGCGTCCAGGATGTAGAGCTGCGTGTTGGCGATCGGGTGGCCGATATGGATGGGCGCTTCGCCGCTCGTGATCCTCGCTACCGAGGACCAGATCGTCGTTTCCGTCGGCCCGTACATGTTCCACAACTCGCCGCCGATCCTGAGCAGCTTGCGGGCGAGGTCGCGCGGCAGCGGCTCGCCACCACAGAGCATCCTGAGCTTCGGCTGGTTGGCGAGTCCCGCTTCCACAAGCATCTGCCACAGCGTGGGGGTCGCCTGAAGCACGTTGGCGCCGCTTGCCTTGAGGAGCTTCACCAGCGCGAAGCCGTCCTGCACCTCGGTCCGGTTGGCGATGACCACGCGCCCGCCCATGATCAGGGGCAGGTAGAGCTCCAGCCCGGCGATGTCGAAAGAGATCGTCGTCACCGCCAGCAGCGTGTCCTGCGAGGAGAAGCCGGGTTCCTTCGCCATGGAGGTGAGGAAATTCACCAGCGCGCGGTGCGAGACCTCCACGCCCTTCGGCGTGCCCGTCGAGCCCGACGTGAAGATCACATAGGCGGGCGCCTCGGTGTCGAAGGCGTTCGGTTCGAGCGGACGCGTGTCCTGCCGCGCGATCTCGTCCCGTTCCAGGTCCATGCGGATGACGCAAGTGCCCTTGTCGGCAAGCCTGGCGATCCCGTCATTCGCGCAGATGAGCGCGGAGACGCGGGCGGTTTCCATCGTCTGGCCCAAACGCGCCTGCGGATGGCCCGGATCGAGCGGCACATAGGCGTGCCCGGCCTTCATGATCGCGAGCAGCGATACGAGCATGTCGATCGAGCGGTCGAGCGCCAGCGCGATGCGCATGCCGGGAATGAAGAGCTTCGACTGGATATGGCGCGCGAGCTGATTGCTTCTCGCCTCAAGGGCACCGTAGGTGATCGATTTGCCCTCATGCACCGCGGCGATGGCCTTGGGCTGCTCGGCGGCCCTTGCCGCGAAGAGCTCGAACGTGAAGCGGTCGTGGTCATAGTCCGAGGCCGTCTCGTTGAGATCCTTGACCAGCCACCGCGTCTCCGCCTCGGACAGGAGGGGGAGGTCGGCGATGTTCTTGTCTATGCCCTCGGCCAGGCCAGCCACGAGGGTGTTGAAATGGCCGAGCCAGCGTTCGATCGTCGAGCGGTCGTAGACGTCTCCATTGTAGTCGACATCGATGCGGATGCCGTCGTCGCCCTCGATCATGTTCAGGAACATGTCGAAGTTGGAGAAAGCCTTCGGATTGGGCGTGACGGTCGCGGCCAAGCCCTCGAAGCCTGCGTTTTTCGCCACCCGCTCCAGGTTGAATTGGATTTCCGTCAACGGCAGCCGGCTGGGATCCCGCTTGAGGCCGAGTTTGCGCACCAGCGTGCCGTAGGTGTAGTCCTGATGCTCGAAAGCATTCAGCACGAGCTGCTGGGTCTGGCGCAGATGCTGTTCGAAGCTCGTCCTGGCTTCCACCTGCTGGCGTACGGGCAGGAGGTTGACGCAATGGCCGACGAGCGTCTGGTCGGGAACGAGGCTCTGGCCTGCCGATGGCACGGCGACCACGATATCCGTGCTGCCGGAGAGGCGTGAGATCATCACCTGGAGCGCGGCAAGCAGCGTCGAGAACAGTGTGGCGCCGCTCTTCGCCCCGGCCTTCTTCAGGCGTTTATAGGCATCCTTCTCGATGAAGGCGGTGCAGGTGCCGCCGGCAAAGCTGCGATGCTCCGGCCGCGGCCGGTCCGTAGGCATTTCCGGCAGGTCGGGAACCGTCTCGAACTGCTTGAGCCAGTAGGTTTCGGTCTCGGGTCGTGCTTCCTTCCTGGCGAAGTCGCTCGCATAGGCAGCGAAGGAAAGTGCCGGCGGGAGGTCTGGCGCCGATCCCTTGAGGAGGGCCGAATAGGTTTCGGCCATTTCTTCGAGGATCACATTCGCGGACCAGCCGTCGCAGACGATATGGTGCGCGGTGAAGACGAAGACATGGCGGTCATCCGAAAGCCGGACGAGACGGGCGCGGGCGAGCGGCCCCTTCGCGAGATCGAAGGGTGTCGTGGCTTCCTCGGCGAGGATGTCGTCGAGCGTCGCTTCGGGCTGATCCTTCTGCCTGAAATCGGCCTTCTGGAGCGCGATCTGGAAATCCGGGATCATCTCGAAACGGTCTCCCGCCCGTGCGAAGCGGATGTGGAGCGCATCGTGCCGCGCGATCACCACATCGAGCGCGCGGGCGAAGAGATCCTCGTCGAGCGGTCCTTCCAGGGAGAGGCTGAAGGACTCGTTGAACGAGCAGGAAGCTTCGTCGCCGGCCTGGGCGGCAAGCCAGATCTCCTTCTGCGATTCCGTCAGCTCGCCCGAGATGATCTCCCGTTCGGGCGGGCGGGGTTTGGGAGCGTGCTTCGGTTCCGCTGACGGCGCCAGGATCCCCACGGACTGGAGCGTATCGAGGCTCTCACGGAAGATCTCGGCGATGCGCCGGAAGTCCTCCTCGGAATGCGTGGTGGTCAGGAAGCAGGGATAGCCGTCCTGGATATGAAGGCCGAGCGTCCGGGCCTGAGGATAGAAGAGCGTGCCCAGCGGATCGAGGCTGCCGAAGTCGGTCACGAACCAACTCGAATAGGCGTTGATCCCGCTCCCGATGCCACGCGCCGCCATGTCGACGTTCAGTTCCTCGACGAGTTTGCCGGTGCGGTCGGCAACCCTGCCGTAGAGGGCCTGGCCCTCGCCCTTTATGTGCTTCAGCACGGCCTTTGCCGCAGCCAGTACCAAGGGGTGTCGCACGAAGGTGCCGGCGAAGAAGGTGGGTGCGACCATCGGCACGGAATCGTCGCCATAGGTCCAGGTGCCGCCGTCGAGCGCGTCCATGAAGCGGCTGTCGCCGGCCAGCACGCCGATGGGCATGCCGCCGCCCAGCACCTTGCCGTAGGTCGCCATGTCGCCC
Organism: Chelativorans sp. AA-79; assembly: GCF_029457495.1. Classification (NCBI taxonomy): domain Bacteria; kingdom Pseudomonadati; phylum Pseudomonadota; class Alphaproteobacteria; order Hyphomicrobiales; family Phyllobacteriaceae; genus Chelativorans; species Chelativorans sp. AA-79. The sequence goes on from NZ_CP120361.1 coordinate 1,167,932, forward strand.
CGGATGCCCCAGACGGCCTGCATTCCGCCGGGATGCACGCGGAAGCCGGTCACGACCTCGTCGAAGACCAGCGCGAACTCACGCTCCGTCGCGATGCCGCGCAGTTCGCGCACGAAGTCGACAGGGCGCAGTTCCGGATGCCGGCTCTGGACCGGTTCGATGATGACCGCCGCGATATCCTCCGCATTGGCGCGGATCCAGTCGAGGCTTTCCGGCGCGCCATAGGAGAGCACCGTCATGTTCGAGAGGGAACCTGCCGGAATGCCGGGTGCGATCGGCAGCGCCACCGGCGCGCCGTTGCGGTTGCGGCCCTTCACCAGCACCTCGTCGAACTGGCCGTGATAGTCGTTGCCGAAGACGACGATCTTCTCGCGGCCCGTCACGGCCCTGGCCACGCGCATGGCTGCCATGACCGCTTCCGAGCCGGTGTTGCAGAAGGTCACGCGCTCGTGCCCGGTCATCTCACCGATGAGATCGGCCACCTCGCCGGCCAGTGGTGTCTGCGGGCCGATCGCAAAACCCTGGTCAGCCTGGGCGCGGATCGCATCGACCACGAAGTCGGGGGCGTGGCCGAAGGCGGTCTGGCCCATGCCGTTGACGAGGTCGATATATTCGTTGCCGTCGATGTCCCAGATGCGCGAGCCCTTGGAGCGATCGGAGACGAGGGGGAACACCAGTTCCTTCCACTCCGGGCGGAAACCCGCTGCCGTGCGCGGATCGGCGAGGTGGCCGCGATGGGCCGCCGCAAAGGCCTTCGAGCCGGCATTCTTCGCGGAATAGCGCTCGGCGAGATCGGCAATGAACCTGCGCTTTTCCGGCGAGAGCTCGCCGTCGCCGGCGCGTGCGCCGGGCTTGTAGATGCGGACGCGCCCGCCGCCGATCTCGCCATCGGCGATCTTTGCCGTTTCCTCCGGCTTTGGCACGGGCGGCTGCACAGGGGCCTGGATCGCGGGGAGAGGCTGTGCAGGCTGGGCGGCGTTCATGGCCTGCATCGCCTGCAGCTGTTGCGCGAAGAGCTGCTGCATCATCTGCATCTGCGACTGGAAGATCGCATCGAGCCCGCCGCCCGCCGTCGCGCCTGCCGCAAGCGGCGACATCACCGGTGCGGCGGTCGCCTGTGCCGGCGCCTGGATTGGTTGAACGGGAGCGGCGGTCAGCGTGGCTTCGGCCGGCATTTCGGCATCCAGGTGCCGGGCAAGCGCGGCGACGGTCGGAATGCTGCCCAGAAGCTCGCGGAAGGAGAGCTTCACCTTGTATTGCTTCTCTACCTTCTGCGCGAACTGCCCGATGAACAGGGAATCGAAGCCGAGTTCCAGAAACGTCGCCTCGGCGGAGTCGGCGGCGATCTCCTCGCCCGACATCTCGGCCAGGAGCGCGAGCAGCGCGGCTTCCAGCTTTTCGGTCCTGCCCGGGGAAGGAGCGGGTGTAACAGCATTCATGGCTTCGTTTCCAAATGAGGGTGCGGGTTGCGGCAGGCCGCCTTGGGATGCGGCCTCGCCGGCGGATGTGGTTTGCGGGTTCGCCGCCTGGCGGGTCGGCGGCGGCGCCTCGATCCAGTGCCGCTGGCGCTCGAAGGCGTAAGTCGGCAGGGGGAGACGCCGCCGCGCGTCGTCCGGCAGCGACGGCCACTCGAGGTCGCAGCCGGCGATCCAGAGCCGGGCGTGGGCTTCGGCGAAGGCGGGAACCGCGGCCGACGCCTTGTCGTGGTCGGGCAGCGACTGGACGATGCCCGCCAGCCCGGCGCGGTCGACGGTTTGGGCGGCGAAGGTCGAGAGCGTGCGGCCGGGCCCCACTTCCAGCAGGACGGGCTTTCTGTCGCGGCAGACCGTTGCAAGGCCGTCCGAGAAGTGGACAGTGTCGCGGCAGTGCCGCGCCCAATAGTCCGGCGAGGTCCCCACAGCGTCCGTCTGCCAGCCGCCGGTGACGCAGGAGACATAGGGGATGGTCGCCTTGCCGTAGGCGAGCTTCTCCGTCTCCTCCCGCAGAGCCGCGGCCGCTTCATCCATCATGGCGGAGTGGAAGGCATGCGAGGTGTGGAGGCGGCTGAAGGCGATGCCTGCCGCCTCCAGCCTTGCGCAGGCGGCGTCCGCCGCCTCGAACGTGCCGGAGATGACGCACAGCTTCGGCGCATTCACCGCGGCGATCTCGATGCCTTCGCCGAGATGGGGCTGCACCGTTTCCACGTCGGCGCGCACGGAGATCATCGCGCCCTTCGGCTGATCCTGCATGAGGCGCCCGCGGGCCGCGACGAGAAGCAGCGCGTCGTCGAAGGACATCACATTGGCCAGCGTGGCGGCGACGAACTCGCCGACGCTGTGGCCGATCATGGCGTCGGGCTTCACCCCCCGGTCCATCCAGAGCCGGGCCGCCGCGTATTCGACGAGATAGAGGGCGGGCTGGGTGATCCGCGTGTCCTTCAGCGCGGCGGCCAGATCCTTGTCCGAAGCGTCGCCCGCACGGCACAGGAACCGACGGATGTCGATCCCGGCTCGCTGTTCCAGGAGGTGCGCGCCATGGTCGATCCAGCGGGCGAATTCCGGCTCGCTCTCGTAGAGGCCGAAGCCCATGCCCACATACTGAGCGCCCTGGCCGGGGAACATGAAGACGACCGGCGGCGCCTCGGCCGCCTTGCCGGCGACCGGCCGCTCTGCCTCAAATCCGGCGATGGCGTCCTCGATGCTGTTTGCGATCACCGCCGAACGATGGGCGAAATGGTGCCTGCCGCTTTGCAGCGTGTAGGCGAGGGCAGGAAGCGGCAAATGCGAGTCACGCTTCAGCGCCTGTGCTAGGTTGCGGCGCATCTCGCCCAGCGACCGATCGTTTCGCGCCGACAAGGGAAGGATGTAGCTCGACCTTTGGTCAACCTGCGCGAGGGTGGGAAGAGCCGGCGCTTCCTCGAGCACCAGATGGACATTGGTGCCGCCTACACCGAAGGAACTGACACCCGCCCGGCGTGGGGAGGCCCCGGCTGGCCAGTCGTGCAACTCCCGGGGGATGTAGAATGGGCTATCGTCGAGATCGATGCGCGGATTGGGCTTCGAAAAATTTGCCAGGGGAGGGATCTTGGCATGCCGCAGCGCCAGCACCGCCTTGATGAGCCCCGTCACGCCGGCGGCGGCATCCAGATGGCCGAGATTGCCCTTCACGGAACCGAGCGCGCAATTCGCCGGGCCGTCGGCCTTGCCGAAGGCCTGCCTGAGGCCGGCGAACTCGATGGGATCGCCGAGCGGGGTCGCCGTGCCATGGCATTCGATATAGCCGATGGTCGACGGATCGATCCCCGCGCTGGCAATGGCGGCGGAGATGGCCTCGGCCTGGCCGGTCACGCTCGGCGCGGTGTAACCCACCTTGCCTGAGCCGTCATTGTTGACGCCGTAGCCGAGGATCATCGCGTGGACGTGATCGCCGTCGCGAAGGGCATCCTCCAGGCGCTTGAGGAGCACGACGCCCGCGCCGCTGCCGAAGACGGTCCCTCCCGCTTCGGCGTCGAACGGGCGGCAGAAGCCGTCCGGCGAAACCATGCCGCCTTCCTGGTGGATATAGCCGCGCTTCTGCGGAAAGGTGATCGACACGCCGCCCGCGAGCGCCATGTCGCAGGCATAGGTGAGCAGGTTCTGGCAGGCCTGGGCCACCGCCAGAAGCGATGTCGAGCAGGCGGACTGGATGGTGAAGGCCGGACCGCGCAGATTGAGCTTGTAGGCCACGCGGGTCGCGAGCGTGTCATTGATCGCCCCGATCAGCTCGGAGAACATGCCGACCTGGTAATTCGAGGCGAACGCCTCGACTTTCTGCCGATCCGAGAGCACGTTGTTGATGAGATAGGTGCTGAGCGCGGATCCGGCGAAGACGCCCACCTGGCCGGGGCAGGAATAAGGATCGTACCCGGCTCCCTCGATCGCCTCCCAGCAGATTTCCAGGAACGTGCGGAACTGCGGATCGAGAAGGGCCGCCTCGCGCGGATACATGCCGAAGAACTCGGCGTCGAACAGGTCGACGTCCTCCAGATGCGGGCGGGCCGGCACATAGGTCCCGGATGCGCGGATATCGTCCGGGAAAGCGTCTTCCAGCTCCTCGGGGCGGAAATGGGCAAAGGCGTTTCTGCCTTCGCTCACCATTTGCCAGAGCGCGTCGACCGAGCGGGCGCGCGGGAACCGGCCGGACATGCCGACAATGGCGATGCGGCCGAAAGCTTCTTCCTCCATGGATTGATCCTGCAGGTCGTGCGTCATGGGAGCCTCCGGCGGAAATGCGTCAGGCTTCTCCTCTGCAGGTCCGCGCGCGACCGGGCCGTGGGGCCCGACTCGGGACCGGAACGGCCGCTGTCCAGATGCGCCGCGAGCGCACGGATCGTCGGATGCTGAAACACGCTGACGACATCCACTTCCCTGCCGATGGCCTCCGCGATGGTCGCGTGGACCCGCATGAGCTGGAGCGAGGTGCCGCCGAGATCGAAGAAGTTCTGGTCGAGGCCGACCCCGGTTCGGCCGAGCACCCGCTCCCAGATCTCCCGCACCACCGCTTCTGTGCCGGCGATGGAGGCGTCCGCCGTGCCCGGTGCCGCCTCCGATGCGGGCGGCAGCGGCAGCTTGGCGCGATCGATCTTGCCGGCCTGGTTCATCGGGAACTGCTCCAACACGATCCCCAGGCTCGGGATCATGTGCTGCGGCAGGATCGTTCTGAGCGTCGAAAGGATCGCGTTCGCAAACTCTTCCCCGGCCGTCGCTAGGGGCAGGCGCGGCTTCAGATAGGCGACAATCCGCCTGCCCGCCGCACCCTCTTGGCAGGTGACGATCGCATCGGCAAGCCGCGCATCGCGCCGCAACGCGGCCTCGATCTCGTCGAGCTCGATGCGTTTCCCGTCGATCTTGATCTGCCGGTCGCGGCGGCCGCGGAAATGCAGGATGCCGTCGCCGTCCACGACGGCGAGGTCGCCCGTCAGATAACAGCGCGTCGCATCGCCCTCCGCCGTCCTGACCGTGACGAAACGCTCCCGCGTCAGGTCCGGCCGGTTCAGATACCCGATCGCCAGCCCGTCGCCGGAAACCGCGAGCTGACCTTCCGCGCCCGCCGGAACCTCATTGAGATCGTCATCGAGGATGTGGACGCGGCCGTGGGCGATGGTGCGACCGATCGGGATCTCGTGACCTTCGAAATCCGGCGGGATCGTGTAGGCGGAAGCCATCACGGTCACCTCGGTCGGGCCATAGGCGTTCGTCAGGGCGCAGCGGGGATTGGCGCGCAGGAAGCGCCTGGCATGAGCGGCGGAGGCCACTTCGCCGCCGAAGAGCACGTGCCGCAGCGAGGGAAAGCCGCCGCGCCGGTGCTCGACCAGCAGGTGGAAGAGCCCCGTCGTCAGAAGCATGACGGTGACGCCCTCGCCGTCGATGACATCCGCGATGCGTTGCAGCGAAAGCGTGCGGTCGCCGATCCCCACCAGCCTGCAGCCGTTGAGCAGCGCGCTCCAGATTTCGAACGTGGCGGCGTCGAATGCGATCGTGGCGGTATGCAGCACCACGTCCTCGGGCCGAAGCTCGACATAGTTCTGGCCGCGCACCAGCCGTGCAATGCCGCGATGCGGGATGACCACGCCCTTGGGTCGACCGGTGGAGCCGGAGGTGTACATGACATAGGCCGCGTCGTCGCCCGAGACCGAAACGCGTGGTGCAGGGCGTGAGAGGCCCCTCAAGCCGGCAAGAGCCGCATCGAGGTCGACGATCCCGTCACCTGTTCCCCGTAGAGCCGCGATCTTCGCGCGGCTCGTGCCGTCCACGAACATGACCTTCGGCGCGCTTTCCCCGATCATGTAACCCAGCAGCTCTTCGGGATAGGCGGGGTCGAACGGTGCATAGGCTGCGCCGGCCTTCAGCGTGGCAAGCATCGCGACCACCGTCTTCAGAGAACGCGGCAGGAAAAGACCGACGATATCGCCCTTCGCCACGCCGAACGCGGCGAGCTCAGAGGCCAGCGCCGAGGAAAGGCGGTCGAGCTCAGCATAGGTCAGCCGCTCCTGCCCGAATCCGACCGCGACGGCGTTCGGCCTTGCCGCCGCCTGCTCGCTCACCTGGTCATGAACGCTGCGCTCGCGGTCGTAGCCGACGGCCGGGAAAACCGCCGCGGTCCCCACCTGTCCGGAGAAGTCAGCCCGACCTTCGTTCATATTCATTCCAGCACCCGCGTCGAAGTGGCCTGCGCCGGCTGTCAATGATGCCAGAGAGCCCCCGTTCGTTCAGCATGGAAGTTAGTGAAATCAAAGATTTACGTGATCATTCCATGCTGCTTGTGCGAAGGATTTCACGCGCAGCGCAAAAGAAACAGATAGTCATCCGGATGAGCGCGGCCTGACCGGAAGCTGTATTCCCTGCGCGAGATAGGCCGTTCGGTGAAGGAGGCTTTCCTGCGGGGCAGGGGCCTGCCTCAAAGCAGTAGCGTCACCACCTGCAAGCCGCCTGGAATCCGGGAAAGGGCTCAATCCGCTCGATAGGCGCGGACATAGTCCACATACATATAGGAGGGATCGGGCGCGTCCTCTTTCGAAAGGCCGTCCACCATCGCCAGGTTGAGCAGGATATAGAGCGGCTGCCGATGTTCTTCCTGCGTCTCGGTCTTCCACATGAACTTGCGGTCGAAATAGAAGCGGATCCAGTCCTGGTCGACCTGGACGCCGTAAGTGTGGAAATCCGCCGGATCGGCGTCGCCGAAGACTTCGTTGCGCGTGTAGCGCGAGTAGTGCCGGCCGTCGCGGTACCAGACGTGAACGACGGACGAGTAGCCGTCGGGCTTGTCGCCGTAGAACTCCATCACGTCGATTTCCGCGGTGTAGCTCGAGCGATCCTTGCCGATCAGCCAGAAGGCCGGCCAGAGACCGGGACCCTCCGGCAGGCGCGCGCGCATTTCGAAATAGCCATATTGCTGCGCGAAGCCTTCGCCCTTCGGGTCGACGGAAGCGAGCAGGCCGGACCGCCACTTGCCATCCTCTCCCTTGCGCGCTTCGATGCGCAGGATCCCGTCCTTGACGGTGAAGGGAAAGTCGTCCGCAGGGTTCGCGAAACGTGCGCCGCCGAAATCGCCCGACCATGGCGTGTGTGCGATCCATCGGGTGCCCGGCCCCCACGGAGAGACGCTGAGCGTGTCGAAATCCTCGGTAAAGGAAAGGCTCATCTGGCCGAGATCGAGCTCGTCCTCCGCGGCGTCGCCTGCGGCCGATGATGCGGCAAGAAAGGCCGCGAAGGCCGCGGCGCCGATAAGCGTCTCGAAAACCCGTTTGGAATGTTTCATCGAAGACCGTCTCATCGGACACTTCCCCATTCACTATAGCCGAAGCAGGAGCCGCAAATAGTCGGGCGAAAGCCGCCCGCCATCCTTCATAAGGGGTAGGGCGAGGTGGAAGGACTGGGGAGCGGCTCTGTGCTAGCGTGACCTTCAGCCGTAAGTGGTCGCGGGGGCGCCGGCGTGTCAATCGAACTGATCGGATTGCTGACCATCGTCTTGGGCATGATGGTGTTTTTCGCGCCCGTCCACAGGGCCTTCTTCATCATGGTCGTCTCCACGCTTTTCGGAGCGGGAGCCGCATTCAGCCTGCCCAGCCTCGGCGGGGCGTCGGTGCTGGTGTCCAGCCTCTTCCTCGTCTTTTACTGCCTGCGCATCTACATGGCTTTCGGCGAGGGACCACTGCTTGCCGCCTTCGCCCCGCCTCGTGCCGGTTTCTGGCTGCTCGTCCTGACACTTTACGCGGTGGCGAGCGCGTTCTTCCTGCCCCGCCTTCTGGAGGACGCGACGGAAACCATGACCGTCCAGCGGCTCGTGGGCGGGCGCAGCTCCATCTCGCTCATCCCGCTGGGGCCTTCCACGAACAACATCACGCAGGCCTTCTATGCGCTCGGGGGGCTCGCCTGCTTCGGCATCACCTTCTCCTATCTGCGCTCGGCGGGCTCATCGGAGCGTCTGGTAAACGCCATGCTCGCGCTGGCCGGCGCGAATATCGCGTTCGCCGTCCTGGACGTGGTCACCTATTACGGGGGTGGCGCCCATCTGTTCGATTTCGTGCGGACAGCCAACTACGCCCTGCTGACGGATTTCGAGAAGGCGGGGTTCAAGCGCATCTCAGGCACGTTTGCGGAGGCGTCCGCGTTTGCAGGCTATACTTCCGTGCTCTTCGCCTTCGTCGCCAGCCTCTGGCTGGACCGGGTACGCTCACCGCTCACCGGAGTGGTCGCGGGGCTCCTCCTCGTCCTCCTGGTCCTGTCCACTTCGGCGACCGGGATGGTTTCGCTGGCCGTCGTCGCGTTGTTCCTGGGAATGCGGTCCGCCCGGTGGTCATTGGGGCGGAACCCGGCCGGAAGGCCGGCTTTCCTGGCCTCCGTCGTCCTTGTTCTGCCGCTGGCCGCCCTGTTTGCCGTGATCGCGATGCCCGATGCGGTGGAGGGCATGATGGGCTATCTGAACGAGATCCTCTTTTCGAAGCTGGACAGCCAGTCCGGACGCGAGAGGTTCATGTGGAACGCCGTCGCCTATCAGGTGTTTCTGGACACCTGGGGATGGGGCGCGGGTCTCGGGAGCGCGCGCGCCTCGAGCTATCTTCTCGTGCTCCTTTCCAATGTGGGCCTGCCGGGCACCTTCCTGTTCGTGGTCTTCGTCTCCTCCCTGCTCCTCCCGCGCCTCGGCGCGAATGGTGCGGAACTCGGGCTGGACGAGAAGGCCGGCAGGGCCTGCCGGGCGGGGCTCGTCGCCGGTCTTGCCGAAGCACTGGCCTCGGGCACGGTTTATGACCTGGGGCTTCTCTTCTATGTGCTGGCGGCTGCCGTCGTGGCTCTCCGCGTGCCCGTGCGCGAGGAAAGCAAGGCGCCTGAAGCCGTACGCGGGCAGGGAAAATCGCTAGCGCCTTTCAGGGGAGCCGGGCCGTGAAAATCCTGATCTTCAACGTCAAATACAGTCCCAATCTGGGGGACGGAGTCCTCGCCGCATGCCTGGAGCACGGCTTGATGCGGGAAGGCCGGGACGTCACGGTCGAGACGATCGATATCGCCGGGCGTGAAGAGTACCGCTTTCAGGGTCCGGGCCGAATGCGCGCGCTTTCCCTGCTCCGCCTTCTGCCGGCACCGCTGCGTGCCGCCGCAGTGACTTTCGTCCTTCGGAGCCGCCTGCGCGATATGAAAGCGCACTGGCTTAAGCGTATCGAGGAGGCCGATGCGGTCGTGGTCGGCGGCGGTAACCTGTTTCAAGACGATGACCTGAACTTTCCGCTCAAGCTCAATGCGGTTCTGGAGGGGGTCGATCTGGCGGGCAAGCCGCTCGCCGTGTTCGCCGTCGGCGTCACCGCTCACTGGTCCGCGCGGGCGAGACGACTTTTCGCGCGGCTGCTCGACTGCCCGGTCGTCCATGTCTCCGTTCGTGACGGTCATGCCCGCGAGAACTGGATCGCCCACTTCGGCAACCGTTTCGAAGTGGAGGTGACTCCCGATCCGGGTCTCCTTGCCCGGAACCTCCCGTCAGGCCCGGCACTCCCCTATGTCGGCCCTCCAGTGGTCGGGTTGGGCGTGACGCACCCGCTGGTGCTGCGGCGGCATGCGGGCATTCCCGACGCGCAGATACCCTTGTCTTCGGCGGCCGAACACCGCCTGCTCGTGCGATGGCTGGTCGATGCCGGGTGCCGCGTGATGCTCTTCACCAATGGTGCGGACGAGGATGAGCGTTTCATGCGGCAGGTCGTCGCCGGCTCGGTTTGCGAGGACTGCGTCCAAGCCGGGTCTGTGGTGCTGGCGGAGCGGCCTTCCACACCGGACGACCTCGTCGCCACGATCGGCCGCTCAGCCGTCGTCATCGCGCACAGGTTGCATGCGAGCATCGTGGCCTATTCGCTCGGAATCCCCTGCGTGGGGCTCGGCTGGGACCAAAAGGTCAAAAGCTTCTATGAAGAGACAGGCCGTGCGGACTTCTTTCTCCGGGGAAAGGACGTGAAGCCGGCCGATGTCGGCGCGCATGCCCTTCGGGCATTGGAGGCGGGAATCGCTTCGGGCGACCATGCCCGGCAGCTCAAGAGAGCCGAGACGGGCCTGGTTCGGCTGACTGAACGTCTGCGCAGCGCAACCGGGCAGTATCTCCCTGGCAGGGCAAGAATATAAGAACACAACAAAACATTAATTGTGGAGAATTCGCCTGCATTTCTGCGGGCCGCATCTTCTTCACGAACTCGTGATTGAGGGAAACCGCCCATTATCTCATTTCGTTAATATTCACTACCACATTAGTATAAAATTGGCACAAATATCGAACGGATTTGGTATTTAGGGTTTTATTAGGACAGGCATATGCTTCCCTGCGGATGAGAGGTATACTTGTTCTATGGCGGGAGATTTCGGGGATTTTTTGAAGGCTCTCGAAGCGGACATGGCAGCGTCCGCGGGCAATCGCCGGACAGGGGGGAAGGGCCCCGATGTTTGGCGGCGCGTCTACGAGGCCGGGGACACGATTTCCAATGGCGACGGGAACAAGGAGGCCTTCTTTCTTGTCTCCTCGGGGTGGGTCGCTTCGGGAAAGATGTTGACCAGCGGCGCCCGCATCGTGCTGGATTTCCTCCTTCCGGGCGACGTGGTGGGAATCGGCACAACCGAATGGGCGCGCGAGGTTGTAACAGCGCTTTCTCCCGCTACGGTTTTCGAATTTCCCGGTGCTCCGCTGGAGCGTCTGCTGACTGCGCCAAGGGAGCTGTCGGCCCCGATTTTGAAGGGCATAGCGCGGCGCAACGCCCGGATCGCCGAGCATATGGCCAGCATCGGCCGGCGGGGTGCGGTCGAGCGCACCGCGCATCTCCTCCTGGAACTTGCCCATCGCCTCGGTGCGAAGCCCGACCGGGGAAGGGTACGCTTCTCCTGCCCTCTGACGCAGTCCGATCTGGCGGATGCCCTGGGTCTTACGGCCGTTCACGTGAATCGTGTGTTGAAAGATCTACGGGAGAGTGGCTTCGTCTCATTCCGTAATGGTACAGTGGAGATCCACAATATCGGCCGTTTGGCAGATTTCGTGGGTTTCGACACGTCCTATTTGACGCTGCGCGGCGAGTAACGGTTCCTGATTCGTCTATCAACTACAAGTTGTATTAAATTTATTATCAAATGGTGAATATTCTTACAAGGGCTTAATCTAGGTTAGTGCATGTTATCCCCAATTATGCAGATACTTTCCCTCGGATGATCAGCGCGGGGGTGCCTGTTGCTCGATCACCGTGAACCGTCAGGGGGATGGCAGCTGGGGACGGGAAAAGGCTGACCACGATCTTCTGCCGGCGGTATCTTGTACAACGTCAACAGGGGAGTTGTGTCGTGGAATTCGAAAATGGATTTTCACCAGGGCCGGTCGGAAAACCGACACCGGCATTGCCGCTCGATCTACAGACGAGCAGCGATTTCAATGCAGATATGGATATCGGAAGGGAGCCGAAGGAGAACCTTGTCCTCCTGATCGATCCGCGGGCGCTGGGGAGGGAATGCCTTGCGCAGAGCTTGCGCGGTCCCGACACGGATATCGTCGCGGTCGGTTCCGCCGACGAATGGCGCAAGTCCGGTAACCCGAGAGAGCCGTCCGCCGTTCTGTTCATCGTGGGAAGCAGGAAAATTGCCGATGCTGCGGTGCGGGCGGAGATTCAGAGCCTCGCCGAGGAGTTCGACGACAGCCCTGTCATCGTGGTCGCAGATTCCGATGACCTCGGACAGATTCTGACGGCGCTCGATTCCGGGGCGCGCGGCTACATTCCCAGCAATGTGGGCGTAAGCGTCGCGGCGGAGGCGATCCACCTCGCACAGGTGGGCGGTGTCTTCGTGCCGGCAAGCGGCGTGCTGGCCATGCGGGACGTGATCAATTCCACCACCAACCGAGCCGCCGGCCTGGGCAGCCTTTTCACCTCGCGCGAGGCGGAAGTGGCCGAGGCGCTGCGGCGGGGAAAAGCCAACAAGATCATCGCTTACGAGCTGCAGTTGTGCGAGAGCACGGTCAAGGTGCACATCCGCAACATCATGAAGAAGCTCAACGCGACCAACCGCACGGAGGTGGCCTACAAGATCAGGGAAATGATGTCCTGATCGCTCGCGCGGCGGAGAGCCCAAAAGCCTGACCAGGACCAGAAGATCTCGCGGGACGAACCTCATCCCTGTCATTCGTATGGGGTCGGCCTGTTCCCAAACACTGGTTCCTGATGGCCGCTATATATATCTGCCGTCGCGCGCGGCAGACCGTCTTCGGGCTCCGGGGCCGACAGACCGCGGAGCCCTTTTTGCTGTGGGCCCGTGCAATCTAAGCATCCGGCAGACCGGTGTAGTTTTCCGCCAGGCTTTCCTGCGCGGATCGCGATGACGCGAGATAGTCGAACTCCGCGCGCTGGATGCGACGGCCGAAGCGGCCGGTTTCGGGGAAGGTGTGAAGCAGGGAGGTCATCCACCAGGAGAACCGCTCTGTCTTCCAGGTATGGGCAAGCACGCGCTGCGAATATGCGTCGATCCCGGCGTCCGATTTCGCCTCGTAATGCTCGACAAGCGCCTCCGCCAGGATGCCTACATCGCGCAGAGCCATGTTGAGGCCCTTGGCCCCGGTGGGGGGCACGATGTGGGCAGCATCGCCGGCCAGGAACAGCCGGCCGAAACGAAGCGGTTCGGCGACGAAGCTGCGCAGCGGCGCAATGGATTTCTCGATGCTCGGCCCGGTCTGCAGCCGCTCGGCAATTTCCGGGTTGAGCCGCCTGCGCAGTTCGTCCCAGAAGCGTTCGTCCGGCCAGGCGTCCACCGTTTCGCCGGCATCCACCTGCACATAGTAGCGGCTGCGGGTATGCGAGCGCATCGAGCAGAGCGCGAAGCCACGCTCGTGATGGGCGTAGATCAGTTCGTCCGCGACAGGCGGCTTGTCCACCAGCACGCCAAGCCATCCAAAGGGATAGACCCGCTCGAAGGTCCGTATCGCTTTGTCCGGCACGCTGGCGCGCGTGATCCCATGGAAGCCGTCGCAGCCGGCAATGAAATCGCAGGTGATCTCGTGCAATCCCCCGTCCTTGACGAAGCGAACCCTCGGGGCCCCTCCCCGGACGTCATGCAGGCTTACGTCCTCGGCCTCGTAGATCGTCCTCGCGCCGGAGGCGTTCCGCGCATCCATGAGATCCCGCGTCACCTCCGTTTGCCCGTAGATCATCACCTTACGACCGATCAGACCGTGAAAATCGATGCGCAGCATGTCGCCGTCGAAGGACAGTTCCACTCCATCGTGCGGAATCCCCTCCCTTCGCATCCGTCCGCCGACACCGATCCTCTCCAGGAGATCCGCCGAACCCTGTTCGAGCACGCCTGCGCGGATGCGGCTCAGAACATGACCGGCACTGCGCCGCTCGAGAATGACGGCGTCGATCCCGGCGCACTCAAGCAGCCGGCCGAGCGTGAGACCCGCCGGCCCGGCACCGATGATGGCAACCTGTGTTCGCATGATCCGTCTTCCGATTTCCTCCGGGTCAACGGTGACGCGCTGCCCCTTAAAAGCCAATGGACAGAAGAGCCAAAGACTTGGATGATCCAGACATGAAACCAATTCCGATCTACGCGCTTTACGGCGAGGATCGTTATCCCGATGAGGCGGACTGGCTCCATTGGGAGACGATCACCTCGCGCAGCCGGCTCTACGGATTCCGCATCGCGCCGCACCGGCACGAACAGTTCTTCCAAATTCTGTTCCTGAGAAGCGGGAATGCCCGGGCCGCGATCGACGGGGAGACGTTCGATCTCGGGCCCGTTTCGCTGGTCACCGTCCCCTCGCTGTGTGTGCACGGCTATGATTTCAGCGAAGATGTCGACGGGGTCGTGTTGACCTTCTTCGAGCGTGACATCAGGAACCTGCTCACCGAAATCCCGGAAATGGGATACCTATTCCTCCGCGCCTCGGTCATAAGCGCTGGCGAAGACGAGGCCAGGGAGTTGCACAATGCAATCCATGGCCTTGTTCTGGAATGTGGCAGCCGGGTGCCGGGGCGGTCGGCCGCGATCCGCGCAAGGATCACCCTCCTTCTCTTGACGATCCTGCGCCTGGGAATGACGACAGCGTCGCATGACGAAGGACGGGCGGGACGTTCCGCGCAGCTTGCGCGTGCGTTTCACGCCCTTGTGGAGCGAAGATACCGGGAGACGCGGTCAGTCCCTTGCTATGCCGGCGAACTGGGCATCACGCCGACCCATCTCAACCGTGTCTGCCGGCAGGTGCTGGGGCAGTCGGCCCTTTCGGTCATCGAGCGGCGGATCGTCCTTGAGGCCAAGCGCTATCTCCAGTTCTCGACATTGAGCGTCAAGGAGATCGGCATCCTGCTCGGCTATCCCGATCCCGCCTATTTCTCCCGGTTCTTCCGACGGGCCGCCGGCTATCCGCCAAGCCGCCTTCGCGCCGCCGTGACCGCAAAATAGCCGGTGCCGGTCGGCACCGCCGCGAGGCCGATGCGTCTGCCTCTGCCGAAGCGGCTGATGACATCCGCCGCTGACGGGCATCGCCTTTCAAGACATGGGAGAATCTTCGGAGTTGAGTTTATCGGTGACGACGAGGACGGCTCCGGCGGTGATCTTGCTTGCATACGGCACGCGCGCGAATGTAGTACGGCTCTTGCCACCGCTCACCATCGAAGAGGAGAGGTTGAGGGAGGCGCTCGATATGCTGGAGGCCTCGATGGAGGCTGCGTTTTCCGCCGTGGAGGTCTGACAATGGCAGATGTGAACCGCCGCAGCGCGTTCGTCTGGGACGATCCCTTCCTGCTGGAGGATCAACTCTCCGAAGAGGAACGCATGATCCGCGATGCGGCTGCGAGCTTTGCCGCCGACAAGCTCGGCCCACGCATCGAGCACGCCTATATGAATGAGGAGACGGACCCCGCCATCTTCCGCGAGATGGGCGAGGCGGGGCTTCTCGGCGTCACAATCCCGGAGGAATATGGGGGTGTGGGCGCCAATTATGTGTCCTACGGCCTCGTCGCCCGCGAGGTGGAGCGTATCGATTCCGGGTACCGCTCGATGATGAGCGTGCAGTCCTCGCTGGTGATGTATCCGATCCACGCCTATGGCTCGGAGGAGCAGCGGAAGAAATACCTGCCGAAGCTCGCCTCCGGCGAGTTCATCGGCTGTTTCGGGCTCACCGAGCCGGACGCCGGCTCCGATCCCGGCGGCATGAAGACGAGGGCCGAGAAGACCGGCGGCGGTTACCGGCTCAGCGGCTCCAAGATGTGGATCTCCAACGCGCCGATCGCGGACGTTTTCGTCGTCTGGGCGAAATCGTCCGCGCATGACAATCAGATCCGTGGCTTCGTCCTCGACAAAGGCATGAAGGGTCTTTCGGCGCCGAAGATCGGCGGCAAGCTCAGCTTGCGCGCCTCGATCACCGGCGAGATCGTCATGGACGGGGTGGAGGTCGGCGAGGAGGCGCTGCTGCCCAATGTTTCGGGCCTCAAGGGGCCGTTCGGCTGCCTGAACCGCGCCCGCTACGGCATTTCCTGGGGCGCCATGGGGGCTGCGGAGGATTGCTGGCACCGAGCGCGGCAGTACGGGCTGGAGCGCCAGCAGTTCGGCCGGCCGCTCGCGGCCACCCAGCTCTTCCAGAAGAAGCTCGCCGACATGCAGACGGAGATCGCGCTGGGGCTGCAGGCGAGTCTGCGCGTCGGCCGGCTCATGGATGAAGGCCGGTTCGCGCCGGAGATGATCTCGCTCGTCAAGCGCAACAATTGCGGCAAGGCACTGGACATCGCGCGGGTTGCACGCGATATGCATGGCGGCAACGGCATCCAGATCGAGTACCACGTCATGCGCCACGCCCAGAACCTCGAGACCGTCAACACCTATGAGGGCACGCATGACGTGCACGCCCTCATCCTCGGCCGCGCACAGACGGGCCTGCAGGCATTTTTCTGAACGCCTCTGCCTGCGGCATCCGCACAACAAGAAGGACCATCATGGTACAGAACAGCTATCCCGACACGCAGCTTTTCATCGACGGCGAATGGCGCAGCGGCGCGGAAGGGAAGGCCATTCCGGTGTCCGATCCGGCCACGGGCGAGGTCATCGGGCAGGTGGCGCATGCCACGAATCCGGACCTCGACGCCGCGCTTGCCGCCGTAGACCGTGGCTTCAAGGCCTGGAACGAGATCTCGGCCTTCGAACGCGGTAAGCTGATGCGGAAGGCGGCGCAGCTCCTGCGCGAGCGCGCCGACGGGATTGCCGGGATCATGACGCGCGAGCAGGGAAAGCCGCTCGCCGAATCCAAGGGCGAGGTGATGGCCGCCGCCGACGTGATCGACTGGTTCGCGGAGGAGGCCCGCCGCACCTATGGCCAGATCATTCCGGGCCGCGTGCCCGGCGTCATGCAGATGACGGTGAAGCTGCCGGTCGGCCCCGTCGCGGCTTTCACGCCCTGGAATTTCCCGATCAACCAGATCGTGCGCAAACTCTCTGCCGCGCTCGCCGCCGGCTGCTCCATCATCGTAAAGGCGCCCGAGGAGACGCCAGCCTCGCCGGCTGAACTCATCCGCGCCTTTGCCGATGCCGGCGTGCCGGCCGGTGTCGTCAACCTCGTCTATGGCGTTCCGGCCGAAATCTCGGAATACCTCATTCCGCATCCGGTGATCCGCAAGATCTCCTTCACCGGCTCCACGCCGGTCGGCAAGCATCTGGCGGCCCTCGCGGGCGCGCATATGAAGCGGGCGACGATGGAGCTTGGTGGCCATGCGCCGGCGATCATCTTCGAGGACGCCAATCTCGAGAAAGCCGTGAAGGTGCTCGCCGGGTCCAAGTTCCGCAATGCGGGCCAGGTCTGCGTCTCGCCCACGCGCTTCCTCGTGCAGGAGCGCGTCTATGGTGACGTGCTCGACGCCTTCACCGCCGCCGCCAAAGCGATCAAGGTTGGAAACGGAGTTGAAGAAGGCACGCAGATGGGGCCGCTCGCCAATGAGCGGCGCATCCCGGCGCTGGAATCGTTGATCCAGGATGCGCTCGATCACGGCGCGGAGCTCAAGACCGGCGGCCGCCGCATCGGCAACAAGGGCAATTTCTTCGAGCCCACGGTGCTTTCCAACGTGCCCAGGGAAGCGCGCATCATGAATGAGGAACCGTTCGGCCCGGTGGCGGTCTTCAATCCCTTTTCGACGCTCGACGAGGTGGTGGAGGAAGCGAACCGGCTTCCCTTCGGCCTCGCATCCTACGCTTTCACCGGCTCGGCGGAGACGGCCCAGGCCCTCGGCCTCAGGATTGAAGCGGGCATGACGACGATCAACCACAACGGCCTTGCCCTTCCGGAAGTGCCTTTCGGCGGGATCAAGGATTCGGGCTACGGTACGGAAGGCGGGTCGGAGGCGATCGAGGCCTATCTGGTCACCAAGTTCGTCTCCCAGGCGGGCGCGTGAGCTGAGGCGGGAACCGTCAAGCGAGGGGCAGATTCAGCGGACCGCCTGTGCGACGTGCTGCTCCGCAGTGGACGGCACGACGCTCTGTGCGTGGATTTCAATCTGATTGAGGTATAGGACACGGTCGTGTTCTAGATATCCGGTGTTGATGCCGCGCCCGAGCTGGCGAGAGGAAACCGCCTCATGAGTCTTGCCAATGGCCGCCCTTATCTCGCCATTCCCGGTCCGTCGGTTGTTCCCGACCGGGTGCTTGCGGCGATGCATCGTCCGTCGCCCAACATCTATGGCGACGATATCCACGATATGGCGCGGTCGATCTTCAAGGACCTGCTGCGGATTGCCGGGTCCACGGCCCATGTCGCCATCTACGTCACCAACGGGCACGGAACCTGGGAGGCGGCGATCGCGAATCTGTTCTCGCGCGGCGACAAGGCCCTGCTTGCGGTCACCGGCCATTTCGGCCGCGGCTGGGCGGAATGGGCGCGCCGGATGGGCGTGGATGTCGAGACGGTCGAGTTCGGCGGCGGCGCGGCCATCGATGCGACCCGCATCGAAGAGGTTCTGGCCGCCGACCGCTCCCATCGGATCCGTGCTGTCATGATGACGCATGTGGATACCGCTTCAACCGTCCGCAACGACATCAAGGCCGTGCGCGCGGCGATCGATGCGGCGCGCCATCCCGCGCTCCTTGCTGTGGACGCCATCGCCTCGCTCGGCTGCGAGGAGATCCTGTTCGACGAGTGGGGCATCGATGTCCTGATCGCGGCCAGCCAGAAAGGGCTCATGTTGCCGCCGGGCCTCGGATTCGTCTGGGTTTCCGACAAGGCGCTGGAAACCTCGCGCAATGCGGGGCTCTGCACGCCCTATTGGGACTGGAAGCCGCGTGTCCTGGACGATCAGTTCTACCGCTATTTCGCAGGCACGGCGCCGACGCATCATCTCTTCGGCCTCAGGGAGGCCCTGACCATGATCCTCGACGAGGAGGGGCTCGCAAGTGTCTGGCGGCGGCACCGGGTGCTCGCCGGTGCCATCTGGGCTGCATTCGAGACATGGGGAAGGGGCGGCGATATCGCCCTGAGCGTCGCCGACCGGGCCTCGCGCGCGCATTCGGTCACGGGTGCGCGGATCGGCGCTGGCGGGGCCGCGCGGCTGCGGCAGTGGCTGGAGTCCACGGCCGGCGTGACGCTGGGGATCGGCCTCGGGATGGCGCAGCCCGGCGAACCCACCTATGACGATTTCCTGCGTGTCGCCCATATGGGGCATGTGAACGCTCATATGACGCTCGGCGCGCTCGCCGCGATGGAAGCCGGGATGCGGGCGCTGGCCATCCCGCATGGATCGGGCGCTCTCGATGCTGCCGCCGCGGCGCTGGTTGCGGAGGCCTGAATTGCCGGCGAGCGAGAACTTTTTGCGCCGGTGCTGGTTCGGGTGGGCATGAAAGCAGTCGTCGATCCACAGAGCTTCCTTCTCGAAGAAGGGCCGGACATGCCCAACAATCCCGGCCTGCCGGTCCTCCTCTATCCGCAGGCTCTGGGAGACGAGGTGACTGACAAGGCCGGCGCCTTCGAGCAGAGGTTCCGCGAGAATGGCTGGGGCGGCACCTGGCGCAACGGCATCATGGGCCATCACCACTTCCATCCGGACGCCCACGAGGCGCTGGGCATCGCGCGCGGCTTCGTGGAGGTGCAACTGGGCGGGGAGGCCGGCAAGCGCTTCAGGCTGCAAGCCGGCGATCTCGTCGTCCTGCCGGCCGGCATCGGCCACAAAAACCTTTCGGCCAGCGACGACCTCCTCGTGGTCGGCGCCTATCCGCGCGGCCAGGAGGACTACACGATCTGCCGCAGCAAGGCGGAGGTGACGTCCATGCCGGACGTCCCGCTCCCCGAGAGCGATCCCTTCTATGGCAAGGAAGGTCCGCTCACGCGCATCTGGTGACTGCTGCGGGCGCTTCTTCCCGCGGCCTCAGCCGTACCAGGGCCCCTGGACGACCTCGATATCTTCTTCCGCCTCCGCCACCTTCTGCGCGAAAGCCTGAATGTCGCTGCCCTGGTAGTGATAGGGATAGACATATTGCGGCGCGAACTCGACCACCGCCGAAGCGGCCTGGTCGACGCTCATCGTATAGGGCAGGTTCATGGGCACGAAGGCAATGTAGATGTCGCTGAGCGCGCGCATTTCCGGCGTGTCCTCCGTATCGCCGGCGATATAGACCCGGCGGCCGTCTACGGTGAGGATATAGCCATTGTCGCGGCCCTCGGGGTGGTACTGCTGGCGTTCCGGCGTGGTGTTGTAGGCCGGGATCGCCTCGATGCCGAGATCGCCCACCGTCGTCTCCTCGCCGTTGGCGAGCGCGGCGGCCTTCGCCTTCAGGTCGTCGGGCAGCTTCTCGAACACGGAAGGATTGGTGAGGAGCCGGGTCTGGTCTCCCGCCAGTGCGCTCAGCGTCTCCGCGTCGAAGTGGTCGCCGTGCTCGTGCGTGACCAGGATCAGGTCGGCCGGCGGATGGCCCTCATAGGCGCCGGCCCCGCCCACGGGATCGACATAGATCACGATGTCCGGCACGGTCATCACGAAGGATGCATGCTCGATCGGAAATATGGTGATCTCGCCATTCTCGGTTTCGTAGCTGTCGCCGGCGGCGTCCTGGGCGCGGGCGGAGAAGGGCATGATGGTTGTCACTCCAAATGCGGCCAAACCGGTGAGGCCGAGCTGCAAGGTCTGCCGTCGCGTAAAGATCATGGTCTCCTCCATTTGCGGATTCATTGCCCGGCACTGGCCACGCCGGTGCGCACAATGCGAAGTTAGGTCAGTACACCGCGGGATCAAAGTAAAGGATGAGTGAACGGGCCGGTTTCCCGCCCGCCGGCATCAGGCTTGCCGTCGATGGTCATCTCGTGCTCCACCGGGCTTGATCATCGCCTTCTCGACGGCGCCGAGGCCGAGATGGAGATGCCGAACAGCCTTTTCCCCTAGAAGAGCTGCCAGTTCCTGCGCGTAGGCTTTGGCCAGCCGGGCCATCTCCCGGTACTTCCGCAGCCCGAGCGCCGTCAGTTCCAGATGCTCGGTGCGGCGGTCGTTTGCATCCTCCGTCCGCTTCAGCCAGCGCCGTTCTTCCAGCGCCCGGACGGCCCGGCTGACCTTGGTCTTGTGCATGGAGGAATGCGCGGCGATCTCCGTCGCCGTCATGCGCCCGCATGCCCCGAGGGCTGCGAGCGTTCGCCACTCCGGCCGCGTCATCTGATAGCGCGCCTTGTACTGCGCCGCAAACCGGCGGCTCACCAGCTCCGCCGCGCGGTTGAGCCGGTAGGGAAGAAAGGCCCCGAGATCGAAATCCAAGTCCGCAGCCTGGTCCATCGCCTTGCCTTGATAGTTACAAAACGGATCGTTACGAATGCAACTATCGTGAACTTACATGGTTTCAGAAGAGGAGCAAGCCATGTTGGGCAAGCCTGATACGGCAACAGCGGGCACCGCGGAGGCAAGCCGTGTTGCGAAATACATGCCGGGATTCGGCAACGATTTCGAGACCGAGAGCCTGCCGGGCGCGCTGCCGCAGGGGAGGAACTCGCCGCAGAGATGCGCTTACGGGCTTTATGCCGAGCAGCTTTCGGGCTCTCCCTTCACCGCGCCGCGCGGGACCAATGAGCGTTCGTGGCTCTATCGCATCCGCCCGAGTGTGAAGCACACGGGGCGTTTCTCGGCCGGGAGCTTCCCCTATTGGAAGACTGCCCCTTGCCTCGACGACCATTCCCTGCCGCTTGGTCAGCTTCGCTGGAATCCGATTCCGCTGCCCGAGGAGGGGACGGCGTTCCTCGCCGGCATCCGCACTATGACGACGGCAGGCGATGCGTTGTCCCAGGTCGGCATGGCGGCGCATGTCTATGCGTTCAACGCCGACATGGAGGACGACTATTTCTTCGATGCGGACGGCGAACTGCTCTTCGTGCCCGAGACCGGGGGTATCCGCATCTTCACCGAGATGGGCGTGATCGAGATCGGACCGTCGGAGATCGCCCTCATCCCGCGCGGCATGATCTTCAAGGTGTCGCTCCTGCCGGGAGTCGAGACGGCGCGCGGCTATATCTGCGAGAATTATGGCGCCAAGTTCACGCTGCCCGACCGCGGCCCCATCGGCGCGAACTGCCTGGCCAATCCGCGCGACTTCAAGACGCCTGTGGCTGCATATGAGGACAAGGAGGCACCCTGCCGACTGCATGTGAAATGGTGCGGCAAGTTCCACCTCACCGAAATCAGCCATTCCCCGCTCGACGTGGTGGCCTGGCACGGGAACTATGCCCCTTACAAATACGATCTGAGGACCTTCTCGCCCGTCGGCGCGATCCTGTTCGACCATCCCGACCCGTCGATCTTCACCGTGATGACGGCGCCGTCGGGCGAGGAAGGCACGGCGAATGTGGATTTCGTCATCTTTCCGCCGCGCTGGCAGGTAGCCGAGAACACCTTCCGCCCGCCATGGTACCACCGCAACATCATGAGTGAGTTCATGGGGCTGATCTATGGCCGCTACGACGCAAAGGAGGAAGGCTTCATTCCCGGCGGCATGAGCCTGCACAACATGATGCTGCCGCACGGACCGGACGCTTCAGCCTTTCTCAAGGCATCCACCGCCGAGCTCGCGCCGCAGAAGCTCGACAACACGATGGCCTTCATGTTCGAGACACGCTTTCCTCAGCAGGTGACGAAGTTCGCGGCCGAGCTCGAAACCCTCCAGCACGACTATGTCGAATGCTGGGAGGACATCGAGCGGCGCTTCGACGGCACGCCAGAGGGGCGGTGGTAGCCCATGGCCGTCAGATCATCGGAGGGGCCCAGCCGGAGCTGGGTCGAGAGCGCCAATGCGGCCGGATGCGATTTCCCGATCCGTAACCTGCCCTATGGCGTGTTCCGCCGCGCGGGCGAGGCCCTGCGCTGCGGCGTGGCGATCGGGGACTTCGTCCTCGACCTGGCCGCCCTGGAAGATGCGGGGCTGATCAACGCCGGAGCGCATGGCCCGGTGTTCCGCGAGCGCAGCATCAATGCCTTCATGGCGCTGGGGCCCAAAGCTTGGGCGGTGGTGCGTGCGCAGTTGATGTCGCTCCTCGCCGAGGGGGGTGATGGACGATTGCGCGAGGATGTGGTGCTCTGCGGCGGGGTGCTGTTTCCTCTCGCTGAAGCAGAGCTGATGCTGCCGATCGAGGTCGCCGGCTATACGGACTTCTATGCGGGGCGGCAGCACGCCTTCAATGTCGGCAGCATGTTCCGCGGGGCGGAGAACGCGCTTCCGCCCAACTGGCTGCACATCCCGATCGGCTACAACGGGCGCGCGTCGACCGTGGTCGTCTCGGGCACGGATATCCATCGACCGCTCGGCCAGAGGAAGCCCCCCGACAGCGATATGCCTGTGTTCGGTCCGTCCCGGCGCCTGGATTTCGAGCTGGAATTGGGCTCCGTGATCGGCACAGGCGGCCGCATGGGCGAGCCAGTGACGGTCGGGCAGGCGGACGAGATGATCTTCGGCTATGTGCTTCTGAACGACTGGTCCGCGCGCGACATCCAGGCCTGGGAATATCAGCCGCTCGGGCCCTTCCAGGCCAAGGCCTTCGCAACCTCCATCAGCCCGTGGGTGGTCACGAAGGCGGCGCTGGAGCCGTTTAGGGTGTCTACGCCGCAGCGCGAGAAGCCGCTGCTTCCCTATCTGCGGGAGACCGGGCCGCTGCTCTACGACATCGATCTGGAGGTGTCGCTGCGGCCAGCCGGCGCAGCCCAGGCGACGATCGTCTCGCGCACCAATTACCGCCACATGTATTATTCCGCCGCCCAGCAGCTTGCCCATCATGCGGTCTCCGGCTGCCGGATGGATTGCGGCGACCTGCTCGGCTCGGGCACCATCTCCGGGCCCGGCAAAGGCGAATACGGATCCCTCCTGGAACTCGCCTGGGGCGGCAAGGAGCCCATCACGCTGGATACCGGAGAAACACGCAGTTTCCTTGAGGACGGCGATGTGGTGGCACTTACAGGCGGGGCGCAAGGGGAGGGCTACAGGATCGGATTCGGCGCCTGCACGGGGCGGATCCTTCCCGCCCCGCCGGAACCGGACTGGGGAAGCTGATGTCTGCAATCCTCTACGATTACTGGCGATCGTCCGCCAGCTACAGGGTGCGCATTGCGCTCAACATGCTGGGCGAGCCTTATGAGACCGTGCCGCTCGACCTGCTCTCCAGGGCACACGAGAGCCCGGAGCACCTCGCACGCAATCCGCAAGGGCTCGTTCCGGCGCTTTCGATCGAAGGGCGTCTGCTCACCCAATCGCTTGCCATCATCGAATATCTCGACGAGACCCGCTCGGCCGGCTTCCTGCCGGGCGACGCGGCGGGCAGAGCACGCGTGCGGGCCCTGTCCTATGCGATCGCCATGGAAATCCACCCGATCTGCAATCTCCGCGTCACGGACCAACTGGAGGCAGTCGCGGATGGCGGCGACGCAGTTAAGAGGGCTTGGATGCGGAAGTTCATCGGCGAGGGGCTGCATGCCTTCGAATCCATGCTCGGCGATGGCGGCAGTGGCATCTTCTGCCACGGCGATGCGCCGGGAATGGCGGATTTCTGCCTCGTCCCGCAGCTCTACAATGCGCGCCGCTGGGACGTGGAGATCACGGGGCTCGAACGCATTCTTGCGATCGAGGCCAATTGCACGAAACTCGAGGGTTTCGCCGAGGCGCATCCGGACCGGGTCAGGCCTCCCGAGAAATAGACTGCGCGGCGCCCGCGCGCGCTAAGCGGGAGGGGCGCCGCAGCCGGGAAGCGGCTTACCCGAACACCTTCTTCACCGCCTTCGCCGTGGCGTCCACCACCTTGTTGGCTTCCTCGCGGGTCAGGCACAGGGGAGGCGCGAAGCCGAGGATGTCGCCCTGCGGCATCGCGCGGCCGATGACGTTTTCCTCCAGCAGTGCCGCCGCCATCTGCGGGCCGATCTTGCGCGCGGGGTCAAAGGGGCGGCGGGCCTCCTTGTCCTCGACGAACTCGACCGCGCAGAGCATGCCTTTGCCGCGCACCTCGCCCACATGGGCGTGACCGCCGATCGCCTCCTGCATGGTCTTGACGAGATAGGCGCCCGTCTCGCCGGCATTCTCGACGAGGCCGAGGCTATCCACCAGCTTGAGGTTGGCGATGCCGGCGGCAGCCCCGATCGGGTGCGCCGAATAGGTCCAGCCATGGCCGATGGGGCCGTTTTCGTCCGTGCCGCGCTCCAGCACCTCCCACATCTTCCTGCCGACGATGGAGCCCGACAGCGGCGCATAGGCGGAGGTCAGCCCCTTGGCGATGGTGATGAGGTCCGGTTCCAGGCCATAGTGCTCGGAGCCGAACATGGAGCCGAGACGGCCGAAGCCGGTCACCACCTCGTCGGCGATCAGAAGGATGTCGTGCTTTTTCAGCACCTTCTGGATCTCCTCCCAGTAGCCGGCCGGCGGCGGCACGATCCCGCCGGTGCCGAGCACCGGCTCGCCGATGAAGGCGGCAATCGTGTCCGCCCCTTCGCGCTCGATCAGGGCCTCCAGTTCGCCCGCCAGATGGGCCGTGAAGGCTTCCTCGCTCATGGCCGGGTCGGGCCGGCGGTAGTAGTAGGGCGCTTCCGTGTGGAGCACGCGCGGCAGCGGCAGGTCGAACTTCCTGTGGAAGAGTTCGAGACCCGTCAGCGAGCCCGTCATCAGGCCCGACCCATGATACCCGCGCCAGCGCGAGATGATCTTCTTCTTCTCCGGCCGGCCGAGGATGTTGTTGTAGTACCAGACGAGCTTGATGTTCGTCTCGTTGGCGTCCGAGCCGCCGAGACCGAAATAGACCTTGGACATAGTCTTCGGCGCCCGTTCCAGGATCATCCTGGCGAGCGTTATGGAGGCTTCGGTGCCGTGCCCCACATAGGCGTGGTAATAGGCGAGCTCCTTCGCCTGCTCAGCGATCGCCTCCGCGATCTCCGTGCGGCCGTAGCCGACATTGACGCAGTAGAGCCCGGCAAAGGCGTCGAGCAGGCGGCGCCCGTCGCGATCCTCGATATAGACGCCGCTGCCGCCGGTCACGATGCGGTTGGGGCTCTCGCCGCGCGCATGCTGGGCGAGATGGGTGGAGGGATGGAAGAAATAGTCCCGGTCCCACTGGTCGAGCTGGTCGTTCTTGAGCAAGTCTTTTCTCCTATCTGATGGTGGGTCCGGTTGGTGTACCGGTCAGTACTTCGGCGCCGTTGGGCCCCAGGAGCACGGTGTTGGAGACGAAATAGTCGCCCTTGCCCGTTCCCATGAGCCAGGAAAGAATGTGGAAGCTCATACCTTCGCGGATTTCCATTTCGGAATCGTGCCTCAGGCCGGTGACGCGGTTGCCGCCGGTCCAGGAAGGCGGGAAGCCGATGCCGACGCAATAGCCGCAGTGGTGCCGGCGGTAATGGGAGAGACCCGCGTCGTCCGCAACCGCCTGCCAGGCCGAATAGACCTCCGCCGCGCGGACGCCGGGCTTCAATGTGTCCAACACTGCATTGAATGCATCGCCCGCGACATCCGCCATGCGTGCGTCCTCGTCGCGGATGGTGCCGACATGGACCAGACGGCCGAGCGGCGCGTGATAGCGGCTGACGCAGCCTGAAAGCTCCATGAAAACCGGCTCGCCGGCCTGATAGACCCCATCACCCCAGGTGGCATGTTCCTCGCCCAGTCTCGGCCCCGGGCGGATAAAGGGGCCGAAGCCCGGCACTTCGCCTCCGGCGCGGATCATGGCGGCGTGGCACTCCGCCACCACGTCGCGCTCCCCCGCGCCGTCGCAGATCGCGGCGATGGCGGCTTCCGCCGCCGCGTCGGAGACGGCGGCCGCCTTACGCATCAGCGCCTGCTCTGCCGCGGATTTCACGAGCCTGAGATCGTCGACGAGGCCGGTGATGTCGACCCAGTGCACATCGGACACGCTCTCGCGCAGCGCGTGGCCGAAGCCGTAGGAGTGCCCGGAAGACCAGGTCTCCACGCCGATGCGCATGACGCCGTCCGACTGGTCTTCGATCTCTTCCACCACCGCTTTCAGTACGGCGCGCGAGCGCTCCTTGGCCGCGAAGGAGTCCTTGAGGACGCGCACCGCCAGGTCCGCGGCGGTTTCGCTGTCCTCGTGGCCCTGGAAAAGTGCGTTTCGCACCTGTTTCTGGATCGAGACCCGCTCCATCTGCCGTGTGACGAGCACCATGTCGCCCTCAGCCGGCACGATCAGCAGGTGCGGGGCGAAATAGCCCCAGTGGTCGAGGCCGGTGAGATAAAAGATGTTCTCGGGCGTGGAGAGAAGCGCCATGTCGAGCCCGCGCGAGAGCATGGCCGCGCGCAAGGTCTGGAGACGCTGGCCCAGTTCCTCGTCGGTGAAGGGGTTTGCGAACATGCTCTTATCCCTCAGCGTGTGTCGATGCAGGCATATTTCACGTTGGTGAATTCTTCCATGCCCATGCGCGAGCCCTCGCGCCCCAGGCCCGCCTGCTTAACGCCGCCGAACGGGATGGGCGCGCCTGTGATCCTGGTGCGGTTCACCGCCACCATGCCGAACTGCAGAGCGCGGCTGAGGCGGGCGACGCGCGCCGGGTTTTGCGTGTGCAGATAGGCGACCAGTCCCGTCTCCGTTTCATTGGCGCGGGCAAGCACGTCCTCCTCCGCATCGAAAGGCGTGAAGGCAGCGACGGGGCCGAAGGTCTCCTCGCGGAAGACAAGGGCGCTTTCGGGCACGTCGGCCAGGACCGTAGGCAGGAAGAAGTTCTCGCCAAGCTCGGACCTCCTGCCGCCGACAAGAAGCCTCGCTCCCCGCGCCAGGGCATCGGCCACGTGTTCTTCCTGCTTGGCGACCGCGCGGGCATTGATCAGCGGGCCGATGTCCGGGTCCTGGAGCCCCGGTCCGACCGAGAGGGCGCGCACCTTTTCGGCAAAGGCCGACACAAAGGCCTCGTAGATCGGACGTTCGATATAGAACCGGTTTGCGGCGAGGCAATCCTGGCCGGAAGTGGCGAACTTCGCGGAAACCGCGCTTTCCACCGCGCGGTCAAGATCGCAGTCGGCAAAAGCCATGAAGGGCGCGTGGCCGCCGAGTTCCATTACCAGCCTCTTCACCGTAGCCGCCGATTGTCCGTAGAGCAGCCGGCCGATTTCGGTCGAGCCGGTGAAGGAGAGGACGCGCACGTGGCGCGACGCCGTCATGGCACCGACCATCTCCGCCGCCTTGCCGGTGAGCATGTTGAAGACACCTGCAGGAAAGCCCGCACGCTCGGCAAGCTCGGCGAGCGCAAGGGCCGAGAACGGCGTTTCGGAGGAGGGGTGTGCCACCACCGTGCAGCCTGCGGCAAGGGCGGCCGCGGCCTTGCGCGTCAGCATAGCGGAAGGGAAGTTCCAGGGGGTGACGAGCCCCGCCACGCCTGCCGGCTCACGGCTGACCCGCATCTGCGCGTCCGGTAGGTGGGAGGTGATGCCCTCCACATTCAGCCGCTTCGCCTCCTCCGCATAGAACTCCACGAAAGAGGCGGCGTAGTCGATTTCGCCGCGTGCTTCCGACAGCGGCTTGCCCTGCTCGAGCACCATGAGGTGCGCGAGGTCCTCGCGCGCTTCCAGGATGAGGCCATGCCAGCGCTTAAGGATCGCGGCGCGCTCCTGCGGCAGCAGGGCGGCCCAGCCGGCGAAGGCCTGATGGGCGGCGGCGACCGCCTCCTCCGCTTGTGCCGTGGAAAGCGCCGGCACGCAGCCGAGGCGGGCGCCGTCGGCGGGATTGGCCACGTCTATCACCGCGTCGCCGGCGCCGGCGATCCAACGGCCGTCCGCATAGGCGTATTCGCGGAAAAGGCGCGGGTCGCGGAGATCGGAAAGGGCAGTCTTTTCAAGCGCTGCAAGGGCGGACATCGGCTCACTCCCTGGATCGGGTTCCGCATGGAACTGATCCCTAGATGGGGCCCGGCCCGCCAAAATTTCCGCAGGAAATGCGGTCCTTCGCCAAAAGACTTTCTGAATTTGCGAAGGCTTACCGGCTAATTCTTCTGCCCTTCCGCCGCGCCCCGGACAAGCATGTCGAGCGGGGCGCCCTTCGGCTGCTTCACAGGCTTGGTCACGATATAGGTGAAATAGCGCTTGAGCCCGAGATGCGCCTCCAGAAGCCTGTCGACCAGACGCTGGTAGGCGTCGATATCACGCGCGACCACCTGCAGGATATAATCGAACCCGCCACCCACGGCCCAGCAGCCGGTGATCTCGTCGATCTTCTGCACCGCGCGCTCGAAGAGCTGGAAGTTCTCCGCCTTGTGGCCTTCGAGTTCCACCGCCATGAAGACGATGATGTGCGGGGCAATGCGGGCAAGCGCCACCTCGGCGTGGTAGCCGGTGATGATGCCGGCCTTTTCCAGCCGCTTCAGCCGCTCCCAGCAAGGGGCGGGCGTGAGGTTCACGCGCTCGGCAAGCGCTGTCTTCGAGATGCGGCCCTCTTTCTGCAGGATGGAGAGGATTTTCAGGTCGCGGTCGTCGAGCTTGAGCATCATGCAGGCCAGATTCTGTGGGAGGGCAATGTGAGGCCGACAAGCGTGTTTAGCTCTTGATCACGCTCCCCGCGCCCGACGTCTTCGCTTCGGTCAGCGCAAAGGTCGCGATCGCCGTGTCCTGCGCGCCGGTGCCGGTCAGGTCGCAGATCGTCACCTGGTCCTCGCTCGTGCGCCCGGCCTTGCCGTTCACGATCTCGCCCAACTCTGGCGGTGTGCCGCCCTTCCACAGGCCCGCGGCTATTGCCGCGCGCAATTCGCCCAGCTTCTCGCACTGGCTCACGCGGTCGGCTACATAAAGATCGGCGGCGACGAGCGCCCTCGGGTCGATCTCGTTCTTGCCCGCCTGGTCCGAACCCATGGCGGTGATATGCAGGCCGGGATGCAGCCATTCGGCTTCAAGGATGGGCTCCTCGGCGGGCGTGGTGGTCACCACGAGCTGGCTTTCGGCGACCAGCCGGGCAGGATCGGGCTCGGCGCGCGCCTCTATCCCGAGCTTCTCTGCAATGTTCGCCGCGCCCGCCTCGGCCTTCGCCGCATCGCGTCCCCAGACGAGCACGCGCCGGAAGGGGCGGACGAGATGCGCCGCCTCCATCTGCAGCCGCGCCTGCACGCCCGCGCCCATCACGCCGGCGGTGTCCACATTCTGCGGGGCCAGGTGCTTCGCCGCCACGGCGCCCGCCGCTGCCGTGCGCACGTCCGTGAGATAGCCGTTGTCGAGAAGCAGCGCTTCCACGAGCCCGGTCCTGGCCGAAAACAGGATCATCAGCCCGTTGAGGCTCGGCAGGCCGAGCCCCGGATTGTCGAAGAAACCGGGGCTTACCTTGATCGCGAAGCCCTCGAAACCGGGGATATAGGCCGTCTTCACGTCCACCTCGCCATTGGCTTCCGGAACGGCCATGGAGAGGATCGGCGGCATGATCACCTTGCCCGTGCCGAGCGCGGCGAAGGCCTGTTCCACCACGCCGATGGCCTTGAGGTCCAGATGCACGGCCCTGCGCAGCTCGTTTTCGGTGAGGATGAAGATATCACGCGGCATAGAAGGTGCCTTTGACAAGATAATCGCCAAGCTTGACGTCGCGGCCTTTCATGATGTCGGTGAAGACCGCCATATCGACATTGCGGCCGGTGACGATGCTGGCCACCGGCCCTTTCACCGTACCAAGTTTGCCCGCCATCAGTGCCGCCGCCCCCACCGCGCTCGCGCCTTCGCACACGATGCGGTCCTCGTAATAGTGGGCCTGCATGGCGCGGTATATCTCCTCTTCGGTGACGAGCACGACTTCATCGAGGCAGTCGCGGCAGAGCGCGAGGGTGTGGCGGTTGCCAAGCCCGATGCCGCCGCCGAGCGAATCGGCGAGACTCGGCACCTCCGTGATCTCCACCGGCCGGCCCGCCTGAAGGGCCGCATGCATGGCCGCGCCACGCTCCATGGTGATGCCGACGATGCGGATCGACGGCTTCATGCGTTTCAGCGCAAACGCGATGCCGCCGGCAAGCCCGCCGCCGGAAAGGGGAATGAGCACCGTTTCAAGTTCCGGCAACTGCTCCATCAGTTCCAGCCCGATCGTGCCCTGGCCGGCGATGACGGGGAGCGCGTCGAAGGGCGCGACCTCCGTCAGCCCTTCTTCGCGTACCAGACGGTCGGCTTCCACCTGCGCATCGTCCTGGCTCTTGCCCGTGATACGCACCTCGGCGCCCAGCGCCTTGATGCCGTCGACCTTGGCCTGCGGCACCAGGCTCGACATGCAGATGACGGCGCGCAAGCCCCGCCTCGCCGCCGCATAGGCGACGCCGCGTCCGTGATTGCCGGTGGAGCAGCAGATAACTCCCGCCGTATCGTCAGGAAGAAGCCCGACGGCGTTCGCGGCTCCGCGCAGCTTGAAGGCGCCGGTCGCCTGCGCAAGCTCCAGCTTCAGATGCACGTCGCAGCCGGCGATGCGGGAGAGGAAGGGCGAGGGGACGAGCGGGGTATCGAGGGTCGCCACGCCGGCCATCCTGCGGCGCGCGGCCAGGATGTCTGCCAGCGTGAGCGGTTCCACTAGGTTCCCTCCAGCACCGCGCTCAGGAACTGGCGCGTGCGCTCTTCCTTGGGCTCGTTGAAGATCTCGTCGGGCGGCCCCTGTTCGCGGATCTTGCCCTGATCGAAAAAGCAGACCCGGTCCGAGATCTCGCGGGCAAAGCGCATTTCGTGGGTCACCAGCAGCATGGTGAGGTCATGCTCTTCGGCCAGGCGGCGGATGACATTGAGCACCTCGCCGACGAGTTCGGGGTCGAGCGCGGAGGTCGGCTCGTCGAAGAGCATGATCCTGGGGCGCATGGCCAATGCGCGCGCGATGCCCACGCGCTGCTGCTGGCCGCCCGAAAGCTGGGCCGGAAACTTCCCGGCCTGGTCGGTAAGACCGACCAGTTCGAGCAGTTCTTCCGCTCTCTCCCGCGCTTCCTGCTTGGAAAGACCGAGCACGACCCGCGGCGCTTCCGTCAGGTTGCGCAGCACCGTCATGTGCGGGAACAGGTTGAACTGCTGGAAGACCATGCCGAGCTTGGTGCGCATCTTGCGCAGATGCGCCTCGCTGGCGGGCACGAGATCGCCGTTCCGGCGCTCGTGCCAGAGCGGCTCGCCTTCGACATAGACAACGCCGCCGCTGATCGATTCGAGCGTCATGAGGATGCGCAGAACCGTCGACTTGCCGGAGCCCGACGGCCCGATGATCGTGACCTTCTCGCCCGGCGCGACCTGGAAATCGAGTTCGTCAAGGACGACCAGGCTCCCGAATTTCTTGACGACCTTGTCGAAGACGATGACTGGCTCGCTCATCTTAAGGGGAGTCCTCTTTTCGGGAGATTGACGTCGAGGTAGCGCACGAGGGTCGAAGCGATGATGGTCAGGACCAGATAGAGCCCGCCCACCATGGACAGCGGCACGAGATAGTTGAAGGTCTGGTCGCCGATGATCTTCGCCACGTTCAGCATCTCCAGCACGGTGACGACCGAAAGGACCGGAACGTCCTTCATGATCGAGACGAGATAGTTGCCGAGGGCGGGGATGATGCGCGGCACGGCCTGCGGCAGGACGATATGCGTGAAGGTTCGCCGCGGCGGAAGGTCGAGGGCCTTGGCCGCTTCGTGCTGGCCGCGGTCGACCGCCTCCAGGCCCGCCCGGTAGACCTCCGACGTATAGGCGCTGTACTGGATGCCGAGCGCCAGCGCGCCGGTCATGAAGGCCGGCAGGACGATTCCGTAGTCGGGCAGCACGTAATAAAGGAAGAAGAGCTGCACGAGCAGCGGCGTGTCGCGGATGAATTCCGTGATGAAGGTCGCCGGCCAGGAGATGATGCGTGCGGGTGCGCCCTTCAATACGGCAAGCACCAGGCCGAGCACCATGGCGACGAAGAAGCCGACGACCGAGGCCTGGATCGTCACGACGAGGCCGATCAGCAGTATGGGCAGAATCGAGATGGCGAAGGCGAGTTGGCCGTCTCCGGTGTTCCATTCGTAGCCGAACAGCATCGCCTTACCTCCGCACGTTCCGCCAGCGGCCGACCGAAACTTCCAGAAGGCGCATGAGGACGGAAAGGACGAGCGCCATGCCGAAATACATGAAGAGGATCATCGTGTAGATGGTCGTGCTGTCCTGGTAAAAGTTGCGCAGTTGCTCGGCCCTGAGCGCCAGATCGCTCAGGCTGATGAGCGAGACGAGCGCGGTATCCTTCAAATTCTGTACCGCCAGGTTGGAGAAGCTCGGCATCATTTCGGGGATCGCCTGGGGCAGGGCGACGCGCCACAGTGCCTGGCGCGGTGTGAAGTTCAAGGCCCTGGCCGCCTCGTACTGATTGTGGCTGACGGCCTGGATGGCGCCGCGCACGACCTCAGCGCCGTAGGCGCCGATGTTGAGGCTGAGCGCCAGGACACCGGCCTGCACCGGCGGCAGGCGCAGGTTGATGCCGATCATGTCACCGGCGATCGGCAGGGCGAAATAGAGCCAGAAGAGCTGCACCAGAAGCGAGGTGCCGCGGAAGACCTCGATATAGACGATCGAAAAGCCCTTGATGAGCCAATTGTGGGAGAGCTTGCCGATTCCGAACAGAAACGAGAAAACGCCGCCCAATATCGTGGAATAGACGGTGAGCTGGACCGTGACCCAGGCACCCTGTAGTAGCGGCTGGAGATAGTCCAACCATTGCATCGACGATGTTTCCCTGGATGGCGCTGAAATATTTCCTGCGGGTTTGCGAAGGCCGGACGGGGTGCCCGCCCGGCCAGTGCATCTAGCGGTGCGCGGCTACTCCGCCGAGCAGAGTTCCTCGGTCGTCCTGTCGGACGAGTGGGAAATGTCGGCCGGCGTGAAGCCGTAGCCCTCCAGGATGCTCTTCCACTCCTCGGTCTTCTTGAAGGCGAGGAGCTCCTCGTTGAAGGCGTCGCGCAGATCGGTCGATTCGGAATTGAAGTTGAAGCCGCCCCAGCTCCTGACTTCCTTGCCGTCGATGACCGGATCCTCGAACTCGGAGACGATCTGGACCTGGTTGTTCTTATCGGCGAGCTCGCTGACGGTGAGCCCCGTCGCTGCATAGGCATCCGCCCGGCCGGTCGAAACCGTCGAAATGGCGTCGGAATTGGAGGCGATCGTGACGATGTTGTCCTCGGGCACCTCGAGCGCCTGCAGCATCTGAAGCTGGTCGGCGCCCGCCATGACGGCAACCTTCAGATCGGGGTTGGTGAAGTCGGAATAGGCGGTGACGTCCTTCGGATTGCCCTCAGGCACGAGAAGCCCCTCGCCGTAGGACGAATTAGGCTCCGAATAGATGACGTTCTGGCAGCGCTCGGGGCGGATCGCCATCTCCGCCGCCGTCATGTCGAAACGGTTTGCCTGTAGACCGGGAATGAGCGAGGAGAAATTGGTGACGACCCACTGGATGTCATCCGGGTTGATGCCGAGCCTTTCGACCACGGCTTTGGCGACGTCGGGGCCGGCGCCTTTTGCCACGCCGCTCGGGTCGACATAGCCATAGGGGATTTCGTTGGCGACGGCGATGCGGATGTAACCGCGATCCTGGATCTCCTGCAGCGTGACCGCTCCGGCGCTCGTCGTGGCCACCGCGGCCAGGGCCGTAGCCGCAACGGCGGCTTTGATGGTCATCTTAAGCTTGCTGGTCATGTTAATCTCCCTGGTCACATTACTCTCCTTCTTTTTAGAGCGGCTGCGCACCTGTTCCATGTTCTACAGGTGATATTTCGCAGTCCGGCGTCTCGACTGGCGCGGCACGATGCTCGGCAAAGAAAAATCCCAGTCGATTGATGCATCCCGTGAAGTGGACCCGCGACGCTTCCCCGACAAATGCGGCGTCGGCAGAACTACCGCTCTTGCATCGTCGTTCAGCCGGGTCCCGCCGACGGCCGCGATGCTTCTGGTCAATCGGGCCATGCACTGGCCGCAATCAAGCCCTGATGGGATACCCGTCTCTTAACTTCCCCTCTTTGTTGGCAATTTATCAAGTTGGCGAGACTGTTGTACACAACATCATGGGGGCCAAGAATATGTCAACGGGTTTTTCCGTTGCGCCAGCGACGTGCCCCATTCCAGCCACAAGCGAATTGAAATAGATGTGTACAAGCCGAGAGAGCAACCTCGGCCGCATGGCGCCGCGACGGTGCCTTTTTTTCTGGAGAAACCTATGCCGGGCTCACATTTGCCCTTCAGCGAACAGGAATATGCCGCGCGGTTGGAGAAGACCCGCCGCGCCATGGAAGAGAGGGGAATCGATATCCTCTTCGTGGAAGACCCGTCCAATATGGCCTGGCTTACCGGCTATGACGGCTGGTCCTTCTATGTCCATCAGGGCGTGCTCGTTTTCATGGACGAGGAGCCGGTCTGGTGGGGCCGCGCGCAGGATGGCAACGGCGCCATCCGCACCTGCTACATGAATGACGAGCGGGTGCTGCGCTATTCCGACCATTACATCCAGTCCAATCACCACCATCCCATGGAGAACCTGGCCGAGGTCATCCGCGCCTTCGGCTACGGCGACAAGCGCATCGGCGTGGAACTCGAGAATTATTATTTCTCGGCAAAGGCCTATCTCGTCCTCAAGGAGGCGCTGCCGAAGGCCGCCTTCGTGGACGCCACGGGCCTGGTGAACTGGCAGCGCGCCGTGAAGTCTGCAGAGGAGATCGCGTTCATGCGCCGCGCCGCGCGCATCAGCGAGAAGATCATCGACGGCATCGTCGAGCGCATCGAGCCCGGCGTGAAGAAGAACGACCTCGTCGCCGAGATCTATGCCGACGCCATCCGCGGCGTCGATGACGACTGGGGCGAGTATCCGGCCATCGTGCCGCTGCTGCCCTCGGGCTCCGATGCCGCCGCGCCGCATCTCACCTGGGACGGACGCCGCTTCGAGGAGGGCGTGGCCACCTTCTTCGAGATCGCCGGCTGCTACCGCCGCTACCACGTGCCGCTCTGCCGTACCGTTTTCCTGGGCACGCCGCCGCAATACATGCTCGATGCCGAGAAGGCGCTGATCGAGGGGCTCGAAGCGGGCATGGACGCCGCCCGGCCCGGCAACCGCGCGGGGCTGGTGGCCGACGCCCTCTATGGCGCCTTGGAAAAGGCCGGCATCACCCGCGACGGGCGCTGCGGCTATCCGATCGGCATCTCCTATCCGCCGGACTGGGGCGAGCGCACCATCTCCTTCCGCCGCGAGGATGACACCATCCTGGAGGCGGGTATGACGTTCCACTTCATGCCTGGCCTGTGGATGGCCGACTGGGGGCTCGAGATCACCGAGAGCATCCTCATCAAGGAGGAGGGGCCCGCCGAGGCGCTCTGCAAGCGCCCGCGCGAACTGATCGTGAAGAACGGACGCCATGGCTGACCTCGTCCGCACGCGGCAGATCCTTGCCGATCTCGTGGCCTTCCCCACCGTCTCGGCCGACAGCAACCTGGCGCTCATCGCCTATGCGGCCAACCTCCTGAGCGAGGCGGGTGCGCGGCTCTCGCTGCATCACGACGAGAGCGGGACGAAGGCCAACCTCTTCGCCACACTGGGACCGGAGGGCGACGGCGGTGTCGTGCTTTCCGGCCACACGGACGTGGTGCCGGTCGACGGCCAGGACTGGACGGGCGATCCCTTCACCTTGCGCGAGGCGGACGGGCGGCTCTATGGCCGCGGCACGTGCGATATGAAAGGGTTCATCGCCTGCTGCCTCGCCATGGCGCCGGTCTTTGCCGCCAGGCCGCTTGCGCGGCCGCTGCATTTCGCCTTCACCTATGACGAGGAGGTGGGCTGCTTCGGCGCCCGCGCGCTCATGGACGAGCTGGCGCAAGCGGGCGTGCGGCCGGCGGCAGCGATCATCGGCGAGCCGACGATGATGCGCATCATCGAAGGGCACAAGGGCTGCTACGAATACACGACCGAGTTCCGCGGCCTGGAGGGCCACGGCTCCGATCCTGACCGTGGCGTCAATGCTGTGCACTACGCGGTCCGCTACATCGCGCGTCTCCTGGAGCTTGCGGAGAAACTGAAGGACCGCGCGCCGGCGACGAACCGCTTCCAGCCGCCCTGGACGACGCTTCAGGCGGGACGCATCGAAGGCGGCGCGGCGCGGAACGTCATCGCCGGCCATTGCGTGGTCGAATGGGAGATGCGGCCGGTGCAGGCGGGCGACGCTGATTTCGTGAAAGGAAACATGCAGGCCTATATCGACGAAGTGCTGAAACCCGCGATGAAAGAGGTCGCGGCGGAGGCCGAGATCGTCACCCATGTGGTGGGCGAGGTGGAAGGTCTCGAGCCGGTTGCGGAATCGGAAGCGCGGCGTATCGTCAGCGAGTTGACCGGGCTGTCGGAGGCGGAAGTGGTTTCGTTCGGCACGGAAGCGGGGCTTTTCCAGCAGGCGGGCATTTCCGCCGTCATCTGCGGTCCGGGCTCCATCGAGCAGGCGCACAAGCCTGACGAATTCGTGGCGACCGAGCAGCTTGCCGCCTGCCTCGGCATCCTTGCGCGACTGGGGGAGAAACTGGCGTGAGGGCAGCGGGAGCGGGAACGGGCGAGCCGGCGGGCAGCGAAGTGCGGGCCCGCTTCGAGCGCATCTACCACACGCTGCGCACCCGCATCTGCCTGCTCGACCATGCGCCCGGAGAGCGCCTGCGCGAGGAGGACATCGCGGAGGAGTTCAACACCAGCCGCACGCCCGTCCGCCGCGTGCTGGCGCGGCTCGAGGACGAGGGGCTGCTGCGCTCCGTCCACGGCGTGGGCACCATCGTTACCGACATCCATATCGACGACCTGCAGCAGGTATACCAATTGCGCGTGGAACTCGCCGAGCTCATCGGCAGAATTTCGCCCGTGCGGCCCGACCGGGCGGAAATGGAGGAGTATCATCGTCAACTCGCACGCTGCGCGGTGCTGATCGAGAAACCCGACGCGCGGGAGTTCGCCCGGCTCAATATGGAGTTCTTCCATCTCCTGATGCGCCTTACGGCCAACGAGCCGCTGCGCGCGATTTCCGAGCGGCTCTACTACCAGACAACACGCATCTGGCTGCAGACGGCCTCGAAGCTCCAAGCCTACGAGGATATGCTGGTGAACGAGATCCGCGTTTTCCAGCGCGAGATGGCCGACATCGTGGCCG
Source organism: Chelativorans sp. AA-79 (assembly GCF_029457495.1). NCBI lineage: Bacteria > Pseudomonadati > Pseudomonadota > Alphaproteobacteria > Hyphomicrobiales > Phyllobacteriaceae > Chelativorans > Chelativorans sp. AA-79. The sequence continues at coordinate 1,205,475 of NZ_CP120361.1, forward strand.
CGATCGAGTGCGGAGATCTGCATGTGGTCGGCCATATCCGCCGCGCACACGTCGCCATGAGCTTCGCCCGGCTCCATGCCGCCGCCCATCCGGGGCAGGCGGCGGACGGTTAGTCTGTCCTCACGCCGGCATCGCCTCGCCCGCGGCGACGGGCTGCCCGGTGCGCCTGTAGTGATCGATCTTCTTGGAGAGTCCCGCTTCCGCAATTGCCGCGGCGCGGCCGCCCGTCGCCGGAAATACGGGGAGGCGCAGCGTTGAATCAGAGCAGGATTTGGGTCATCTGAGGGGACAAAAGGAGGCAATATGGGCATTATTCTCAATCCCAGGGGCGCCGGCGGGTCGGGGAAGACGGAACTCGTCCGCAGGATTCTGCGCGGCTACGGCTGGCGGCGGGGCGCCTATTCGTCCGATGGCGGCAGGATCGAGCCATTGTACAGGCCCGGACGCCGCTTCCCCTTCGCTTACCGGTTGCAGCATCCCTACGGCGGGGACCCGCTCGTCGTCATCGGCCACTATGAGGTGACAAGCGGCGGCTGCGACACGATTCGCGTGAACGATGGCGGTTTGGCCGAGGTGGCGCGCTCGGCGTGCGCGTTCGCGTCTTCGGGCCATGATGTGGTGATCGAAGGCCTGCGGCTGAGCTCGGATGTCGAGCATTCGCTGCCCATGTCGCAGGCGCAGCACATGCGCATCCTCCGCCTCAGGACGCCCGTGTGGCAATGCGCCCGCAATCTCGCGTCTCGCCGCCGCGCGGGAATGTCCGCCGTTTCTACCATCGAGAGGGCCGTGGTCACCGAGTACGAGCGTATCGAAGCGGCCTGTGCGCGGCTGCGCCGACATGTAACTGTCGAGGACGTCACCTTCGATGAGGCGCTGGCGCGTGCTGAATCCCTCCTCGGACTGCGCGATGCCGGCATGGCTGAGGCCCGAGTGGGCGGCAAATGTCCGGGATAGCAATTGCTCATCGCGTGAGCATCTGTCTTGACCTCGGGGCGGGTGACTGCAAAATGTGCAAATCGAAGCAAAGCCGCCCGCGGCCATGACGACGGGCCGAGCGGGAAGATGCCTATGAGCCGCCAGGCAGACACGACGAGACTGGATGATGCAGCGCGGGCCGGATGGCTCTACTATGTCGCCGGCAACACGCAGGACCAGATCGCGGCCAAGCTGGGCGTTTCCCGCCAGACCGCCCAGCGTCTCGTTTCCCTCGCCGTGTCGGAAGGGCTGGTGCGGGTGCGACTCGATCATCCGATCGCAAGCTGCCTCGACCTTGCGGCCAGCCTGCGGTCGCGCTACGCGCTCGACCTTGCCGAGGTGGTGCCGAGCGATCCCGAGTCCTCTTCCACGACGCTCGGCGTGGCCGATGCGACGGCGGCGGAAATCGAGAAAAGGCTGCGCTCGGCCGAGCCGATCGTGATGGCGATCGGCACGGGCCGCACGCTCAAGGCAGCCATAGAGCAGTTGCCGTCGATGGACTGCCCCCACCACAAGGTGGTCTCGCTCACGGGCACGATCGGGCCGGATGGGTCCGCCGCCTTCTATAACGTGATCTTCACCCTCTCGGACCGGGTGAAGGCACGCAGCTTTCCCATGCCCCTGCCGGTGATCGCATCCTCTCCGGATGAGCGCCAGATGCTGCACCGGCAGCCGATGATCCGCTCCACGCTCGAGCTTGCCGCCCAGGCCCACGTCACCTTCGTCGGCATCGGCGATCTGGGGCCGGAGGCGCCGCTCTATGTCGACGGCTTCATTTCCGGAGCGGAGCTGAAGGCCCTGCAGAAGGCCGGCGCGGTCGGCGAGATCGTCGGCTGGGCCTATGACCGGGAAGGCAGGCTCGTCGAGGGCATCACCAACGACCGTGTCGCCAGCGCGCCCATTCCCTCGCGCGAACGGAACCTCGTGATCGCCAGCGCCATGGGGGAGCGCAAGCTGGGCAGCATCCGCGCTGCGCTCGTGCGCCGCCTCGTCAACGGCCTGATCACCGACGAGCGCACGGCCGCGGCCCTTCTCGACGCCTGAAATCCAGGCTCTCCTCTTTCATCTCGGCGGCATTCCCGAGCGTTCGCTGCGCTGCAGCATCGAATGCGCATTGACATAGTAGGGTATATGATCGAATAATTGCCCATCGATGAAGCAATTGCTCATTTCAGGGAGGAGCTTCGATGAAAATGAAAGCCTTCGTGCTCGGGCTGGGTTCAGCCAGTCTTCTGGCCTTCGCCGCCAATGCCGAAACGCTGACGATCGCTACCGTCAACAATGGCGACATGATCCGCATGCAGAGGCTCGCGGACGATTTCACGTCCAAGAACCCCGATATCGAACTCCAGTGGGTGACGCTGGAGGAGAACGTGCTGCGCGAGCGCGTCACGACCGACATCGCCACCAAGGGCGGGCAATACGACGTGATGACCATCGGCACCTACGAGGTGCCGATCTGGGCGAAGCAGGACTGGCTGCTGCCGCTCGACAATCTCGGTGACGATTACGACGTGGACGACCTGCTGCCGGCCATCCGTAGCGGCCTTTCGGTTGACGAAACGCTCTACGCCGCCCCGTTCTACGGCGAGAGCTCCTTCATCATGTACCGGAAGGACCTGATGGAGGAGGCGGGCCTGACCATGCCTGAGGCGCCGACCTGGGACTTCGTGGCCGACGCCGCGCGCAAGATGACGGACCGGGATGCCGAGATCAACGGCATCTGCCTGCGCGGCAAGGCGGGCTGGGGCGAGAACATGGCCTTTCTCACCGCCATGTCCAACAGCTTCGGCGCGCGCTGGTTCGACGAGAACTGGCAGCCGCAGTTCGACCAGCCGGAATGGAAGGAAACGCTGCAATTCTACGTGGACCTGATGAAGGACGCCGGGCCGTCCGGCGCCTCCTCCAACGGCTTCAACGAGAACCTGGCGCTGTTCCAGCAGGGCAAGTGCGGCATGTGGATCGACGCCACCGTGGCCGCTTCCTTCGTCTCGGATCCCGAGGACAGCACCGTGGCCGACCAGGTGGGCTATGCGCTTGCGCCGGACAAGGGGCTCGGCAAGCGCGCGAACTGGCTGTGGGCGTGGTCGCTCGCCGTACCGGCCGGTACGCAGAAGGCCGAGGCTGCGCAGAAGTTCATCTCCTGGGCGACGAGCAAGGATTATATCGAGCTCGTGGCCTCCGAGGAGGGTTGGGCGAACGTGCCTCCCGGCACGCGCACTTCGCTCTACGGGAACCCGGAATATCAGGAGGCCGCGCCCTTTGCGGACCTGACGCTCAAGTCCATCAACGCGGCCGATCCCACCAATCCGACGGTGGAGCCGGTGCCCTATGTGGGTGTTCAGTTCGTTGCGATCCCGGAGTTCCAGGGGCTCGGCACCACGGTGGGCCAGCTCTTCTCCGCAGCGCTTGCCGGCCAGATGTCGGTCGACGACGCGCTTGCCCAGGCGCAGAACGTGTCCGAACGTGAGATGAAGCGCGCCGGCTACATCAAGTAGGCGGTATCGGAAGCCGCCGGAGCAAGGATGTTCCGGCGGCTCCCCAACGGCTCCAAACCCATCGAGCAACCATTGCCGCGCGGCAGGCAGGGAGGTCCAGCATGGCTACCCGACAGACACGCACGCTCGCCCGCGCCATGATGGCGCCTGCGGTCGTCCTGCTTCTCGTCTGGATGGTCGTGCCGCTGTCGATGACGCTGTGGTTCTCGTTCCAGAACTACAATCTGCTCAACCCGATCACCCGCGGCTTCGCCGGTTTCCTCAACTACGAGTTCTTCTACACCGATCCGGCCTTCTTCCAGTCGATCGCCAACACGCTGATCATCGTCGGCGGCGTGCTCGCCATCACGGTGGTCGGCGGCATCCTGCTTGCGCTTCTCCTCGACCAGCCGATCTTCGGCCAGGGCATCGTCCGCATCCTGGTGATCTCGCCCTTCTTCGTCATGCCGCCGGTCGCCGCGCTGGTGTGGAAGAACATGATCATGCATCCGGGCTACGGCGTTCTTGCCGATTTCGCGCGGTTCCTCGGGGTACAGCCTGTCGACTGGTTCGCGCAGTATCCGCTTTTCTCGATCGTCATCATCGTCGCCTGGCAGTGGCTGCCCTTCGCCACGCTGATCCTGCTCACCGCGTTGCAGTCGCTGGACGAGGAGCAGAAGGAGGCGGCGGAGATGGACGGCGCCAATTTCCTGAACCGTTTCTGGTATCTGACGCTGCCGCATCTGGCCCGAGCGATCACGGTCGTCATCCTCATCCAGACGATCTTCCTGCTCGGCGTCTATGCGGAAATCCTCGTCACCACCAATGGCGGGCCGGGCTACGCGACCACCAATCTGGCCTTCCTGATCTACCGCACGGCGCTTCTTTCCTACGATATCGGCGGCGCGTCGGCTGGTGGCGTCATCGCGGTGGTCCTGGCCAACATCGTGGCGCTGTTCCTCATGCGCGCCGTGGGCCGCAACCTGGACCGATAGGAGACCGAAAATGGCGCGCGCCGTTTCCACCCGCCGGAAGACCATCGCCACGATCGCGGCCTGGCTGGTCGCCGTCGTGATCTTCTTCCCGATTCTCTACACGGTGATCACCAGCTTCAAGACGGAAGCCGAGGCCATCTCCGGCATCAGCCTCATCCCGTCCGGCACGTTCGAGAACTATGTCGAGGTGCAGACGCAGCGGGATTATTTCAAGCCGTTCATGAACTCGGTGGTGATCTCCGTCGGCTCGACGGTGATCGCGCTCCTGATCGGCATTCCTGCCGCCTGGTCGATGGCCTTCTCGCCGACCAAGCGCACCAAGGACGTGCTCATGTGGATGCTCTCCACGAAGATGATGCCGGCTGTCGGCGTGCTCGTGCCGCTCTACCTCATGTTCCGCGATTTCGGCCTGCTCGACACGCGCATCGGACTGACGGCGGTCTTCACGCTCGTCAACCTGCCCATCGTGGTGTGGATGCTCTATACCTATTTCCGCGAGATTCCGGGTGAGATCCTGGAAGCTGCGCGGATGGACGGGGCGAGCCTTGTGGGCGAGATCGTCTACGTGCTGACGCCGATGGCCGTGCCGGGCATCGCGTCTACCCTGCTTCTGAACATCATTCTGGCCTGGAACGAATCCTTCTGGTCGATCCGCCTGTCCGCCGCGAACGCCGCGCCCCTTACAGCCTTCATCGCCTCTTTCTCGAGCCCGCAGGGGCTGTTCTGGGCCAAGCTTTCCGCCGCCTCGACGCTCGCCATCGCGCCCATCCTCATCATGGGCTGGTTCTCGCAACGGCAGCTCGTGCGCGGCCTCACCTTCGGGGCGGTGAAATGAGGGGCGTTCGGATGGATGGATTTCTGCTCTTGCGCACCCCCCTCTGGCCTGCCGGCCATCTCCCCCTCATGGGGGGAGATCAGCCGCCCCGAAGGGTTTCGCCAGTCCTTGGCGTGCCAGAAAAAGAGTCGGGACAAGCGGCCGGAGCAATCTTCCCCCTCTGAGGGGGAGATGGCCGGCAGGCCAGAGGGGGGTGTGACGAGCGGCTTCGTTGCCGCGTGGCGGAACGACACTCAATAAGAGCGGGAGGAGACCATGGGCAACATCACGCTCAAGAATGTGCACAAGGCGTTCGGGTCCACGACGGTTATCCCCGATATCGATCTCGACATCGCGGACGGGGAGTTCGTCGTGTTCGTCGGTCCTTCCGGCTGCGGCAAGTCCACACTGTTGCGACTCATCGCGGGGCTGGAGGACACCACCTCCGGCACGATCCTGATCGACGGGAACGACGTAACGCGGGCCGCGCCGGCCCGGCGCGGCCTTGCCATGGTGTTCCAATCCTATGCGCTCTATCCGCATATGAGTGTCTACAGCAACATCGCCTTTCCGCTGAAAATGGCCGGCACCGACAGGGATACGATCGACAAGAAGGTCCGCGCGGCGGCGGAAACGCTCAACCTCACCGCCTATCTCGACCGGCGGCCGGGGCAGCTGTCGGGCGGGCAGCGCCAGCGCGTGGCCATCGGCCGGGCCATCGTGCGCCAGCCCAAGGCCTTCCTCTTCGACGAGCCGCTGTCCAATCTCGATGCGGCGCTGCGCGGCACCATGCGGCTGGAGATCAGCGAGCTGCACCAAAAGCTCGGCACGACCATGGTCTATGTGACGCACGATCAGGTGGAAGCCATGACCATGGCCGACAAGATCGTCGTCCTCAATGCCGGCAATGTGGAACAGGTGGGCTCGCCGCTGGAGCTCTACCGCAGCCCGCGCAACCTCTTCGTGGCTGGCTTCATCGGTTCGCCGCGCATGAACCTCGTGAATGGCGCCGAGGCTTCCCGCCATGGCGCGAATACCATCGGGGTAAGGCCGGAGCATCTGAAGCTCTCCACCTCCGAGGGCGCCTGGAAGGGCACGGTGGGGGTCGCCGAGCATCTGGGCTCCGACACATTCCTGCACGTCCAGGCCGACGGCATCGGCCAGGTGACGGCGCGGACGGATGGCGAGATCTCTCTCAGGCATGGCGACACGGTGTGGCTCACGCCCGAACCGGATAAGATCCACCGTTTCGACGAGAAGGGACTGGCGATCTGATGCAGAGACTGAAAGGCAAGTCGGCGCTGATCACCGGGGCGGCGAGGGGCATCGGCCGCGCCTTCGCCGAGGCCTATATCCGCGAGGGGGCGCGGGTGGCGATCGGCGACATCAATGTGGAGGCCGCACACCGGACCGCGCGGGAGATCGGCGCGCACGCCTATGCCGTCGAGCTCGACGTCACCGACCAGGCCTCCATCGATGCGGCGGTCAAGGCGATTGAGGCCGAGACCGGCGGGATCGACATCCTCGTCAACAATGCTGCCCTGTTCGATCTGGCGCCGATCGTCGACATTTCGCGCGAGAGCTACGAGCGGCTGTTCGCCGTCAACGTTTCTGGAACGCTGTTCACTTTGCAGGCCGTGGCGCGCTCGATGATCGCTCGCGGCAAGGGCGGCAAGATCATCAATATGGCGAGCCAGGCGGGCCGTCGGGGCGAGGCGCTGGTGGCCGTCTACTGCGCGACCAAGGCGGCGGTGATCTCCATCACCCAGTCGGCGGGGCTGGACCTCATCAGGCACCGCATTAATGTCAACGCGATCGCGCCGGGCGTGGTCGACGGCGAACACTGGGACCATGTCGATTCCCTTTTCGCCCAATACGAGAACCGCCCGCTCGGCGAGAAGAAGCGGCTGGTGGGCGAGGCGGTGCCCTATGGGCGCATGGGCCGCGCGGAGGATTTGACCGGCATGGCGATCTTCCTCGCGAGCAGCGAGAGCGATTACGTCGTCGCGCAGACCTATAATGTCGACGGCGGTAACTGGATGAGCTGAGAAGGACAGACCTGATGTATCTGGAAAAACTGAGGCTTGACGGGCGGGTCGCCGTGGTCACCGGCGGCGGGCAGGGCATCGGTGCCGCCTGCGCGCGGGCGCTCGGCGAGGCCGGCGCCATGGTGGTCGTGGCGGATCTCCTGGCCGAGCGGGCCGAGGCCACCGCGCAGGAGCTCTCCGCCGCCGGCATGAATGCGCAGGGCATCGCGCTCGACGTCACGAAATCCGCCGATGTGGATGCCGCGGCCGACGAGATCGCGCGCGAACACGGCCGGATCGATGTCCTCGTCAACAATGCAGGCGTGGCCAAGAGCGACGTGCGCGCGGAGGACACCAGCGACGAGCACTGGCGCTTCCACATGGACGTCAATGTCGACGGCGTGTTCTGGTGCTGCCGCGCCTTCGGCCGGCACATGCTCGAGAAGGGAAGCGGCGCGATCGTGAACATCGGCTCCATGTCCGGCTTTATCGTCAACAAGCCGCAGCCGCAGAGCTTCTACAACGCGTCGAAGGCCGCCGTGCACCACCTCACCAAGTCGCTCGCCGCCGAATGGGGCCGGCGCGGCGTGCGCGTCAATGCCGTGGCGCCGACCTATATCGAGACGCCGCTGACGGCCTTCGGCATGAAGGAGAACCCGGAGATGTACAAGGTATGGCTCGAGATGACGCCCATGGGGCGCGTCGGCCAGCCGGACGAGATCGCCTCCGTCGTGCATTTCCTGGCCTCCGACGCCTCCAGCCTGATGACCGGCTCGATCGTGCTTGCCGACGGCGGCTATACCTGCTGGTGAGGGATCCTGGGTGGAAGGCGATGACGACCGGAGGGCAAGCCGGCACGGCGCTGGTGATCTTCGACTGTGACGGCGTGCTCGTCGATAGCGAGCCTATCTCGGTGTCGGTGCTGCTCGAAGTGATCCGGGAGGCGGGGCTGACGCTGAGCGAGGAGCTTGCCTATGAACGCTTCCTCGGCGTGAGCCTGGCCAGCACCTGCAGCATCCTGCAAGAAGAGTACGATCTCGTGATGACCGCGGCGGCGCTGGACTCGCTCCGCGGGCGCCTCTACAGTCGCTTCCGCGCGGATCTTACGGCAATCACCGGCATCGCCGATGCTCTCGACCGGCTTCACCAGCCCTTTTGCGTGGCCTCCTCGGGGCAGCCGGAGCGGATAAGGCTTTCGCTGGGATTGACTGGACTGCTTGAGAAATTCGAGCCGCATATCTTCAGTGCGACCATGGTCAAGAACGGAAAGCCAGCTCCCGATCTCTTCCTTCATGCAGCCGAGGCGATGGGCGCTGAGCCCGCCCGCTGTGTGGTCGTGGAGGACAGTCCCGCCGGCATCGAGGCCGCCAGGCGCGCCGGCATGCGGGTCTTTGCTTTCGCCGGGGGCTCGCATGCGCGCCGGGAAAGCCATCGCGACGCCATCACGCGCGCCGGGCCCGACCTCGTCTTCGACGACATGACGCTCCTGCCGGAGCTCGTAGAGCGCGGACTTGCTGCGCGGAAGGCTGTTCCATGAGCGATCTGGTCGCGGCGGTCGACGTCGGCACCGGCAGCGCGCGCGCCGGCATCTTCGCGGCTGGAGGCGAACTGCTCGGCCGCGCCCAGCACGACATCGCCATGCAGAAGCCGCTTCCCAACCATGCCGAGCACGACTCGGAGGACATATGGGCGGCGGTCTGCATCGCCGTGCAGGAGGCGTTGAGGGCGGCCGGTGCGGCCCCGGGCGACATCTCCGGCATCAGCTTCGACGCCACCTGCTCTCTGGTGGTGCGCGATCATGAGGGCGGCCAGCTCTCCGTCTCCACGACGGGCGAGAAGCGCTGGGACACGATCGTCTGGCTCGATCACCGGGCGCTGGCGGATGCGGACGAATGCACGGAAACCGGGCACAAGGTGCTCGATTTCATCGGCGGCGTCATGTCGCCGGAGATGGAGACGCCGAAGCTCATGTGGCTGAAGCGCCACCTGCCGGAGAGCTGGGAAAGGGCCGGCTACTTCTTCGATCTTGCCGATTTCCTCACCTGGAAGTCCACGGGCCGGCTCGACCGCTCGCAGTGCACGCTCACCTGCAAATGGACATTCCTCGCCCATGAGGAGCCCGGCTGGAAAGAGGACTTCCTGGCAAAGGTCGGGATCGCCGACATGCGCTCTCGCGGCCGTCTGCCCGAGCGGGTCTCGGCCATCGGCAGCGATCTCGGCCCGCTCCTGCCGCAGGCGGCGGAGGAATTGGGACTGACCACGCGCTGTCGCGTCGGCGTCGGGCTCATAGACGCGCATGCGGGGGCACTCGGCGTGCTCGGCGGCTTTGCCGGCGATTCGACGGAGATCGAGCGCCACCTGGCGCTCATCGCGGGCACGTCCAGCTGCGTCATGGCGCTGTCGCGGGAGCCCAAGCCCGTTCGCGGGCTCTGGGGGCCCTATCTCGGCGCGGCGCTTCCCGACTGCTGGCTCAACGAGGGCGGGCAGTCGGCCACCGGTGCGCTGCTCGACCACATCATCCGCTGGCACGGCGCGGGCGGCAAACCGGACCGGGAGATGCATGCCCGCATCTGCAGCCGCGTGATGGCGCTGCGCGAGAAGGAGGGACCGGAGATCGCGCCGCGCCTCCACGTGCTGCCGGATTTCCACGGCAACCGCTCGCCGCTGGCGGATCCGCATGCGGTGGGGGTGATCAGCGGGCTCACGCTCGATTCCTCCTTCGACAGCCTGTGTCGGCTCTATTGGCGGACGGCGGTCGGCATCGCGCTCGGCGTTCGCCACATCCTCGATGCGCTGAACGAGAAGGGCTATGTGATCGACACGTTGCACATCACCGGCGGCCATACCAGGAACCCGCTCCTCATGGAGCTTTATGCGGATGCGACCGGCTGCACGGTGATCGAGCCGAAGACGGACGATGCCGTGCTGCTCGGAACCGCAATGGTGGCCGCCACGGCCGCCGGCCATTTTCCCGATCTCGTCTCGGCCTGCACGGGGATGCAGCAGGGCGGCGTGGAGCGGCGCCCGGATGCGCGGGCGCGGAGCCGCTTCGACCGCGACTACCGCGTGTTCCTGGAGATGCACCGGCAGCGGCAGGCGCTCGACCGGATCGAGTAGGGCGAAGCCCTACACCGCAAGCTCCGGATTGTGCTGCAGCACGACGACGCGGGCGCCGGCCGGAACACGGTCGTAGAGATCAATGATGTCCTGATTGAGCAGGCGGATGCAGCCGCTCGAGACCGCGCGCCCGATGGACCAGTCCTCCGTGGTGCCGTGGATACGGTAGAGCGTGTCGACTCCGTCCTTGAACAGATAGAGAGCCCGCGGCCCCAGGGGATTGCGCACGCCCGGCTCCATTCCGCCTGCGAGCGGTCCATAGCGCTCGGGCTCCCGCTCGATCATCGATTGCGTGGGTGTCCAGCGCGGCCACTTGCGCTTGTACTGGACGACCGCTTCTCCCTCGAATTCGAGCCCCGCCTTGCCGACGCCGATGCCGTAGCGCAACGCGCGGCCGTTCTCCCGCACGAGATAGAGAAAACGCGCACGCGTATCGACGACGATCGTGCCGGGCGGCTCAGTCGTGGCATAGGCCACTTCCTGACGCAGAAAAGCGGGATCGACTTTGGTGAGGTCGACGGCATCGATCGGAAACGGTTCGTCCCTGATCGGAGCGTACATGCTCAGATATTGCGGCGGGATCTCCGGTTTCGGTGCCGGCTGCGGCCTCTGCCCGGTGGAAGCGCAGCCCGCAAGCGCGGAGGCCGCGGACAAGACGAAGACTCGACGGGACAGATCGGGCAATTTCCAACTCTCCTTCTCGCAACGTGAAGATCGCCCGATCTCGGTGAACGATGTGGCAAGATTGGAGCCGGCTGGTCACCCATGTGCGATGGCGGGCCTTGTGTTGCAGGTCCGCCACGCTTTTTTGGGGTTCGGATCAGAGCCGTCGCGCGATCGCTCCCCCCGCCACGGCACCGCCGACGCCGCCGACGATCGCGCCGCCGGTGCCTGCAATGGCATCGCCCAGCACTGCGCCGCCGACACCACCGGCGACGGCACCGCCTATGGTCTTTTCCCGGGTGGTGCAGCCCGCGGCAAGCGCCACGGCTCCAATCAAGCAAATCACACTCAGCGTCCTGCGCATCGAGTTCCTCTCTCCTTGCTGATTCCCGACACCGCCCGCTCGTTCCCTACACCGGGCGGTGTCGAAGATGAAGAGGCTGGCGCGCAGGCTTGGTTCAAAGCCGATCAGGTCTTCATCATTGACGTCTACTTCAATGATGTGGACGATCGCTGCTTCAGGATCGTCCTGCCGAAGGGCTCCAAGGCGCCCGCTTGCAAATCTCCACCAGTCGAGAGGAAGAATCATGCGTCGTTTTGAGAACAAGATCGCGCTCATCACCGGCGGCGGCCGGGATATCGGGCGCGCCTGCGCCCTCCGCCTCGCCCAGGAGGGGGCGCGTGTCGCCATCACCTACAACGCCACCAGGAGCGGCGCGGAAGAGGCATTGGCCGAGATCGAAAAGGCGGGCGGCAGCGCGATCATCATCCAGGCAGACCTGACGAAACTCCCCGAGGCGGAGAATGCGGTTTCGGAAACGGTAGAGGCCTTCGGCGGCAAGCTCGATGCGCTCGTGCATGTTACCGGCGGGCTCGTGGCGCGCAAGACCATCGCCGAGATGGACGAGGCTTTCTGGCATGCGGTGCTCGACGTGAACCTGACCTCGCTCTTCCTGACGACGAAGGCGGCGCTGCCGCAGATGGCCGACGGCGGGGCGATCGTAACGCTTTCCTCGCAGGCGGGGCGCGACGGCGGAGGGCCGGGCGCCGTCGCCTATGCCACGTCCAAGGGCGGCGTCATGACCTTCACACGCGGCCTCGCCAAGGAAGTCGGGCCGCGCATCCGCGTCAACGCGGTGTGCCCGGGCATGATCGCCACCACGTTCCACGATACCTTCACCACGCCGGACGTGCGCGAGCGCGTCGCTGCCGCCGCGCCGCTGAAGCGCGAGGGAACGTCGGAAGACGTGGCGGCGACCGTCGCTTTCCTGGCCTCTTCCGATGGGGCTTACATCACCGGCGCCTGCGTCGACATCAATGGCGGGATGCTCTACTCGTAAGCCTTCAGGCGTGGAGGGACCTCGCGTGGAACACGCGGCTTCGACGGGACTCGCGCGCCACGGTGGATAGGAGCAGGGCGCGCGGCCGCGCCGGCCGTGACAAGGCTGCTCCCGCATCGATCCGATCCTGCGGCGGCTTCTCCCACGATTGACGGAGAGTGGCGTTTCACGTACATGAAACTACATGATGGTGAAAGAAAAGACTCCGGCATCCGTCAAGTCCGCGGCCCGAGCCATGGATATCGTCGAGCAGGTTTCGCGCCGGGGGGCGGCGACCGCGCGCGAGATCAGCCGCGCCACCGGAATTCCCGAAAGCAGCCTTTCCTATCTGCTCACCACGCTGGTGAGCCGCGACTGGCTGTCACCCTCGGCAGACCGGAGCTATACGATCGGACCGGCTCTCTCGCGGCTTGCGGTTGGCAACCCGCCGAGCCTTGCGGAGCGGAGGGCTGCGATGATGCGTGCTATCGCAGGCGCCACCGGCGAGACGGCCTCTCTCTTCATTCGGCGCGACAGCGACGTGGAAGTGGTGGACGTGGCGCTTTCCAGCCATGCACTGCGCTTCACGCCGCAAAAGGGGATGCGCGTGCCCCTGCACAGTTTCGCATCCGGGAAGGCATTGTTGTCCACGCTTCCGCAGGATCTGCTGGATGAATATCTCGCGACCGTGCCGCGGGCGCGTTTCACGCCCTACACGCTCGTGGACGAACAGAGCCTGCGGGAAGACCTGAAGCGCACGCGGGATCGCGGCTACGCACTCTCCCGCGAAGAACACACGATCGGCGTGATGGGGATCGGCGTGGCCCTCGACGGCCAGCACAGCCTCAGCGTCGCCATTCCCTCTCCCCGTTTCGACCACCTGACGGAAAGGAAAGTCTCCGACGAGGTCATCCGGGTCGTCCGCGAAATGGACAGCGCGCGGGGCTGACGCCTTCGCCGCCGGGCCGAAGCGGGTCCCGCATGGCTTGACAGCCTCCGCCATGCGGTGTTTTCATGAATGTGTAGTTTCATATTGTTGAAACTCACGGGAGGAAAACAAGATGTCGAAACGCAGCCTCGAAGACCTGCTTCAGGAGAGCGGCAATACGGTAGAGCTTCTCCGCAACCAGCAGACGGGGCCGAACGTCTATCCCGGCGTTCCGCCCGAGTTCACCAACTGGCGGGACGAACAGGCGGCGTGGCAGAAAACCTGCGTGCTCTTCAACCAATCCTACCATATGGCGGATCTGGCGATCGAGGGACCGGATGCGCTGAAGCTGCTTTCGCGTCTGGGCGTCAACAGCTTCGCCAACTTCACCATAGACAAGGCCAAGCAATTCGTTCCGTGCAGCCATGACGGCTATGTCATCGGCGATGTGATCCTCTTCTATCTGGCCGAGAACACCTTCAACATGGTGGGGCGTATCCCCGTTCTGAACTGGGTGCGCTATCACGCGGAGACCGGCGGATACGACGTGAAGGTGGAACTCGACGAACGCTCCGCCGCGCGGCCCGATCCGTTCAACCGTAAGACCTATCGCTTCCAGATCCAGGGGCCGAACGCCACGAAGGTGATCGAAGAGGTCACCGGCAAGCCGGCGCCGGAGCTCAAATTCTTCAACATGACGTGGATGGACATTGCCGGGAAGAAGGTGCGAGCGCTACGCCACGGTATGGCGGGGCAGCCGGGCTACGAACTCTTCGGTCCGTGGGCCGACGGCGAGCAGGTGCGCGAGGCGCTGGTGAAAGCCGGCGAAACGTTCGGGCTCCTGCAGGTCGGCGGTCGCGCCTATTCGTCCAACACGCTGGAATCAGGCTGGATTCCCTCACCGCTGCCAGCCGTCTATACCGGGGAGAAGATGAAGCCCTATCGCGAATGGCTCACCGAAGACAGCTACGAGGCCACGGCCTCGATCGGCGGCAGCTTCGTCTCCGATAATATCGAGGACTACTACTTGACGCCGTGGGACCTGGGTTACGGTCCGTTCGTCAGGTTCGACCACGATTTCATCGGTCGCGAGGCCCTGGAGCGCAAGGCGAAGGAGACGCACCGCAAGAAGGTCACGCTTGCTCTGGAGGACGAGGACGTGATGCGCGCCGTCGCTTCCCAGCTCGAAAAGGGCAGCGGGCGGGCGAAGTTCATCGAATTCCCTTCGGCCGTCTATTCCATGCATCCCTATGACAAGGTGACGTCGGACGGGAAAACGGTCGGCATCTCCACCTGGATCGGCTACAGTTCCAACGAGCGCAAGATGCTCACGCTGGCGATCCTGGACGAGGAACATGCCCAGCCGGGTACCGAGGTGACCTTCGTGTGGGGCGAGGAAGGGGGCGGCACGAGGAAGCCGACCGTCGAGCCCCACTCGCAGACCGAGATCCGCGCCATCGTAAGCCCGGTTCCCTATGTCGAGGTGGTGCGCAAGTCCTACGCCGACGGCGGCTGGCGCGCCAAGGGCGGTGCGGCGGCCTGAGCGCGGGCGCTTGCCTGCCCGGCGGGGTTGCCGCCGCAACATGGAGCACCGTCGATGCATATTGCTTTCATAGGGTTCGGCGAGGCCGCGCGCGCCTTCGTGCGGACGCTTCGAGAGGCCGAACCCGGCCTCCGCTTCTCCGCCTACGACGTTCTTCTCGGCTCGGCGGACGACGCCTCCATGCGGGCGGCCGCCGAAGCTGAGAATGTCGAACTGGCTAACACGCCAGAGGACGCCGTCGAAGAAGCCGACTGGGTGGTTTCCGCCGTCACGGCGGCCTCCAGCTTCGATGCTGCCCGCTCCGTGGCCGCGGCACTCCGCGGGAGCCGGGTCTATCTCGACATCAATTCGGTGTCGGCGGGCGTGAAGCAGCGGACGGCGGCGCTGATCGGGGAAAGCGGCTGCGTCTATGTGGACATGGCGGTCATGTCGCCTGTCCATCCGCGCGGGCACCGCTCGCCGGTTCTGATCGCGGGGAATCTCGACGCGGCTCTGATCGGCCGGCTCGAGGAACTCAAGTTCGACTTCGAACTGGTTGGCCGCGAGCCGGGCATGGCGGCGACGATCAAGATGGTGCGCAGCCTGTTCGTGAAGGGGCTGGAGGCGATCAGCGTGCAGATGCTGATGGCGGCTGAGCGCGCCGGCTGCCTGGAGCGGGTCAAGGGTTCGCTCGCCGAAAGCTTTCCCCAGTTCGAATGGGACCGCTTCCTTTCCTACGAGTTCGAGCGCGTGGCGACCCACGGTGTCAGGCGCGCGGCGGAGATGCGCGAGTCGGCGGTGGCGATGGAGGAACTGGGCTTTCCGGAAGGCCGCGCGTTGGCAGCCGCGATCGCCGCGCTGCAGGAAGCGGTCGGCGGCCTGGGACTGAAGCTCGGAAAGGTCACGGACCCGGCTCAGGCGGCCAAGCAGGTCTCGGATGCGCTCTCCCAGCGGGAGTGATCGGATCCTGTTGGAAGCCGAAGGGGATTTGCAAGTCATTTCAGTTCCTTGGACATTTGCATTGCAGGCGCCTGTAGCAAAAACTTATGGCGAAATCCGACTTTGAATTGGTCTGCGGAAGCGCATCCGGCTATCGAACCTTGGGAGCTGGCCGGATTCTTTCCGGGCAGCGCTTTGCACAGGGAGGAAGTCATGAATGCCTTGTTGAAGGGTTCCATCGGCTTGACGATGCTGGCGTCGAGCACGGTGCTCGCGGCGGCCGAGGAACTGTCGCTTGCCCATTTCGTGGCGCCGAGCCATGTGGTGACTGCTTCGGTGGTGGAGCCGCTCGCCGAAGGCGTGAAGGCCGACAGCAATGGCGATCTGACGATCCAGGTCTATCCCGGCGGGGAGCTTGGCGCAGGGCCTATGGAGCAGTATGTGCGCGCCGTCCAGGGTGTCGCCGACATCACCTGGGGCCTGGCCGGCTATACCTCGTCCCAGTTCCCGAAATCGATGATCGTGGAGATGCCCGGCGCCGTGCCGGAGGGCGTGACCGGCTACGACATGCTCTGGAACGCGTTCGATATACATCTGAAGAGCGAGTTCCCCGGCACCCATCCGCTCGCGCTCTGGATCTCGGAGCCGAACGTGTTCATCATGAAAGACCATGATGTGCGTTCACCCGACGATCTGAAGGGCCTGCGCATCCGGGTGTCCGGCTCCGTCTCCGGTGCGCTCGTGGAAGCGCTCGGCGCGACACCGGTGCAGATGCCTGCGGGCGAGATGTACAATGCGCTGCAGACCGGCCTGATCGACGGTATCGTCACCGGTTCCAGCGCCATCAACGACTTCAAGCTCGACGAGGTGGCGAATTCCTACACGGTGGGCGCGCCGCTCGGGCACATCATGTTCTACCTGGTCATGAACCAGGGGCGGTATGACGGGCTTTCCGCCGAGCACAAGGCCATCCTCGACAAGCACACCGGCCGCACCCTGTCCCAGAAGGGCGAGGAGGGCTGGAACGCCGCCGCCGAGCGCACGATGGAATCGGTACGCGCGGATTCCGGCAATACGGTCATCGATCTGACCGAGGAGGAGATCGTGCCCTTCAAGGAGGTCGCGGATCGCGTGCGCGAGAAGCTGATCGCCGATATGGGGGCGCAGGACGTGCTCGACGCCATGGTCGCAAAGAACTGACCATGGTTTCGGGGCGGGCGGTGCCATGATCCGGTTGCGCATTATGGTGGACAGACTGATCGGCCTGTCCAACCTCCTGGGAAGCGCAGCGCTCGCGCTCGTCACCATTGTCATCCTGATCGACGTGATCGGGCGCTATTTCGGCGCGCCGCTTCGCGGTGCCCAAGACATCGGCCAGATGGGCATGGTGCTGATCGTCTTCGGCGGCATGGCCTGGTGCGGCCGTCAGGGCGGGCACATCGCCATCGACATCTTCGAGAATGCCTTTCCTGAGCGCGTGAACCACGCGATCGACATCGGCGTGGCCTTTCTGGGGGCCTTCCTCTTTGCGGCGATCGCCTGGAAGGTCATCCAGTCCGCCCAGCTCTCGCTGATGCTCAACTTGGCCACCAACATCATCCAGTTGCCCAAGGCGTGGTTCCAGTGGGCGCTGGCGGGCTTCTCCATCCTCACAGCGCTTACCATGCTCCTGCGCGGCATCGAGCTGATCCTGGGCGGCAGCGGCCGGGCCGAGCGCAAGGAGGCGATGCTTTGAGTGCGACCCTGATCGGTCTCCTCGGGCTCGCGGCTCTCTTTGCACTCTTCGCACTGCGCGTGCCCGTGGCCTTTGCCATGTTCACGGTCGGGCTTGTGGGAGTCTCCATCCTTTCGAGTCCTTCCAACGCCTTCAATCTCCTGGCGAGCGAGACTTTCACGCTGGCCTCCAGCGCGGAGCTCATCGTCATTCCGCTCTTCATCCTGATGGGCAATGTGGCGACCGAGAGCGGCATGAGCCGCAGGCTCTATGACGCGGCCTATGCGCTGATCGGCTCCATCAGGGGCGGGCTCGCCTCGGCCACCATCGTCGGCTGCGGCGGGTTTGCCGCGCTCTGCGGCTCCTCCGTCGCCTCGGCCCTGACGATGGGGCGCGTGTCGCTCGCGGAGATGGACCGCTTCAACTACAGCCCGAAGCTTTCCACCGGCGCGGTGGCGGCGGGCGGCACGCTCGGCATCCTCATTCCGCCGTCCACCGGCTTCGTGGTCTACGCCATCCTCACGCAGCAATCGATCGGCCGGCTTTTCCTCGCCGGCGTGCTGCCGGGCATCATGCTGCTCCTGATGTTCATCCTTCTCATCACGGCGCTCTCCTATATGAGGCCGGACTATGGACCGCCGGGGCCGCACAGGGGCTGGAGGGAAAAGTCCGTCGCTTTCGCCCGCGCGGTCCCGATCCTCGCCATCGTGCTCCTCACGATCGGCGGCATCTATCTTGGCTTCTTCTCCCCAGTCGAGGCGGCTGCCGTGGGCGCGGGGCTGGTGATCCTTTTCGGTGCGGCCGCCGGACAGCTCAAGCTCGCCGGCCTCTATCGTGCCCTCCGCGACTCCATCGTCACCACCGCCACTGTGATGCTGATCCTGATCTCGGCGCATCTGCTCAACCCGTTCCTGGCGCTGAGCCGCATTCCGCGCGAGGTCGCCGGCTTCTTGAGCGGGCTCGACATCGCGCCGACGGCCGTGCTGGCGCTGATCCTCGCCTGCTACATGGTGCTGGGGCTGTTCCTGGAAGGCTTCGCCATGCTGGTGCTGACGATGCCGATCTTCTTCCCGGCCGTGATCGCGCTTGGCTTCGACCCCATCTGGTTCGGCGTGCTCGTGGTGATCACGCTCGAGATGGGGCTGATCAGCCCGCCGGTGGGCGTCAATGTCTTCATTGTCAAATCGGTCGCGCCCGGCGTGCCGCTGCGCGACATCTTCGTTGGCGTGGCGCCGTTCTGGTTCGTGATGCTGGTGGCGGTGATCATCCTCGTCATGTTCCCGCAGATCGTGCTCTATCTGCCCAATAGGATGATCGGATAGGAGGAAAGATATGGCCGAGCCATGCTTCGATGTCGCCCATCTGGGCCATGTGGAGGTGCTGACCAACAAATTCGAGGAGAGCCTCGATTTCTTCGTGAACGTCTATGGCTTGACGGAGAGCGGCCGCGACGAGACGTCCGTCTACCTGCGCGGCTGGGACGATTACGAGTTCCACACGCTGAAGCTCACGCGGTCGGAGACCACGGGCGTCGGCCATGTCGCTTACCGCGCGTCCTCGCCGGAAGCGCTGGAGCGGCGCGTCGCGGTCATCGAGAAGATGGGCTGCGGCATCGGCTGGGTGGAGGGCGACCTTGGCCATGGCCGCGCCTACCGCTTCACCGATCCGGACGGGCACATCTTCGAGCTCTACTACGACACCAAGCTCTACGAGGCTCCACCGGAAGAGCGGCCCGCGCTCAAGAATATAGCGCAGCGCTACCATGGGCGCGGCGTCTGCGTGCGCCGGATCGATCACCTCAACCTGCTCGCCCGCGACGTGGCGGCGATCCGGGACTTCATGACCGCGGCGCTGGGCAGCCGTGTGACCGAGCAGATCGTGCTCGACAGCGGCCGGCTCGCCGGCTGCTGGTTCACCGTCAACAACAAGAGCTACGACATCGCCTATACGGAGGACCATTACGGCGTGTCCGGCCGGTTCCACCATGTCACCTATGCGGTGGACAGCCGCGAGGACGTGCTGCGCGCGGCCGACATCTTCCTGGAAAACGGCGTCTTCATCGAATCCGGCCCGCACAAGCATGCGATCCAGGGCACCTTCTTCCTTTACGTCTACGAGCCCGCGGGCAACCGCGTCGAGGTCGCCAATGCCGGCGCGCGGCTGATCCTGAGGCCCGACTGGCAGCCCATCACCTGGACCGAGGCCGAGCGGAAGAAGGGACAGGCCTGGGGCATGAAGACGATCGAAACCTTCCACACCCATGGAACGCCGCCGGTCGATCCGGCGAAGAAAGCTTGAGAGGCAAGAGATGAGCAACAGAACAGCGCTGGTGATCAGCGCCCATTCGGCGGACTTCGTGTGGCGCTGCGGCGGCGCCATCGCCCTTCATCAGAAAAAGGGCGTGGACGTGACCGTCGTCTGCCTTTCCTATGGCGAACGCGGCGAGAGCGCGAAGCTGTGGAAGAGCCCGGACGCCACGCTCGAAGGGGTGAAGGTCGCCCGCCGAAAGGAGGCGGAAGGCGCGGCCAGGGCGCTCGGCGTCCATGACATCCAGTTCTTCGACCTGGGCGACTATCCGCTGGAGATGGACCGGGAAGCCAAGTACCGGCTGGTCGAGGTGATCCGCAGGGTGCAGCCCGCCTTCATGCTCTCGCACTCGCTGGAGGACCCCTACAACACCGACCATCCTTATGCGACCAGGATGGCGCTGGAATGCCGCATGATCGCGCAGGCTTGGGGCCACAATCCCGGTGAGAAGGTGCTCGGCGCGCCGCAGCTCTATCTCTTCGAGCCGCACCAGACCGAGCAGTGCAACTGGAAGCCCGACACGATCCTCGACATCACCGATGTATGGGACCAGAAGCGCGCGGCCATCGAATGCATGGAAGGCCAGCAGCACCTCTGGAATTACTACACCAATGCCGCCGAGAACCGGGCCAACCAGTTCCGCCGCAATTCGGGCGGGCAGGCCGGCGGCCGCGAGGCGAAATACGCGGAAGCCTTCCAGTCGATCTTCCCGCGCACCGTGGATGAACTCTGATGGGTGTCGTGGTCCAGGATATCGCACGCGCCGAGCCGGAGGTGATCGCCGGCCTCGCCGAATGCGGCGTGGCGACCGTCCATGAGGCACAGGGGCGCACCGGGCTTCTGGCCTCCTACATGCGGCCGATCTATTCCGGCGCGCGCATCGCGGGCTCCGCGGTCACCATCTCCGCGCCGCCGGGCGACAACTGGATGGTGCATGTGGCGATCGAGCAGTTGCGCGCAGGGGACATCCTTGTGCTCGCGCCTACCTCGCCGTCGGACGCCGGCTATTTCGGCGATCTGCTCGCCACCTCGGCCATGGCGCGCGGCTGCAAGGGTCTCATCATCGATGCAGGCGTGCGCGACGTGGCCGATCTTACGAAAATGGGCTTCCCCGTCTGGTCGCACCATGTCTGCGCGCAGGGCACGGTGAAGGAGACGCTGGGCTCGGTGAACGTACCGATCGTCTGCGCGGGCGCGCTCGTCAATCCGGGCGACGTGATCGTGGCCGATGACGACGGCGTCTGCGTCGTGCCGCGCGAGAAGGCCGACGAGGTGCTGGAGAAAGCGCAGGCGCGTATTGCCAACGAGGAGGCGAAACGCAAGCGGCTTGCCGCCGGCGAGCTCGGCCTCGACATCTACGGCATGCGCGAGAGGCTGAAGGAGAAGGGCCTGAAATATGTCTGACGGCATCCGCGCCATGTGGATGCGGGGAGGGACTTCCAAGGGGGGCTACTTCCTCGCCTCCGACCTGCCGCAGGACCCGCGGGAACGCGATGCGCTGCTGCTCAGCCTCATGGGCTCGCCCGACCCGCGCCAGATTGACGGGATGGGCGGCGCCAACCCGCTCACCTCCAAGGTGGCCGTGGTGAAGCCTTCCGAGCGCCGGGGCGTCGATGTGGACTACCTCTTCCTGCAGGTCTTCGTCGACCAGGCGATCGTCTCCGACTCCCAGAATTGCGGCAACATCCTCGCAGGCGTCGGCCCCTTCGCCATCGAGCGCGGGCTGGTGCCGGCGAAACCGGACGAGACGGACGTCCGCATCTTCATGGAGAACACCAACCAGATCGCCGTTGCCACGGTCGAGACGCCCGATGGCCAGGTCAATTATGCAGGTGACGCGCGTATCGACGGTGTTCCGGGCACGGCCGCGCCCATCCCCATCGTCTTTCAGGATACGGCCGGCTCAACCTGCGGGGCGCTGCTGCCCTCCGGCAAACCGGTGGATGTGATCGGGGGCGTGCGGGCGACGCTCATCGACAACGGCATGCCCTGCGTGATCCTCGACGCGGCCGATTTCGGCATCTCCGGGCAGGAGACGCCGAAGGAGCTGGAAGCCAATGCCGAGCTCAAGGCGCACCTCGAAACCATCCGGCTCAAGGCGGGCCCGATGATGAATCTTGGGGGTGTTGCGGAGAAATCCGTGCCCAAGATGACGCTCGTGAGCCCCGCGCGGCATGGCGGCGTCATCTCGACCCGCAGCTTCATTCCGCATCGCTGCCATGACGCAATCGGTGTTTTCGGCGCGGTCAGCGTCGCCACTGCCTGCCTGCTTCCCGAGGGGCCGGCGGCGGCATATGCCGAAATTCCGGGCGGGCATTCCAAATCCATGTCCGTCGAACATCCGACCGGCGAGTTCACCGTTATCGCCAATCTAGACGAGAAGGGCCAAATTCAATCCGCCGGCGTGCTGAGGACCGCGCGCAAGCTCGCGGACGGCCTCGTTTTTCCATAACAAGAGCAGCGTAATGAGCGGGGCGCTTCCGGATTTGCCGTCTGCCGTTCTAGATAGCGGCATGCAGCCTTATCCGAATCTGCGCCATATCCGGCTTTTCGAAGCGGCCGTCGACCTCGCCTCACTGTCGCGTGCCGCCGAGGCCGTCCACATCTCGCAACCTGCCGCCTCGCAGGCGATCTCCAGGTTGGAGGTATATTTCGGCGGTCTGCTCCTGCACCGGCAGGGCGCGCGCGTTTCTCCCACGGAACGCGGCACGGTCGTTGCGCGCCGGGCGCGCCGCAGCCTCGAACTCCTGCGCTCGGCCAGCGCCAATCTCGCGCGCCAGTCCCGTATCGGCAAGGGGCTGGCGATGGACTTGCTCGAAGTGCACGCCACCATCACGCAGCTTCGCGCGATCGCCGCTTTTGCTGATACGGGGACATTCCTGGGGGCCGCCCGGCTGCTCGGCCAGGCGGAGCCCTCGGTCCAGCGCGCGGCACGCCAACTCGAGCGTATCGTCCGCGTGCCGCTCTTCGACGGGGCGTACCGCTCACTGCGCCTCACGCCTGCCGGCGCCATGCTCGCCAGCCACGCGCATCTCATCCTGCGGGAACTCGACAGCGCCGGCGAGGAGGTGCGTGAGATCGACGGCAGGTTCGACGGGCGCATCGTCGTCGGCACCCTGCCGCTGGTGCGAACGAAGATCATCCCGGCGGCGATCGCGAAACTCTCCGCACTCCGTCCCGAGGCGAGCATCGAAATCCTCGACGGCGATTATGACAGCCTGATCGCCGCCCTCATGACCGGCAAGATCGATCTCCTCATCGGCGCCCTCCGCCGCAGCACATTAGACAAGCGGCTGGTGGAGGAGACGCTGTTCAGCGACGGCCTCTCCATCATCGCGCGGGCGGACCACCCGCTGCGGCAGAAGCGGGAAATCACCCACGAGGACCTCGCGCGCTATCCCTGGGTGCTGCCGCGCCGCGGCACGCCCACCCGCGCCATCTTCGAAGTGCTCGCGGAGCGATTTCCGCCGGGCGCGACGCCGAGCGGCAACATCGTCACCGGATCGCTGGTCGCCGTGCGCGGCATCCTCCTGCAGACGGATCGGCTCACGATCCTCTCGCGCCAGCAGATCGAGTATGATGAGAAGGCGGGGCTGCTGGGCGTCGTTCCCTTCGGCCTGCCCCAATCCGAGCGGCCGATCGGCATGACTTTACGCAGCAACTGGGAGCCGACGGCACTCCAGCGCGATTTCATCGCCGCCCTGCGCGAGGCGGTGGCGGAGGCTGCGGCAGGGGGAATGCCTCCGCGACCAATTGAAAAATAGATTGTTCAAAAGGAAACTATCTGTTTCCTTCGACGATGCCGGGAGGCAATGACCGTGAGGCTCGGAGGAGGTGCCGCGTGGGCTTCAGCAGACAGGCCGAAATCTCATCCCGATTGCTGGAAATCTCTTCCGCCTGGGCGGAGGTGCGCGCGGGCAGGGAGGAAATCGACGCGGATCTCGCCCGCATGATCCTGGGCGGTGCGGCGCAGTTCGCCGAGTCCCGGATCGAGCCGCTCGCTGCGGTCGCGGATCGTGAAGGCTGCGGCCTGCGGGAAGGACGGGTCATCACCCCACCCGGCTACAGGGAGACGTGGCAGGCGCTCTGCGAAACCGGCTGGCTCGGGCTCGACCTGCCTGCGCATGCGGGCGGGCCGGGGCTCCCGCTCACGCTCCACACCGCCGCGCAGATGCTCTTCGATCGGGCAAGCCCCGCCTTCGTGATGGTGGCGGGGGCGACCCGCTCGGCGGCCTTCGTGGTGAATGCCTTCGGAGACGAAGAAGCCCGGCGGGAATGGCTGCCGCGCCTCGTCTCGGGCGAATGGAGCGCGACCATCTGCATCTCCGAGCCCGACGCTGGCTCCGATGTTGGCCGCATCCGCACCCGCGCAGAAGAAGGCGGGGACGGTCTCTGGCGCATCTCCGGCCAGAAGTGCTGGATCTCCTTCGGTGATCATGACCTTACCGCCCGCATTGGCCATCTCCTGCTCGCGCGCACCGGCGAGGCGGAAGAGGGAACGCGGGGCTTGAGCCTTTTCCTCGTGCCGGACCAGGTCGTGGTCGGGAGTGGCGGCTTTCGTCGCAACGGCATCACCGTCGAGCGCATCGAGGAGAAGCTGGGATTGCACGGCTCGCCAACCTGCGTGCTGCGCTTCAATGGCGCTGAAGGCATTCTCCTTGGCGAGGTCCACCGCGGCCTGCCGCAGCTCTTCCTGATGATCGAACGCATGCGGCTGCTCACTGCCGGGCAGGGCGCGGCCACCGCGATCGCCGCGGTGGATATCGCCGAGCGTTATGCGCAGGAGCGCCGGCAAGGTGGCGCCCCGGAGGCGCCGCCGGTACCGATCATCGCGCACGCGGACGTGCAAAGGCAGCTCGCTGGCATGGCCGCGCGCACCTACGCCCTCCATGCCTTCGTGCTCGAGCTCGCCGCCGTTCTCGACCTTGCGGAAACCGGGGCGGAAGATCAGCGGGCGCTCGCGGCCTGGCTCATGCCCATCGCGAAGAATTTCGGCGCTGAGACCGGTTTCGATGCCGCGAGTGCGGCGATCCAGGTACTGGGCGGTGCCGGGTACACGAAGGAATGGCCGGCCGAGCGGCTGCTCAGGGATTCGCGCATCCTCTCCATTTTCGAGGGCACGACCGGCATGCAGGCGCTCGACCTGCTGCACCGCAGGCTGTGGAAAGATGAGGGCAGGGGCCTTCGCATCCTCGCCGAGCGCATACGTCACGAGGTGGCACAAGCAGGGGACCGGAAGGCGGCGGGCATGGCGGTCGGTATCCTGGAGCGGCTCGAAGCGCTGGCGGAGCATTTTTCGGAGCTCAAGACCGACCGACGCACCGCTGAAACAGGAGCCGATGCATTCTTCCGCGCAGCCTGGGCGGCCACCTTCGCCTGGATGTCGCTGCGCCTCGTCTCGCTTCTCGATTCCCCGCGTGACGATCTCGACCGCCATCTGGGTGCCCTCGGCCGGTATGGCCTATGCGAGGCCGAGGCGGAGATGCATGCAGCCGAGGCGCGATCCCGCATCCCCGCCGATCTGGTCTGTGCGCCGTGGCGGTATTTGGCGGCCGAGGACTGATTTACTGCCCGGCAGGATAGAGGGGCGGAGGAACGGTCTCTCTTCCGGCATCCATTCGCCGGCGCTTCCTATTTCGGAGCCATCCTGATGGCGCCGTCGAGGCGGATGATCTCGCCGTTCAGCATCTGGTTCTCGATGATGTGGCAGGCGAGCGCGGCATATTCCTCCGGCTCCCCGAGACGCGGCGGGAAGGGCACTTGCGCAGCAAGCGACTGCTGCGCTTCCTCCGGCAGGCTCGCGAGCATGGGCGTGCGGAAGATGCCGGGGGCGATGCTCACCACCCGAATGCCGGAGCGCGCGAGGTCGCGCGCGATGGGAAGCGTCATCGCGGCGATCCCGCCCTTGCTGGCCGAATAGGCGGCTTGGCCGATCTGGCCGTCGAAGGCCGCCACGGACGCCGTATTAACGATCACACCACGCTCGCCGCCATCCAATGGCTCGACCTCTTGGGCAATCGAGGCGAAAAGCCGGATCATGTTGAAGGTCCCGACCAGGTTCACCTCGAGGGTCTTTCGGAAGAGGTCGAGCGGATGTGGGCCGTTTTTGCCGACAGTGCGGCCCGCCGTCGCAATGCCGGCGCAGTTGACGAGGATGCGCGGCGCGCCGAGCTCGGCGGAAACGCCGGTGAACGCGGCTTCGCCCTGCTCGGCGCTGGCCACGTCGCAGGCGATTGCCAGCCCGCCGATGCTGTCTGCCACATCCTGCGCCCGGCCGGCATTGAGATCGACCACCGCGACGCGTGCGCCGCGTGTGGCAAGGGCGCGCGCCGTTGCCTCGCCGAGCCCGGAGCCGCCACCCGTCACCACCGCCACCATACCTTTCGGTTTCATCTAGCCTCCTAGATTCGCGTTCCTCTAACCCCCTCTGGCCTGCCGGCCATCTCCCCCTCAAGGGGGGAGATTACGCCGGCCACATGTTCCGAGCCTGTCTGCAACACCAGCAATTGGCGAAAGCAAAGGTGGCGTCTGATCTCCCCCCTTGAGGGGGAGATGGCCGGCAGGCCAGAGGGGGGTGAGAAGAATGCAACCTCTCCAGTTATCAGATCTCGATCACGCGGTCCGAATCCGAATAGAGTTCCTCGACCCATTCGCCGCGGTTGCGCAGGATGGCCCGCTGGTTGATCGAGCCCTTGTCGGTTGTCTCGCCCTTGTCCATGGAGGGTGGCGGGTCGACCAGCACCATGCGCCGCACGAGTGTGGAAGAGCCGGTGTTGCCGGCGGCAAGCGACTGCAACTTTTCCTTCAGATGCGCGCGCACGGCGGGGTGTGCGAACAGAGCCAGTGGTTCGGCGGGCGCATTCTGCCCGGCGATCCCGGCCAAGAGCTTCAGGTCGGGGAAGACGAGCGCACCGATACAGGGCCGGTCGGGGCCGGCGATCGCCACGTCGCGCACCACCTCGCCGAAATGGTTGATGAACTGGGTGCGAAGCGCACCGGTGCTCACCCAGGTGCCGGTGTCGAGCTTGAAATTCTCCGCCGTGCGCCCATCGAAGAAGAAGCCCGCCGTCAGGTCTTCGGGGTCGGCGAAGCGGAGCGCGTCGCCGAAGCGGTAATAGCCCTCCTCGTCGAAGGCTTCCGCCGTCAGCGCCGGCGCGTTCCAATAGCCGGGCGTGATGTTGGGACCCTTCACGCGTGCGTCGAGCTTGCCGTCCATGGGCACCAGCTTCAGCGAAACCCCGTGGCAGGGCAGGCCCACATTGCCCGCCTTCTCCTGCGGCCAGGTGCACATCAGGCAGGCGGGCGCGGTCTCCGTCGCGCCGAGCCCTGTCGCAAGCAGAACGCATTCGCCCGTCGTTTCGATGGAAAGCCGTTCCAGTGCATCCCAGGTGTGCTGGGCCATGCCGGCGCCCGCATACCAGAGGAGCTTCAGGTCCTTGAAAAAGGTCTCCCGCAAGGCGCCGTCCGCTTCCAGATGGGGGATCAGTGCCTCGAAGCCCTTCGGCACATTGAAATACCAAGTGGGCGATATCTCGCGCAGATTGCGCACGGTCCTGCCGATGTCGTCCCTGGTCGGCCTGCCGTCGTCGACATAGAGCGTGCCGCCGTTGAAGAGGGCAATGTAGAAGACCTTGTTGCCGCCGGCAGTGTGGTGCCAGGGCGCCCAGTCGAGCAGCACCGGCGGCTCGTCCTTGAAGTAGGCGAAGGTCTCCCGGCTCATGACCTGGTTGGACGAGATCATGCGGTTGGTGTTGATCACCGCCTTGGGCGAGCCGGTCGAGCCGGAGGTGAAGAGGAACTTCGCGATCGTGTCGCCCGTCACCGCGCGGTAGGCGTCGTCGACGGCGGGGCGGGGGTCCGTGGCCAGCGCGCGGGCGAAATCCTCCTCCGGCCCGCGCGCGCCTCTGGTGTGGAGCCGCTTCGTCTTCGGAGCCACAGCCTCGATCGCCGGCCCGAAGCGTTCCGCGTCATTGGCGAAGATAAGGCCGGGGCGGATCGCCTCGAAGGTCTCGCGCAGCCGCGCATAATCCGTCGAGACCAGCGAGTAGGCGGGCGAGATCGCCGCATAGGGAATGCCGGCATAGGCGGCCGCGAGGCTGAGCAGCGCGTGTTCGAGATCGTTGCCGGAAAGGATGGCGAGCGGCGAGGACGCTGAAAGTCCGCGATCGATCAGGAATTGTCCGAGCCGGCGGGCCTTCGCAAGCGCGTCTGCATAGCTCAACCGACGCCATTCGCCGTCGGGGCCGCGGTCGGCGTAAAGCGTCCGTTCGGGCACCCGCTCCGCCCAATGCACCAGCATGTCCGCGATGCGCTCGGGATAGGCAGGCAGTGGTTCCACCTGTTCCAGGTAGATGGTGCCGCCTTCGCCCCGGCGGATGTTGATCCTTGGTGTCCAGCATCGCACGGGCCTGTATGGCGCCCGCGCCTTCGGGGTGGCGGCTCCCAGCACGGCTTGGTTCATCGGCTCCTCCCTTGGGCTTCCGCATGTTCCTCCCGCGGAAGCGCCTTGACACCTGCGAACGAGTTCGTTCAATAATTAATAGTTCAATAGTGGACAGTGTCAATTTCGATGATTGGCGCTCCGAACGGGGAAATGATGCCGCTGGTCACATACGAACTTGCCGACGATGTCGCGGTGCTCACGCTCTCCCGCCCGGAAAAGCGCAATGCGATGAGCGATGCGATGCTGGGCGACCTCGGTGATGCTGTCGACCGGGCGGCGCGCGAGGCGAAAGCCGGGGTGCTGCGGGGCGAGGGGCAGCACTTCTGCGCCGGGCTCGACCTCGCGGAGCATGTGGACAAGTCGCTGATGGAGGGCATCGCCGGCTCGCGCGGCTGGCATGCCGTCTTCAACCGCATACAGCGCGGCACCATCCCGTATTTCGTGGCGCTGCACGGGGCGGTTGTCGGCGGCGGCCTGGAGCTGGCGGCCGTCGGGCATGTTCGCGTCGCGGAGCCCAACACCTATTTTGCTCTCCCGGAAGGGCAAAGAGGCATCTTCGTCGGTGGCGGCGGTTCGGTCAATGTCGCGCGCCTGATCGGCGTTTCCCGCATGATGGACATGATGCTCACGGGCCGCGTCCTCTCGGTGGAGGAGGCGGAGCGCTACGGTGCCGTGAGTTACCTCGCCGAGCCGGGCGGGGCCTTCGCCAAGGCCATGGAGCTTGCGCGTAGAGCCGCGGGCAACGCACCGCTTTCCAACTATCTCATCATCAATGCCCTGCAGCGGATCCATGACAGCGGCCATGACGAGGGGCTGTTCTTCGAATCGATGATCGCGTCGCTCACCCAGGGTACGCCGGAAGCGCATGAGAGGTTGCGCGCCTTTCTCGACAAGAAGGCCGCGCGCCTTGCGATTCCCAACGGAGAGGAGGCAGGCGGATGAGCGCGGTGGAGCCCATTCGCGCCGATCCCGATCAGCGGGATCCGAAGGCGAGGCTTTCCTTCGGACCGATCGAGCATTCCATCGGCTTCCTGCTGCGCATCGCGCAGCTCACCATCTTCGAGCGGACTTTCGCGGAGCTCCAGCGCCGCGATGTCAGGTTCGGGGAATTCACCATCCTGCTCGCCATTCACGAAAATCCCGGCGTGCGCCAGGGGGTGATCGCGGACGTGCTCAAGATCAAGTGGTCGAACATGACCAAGCTCGTCCGCTCCCTCGAGGAGCGCGGGCTGGTGGAGCGCTTCGTGCCGCCGCATGACCGACGCTCCGTGGAACTTCGCCTGACGAGGGCCGGCCGCGGCCTCGTCGAAGCCGGCGCGCCGCTCATGCAGGAGGCGGACCGTCGGTCGCTTTCCATGCTGTCGGAGGCGGAGCGCGCCCAGCTCCTGACGCTGCTCAGGAAGGTATCGGGATGGCCGCCACTGTGAAACTGCCTGGAGGGAGGGTCTGATGTTCGATCCGGACGCACTCGTCGCCATCGATTTCCACACCCACGCCGAGGAGCCCTGCGGAACGCATCACGACGACGGCTATGACGATTTCCAGGCCGGCATGGCGGCCTATTTCAAATCACCCTTTCCCCATCCGCCCACCATTCCGGAGACTGCCGCCTACTATCGCGAGCGCCGGATCGGCGCGGTGATCTTCCCGGTCGACGCGGAGCGGGAGTCCGGCTATCGCCGCTACAACAACGAGGAGATGGCGGCGCTGGCGGCCGAACACAGCGATGTGCTCATCCCCTTCGCCTCGATCGATCCGGCCAAGGGCAAGATGGGTGCGCGCGAGGCGCGGCGGCTGGTCGAGCATTTCGGCATCCGCGGCTTCAAGTTCCATCCGACCTTCCAGGGCTTCTATCCGAACGACCGCAGCGCCTATGTGCTCTACGAGGCGATCGCGGAAGCGGGCGTGCCGGCGCTCTTCCACACGGGGCAGACGGGCGTCGGCGCGGGCATGCGGGGCGGCAACAATATGCGCCTCAAATACTCGAACCCGATCTATCTCGACGATGTCGCGGCCGACTTCCCGGACATGCAGATCATCATGGCCCACCCCTCCTTCCCCTGGCAGGAGGAGGCGCTGGCGGTCGCCACCCACAAGCCGAATGTGTGGATCGACCTGTCCGGCTGGTCGCCGAAATATTTCCCGCCGATCCTGGTGAAATACGCGAATTCGCTGCTCAAGGACCGGGTTCTCTTCGGCTCCGACTGGCCGGCGATCCTGCCCGACCGGTGGCTCGCCGATTTCGAGAAGCTCGACATCAAGCCGGATGTGCGGCCCCTGATCCTGAAGGAGAATGCCAGGCGGCTGCTGGGAATCTGAAAGGGCTTGAGGAGAACGGCCCTGATTTGAAAGCGCGGCCTGGAACCGCGCGATGAGGAGGAGGAAGACATGAAAGCCTTAGTCACCGCTGCATTGGCCTTGGGCCTCTGCTCGTCCATGGTCGCGGCCGAGGCCCGCGACCTTCGGCTCGCGCCCGGCGCGCCGCCGGCGCATCCCGCCTATGATCCGCTCTACTCCACGCTGGTGGAGGAACTGCCGAAGGAGACCGATGGCGCGCTCACCGGCACGGTGCTCGGCACCGAGGTGGTGAATATCGGCGGCATGAAGGGCGCCCTGCAGTCCGGCATCGCCGAGGTGGGCAATCTCTTGCCGCTCTACTTCCCCGGAGACCTGCCGAACTCGGCGCTCATCGGCGACCTCGCCTTCCTCGGCCGCGATCCGCATGTCATGGGTGCGGCGATGACCGAATATGTCGTCACCTGCGAGGACTGCCAGGCCGAGTTCGCCAAGCTCGGCGCCGTCTTCCTGGGCGCCGGCTCGTCTGATGTCTACGTTCTTCTCACCACCAAGCCCGTGCGCACGAAGGCCGATCTGCAGGCCCTGCGCCTCAGGAGCGGCGGAGCGCCCTTCGCCCGCTGGGCCGAATATGTCGGCGCGTCGCCCGTCAATGTGCCGGTCTCCGACACGTTCGAGAGCATGTCGCAGGGTGTGATCGACGGCACGATGGGCTCCATCTCCGACCTCATGTCCTACCGGCTGGTGGACCTCGCCCGCTACGTGATCGAGCTGCCGCTGGGCACCTATCACGCGACCTCCAATTTCACGGTGAATTCCGACGCCTGGAAGTCGCTCAGCGCGGAGGAGCGCCGCGGTTTCGTCCGCGCTGCCAACAAGGGCAATGTCGCCTTCACGGAGAACTGGGGTTTCGAGCGGCCGGACATCGCGCGCAAGGCCGCGGCCGACGCCGGGCTCGAATTCATCGAGCCGGAGCAGGAACTGGTGGACGCCACCGCCGCCTTCACCGAAGAGGACCTGCAGAAGGCGGCCGGCATCGCGGAGAGCCAGTACGGGATTTCCGACGCTGCGGCCAAGGTCGCCCGCTTCCGGGAACTGGTCACCAAATGGACCGGTCTCGTCGAGGAAGCCGGGCACGACCCGCAGAAGATCGCCGAGGCGATCCAGGCGGAGGTCTGGGACAAGGTCGACTACGAGACATACGGCATGTGACGTCACCGGCGGCGCAGCCGTTCCGCCGCGCCGCCTCCCTCCTTCGAAAGGGATAGCGATGCGCTCCCGCATCCTTGCCTTGGTCCGGCAACTCACGAGCCTGCTCGCCCTCGTCGGGGCTGTCGGCGTGCTGGCGATGCTCCTCCATGTCACTGCGGATGTCGTCGCGCGGCAGGTTCTTACCCGCTCCATCCCGGCCACGGTGGAGATCGTGTCTCGCTACTACATGCTGCTCATCGCCTTCCTGCCGCTCGGCTGGACCGAGCGGCGCGGAGAGATGATCAGCGTCGATCTCTTCTCCGGCCTCTTCCGAGGGCCCCTCGACCGGATCAACATGGCCTTCGTCCATCTCCTCAGCCTCGCGGCCTTCCTGTTGCTGGCTTACACCACCTGGTTCGCGGCCATGCGCGAATTCGGGGCCAAGAGCTTCGTGCTCTCGCTCAGCGTGGCGGTGCCGGTCTGGCCGGGCTTCTTCATCCTGCCGGTCGCCTTTGCGCTCGCAAGCGTCGTCACCGCGCTCAGGCTCTATCTCTGCCTGACGGGACAGGAAGATGCAGAGGCATTCACGGAAACGGGCGAAAGGGGAACCCAACCGTGAGCGTCACCACCGGGCTTGCCGGAATCGCCGTCCTTCTTGTCCTTCTGGCGTTGCGCGTGCCGGTCGCGGTGGCGCTCATCCTCGTCTCCTTTGGCGGGATCTGGCTGATGCTGGGCTTCACGCCGGCCGTCGGCATCCTGACGACGACGCCTTACGATTTCGTGGCGAGCTGGACACTGTCGGCCGTGCCCATGTTCCTGCTCATGGGTTTCGTCGCCTATCACGCGGGGCTGACCACGAGCCTCTTCGGCGCCGCCAACCGGGCGCTCCGCCGCATGCCGGGCGGTCTCGGCATGGCGGCCGTGCTTGCCTGCACGGGCTTTGCCTCCGTCTGCGGATCGAGCCTCGCCTGCGCGGCCGCGATGGGGCGAATCGCCATCCCCGAGATGATCAGGGCCGGCTACCGGCCGAGCTTCGCCACGGGCACGCTCGCCGCCGGCGGCACGATCGGCGCGCTGATCCCGCCATCCATCCTCATGATCATTTATGGCGTCTTCGCCGAGACCTCGGTGACCAAGGTGTTCCTCGGCGGCATCTCGGTGGGCGTGCTCACCGCCGCCTCGTACTGCCTGCTGATCTATGTCGTCGCCAAGCTGCGTCCCGATGTCGTCCCGCTGCCGGAAAAGGATGGCGCGGCAATCCAGGAGGTCGGGGTCTGGCGGGCCATCTGGCCGCTTCTGGCGCTCATCGCCCTCGTCTTCGGCGGCCTCTTCAGCGGCCTCTTCACCGCCACCGAGGCGGGGGCGATCGGTGCGGCCGGCGCGATCGTCATCGCACTCGTCACCCGGGAGCTCAACTGGAAGCGCTTCCGGATGGCACTGCTGGAAACCGTCGGCACCTCGGTTTCTCTTTTCATCATCGGCGTGGGCGCGGTCATGTTCACGCGATTCCTGGGGTTGAGCGGTACTGCGGGCTTCATAAGCTCCGCGGTCACCGCCTGGGACCTGAACTATGTCGAGCTCATGATCCTGATCGTGGTGCTCTATCTGATCCTCGGAATGTTCATGGAGCCTTTCGGGGCCATGCTGGTCACGCTTCCGGTGCTCCTGCCGCTGCTCAATACCGCCTCCATCAGCCTCGTCTGGTTCGGCGTGCTGCTCGTCAAGCTTCTCGAAGTGGGCATGATCACGCCGCCGCTCGGCATGAACGTCTTCGTCATCCGCAATGTCGCCGGCCAATATGCCAGCCTCAACGATGTCTTCCGCGGCGTGTCTCTCTTCATCGTCACCGACATCGTAATCATCGCGCTTCTCATCGCCTTTCCCGGCCTCGTCCTTGCCATTGCCGATCTGCGCGCGCATTGAGCTTGCCGTCCCGGCGTGCTTGAATGCAGGTGACAATGCAGAGGCCCAACTTGCGCAACACCGGCGAGAAGAGGAAGAAGGAGGCTTCCGCTTCGGCTGCCAAGCCGAACGGCGAGCGGGTGCGTGGCGCGGGTTCGCAGACGGTCTATCATGCGTTGCGCAAGGCCATCCTGGAGCTCGAGCTCGCCCCCGGCAGCGGCCTCGACGAGGTGCGGCTCTCGGAGCAGTTCCGGATGTCGCGCACGCCCATCCGCGAGGCGCTGGTGCGGCTCGCCGCCGAGGGGCTCGTCAACACGCTGCCCAACCGCAACACCATCGTCGCGCCGATCGATTTCGTGCGGCTGCCCGTCTATTTCGAGGCGCTGACGCTCATGTACCGCGTCACCACGCGGTCGGCCGCCGTCCACCGCAAGCCGGAGCACCTCGCCAAGATCCGCAGCTATCAGGCGCTGTTCGCCGAATCCGTGCGCCAGCGCGACGCGCTTGCCATGATCGAGGCCAACCGCGATTTCCATGTGGCGATCGCCGAGACGGCGGGAAACCATTATTTCACCGGTCTCTTCACGCGGCTGCTCGATGAAGGGCGGCGCATTCTCAGGCTCTATTATTCCTCCTTCGACGACCGCCTGCCCAGGCAATATGTCGAGGAGCACGAGCGGATCATTGCGGCCGTCGAGTCGGGTGACGCGGAGCTCTGCGAACGGCTCGCCACGGACCATGCCGCGCAGATCGTAAGGCAGATCCAGAGCTATCTCGTGCGTGACACGGCCGCTCAGGTAAGCCTGGACGCCGGATCCTGAGAACAACCGGTTCATTTATGTAGGCAGTTTGTCGACCGAATTGCCGCGACCTGCTTTATATGCGACCAATCCGCATGTCAGAGAGGCGAGGAACGATGCTTGTAGGCGAATACACGATCCCCGGCATGCATGTGCGCGATCATGTGGTGCCGGTGCCGCTCGACTGGTCGAAGCCCGACGGCGCGTCGATCGAGGTCTTCGCGCGCGAGGTGGTGGATCCGACGCGCAGGGACGAGGATCTGCCGAAGCTTGCCTTTCTGCAGGGCGGACCCGGCGGCAAGTCGCCCCGCCCGGTTCCCGGCAGTCCGCCCTGGCTTGCGGAGGCGCTCGAGACGCACCGCGTCATCCTCGTGGACCAGCGCGGCACGGGACGCAGCTCGCCCATCGAACGCCGGGTGATGGAGCGCTTTTCCACGGCCGATGCGGCCGCGGACTATCTGGCCTGCTTCCGCGCGGATTCCATCGTCGCCGATTGCGAGCACCTGCGGAAGCAGGTGTTCGGCGGCGGCAGATGGGAGACGCTGGGACAGAGCTATGGCGGGTTCCTCACGCTCACCTACCTTTCGCAGGCGCCGGAGGGCCTTTCCGCCTGCTATGTCACGGGCGGGCTTGCGAGCATCCGTCCTTCGGCGGAGGAGGTCTACCGGCGCACCTATCCGCGCGTGGCCGCGAAGACCGCGCGCTATTACAAGCGCTACCCCGGCGATGTGGAGCGCGTGGGCGCGTTGGCCGACTTCATCGACGCCCATGACGTGCGCCTGCCCGATGGCGACCGCTTGACGGTGCGGCGCCTGCAGACCGTCGGCAACGATTTCGGCATGGCTCCGGGTTTCGAAAACATCCATTGGCTCGTCGACGAGGCATTCTCCGGCCCGGAACGCCTTTCCGATCACTTCCTTTGGGCGGTGATGTCGTTGACCTCCTACGATTCCAACCCGCTTTTCGCCGTTCTCCAGGAAAGCATCTATGGCGAAGGGGAGGGCGCGACGGACTGGGCGGCGGAACGCGTGCGTGGTGATTTTCCGGAGTTCGTGCCCGAGCGGCGGCCGCTCCTCTTCACTGGCGAGATGTTCTTTCCCTGGATGTTCGAGGAAATCCGCTCGCTCAGGCCTTTCCGGGCGGGCGCGGAAGCGTTGGCGAAACGGCCGGGCTACAGCCGCCTCTACGATGCTGAGCGGCTTGCTTCGAACGAGGTGCCGGTCGCGGCCGTGATCTATCACGACGACATGTATGTGGATGCCGGCTTGTCACTCGAGACGGCCGCCCATGTCGGCAATCTTCAGTACTGGATCACCAACGAGTACGAGCATGACGGCGTACGTCAGTCGGGCGAGGTCTTCAAGCGGCTGACGAAGCTTGTGAAGGAGAACGGTGGCCCCCTGAAGGGGGAGGCGCGGGGGTAAATTCCGCCCCATTTCCGCACCTAGAAGAGGTTCCCGCAAAACAGAATTCCACTCGCTCTTCGCTATCGCACTGCTCGACTTGACGACGGAATCCGGGCACCTGCCCGATCACGATTCCCGCAACTTTCTGTCGACAAACTAAATACAACACTTTAAAGTTCAAGCGATCTACAGTTCACCTTCGCAGAGGAATGGAATGCAGAAGAGCGACTTCCGCGGCGTGTTGCCCGCAATCACCACGAAGATGACGGCTGACCAGGAAGTCGATCTCGCTGGCGTCCGGGCAGACATTGCCTTCCAGATCGAGGGCGGGGTGGATGCGATCGTGCTCTGCGGCTCGCTGGGCGAGGCTTCCAGCCTGACGCGGGATGAGAAGATCGCCATAGCCAAGGCCGCGAAGGAAGAGGCGAAGGGACGTCTGCCGATCGTACTCACGATCGCCGAGGATTCCACCGCCGCCGGCGCCTCGCTTGCCGCGGAAGCCGAAAAGATCGGCGTCGATGGCCTGATGGTGCTGCCAGCCATGCGGTATCTGGCCGATGACCGCGAAGTGGTGGTCCATTACCGTGCCGTCGCGGCGGCTTCGAAGCTCCCCATCATCATCTACAACAACCCGCTCGCCTACGGCATCAACATCACCACCGAGATGCTGAAGGAGATGGCCGACGAGCCCAAATTCGTGGCCATCAAGGAATCGACGGGCGACACCCGCCGCATCAACGAGACCATCGACGCGCTCGGCGACCGCTATCAGCTCCTGACCGGCGTGGACGATCTGGCGCTCGAAAGTCTGATCCTGGGCTGCTCCGGCTGGATCGCCGGCCTCGTCGTGGCTTTCCCGAAGGAGACGGTGGCGATCTACAGGCTGGCCGCGCAAGGCCGCATCAAGGAGGCGCTGGAGATCTATCGCTGGTTCCTGCCGCTGCTCCACCTCGATATCGGACCGAAATTCGTCCAGAAGATCAAGCTCTGCGAACACATCGTGCGCGGCACCTCGCCCGCCGTGCGCCAGCCGCGCCTGCAACTCGTCGGCCAAGAAGAGGCGGAGGTTCGCGCCGTCGTGGAAACGGGGCTCAAGAATCGTCCCGATCTCAGCAAGTACGGATTTTAAGCGGCGCCTGAGCACGAGCTTGCTGCATCCGGCCTTGCCACTTGCGCAGGAACGCGATCGCAGGCACTAGGCGGCGGGGGACCGGAGAGGTCGCCCGCCTTCTTCATGAACAAGGATCAGGAGTACGGAGCGGAAATGTCCATTGAGCGAATCGAAGTTGGTCCCCGCATGAGCCAGGTCGTCGTGCACGGCGACACCGTCTATCTCGCCGGCGTCGTTGCCGACAAGCGTGCCGGTACATCCGTGGCGGATCAGACCACGCAGGTGCTCCGGCGCATCGACGAACTGCTGGCGAAAGCGGGCACGGACAAGACCAAGATCCTCAAGGCGACGATCTGGCTGCGCGACATCGCAAGCTTCGACGAGATGAACACCGTCTGGGACAAGTGGGTCTCGCCCGGCAACGCTCCCGCCCGTGCCTGCGTGGAATCCCGCATGGCCGCCCCGGACGTCCTGGTGGAAATCCAGGTGACGGCGGTCAAGGGCTGAGTCCGCCATAAGGGCGGTTCTCTTCCTCGATCGCTGGCGAGCCATTGATGTTCAGGCATGGATCGTCGGGTCAAGCCCGAGGATGACGAGGAGGAGAGGCTTCAGCCAATCACCGATGCTGGGGCAACCATCGACGCCGGTGGTTTGCCGCTTGCGTTCTTGCAGTCGTCATCCTCGGGCTTGACCCGAGGATCCATGCCTGAACGCTGCCGTATCGCCCACGACCAAAACAAGGGCTGTTGATCGGGGCAGTTGCGGTTCCGTAACTGCCCTTCCTTTGCCCCGCCCCTTCACTCCACCGTGAACCCCTTCACAAAGGGGTCGCGGTCGTCGAGGAAGATGGTGTTGTAGCCTGTGATCCAGGCTTGGCCGGCGACGGAGGGCACGATGGCGTCGTATTCGCCGACCTTGGCTGCCGCCTCCACCTTGCCCCAGAACAGGCTGCCGATGATGCTCTCGTGGACGAAGCTGTCGCCCACCGTGAGCTCGCCCTTGCCCGCCTTCTGTGCCATGCGGGCGGAGGTGCCGGTGCCGCAGGGCGAGCGGTCGATGGCCTTCTCGCCATAGAAGACCGCGTTGCGGGCGTCGGCCTCCGGATGCTTCGGCGTACCGGTCCACATCACGTGGCGGAGGCCCTTGATGGTCTGAAATTCCGGGTGCTGGAAGGTGTACTTCTCGTTGATCAGATGGCGGGCCACCGGCGATAGCTGCTGAATGTCGAAGGCCGAGAACTGGCTCATATCCTCGAAGCCGGGCTGCGGCTCGAAGATCGCGTAGAAATTGCCGCCATAGGCGACGTCGAATTTCAACGGGCCGACGCCGGGAAGATCGATCTCCAGATTTCTCGCGTAAAGGAAGGAGGGCACGTTGGTGATCTTCACCCTGGTCACGTGCCCGGCATCGTCCATCTCGTATTCGGCCTCGATGATGCCGGCCGGCACTTCGAGCCTGAGCCTGCCGGGCACGCTGGGCGTCACGAGTCCTTCCTCGATCATCACGGTCACGGTGCCGATCGTGCCATGGCCGCACATGGGCAGGCAGCCCGAAGTCTCGATGAAGAGGATCGAGCCGTCCACGTCGTCGCGGAGGGCGGGATAGAGGATCGAGCCGCTCATCACGTCGTGCCCGCGCGGCTCGAACATCAGGCCGGTGCGGATCCAGTCATATTCGGCGACGAAATGCTCGCGCCTCGCGTTCATCGTGTCGCCTTTGAGATCGGGGCCGCCGCCTGCGATCACGCGCACGGGGTTGCCGCAGGTGTGGGCGTCGATGCAGAAGAAGCTTTTCCTGGCCATGGTGAACCTATTGAAGGCTGTTGATGCTGTAGGAAGCAAGTTGGACAGCGTCGCCTCGTCGAGCACGCCGGCGGGCGCCGGCGAGAAACGAGGATGGACCGGGGCAGCGTATCATGGACGGTGCGCATGCCCTGTCGCCCGCCCACCCCTTGCCGGCGCTGCGTCCGTCATCCTCCCGGCCGCGGCCATCAAGCATCACTCCGTAGTCGCTCCCGCCATTGCCCGTTATCGGCATCGTTTTCCAGCATGCTGCTGGTAAGAATGGCTAGGAGTATGGCGCTACGTGGTTTCATGACGGTTTCCGTTCCCCAGGAGCTTCGTTGTCCTCTGCTCCTCGCATTCCATATCGTATCCAAATTGTCGACAACACAGAAATCGTGCCGAACTCCAGCAGGATTTTCATCCCAGGCCGGGGGCGTTCAGCCGTGGTACCGGCGCGATGCCGGGCTATGTCGCTTCAGGTGTCTCTTTGGAGATCGGAAACCAGTCTTCTTCTCTCTCGCCTTCCTCTGATCTGCTTGGTTGCGATGTCTTCGCCTTCGATGTGGATCCGGCCTTCCTCGTCGTGCAGGACGAATCGTCTTCGGGCGCCGATGGGGAGATCTTCCTGGCCATATATTCCCAGGACCTCGATCGTGACGGCGGTCACCGCCGCCTGCTCCGCGCGGGAGGCGACGGAGCCCCCGGTCTGGGTTTTCAGAACATGGCGCACAAGGCTGCCGAAGGTTCCGATATCCCTGATCTCGCCGGTCGATAAAGGACCCTGCCGGGTGCGCAGCCGCGGATCGTTTGGAACGCCGTCACCCTCCAGCTCCAGCACGTCGGTCACGGGGCAGATCAGCGTCGCATCGGGGGTGTCCAGCGTCACGATGACGCTTTGCACGTAGACCGGCCCGGAACTCATATTGCTGACAAAACAGCGTCCTTCCAGGTCTTCGCCGGCACCGCGCGTTATGAGAAGCGTCGCGCGCAGCTGCCGGCGGTAACTGCTGACGAAGACCTGCAGATAGATCACCCAAACCAGCAGCGTTCCGGCCCCCGTCAGTGCGGTGATCAGGTCATGGTTCTGTTCGATCCACTGCAATCGAATCCCCTGGTTGGGCCGCCGGCGTCAATTCAGGACTGGGGAACATCCGGCGCATGTTCGGGGGCGCCGACAACCAAGGAGGCTTCCGGCGACTGGACGAGCTGCAGGTAACGATCGAACTGTACGAGCACGTCGTCGATGATCTGCTGCTGCGCCATGCCCATGAGATCGTAGCCGCGGCTGCCGTCGCTGAAGTAGGTCCGTGCTTCGTAGCGCAGATTCCCTTGGGCCGCTTCGAGCGCGGAGAAGGCCGGTAGACGATAGGCGGTCGGCTGGACGCCATAGACGAAATCGCGCATGCCGCTTGCGGGAACGGTGAGCGAGACGGAATATTCGCCGTTCTCGCGCGTAACGTTGGCCGGGCGACCGCGCTTCTCGATCTCCTGTGCCACGTTTTCCAGGGCGGGCGCGACAACCTTGGCGATATGACTGGTCACCTCCGCCTCGGTGGGCGCATTGAGGATCAGGCCAAGGCGGCGTTGCCAGGTGAGCCCTGCGGCAGGATGAGCCTGGGGCACGCTCACGGTGGAGCCAACCTGTGTCTGCGCGACGTCCGACTTCATGCCCTTGAACAGCGCCCAGACCAGGGCGAGCATGATCAGGGAGAAAGGAAGCGCGGTGGCGATGGTGGCCGACTGGAGAGCCGCAAGGCCGCCGGCCAGCAGGAGGACAGCCGCGATCATGCCTTCGAGTACGCACCAGAAGACGCGCTGGCGCGTGGTCGTGTGCGTCTCGCCGCCTGCCGCGATCGTGTCCACCACGAGGGAACCTGAGTCGGAGGAGGTGATGAAGAACACCGCCACCAGCAGGACAGCCAGCGAGGAGGTCACCGCTGGAAGCGGCAGGTACTGGAAGAACTGGAACAAGGCCACGGACAAATCCTCGGATACCGCGGAGGCCAGGGCCCCGCCGGCGACGGTGGTGTCGATAAACAGGGCGGTGTTGCCGAAGACGGTCATCCAGAGGAAGGTGAAACCCGCGGGGATGAAGAGAACCGCGATCACGAATTCACGGACCGTCCGGCCGCGGGAAATCCGGGCGATGAACATGCCGACGAAGGGCGACCAGGAGATCCACCATGCCCAGTAGAAGAGCGTCCAGGCGTCGATCCACGGGCGCGGCTCGTAGGCATAGATGTTGAAGGTGCGCAGCACGATCGTGTCGAGATAGAAACCGATGTTCTGAACGAAGTCCCGCAGGAGCTGGGCCGTCGGGCCGACCGACAGGACGAAGAGCATGAGGAGCAGGGCAAGGACCAGGTTGAACTCGCTCAAGCGGCGGATGCCCTTGTCGACGCCGGTGATCACCGAGACCGTGGCGACCGTCGTGATGGCGGCGATGAGGACGAGCTGGACCGGCGCGCCGATCGGCAGGCCGAGAAGATAACTAAGGCCGGCATTGATCTGCAGGACACCGAAGCCCAGCGAGGTGGCTATGCCGAACAGCGTTCCGCAGATGGCGAAGATATCGACCGCGTGCCCGATCGGACCGTCGATCCGATGCTTGAGAAGCGGGTAGAGGCCGGAGCGGACGGTGAGCGGAAGATTGTAGCGGTAGCCGAAATAAGCCAGCGACAGGCCCACCACGGCGTAGATCGCCCAGGCATGGAAACCCCAGTGGAAAAAAGTGACGCTCATGGCCTCGCGCTGCGCCGCGATGGTTCCGGGCTCGGCTTCCGGCGGCGCCGAGAAATGGGTCATCGGTTCGCCCACCGCGAAATACATGAGCCCGATCCCCATGCCGGCCGCGAAGAGCATGGCCACCCAGGACACATAGCGGAAGTCAGGCGTCGAATCGTCCGGACCGAGCTTCAGGTCGCCGAAACGGCTCGCGGCAAAGAGGATGACAGAACCGATGAAGATCCCCACCGACAGCAGATAGAGCCAGCCGAAGGTGCCGAGAATCCAGCTTTGTGCCGCGGCGAAGATCGCCTCTGACTGGCCCGGAAAGAAGACGCCGATGGCCAGGAATATAGCCGTAATGGCGACGGAGCCGAAAAACACCGGCGGATTGATAACAAAGCCGAACATGGGCGCACCTCGAAGATTAGAACGCAACCGGGAAAACAGATTCGATACCCAATGAGCAAGAAGAGGTCGAACAAAACTGATGTTTCTCGATAATTGGGCGGCCAAATGCGTTTGGTGATCTCGGCCCGCATTCTAACAACAAACATCTATCGCTCAACCACCGGCAGCGGTTTTCGGGCCGGCCCGTGGATAACCGATCCGTCCGCGGTGAAGATCGAGCCGTGACAGGGGCAGTCCCAGGTCCGGTCCGCATTGTTCCAGGTGACGGTGCAGCCTTTGTGGGTGCAGCTTGCGGAAAGCGTGTGGAGGCCGCCGTTCTCGTCCCGCCAGGCGGCGATCTTCTCCTCGCCGCGCACGAGCACGCCTCCCTGGCCGGGCTCGATCTCATCGAGGCTGCGCACAATGGACTGGCTGTCGCCGCTCTTGTGGAAATCCTCCGGATAGGGCCGCGTCGGATCGTACAGCGCTAGCCACGGATTCGGGCGTCCGGCGATCCGATCGGCGATCATCATGCCCACTGCCGTGCCGTTGCTGATGCCCCAGGCGTTGAAGCCCGTGGCGATATGGAATCCCGCGGCCTCTTCCGGATCCGGCTCCCCGGCATAGGGCACGCGGTCGGCTGTATCATAGTCCTCGTTGCACCAGCGCCACAGCGCTTCGCCAACCGGCAGGTGTGCGCGCGCCCATTGTTCGAGCTCCACGAAACGGGCCGCCACATTGCCGTCCTGGCCGGTCCGGAAATGCGGACCGAGCGCGACCAGCACAGGGCCCGCGGCATCACGGCCGGTGCGCAGCGAGCGCGAAGGCTCTTCCACGGTGATGAACATGCCGTCGATGATCGCAGGGTCATCGATGCGGAAGGCTATGGCGACATGGCTCCTCGGCTGTGTGCGGTGCGACATGCCGACCGGGCTCTTCACGGTCATATTGGTCGCCACCACCACGTTTTCCGCGTGTACGGTGCCGCCGTCGGTGACCACGCGCCAGCGGCTCGCGTCCTCGATCAGGCGTGCACGGCTGTTCTCGAAGATCTGTCCGCCACGGGTCTTCACCATGGCGGCGAGGCCGATCAGATATCGCGCCGGGTTGAACTGCGCCTGATCAGGAAAGCGAAGGGCGCCGGCCGTCTCGAAGGGAAGGGGAGCGCGGTCGAGAACCTCCGCTTCGAGCCCAAGGCTGCGCGCGGCCTCTGCCTCCGCCTCGATCCTGGGGCGGATCGCAGGATCCCGCGTGTAGGCATAGGCGGATCTTTCCTCCAGGCCGCAGGAAATGCCATGCTCGGCGACCCAGCTTCTGATCTGCCCGGCGCCGGCGCTGTTCGCCTCGGCGTAGTCGCGGGCGCGGTCCAGCCCGATCGCGTCGATCAGGTCCCGATAGATGAGCCGGTGCTGCGTCGTGATCTTGGCCGTCGAGCGGCCCGTGACCTGGCGGCCGACCCGCAGTCCCTCGACAACGATGACGGAGCGGCCCGCTTCGAGGAGCCGCAAGGCTGTGGTCAGGCCGACAATGCCCGCCCCCACCACCACCGTCTCGGCATGAATGGAGCCGTCCAGGGATGGGTATTCGGCCGCTTGCGCGTTTTCCGTCCAGCAGCAGCCTGGTTTTCCCGAGAGCGCGCTCATCGGCTCACACCTTCTCGTAGGTGCCGACGAACTCGGCTTCGGCGATCACATGCGGCTTTGCCTGATCGAGCATGTCCTCGATCCTCGCCTTGCCGTCACAGTGGAGCGTCTCCACGTCGAGCGCGGCGAGACGGAAATGGTAGTGGTGAACGCCGTGACCCTTGGGCGGCTGGGGACCGTCATAATGCGGGTTGCCGAAATCGTTGACCCCATGGCCGAGGCTTTCCGTCTTGGCGCCCGCAGTCGTGCTCTCGGGAAGCCGGTCGCGGTTTGCGTCTATGTC
The DNA here is from genome assembly GCF_029457495.1 of Chelativorans sp. AA-79. Lineage (NCBI taxonomy): Bacteria > Pseudomonadati > Pseudomonadota > Alphaproteobacteria > Hyphomicrobiales > Phyllobacteriaceae > Chelativorans > Chelativorans sp. AA-79. The sequence goes on from NZ_CP120361.1 coordinate 1,249,244, forward strand.
GTAGACGCCCCAGTGGCGGAATGTGCCGGAGGGTGCGTCGGGATCCTCCACCACCAGCATGAAGCTCTTGGCTCCGGCCGGCGCATCCCGCCAGACCAGCGGCGGCGAGACGTTCTCTCCGTCGCGGACGAATCTGTCCGGAATCCGCTCTCCGTCGCGGAAGGCTGGGCTTTCGAGCGTGAATGCCATCGGTTCCTCCTTGATTCTGATCGCGTCCTGCCGCCCGAACCCGGGACTGCCTCAACGGTTCCGAAGCCGTGCCGGACCGGCGCCAGGGGCGGTGGGGCTGGAACCATGCGGCGGCCGGTATGGTTTGCCCGGACGCGCGGTGGCGCTCAAAGGGTTTCCAGATGCTGGAGCAGGTCCGCGAAATCACCAGGGATGCCGTCGCCGGCTGGTGGACGGACCGGGCTTTGAGCCTCGGCGCCGCGATTGCCTTCTACGCGGCGTTTTCACTGGCGCCGATGCTCCTGATGGTGATAGCCGTCGCCGGGCTGGTATTCGGGCGCGAGGCGGCGCAGGGCGCGATCGTGGACGAACTGGCAGGGCTGTTCGGAAGAGAGGGCGCGCGCCAGCTCGAAGCCATGATCTCCGGTGCAGGCGACTTCGGATCCGGAATCGTGGGGACCTTCATCGGCCTCGTGACTTTCCTGGCGATCGCCACCGGCGCGCTGGTCGAGATCCAGAACGCGCTGAACATCATCTGGAAGGCGCGGCAACCCGAGACGCTTGGCGGATCTGGGGCTTCCTGAGAAGCCGGCTCCTGAGCCTTGCTCTCATCGCAAGCATCGGCTTCCTTCTCCTCGTTTCGCTGATCGTGGACGCGGGGCTGGCGGCTGCCTCGGACTATCTGCTCGGCGCCTTCCCCGGCGCGCGCCTGCTCTGGATTGCGATAAACTTCGCCCTTGGCTTGTTTTTCGCAGTCCTCCTGTTCGGGCTGATCTTCGCGATACTGCCGAATGCGGAGCCGACCCGGGCGGAGGTCATCATCGATGCGCTGGTCAGCGGCATTCTCTTCACCGTCGGGAAGTTCGTGATCGGGATCGCGATCGCCAGAAGCGGTGCGACCTCGGCTTACGGCGCCTCCGCCAGCATCATGACCATCATGCTGTGGGTTTACTACTCCTCGCAAATCCTGCTGTTCGGAGCGGAGTTCGGCCGGGCATATCAGCGCTGGCGGAACAGATGAGACGATGCTTTCCTTCCGCATCTCCACCCCGAATCGAACACCGGGAGCCTCGTCCTTCATGCCCCAGAAGCCGCACGGTGCCTATCCGCCGCTCAATACGCTCAAGCCCGTTGCGAAGGATGTCTGGATCGTCGACGGCCCGCTCATACGCTTCGGCATGCCCTGGCCGAAAATGCCGTTCCCGACCCGCATGACGGTAATCCGGCTCTCCGGTGGCGGGCTCTTCATCCATTCCCCCACGCCGCTGGTGCCGGAGCTTAAAGGGCAACTCGAGGATTTGGGCGCTCCGCGCTGGATCATCGGTCCCAATCGCATCCACTACTGGTGGATACCCGAATGGCGGAATGCTTACCCCGAGGCGGAAATCCATCTCGCGCCCGGAATCCGCGAGCAGGCCAAGGGGCGCATCGATTTCCCCGCGCACGAACTTTCGGCGGAGGACGGCTATCCCTGGGACGGCGCGCTTGCCACGCTTCCCGTTTCGGGCCGCTACATGACCGAGGTGGAGTTCTTCCACCATGCCAGCCGGACGCTGGTGCTGACGGATCTGATCGAGAATTTCGAGCCCGCCCGGCTCGACGGCTTCATCATGCGCTGGCTCACATGGCTAGGAGGGGTGCAGGACCCCCATGGCGGGATGCCGCGCGACATGAGGATGACCTTCTCCCGGAACCGGGAAGGGCTGAAGGCCGCGGTGGAAAAAATGATCGCCTGGAATCCCGAGCGGATCATCCTGGCGCATGGACGATGGTACATGCGCAACGGCGCCGCGGAGCTGCAGCGCGCATTCGCCTGGCTGATGAAATAGGGAGGGCGTGTCGCCGGTCAGCTCTTGATCAGCTCGTCCCTCGCGACGTTGAGCACGACACCGTCGCCGGAGACGGAGCGGATCTGGTCCGGCAGGATGTAGCGGTCCGCGGCGAAGAGGCCGTCCGCATCGAGGCGCACGAAGCCCTCCCGCATCATCCGCTCGTGCAGCACCTCGGGGACGTTGTCGATCCTGAACACGTCGGCGAATTGCTCGAGAAGGGTCTTTCCCGTCCTGTCGACGGTGCCGGGGGTGACCGTCTCGGCCTGCGGGGTTTCGGGATCCTCGTCGGAAAAGTGCACCCACTCCACGGTGCCGATCTCCTTGCCGGAGACGTCGGTCACACGCATGCCTTCCCGGATATCCATAAGCGGACTGCTCATTTCCTTCCTCCTCTCTGCCGTCGGCCCTTGGCTGCGCTGCAAGCGGTCTTTCGTCAACGGGTGAGCATGCACACGGTTCCGTGTTCGCGGGGGCCTTCCGGAAAAATCGGAACCTCCGCGCGCACCGTCCAGCCGCCCCTCAGCGACGTTCCTCCCGATTCATTGCAGAGTGGAACATCCTCGCATCGCAACCGTTCAAAATGACAGCCGCCAGTGCACGAGAGGGAGTTCATCCGTATGCCGCAAATCTTCACGGCAACGGCGGACACGCGGCTGCGCGCCGTGCTGCTGCTGCTTGCCCTGTTGCTTGTTGCGGCCGTCCTGTTTGCGGGGGGATACATGCAATCGAGCTATGCCACGCTGGTGGGATGGGTGCAGGACCAGCCTGTTCCCTTCAGCCATCAGCATCATGTCGGTGGGCTCGGCATCGACTGCCGCTATTGCCATTCGACGGTGGAGGTGAGCGAGCATGCCGGCCTTCCGGCGACGGAAGTCTGCATGACCTGCCATTCGCAGCTCTGGACCGGCGCGCCCATGCTGGCGCCGATCAGGCGGAGCCTTGCGACGGGCGAGCCGATCCGTTGGCAGCGCGTCGCGCGGCTGCCCGACTATGTCTATTTCGATCACTCGATCCACATCGCGCGCGGCGTGCCCTGTGTGGAATGTCACGGGCGCGTCGACCAGATGCCGCTCATGAAACGTGCCGAGCCTTTTCAGATGGGCTGGTGCCTCGACTGCCACCGCAATCCGGCGCCGCATCTGAAGCCTCCGGAGCAGATCACGCGGATGGACTGGACGGAGTGGGAGAAGGACCCGGAGGCGCACCGGCTCTACGGCGCGTTGATGATGAAGGCCTACGGCATCGAACCGTCTACTCTGGACGACTGCAGCATGTGCCACAGGTGAGAAGGAATGGGACGCACCGCACCTGCCGATAGCGCTGCGATGATCCGATCGCGGTTGCGCGGCAAGACGGGCCGTGCCTTCTGGCGCAGTCTGGACGAGCTTTCGCGCACGGTCGACTTTCAGGCGTTTCTGGAAGCCGAGTTTCCGTCGCTTGCCCCAACGGCGGCGGAAGTCGATCGGCGCGGGCTCTTGAAGGTGATGGGCGCCTCGTTGGCGCTGGCAGGCCTCAGCGGCTGTTCGGGCCAGGCCGACGATCGGGCGCTCCCTTATGTCCAGTCGCCGGAATTCGTCGTGCCGGGCAATCCGAAATATTACGCGACCGCCGTCACCATGGCGGGTTACGCCCAGCCGGTGACCGGCAAGACCCATGTCGGCCGGCCGGTAAAGCTGGAGGGCAATCCCGGCCATCCCGGCACCAAAGGTGCAACCGATCCCTTCCTGCAAGCTGCGCTTCTCGGGCTTTACGACCCCGACCGGTCGCAGTCGCCGCGGCGGGCCGGGCGGCCTGCAAGCTGGGAGGCCTTCGATGGCGCGATGGTGGCGCGGGCGCGGGAACTGGATGCACGGCGGGGCGCGGGGTTTCGGCTCCTGACCGGAGCCGTGACCTCGCCAACGCTGGCGCGGCAGATCGCGGCGATGATGCAGCGCTGGCCGCAAGCGCGCTGGCATGTGCTGGAGCCGGTGGACGACGGCCTGCGCCGGGAGGCTGTCCGGCGCGTCTTCGGGCGTGCGTTGCAGCCGCATCCGATGCTCGACAGGGCCGAGGCGGTGGTGAGCCTCGACGACGACCTCCTGGGGCCAGGCCCGTACCAGGCGGTACGCGCACATCGATGGTCGCTGCGTCGCCACGCCTTCCAACGCGGGGAGGGTGAGAGCCGGCTTCTCGTTGCCGAACCCGTTCCCACGATCACCGGGGCGATGGCGGAGGACCGGCTGATCATTGCGCCGGCGCGGACGGTGGTGCTGGCGCAAGCCCTGGCGCGAGGCTTCGGCGTACCGGGCGGTACGGAGCCCGCGCTTACCGAACGGGAGCGGCAGTGGGTCGATGCCGCCACGGCGACGCTGCGGGCGCATCCCGGGCGTGCACTCATCAGCGTCGGCGCGCGGCATGCGCCGGAGGTGCAGGCGCTCGGATTCCTGATCAATGAGCGCATCGGCGCTCTCGGTGCGACGCTGCGCTTCACCGATCCGATCACGGTAGAGCCGCCGGACGGGATGCGCTCGATGGAGGCCCTCGTGGAGGCAATGAATGCGGGAGATATCTCCACGCTCGCCATGCTCGGCGTCAATCCCGCCTATGCCACGCCCTCCGGGCTCGGCTTCCGCGAGGCGCTGGAGAAGGTGGAACTCCGCATCCATGCAGGGCTCCACTATGACGAGACGGCGGCGCGCAGCCACTGGCATGTGCCGGTGGAGCACGAACTTGAGACCTGGAGCGACGCGCGCGCGGTGGACGGCACCGTCAGCGTCCTGCAGCCGCTGGTGCGCCCGTTCCATTCCGTGCGCTCGCAGCACGCGATCCTCGAAAACCTCGCGGGGCGACCGGGGGCTGGTTCGGACGCGGTGCGGGAGACCTGGCGCGCGGAATGGGGGGGACCGGTTCGACGAGCGCTGGCGCGAGGCGCTTTTCCAGGGCTTCGTTGCGGATAGTGCGCCCCCTTTCGTCGCTCCCAACGTGATATCGCGGGATGTTCCTCTACCTGCGGCGCGGCAAACGAAAGATCTGAACCTTGTCGTAGGGCCCGACCCGACGATCTGGGATGGGCGCTTCGCTACCAATGCCTGGCTGCAGGAGACGCCGAAGCCCTTCACCAAGGTGACCTGGGGCAATGTCATCCTGGTCAGCCCGCAACTCGCCGCCGAACGCGAAATCGGAAATGGCGACGAACTGCGCCTGAGCGTCGACGGACGTGCCGTTACGGGCCCGGCCTGGATCATGCCCGGGCAGGAGGCGAACACCATCGCCGTCACGCTCGGATACGGGCGCGAGCGCGCGGGCGGCCCGGCGGAAGGGCTGGGCTATGACGCCTACCGTCTCCTACCCGCAGGAGGGCCATGGCATATCGGCGGCGTGGCGGTCGCCAGGACCGGCGAGACGCTGACCATCGCCTCAACGCAGTTCCACCAGGCGATGGACGGCTATGATTTCGTGCGCACGGTCGATCCGGCCGACCTGAATGCGGAGAAGCCCAACCCGCCGCCCGGCCCGGAGGCTGCCGAAGAAGCGGGTGCGCGCGCGCCAACCTTCTATCCGGTGCACGAGTGGACAAGCCCGTCCTGGGGCATGTCGATCGACCTAGACACCTGCATCGGCTGCAATGCCTGCGTGGTGGCCTGCGTGGCGGAAAACAACGTACCCGTCGTCGGCAAGGAGCTGGTGGCCGAGGGTCGCGAGATGCATTGGCTGCGCGTCGACCATTATCACGAGGGCCCGAAGGAGGACCCGAAGAGCTATTTCCAGCCGGTGCCCTGCATGCATTGCGAACAGGCACCCTGCGAGATGGGCTGCCCGGTCAATGCCGCCGTGCACAGCCAGGACGGGCTCAATCTCCAAGTCTACAACCGCTGCATCGGCACCCGCACTTGCTCCTCCTTCTGCCCCTACAAGGTGCGCCGCTTCAACTGGTTCGACTACACCGGCGATGACGCGGAAGAGATCCGCGCCATGCGCAATCCGGACGTGACGGTGCGTGATCGCGGCGTGATGGAGAAATGCACCTATTGCCTGCAGCGCATCAGCGACGCGCGGATCACGGCCAAGAAGGAGGGCCGCGCGATCCGCGACGGCGAGGTGAAGACGGCCTGCCAGCAGGCCTGCCCGACGCAGGCGATCGTCTTCGGCGACGTGAAGGATCCCTATACGGAGGTGAGCAGGCTCAAGGCCGGCCCGCGCGACTACAGCCTGCTGGAAGAGGTCAACACCTGGCCGCGCACGACCTATCTCGCCCGTATCGAGAAGAAGACCGGCGGGGAGGGAGAGAGCGGATGAGCCATCTCTCCACCAGCGAACGCGACCGCTATGCCGGGATCACCGAAGAGATCACGCGAATCCCGCTGCATTATCCCGCGCGGCTCGGCTGGTGGATCTGCTTCGGCTTCGCGCTCCTGCTGCTTCTCCTGTTCTTCGTCTCGGTGACGGTGCTCTTCCGGTACGGCGTCGGCGTGTGGGGCAACAACATCCCCGTTAATTGGGGATTGGCCATCGCCAACTACATCTGGTTCCTCGGCATCGGCCATGCCGGCACGCTGATCTCGGCGATGCTGCTTCTCGTCGGCGCCCATTGGCGCAACTCGCTCAACCGTTTCGCCGAGGCAATGACGCTGTTTGCCGTCGTCTGCGCCGGGCTCTATCCGATCCTGCATCTCGGCCGGCCGTGGCTCTTCTACTGGATGGCGCCCTATCCGAACACCATGACGGTCTGGCCGCAGTTCAAGAGCCCGCTCACCTGGGACTTCTTCGCGGTGCTGACCTATCTCACCGTTTCCGTGCTCTTCTGGTATATCGGCATCGTGCCGGACCTCGCGGCCGTTCGCGACCGGGCGAAGCGGCGCGGCGCGCAGATCTTCTACGGGCTTGCCGCCCTCGGCTGGCGCGGCTCGGCGCGGCACTGGGCGCGCTGGCGGCAATCCTACCGGCTGACGGCGGCGATCGCCGTGCCGCTGGTCGTCTCCGTGCATTCGGAGATCTCGCTGCTGTTCGCCGCCGGGCCCATTCCCGGCTGGGATTCCACGGTCTTCCCACCCTATTTCGTGCTGGGAGCGGCCTTTTCCGGCTTTGCCGTCGTCGCCATGATCGCGGTCGTCCTGCGCCATGCACTGGGGCTCGGCGATCTCGTCACCCCGCGCCATCTCGACCTCCTGGGGAAATTCCTGCTCGCGACCGGGCTGATGACCGGCTACGGCTATTTCGCGGAGGTCTTCACCGCGCTCTATGCCGGCGGGATCTACGAGAAGGGAACGCTTCTCGACCGGCTTTCGGGGCAGTATGCCTGGAGCTACTGGGGCGCCGCGTTTGCCAATTTCGTTCCGCTTCAGCTTCTCTGGTGGCGGCGTGTCCGCCGAAATCCGGTGCTCTTGTTCCTGATCGGCCTTTCCGTTTCGATCGGCATGTGGTTCGAGCGCTACATGCTGCTGGTGACGGCGCTCTATCGCGACTACCTCGTCTCCTCCTGGGGCGAGTACCATGCGAGCTTCTGGGAATGGGCGCTCTATACCGGCATGCTCGGCGTCTTCCTGGTGCCTTTCCTGCTCTTCGTCCGCTTCCTGCCGGTGATCTCCGCCTTCGAGGTCAAGGAAGCGCTGTTCACGGAGGAGCACCATGCATGAACCTTTGCCGCGGACGGAGCCCGTTTTCGGGCTGCTCGCCGAGTTCGATGGCGCCGATGACCTTATGAGCGGCGTGCGCAAGGCGCATGACGAAGGTTTCCGCCGGATGGACGCCTTTTCGCCTTTTCCCATCGAGGGTTTGGCCGAGGCGTTGGGTCACCGGGATATGCGCGTGCCGTGGCTGACTCTTTTCGGCGGCATCTTCGGTGCGGCACTGGGCTACGGCATGCAGGCCTACACCAATCTCGACTATCCGATCATCGTCGGCGGCCGGCCGCTGATCGCGGCGCCGGCCTTCATGCTCATCACCTTCGAACTGATGGTGCTTTTCGCCGTCCTCTTCTCTATTGGCGGCATGCTGGCGCTCAACCGTCTGCCGCGGCTGCACCATCCGCTTTTCGACCTCGAAGAATTCCATCTTGCCAGCAACGACAAGTTCTTCCTCCTCATCCTTTCCAACGACGAGCGGTTCGAGCGGGACCGTACGCGCGCGTTCCTCGCTTCGCTCAAGCCGGTTCGTATCGAGCTGATCGAGCACACGGAGGAGCCGGTATGAGGCGTCTTGCCATCTTTCCGGCGATTGCTCTGCTGCTGTCTGCCTGTGACGAGATGAGCCATCAGCCGCGCTACGATTCCTACGAGGAGAGCAGCCTCTTCGCCGACGGCAAGGCGCTGCAGGCTCCGCCGGCAGGAACGGTGGCGCGCGACGATCCCGCCTGGCAGGCGGCGCTGGAAGAGCGTCCGCCCATGAGCCTCGCCCTCCTGACGCGCGGCCGGGAACGCTTCGGCATCTACTGCACGCCCTGCCACGGCTATGCGGGCTACGGGCACGGCACGGTGCCCAATCGCGGCTTTCCGCAGCCGCCGAGCTTCCACGATCCGCGCCTGCGCGAGGCAGGTTCGCGCTATTTCGTGGACGTCATCACCCATGGCCACGGCGTGATGTATTCCTACGCCAATCGGGTCTTACCGGCCGACCGCTGGGCGATCGCCGCCTATATCCGCGCATTGCAACTGAGCCAGAACGCACCCGTGGCGATGCTCGATGCGCAGGAGCGCAGGAGACTGGAGGCGCAGCCATGAGCGATCGCTCCGTCCAGCTCTGGCTCGTCGGCGTCGGCTGCGCCGTGGCGGCGCTTGCCGTGTGCCTTGTCGTGCCGAAGGCGCTCGGAGGCTGGCTCATGGCGTTCGTCTTCTGGAGCAGCCTGCCGCTCGGCGCGCTCGTCCTCCTCATGATGATCCGCATCATCCCCGGAAAATGGCGCAGGGAACTCGGTGGCGCAGCGGAAGTCGCGATCCTGCTGTCGCCCCTGGCACTTCTGGCCGTCCTGCCGGTGTTTGCCGGGCTCGGCGCACTTTATCCCTGGGCCGATACGTCGGGCGAGGGTGGCTTTCGGGGCGCTTATCTGATGCCGTGGTCTTTCGTGCTGCGCACCGTTCTCTTCTTCGCCCTATCTGTGGCCCTGGCAGTTCTGCTCATGGGACGTCCCCGCTGGTCCATGCCCGTCTCCGTGGCGGGCCTCATCCTCTTCGTGCCCTTCGACACGGCGATCGCATTCGACTGGCTGATGTCGCTCGATCCCAAATTCCATTCGTCGGGTTTCGGCCTCTACATCCTGTCCATTCAGGTGGTGATCGCGGTTTGCCTGCTCATCCTGGCCTATCTGTCTGCCGGCCCCCGGGCTGGGCTATCGGGTATCCCGGGTGCCGTTCTGCTCAGTGCGCTTCTGCTCTGGGCCTATTTTGCCTTCATGCAGTTCTTCATCATCTGGTCGACGAACCTGCCGCATGGGGTGCTCTGGTATCAGCACCGCAGCGGCGGGGCGTGGACGGGGATCATGTGGGTTGTCGCCGCGCTGCATTTCCTGCCCGCCTTCCTGCTGCTCTTCAGCCCCTTCCGGCGCGGCAGGGCATGGTTGATGGGGTTTGCCGCCGCCATCCTGGTGGGAAAGGCGCTGGAGGTCTCATGGCTCGTCCTGCCGAACATCTACGCCGGCTTCCCCTCCGTCGCCGTCGCGCTGCTCTCGCTCGGGGGATTGGGCGCGCTCACGGCGGCGGCCGTCCCCCGGGCCAGGCGTTGGCGCAATCACGCGATGGTCTCTGCCGCGGAACGGGAATTCACGCCATGAGCACGCGGCACGACGCTCCACCGAAGACGTTGTCGAAGACGGCTATGAGCCCCGGGATGTCCCGGTGCGGCTCGTCGCCTGGCTCGGCGGAGGGCTCTTCGCCGTCATCATCCTTTCCGGCCTGGCGGTTGCCGGCCTGCTGGCGCTTTTCTTCCATCTCCGACAGCCGGCAGATGTCATGCCACTCGAGACGGTCGAGCAGGTGCCGCCTGCGCCGCGCCTCGAAACCGCACCGGAGGGAGACCGGATCGCGATCGAGCGGGAGGCGAAGAGCAGGCTCGAAGGCTATGCCTGGGCCGATCGCAGCGCCGGCACGGCGCGCATTCCGATCGAGCGGGCGATGGAACTTGTGGCCAAGGAGGACTGGCCGGACGGGGAGGGAGGCCGCCGATGAAGCGTTTTCTCATCCTCGTCGCCCTGGTATTCGCCTGCAGTTCGGCATTCGCCTTCGATCCGTTCAACGAGGCGGGGATCGACCAGCGCCCCGGCGCGCAAGTGCCGCTCGACGGGGCCTTCGTGGATGAGGCAGGCAAGTCCGTAACGCTTGCCGAACTCGCTGGCGGCAAGCCCATGCTGCTGGTCCCGGTGCTGCACAACTGCCCGAACATCTGCGGAGTCACGCTTTCCGGGCTTGCGCAGGCGGCGCGGGCGCAACCCTTCGAGCCGGGCGAGGATTTCATCATCGTGACCTTCGGCATCGACCCGAAGGAGGGGCCGGCGGAAGCGCAGGCCTCGCTTGCAGAGCTCAGCCAAGCCTTTCCCGAATTCGGGGGGAAGGCCCACGCGGTGACGGGCCGCGCGGAGGCGATCCGGGCCGTCACGGACGCGCTGGGCTATCGCTATGCCTGGGACGACCGGATCGGGCAGTACGCCCATGTGGCGGCCACGGCGGTGCTCACGCCCGACGGGAAACTTGCGCGCTGGCTCTATGGCCTTGCGCCGGAGCCCACGGACCTGCGCCTGGCACTCACCGAAGCGGGGGAGGGGCAGGTGGGCAACTGGCGCGACCAGCTTCTCCTGCTGTGCTATCACTACGACCCGGAGACGGGCCGTTACGGCTCGCTCGTCTGGATGCTGCTGCGGGTCGGCGGCGGGCTCACCGTGGCGGCGGGGCTCTCCTTCATCGGTTCTTCCATCCTGCGCGAGCGGCAGGCGGGAGGCCGGCGATGAACGGTTTCCTCCGGTTATGGCCCGCCGAAGCTTCCGCCCACAGCGGCAATGTCGACCTGCTCGTCATGGGCATATCGGCGCTGAGCCTGCTTCTTTCCGCGCCCGTCTTCGTCCTGCTCGTCGTCTTCGCGGTCAAATACCGACGAGGCAAGGATGCGGACCGGCGCCATCCGGTCGACCGGAACGTGTGGCTCGAGACCTCCTGGGCGGCCATCCCGTTCGTGCTTCTTCTCGTCTTCTACACCTGGTCGACCTGGTCCTTCTTCGACCTCCAGCGTCCGCCCGCCGGCGCACTGGAAATCGACGTCGTGGCCAAGCAGTGGATGTGGAAGTTCCAGCATCCCGGCGGCCAGCGCGAGATCAACGAGCTGCACGTGCCCGTCGGCCAGCCGGTGCGGCTCACCATGGCCTCGCAGGACGTGATCCACAGCCTCTATATCCCGGCGCTGCGCCTGAAGCAGGACGTCGTGCCCGGCCGCTACACGCATATGTGGTTCACCGCCGACAAGCCCGGAATCTACCGGCTCACCTGCGCGGAATATTGCGGCACGGACCATTCCGTCATGGGCGGCCGCTTCGTGGTCATGGACGCGCGCGACTACGAACGCTGGCTCGAGGAATCCGATGTCGACCAGCCGCTCGCAGAAGCCGGTGCGGCCATCTTCCGCAGCCGCGGCTGCAGCGGCTGTCACGGGCCCGCCGCCACCGTCCACGCGCCCCCGCTCGAAGGGCTCTACGGCGGCCCCGTGCCGCTCGAAGGCGGCGAGATCGTCACCGCGGACGAGCAATATATCCGCGACAGCATCCTGCTTCCGCAGTCGCAGATCGCCGCCGGCTATCCGCGGATCATGCCGACATTCCAGAACGTCCTTTCGGAGGACGAGGTGCTCAAGCTCGTCGCCTACATCAAGTCGCTCGCCTCGGCACGAGGGGAGGGGCAGCCATGAGCCACACGAGCGACGTCAGGCACGACAAGGATTTCGAGCGCCGCGGGCTTTACGAGACCGAGGCCGAGCGCGAGAGCTACCTGCGCGCGGGGCACACGCTCAAATCCTGGCTGCTCACCACCGACCACAAGCGCATCGCCATTCTCTATCTCTTCTCTATCACCTTCTTCTTCTTCGTCGGAGGGATGGCGGCCGGGCTGGTGCGGGCGGACCTGCTCACGCCGCAGGGGGACCTGCTCACCAACGAGGGCTACAACCGCGCCTTCACCATCCATGGCGTGATCATGGTCTGGTTCTTCCTGATCCCGTCGATCCCGAATACCTTCGGCAACTTCCTGATCCCGCTGATGATCGGCGCGCGCGACCTCGCCTTCCCCCGCCTCAACCTCCTGTCCTGGTACATCTACATGCTGGGCGGGCTCTTCACGCTCTATGCGCTGATCGCAGGCGGCGTGGATACGGGCTGGACGTTCTACGCACCCTTCTCCTCCATGTTCGCCAACGGCCATGTGGTGCTGGTGGCGGCGGCGGTCTTCGTCGTCGGCTTCTCCTCCATCCTGACCGGGCTCAACTTCATCGTCACCGTGCACAAGCTGCGCGCGCCGGGCCTCACCTGGGGCAGGCTCCGGCTCTTCGTCTGGTCGCATTACGCGACCTCGGTCATCCTGGTGCTCGCCACGCCGGTGCTCTCGATCACGCTGGCGCTGATCGCCGCCGAGCGGCTCTTCGGCCTCGGCGTCTTCGATCCGGCGCTGGGCGGCGATCCGCTGCTCTTCCAGCATCTCTTCTGGTTCTACAGCCACCCCGCCGTCTACATCATGGTGCTGCCGGCCATGGGCGTCGTCAGCGAGCTCGTCTCGGCGGCCGCGCACAAGCCGGTCTTCGGCTACTGGTTCGTGGCCGGCTCGTCCATCGCCATCGCCGTTATCGGCTTCCTCGTCTGGGGGCACCACATGTTCGTGGCCGGCCAGTCCATGTATGCGAGCGCCGTCTTCTCCTTCCTGAGCCTCGCCGTCGCCGTGCCGTCCGGCATCAAGGTCTACAACTGGACTGCCACCCTCTACAAAGGCCACATATCGCTCGACACGCCCTTCCTCTATGCGGCGGCCTTCATCGGGCTCTTTGTCGTCGGCGGCCTGACCGGGCTGATCGTCGCCATGCTGGCGATCGACGTGCATGTGCACGACACCTATTTCGTCATCGCCCATTTCCACTACATCATGGTGGGCGGCACGGTGTCGGCCTATTTCGGCGCGCTGCACTACTGGTGGCCGAAGATGTTCGGCCGCAACTACTCCCATGTCTGGGGGCGGCTTTCGGCCATCTTCATCTTCCTCGGCTTCAATCTCACCTTCTTCCCGCAGTTCATCCTCGGCTACCTGGGCATGCCCCGGCGCTACCACGTCTATCCCGACGACTTTCAGGTGCTGCACGTGCTGTCCTCGGCCGGCGCGGGCGTGCTCGGCATCGCCTATCTCCTGCCCTTCACCTACCTTTTCTATTCGCTGCGCTACGGGCCGCCGGCGCCGGCCAATCCGTGGAACGCGGCGGGCCTCGAATGGACGGTCCCCTCTCCGCCGCCCAAGCACAATTTCGAGGAGCAGCCAGTGATCACGGGTCCGCCCTACGATTACGAGATGGAGTACAAGGATGCCTGAGCGCGTGGAGGTGCACGAGCCCTATCGCCGGCCGGGGCAGCAGCACGAGGCTGACATGCTCGGCATGTATGTCTTCCTCGCCACGGAGATCATGCTCTTCGGCGGCGTCTTCGCGGCCATCTTCGTGATCCGCGGCCTGCACCCGGAAGCGTTCGTCGCCGCGTCGAAGAAGATGCATCTGTGGATCGGCGCGGGGAATACGCTCGTGCTCCTGACTTCGAGCCTTTGCGTGGCGTTGGCCGTCGCGGCCTCCCGCGCGGGCAGGGTGCGCTGGACCGCCGGCCTGCTTTCGGCTGCTGCTGGCCTCGGCATCCTCTTCCTCGGCTTCAAGGGGCTGGAATACTGGCTCGAATACCGCGACGGACTTCTTCCCGCTCTGAGCTGGCCCACCCGGTTCTCCGGGCCGGTGGAGGAGCTCTTCATGAACCTCTACCTCATCGCGACGGGGCTCCATGCCTTCCATCTCACCGTCGGGATATGCCTCCTCCTCTTCCTCGCCTGGCGGATCCGGCGGGGCTCTCTCCCCCTGCCGAACCGGGCCGTGACGGTCGAGACCTCCGGCCTCTACTGGCACCTGGTCGATATCGTCTGGGTGTTCCTCTACCCCGCGCTCTATCTCGCACGGTGAGGGCATGGGCGGCATCCGGCCATATGTCCTCACCTGGGCGGGCCTCCTTGCGCTCCTAGCCCTCACGGTCTCGGCAAGCTTCCTGCTCAGCGGCCCGCCGAGCCTTCTGGCCGGCATGGCCATCGCGCTCGCCAAAGCGGCGCTGATCCTCTGGTTCTTCATGCATCTTCGCGAGGAGACGGGCCTCGTGCGGCTCTTCGCCATCGCCGCCGCCGCGTGGCTGGTGATCCTGGCGCTGCTGACCTCGGCCGATTACGCCACCCGCCATCTTTCCGGCTGATGCGGTCCGCCCAGGGCGGAGCCGCTTCCATGCGCCCGGTCCATTTGAGCGCGACAAGCGGCCGTCAGGCTTCCGAATAGGCGATGGTGGACAGGAGCGCGTTTTCCGCCTGCCGGCTGTCGAGCCGCGTATGCTGCACCACGATGGGCTCGTCCGAGGTGATGATGCTGGCATAGGGCGTGTCGCGCGGGATCTCCTCCGGGTCCTTCAACTCGTTGAAGCGCAGGTGCACCGTGCGCCGCGCCGGCACGAGGGCGCGATAGGGGCCCACGGGGTCGCGGTCGGTGAAATACACCATGATCTCCACATGGGCGTCGCGCTCGCCCGCGTTCAGCAGGCAGGCGGCCTCATGGCTGGTCATGGCCGGCGCCGGCCCATGGCTCGTGCCGGGAATGTAGCCTTCCGCGATCGCCCACTGCGTGCGTCCGATAGCCATGACGTCCCTCTTCGAAAGCATCTCGGTCGCACCCGGAACGTTCCTCCGCGCCACCTTGTTCCGGCTTCCTTTCCGGGCTTTTCCGGCAGCGCCGGAGACAAGGCGTTGCGAATCAGGGGAAACGCAGCAGAAGCGGCACGCGCCACAATTTTGCCGGGAAGAAGGCGCCGGATAAGCGGCGCCAGGGTGTAGCCGCTAAGCCGCTGTTAAGCATGCGCTGCCCGCTCGGACGATTTTTTCCGACCTTCACATGACTTTTGTGAAACCGGCGAAGTATTCTGAAATACATCTTCCGCCGAGTATGCCTTCCTCCCCGTGCGGAGTTGTCCGTACGGGGGTTTTTGTCGAGGCTGGGTGATTCGCGTCAGGCAACAGGCGCGGGCCGAGACAGGTGGCGGCAAGCAACAGCTGAAGAAGCCCTCTTTCGGACGACTCGTTTCGAGGGGGCAATTGCATGCGGAATGCATTTTCGCTGCGCGCTGTCGCGCGCCGTCTGGTCGACTACTTTGCTCGCGCAGCGAGGCCTCCACTCATCGACCCGCTTCCGACGGCGGTGATTTCCGAATCCATCACAAGGGTGACGTTGCCTTGTCGCGTGCGCTCCGGGATGGCTGGTTTGGCTATTTCCGTTGCTGCCACCGCGGTGCTTTGGAGCGGTAACAGCCAAGCGGTGGAGGCGCCCTCGCAGGCGTGGCCGTCCGCGATCTCGGGAACTGGTGCCACTGTTGGCGCCACGCGAACCTTCACGTGGGGAAGGCCCCTCCCTTATGGCAGCCCAAACGTTACCGCGACCCAAACCATCACATCGCGGGTGGCCGCGCCATCTGCCGCCGGCTGCCTCTTCATGGGAGGATCCGGAACGGCCTCAAGCCTGAACAGCTTTTCGAACGTCGCTACCTTCATCGAGCCGGACTTTACCAATTACGGGCTGGTGGCGAACAGCTGTATCGAGGGGAGCAACGGCTACGTCTCCAGCTTCGTCCTCAGCAAGCCGCTGATCGCCCCGATCTTCCATCTCTACAATCTGGATGCATCGCGCCTCGCAATCACCGGCACGAGCACCACGGGTGCCGCGATAGGCCTGCAGGCGATCGTCAGGAACAACCTGATGGATGTCAGCGGCACGACGCTGAACAACACCGTTCAGCCGGCGACCACAAACGGCTGCAACAACAACACCACCGCCGATACCATCAACGGTGCCTGCGGCTCCTTCCGTGTGACTGCGTCCTCCGGCCTCATCCAATCTCTGACCTTAAATCACAATGCGACGCCTCCCGTGAGTAACCCCGTCGGTTTCAATGACGGCAACGCATGGACGCTCTCCTTCCCCACCGCCCCGCTGACGAAGCAGTTCAGCCCCGCCACGATCATGGCGGGAGAGACGAGCCAACTCACCTTCTCGATCGCCAATCCCAACCAGTCGGCCTCGGTCACGCTCACGCCGCTGGACTTCACCGACAACCTGCCGGCGGGCGTGACGCTCGCTTCGGCCACGGCGACGAACAACGGAAGCTGCGGCACGCCTTCGGTCACTGACGCGTCCGGAGGGGCTCTTGCCGTGGGCGCGACCTCCGTGCGGGCAACCAACATCAGTGTCGCTCCCGGCGCCACCTGTACGGTCACCGTCGATGTGACGGCAACGGCGGCGGGCAGCTACACGAACGACACCAGCAATATGTCGTCCAGCGTCGGCAACCTCGTTCCGACCGGCAGCACAACGCTGACGGTCAACGCGCAGCCGACATTCGGTTCGTGCGACGGGACCATGTATCTGTCTCAGGGCGACCCAACGGGGCTCTACAGCTTCGACACCTCGTCGAATCCCTTCCCCGTCAATCCGGTCGGCCCTATTTCGGATGTGCTGTATAATGGCACGGCCTACAATCCGGCTGACAATTACATTTACGCGATACGCTATACGCCGCCTTCCCCGACGAACGTCCTGCTCAGGATCGGCAGTGACGGCATCGTGGCGGAAATGGGACCCATTGCAGGTCTGCCGGACGGCGGTGGCTACGGCATCGGCGAGATCGCACCCGACGGGAGCTATTACACCAAGGCGGCGGGAAACAACGGTGTGCTCTATCGCGTGGATATCGCAACGCGGACGGCCACTCCCATCACCATGTCGCAGTCGATCAGCGTGCACGATCTGGCTTGGCATGACGGGCTGCTGTACGCGAGCGAAGCCGGCGGCTCGCTCTATTCCATCAACCCGACGAGCGGGTTCGTCAGCGAGATTGGCCCCACGGGTGTGGCTGGGGCTTTCGGCGCCTTGTACGGTGCCACCAACGGCGTCTATGGCGGCAACAACAATGGCGGCTTCTACCAGTTCGACCTGACGACGGGTGCCGCGACGCTGATCTCGGACCTGCCGGGTTCGTCCAACAACGACGGTGCCAAGTGCGTCAACTCGCCGGTTGAGCTGCCTGCCGACCTCGCGATCACCAAGGACAACGGCGTGACGACCTACACGCCGGGGCTGGACGCAAGCTACACCATCACCGTCACCAATAACGGCCCCTTCGGCGTGCAGAATGCCCAGATCAGCGATCCGCTTCCCGCCGGCGTCACCATTGCCAACTGGACCTGCGGCAATGCCACCGGCGGCGCCGTTTGCGGCGCGGCGAACGGCACGGGCGCGATCGACACAACGGCCAACCTGCCGGCGGGGTCCTCCGTCACCTACACGCTCTCGATGGGCGTTCCGTCGGGCCAGACCGGCAGCTTCACCAACACGGCGACGGTGACCACGCCGGATGGCGTAACCGATACCAACACAGCCAACAACACCGACAGCGACACCGACACGATGGCGCCGCCGCCTGTCTCCGGCGCGTGCTCGCCGCGTCTGCTGACCCCAGCCTTGTCCTACACGCTCGCGCCATTCAGTGTCTCCGGCACGGTGCAGAGGTCGGGCGCCCCCAACGGGTGGAATCCCGACAATCCGTGGTCGACCTTTGGCGGGAATTATGTCTTCCGGTGGACCTTCAACCAGCCGGTACCGGCAAACTGGATCCAGTTTGCCGTTTACGATGTCGGCGGCGGGACGGCCTATCCGACCACGCCGCCCTCGATCAGTGTCTCGCTGGCGGGCGGCACGGCAACCCCGGCGGACTTTTCCATCGTTCCGGACTCCCAGCCCATCATGAACGACATGACCTACAACGCCTCCACGGGCGCGCTGGGTTACGTCACTTCGAGCGATGGCAGGAAGGCGATCGCCACGCTGCGGGGAAATTCGGCGGATACCGTCACCTCCATCACCATCACCGCCAACAATATCGAGATCGGTGACCATATCGCCCACCGGCTCTTTGTCGCTCCGGCCTGCCTGACCGTCGCGAAGGTGAGCCAGGACGGCACGGGCAGCTTCCAGATCGACCAGACGAATGTGGTGCAGGCGAACGGCACCGCCGTACCCTCGACCACGCTGACCACCACGGAGGCGGGCACCGCCGTCTCCTCGCCCGCCTACAACTCTGTTCCGGGCACGGACCTGACGCTCAGCGAGGTCGTGCCGGCGGGCTGGAACCTCGCCTCGGCTGTCTGTACCGACCAGAACGCGGGCTCCACCGGCAACCCGACCGTGATCGGCAGCTTCACGTCGCCCACGCTCACCATTCCGGCAGCCAATGTGCGGCCGCAGTCCGATATCCAGTGCCTGTTCACAAACGAGCAGAGCCAGGTCGATCTCGCCATCACCAAGGATGACGGCTCGGCCACCTACAGGCCCGGCTTCGACGCCACCTATGCGATCGTCGTCACCAACAACGGCCCGGACGGCGTCGCGGGCGCGCAGGTGAGCGACCCGCTGCCGGCGGGCATCACCGATGCGACCTGGACCTGCGGCGGCGAGACCGGCGGCGCCGTCTGCGCCGTACCGAGCGGTACGGGCGCGATCGACACGACCGCGGATCTGCCCGCCGGCGCTTCCGTCACCTACACGCTCAGCATGAGCGTGCCCGCAAGCTTCAGCGGCAGTCTCACCAACACCGCAACGGTGAGCGTGCCGGACGGGATGACGGAAGCCGACACGAGCAACAACACGGCCAGCGATACGGACACGATGGAGATCCCGCCCAGTTCGGGCGCCTGCTCGCCGCGCCTTGTGACCGCGGGCAATACCTTCACGCTGTCGCCTTTCCCGATCACCGGCACCGTCCAGAAAACCGCTGGCGCGTGGCAGACCGATCAACCCTGGGCGACGCAAGGCGGCGATGACTACACGATCCGGTGGACCTTCTCGCAGCCGATTCCGGCGAACTGGATCCAGTTCGCAGTCATCGATGTCAACGAAACCGGCACAGCCGATTACGATGCGGTCCCGCCGGTCTTCACCGTCGGGCTGGGTGCAGGGAGCACGGCTACGACAGCCGATTTCTCGCTCGCTCGAGGGGATCTGACCTATTCGGGCGGTGCCGTTCGCTTCAGTCCGGGCGGGCCTTACCGGCAGTCGGGCTTCGTGCACGGAACCAGCGCCGACACGATCACCTCTATCAGCATTACATCCAGCAACGTCAGCAGTGGCGACAACATTGCCAACTCGCTTTTCGTCCGCCCGCCCTGCCTGACGGTCTCGAAGGTGAGCGAAGGCGGCACGGGCAGCTTCCAGATCGACATGACGAATATCGTTCAGGCGAACGGCACCGCCGTTCCCGCGACGACGCTGACGACGGCCGAAGCGGGCACCGCCGTCTCCTCGCCCATGTATTTCGGGCGGGACACGCGGACGGATATCACGCTCAGCGAGGTCGTGCCGGCCGATTGGGCGCTCCAGACCGCCGTCTGCACCGACCAGAATTCCGCCAATACCGGCAATCCGACGACGATCGGCAGTTTCGCCGCGCCGGCGATGACCATCCCGGCCGCCAATGTGAGGCCGGAGGCGGACATCCAGTGCGTCTTCACCAACGAGCAGCGCACGGCGGACCTTGCGATCACCAAGGATGACGGCGCCACCACCTATGCGCCGGGAACGGATGTCGTCTACACGATCGTGGCCACGAACAACGGCCCGGACGACGTGACCGATGCGGCGATCGACGATCCGCTGCCGGCCGGCATCACGACGGCGAATTGGACCTGCGGCGGCGAGACCAACGGCGCCGTGTGCGATGCGGCGAACGGCACCGGTGCGATCGCGACCACGGCCGACCTGCCTTCAGGCGCGTCCGTCACCTACACGCTCACCATGAGCGTGCCGACCGATTTCACGGGCGATCTCGTGAACACGGCGACCGTCACGGCGCCCGCCGGCGTGATCGACGCCACTCCCGAGAACAACGCCGCCACCGATACCGACACCCCGGCCGATCCGGTCGTGAGCGTGCGCAAGGAACTCATCGGCGAAAGCATCACGACGAACGATCTCGCCGAGCCCGGCGAGGTGCTCACCTATCAGGTGACGATCACCCATGAGGGCGGCTCGGCCTTCGGGGATTTCGAGTTCATCGAGAACATCCCGAACGGCGCGACCATGACCCGCGTCGACGGCGCGAGCGGCTTCACGGACCCGGTTACGGGGTCGTCCACCATCCTTCTCACCGTGGCCGAAGTGCCGGTGGGCGGCGAGGCCGTGGTCGAGATCGACCTGACGGTGGCTGCGCCCATTCCGCTCGGCACCACGGATATCACCAATCGCATCAGCGGCGGCGACGTGCCGGAAGACTGCACGCAGTGCTCGGTGACGACGCCCACGCCGCCCTATACGCCGAACCCGCCGGACACGATGTCCTGTTCGACCTCCGGTGCCTATTTCAACACGGCCTATGACGGCGCCGGCGGCATGAAGACGAGCGGCTTCGACAATTACTGGCAGGTGGCGCTGACGCCGACGCCAGTAACCGGCGCACCTCCGGCAGGGCTCACCTGGGGCGCCGCGACGGTCGTCAGCAACCCGCCGGCTGTCTATATCACGTCGCCCTTCGGCAATGCGAACTGGATCTCCAACAGTTCGACAGCAATGCACCCCAACCCCACCGTCAACTACGACATCTTCTACCGTTATCAGTTCAATCTCGATCCGGCGGTCGATCCGGCAAGCCTCGACCTGGACATGAGCTTCTATGCCGACAACTCGGTCTACCAGGTCTGGGTGAACGGGGTGGCGCAGAACATCCAGTCGGGCTTCGGCGGGGCAGACCCCTACTTCTACGGCGGATTCGGCGCCGGCGGTGTCGCTATCGGCTCCATGAACGGTGCCTGGCAGACGGGCTTCAACGAGATCATCGTCCACGTGAAATCGGGCCCGGGTGCCCAGGCCTTCATGGCGCAGATCAATTCGGAGGCGATCTGCCAGCCGAAGGTCACGCTGCGCAAGGTGGTGACGAACGACGACGGCGGGACGAATGCCGCCACCGACTTCACGCTGCGCGCCACCAACAACGCCACGCCCGCCGATGTGATCGAAGGCCCGACGGGTGATGCGGCCGTCACCAATGTCTCGATCCCGGCGGGCACCTACACGCTGGCCGAGGACAGCTTGCCCGGCTACGCGCCGAGTCTTTACTCCTGCGCCGTCGACGGCGGTGCGACCGCGCCCGTGGCCGACAACCAGCTGACGCTCGCCAACGGCCAGAACGCCATCTGCACGATCACCAATGACGACTTCGTGCCGGTGAAGGCGCTGACGGACGAAAGCGGCTCGATCCCCGACGTGGCCGAGCCCGGCGAGACGCTCACCTATACGGTGACGCTCACCAACGACGGCGACAGCGACGCGTTCTACGATCTCACCGACAATATCGACGACCTGACCACCTATGTGGGCGGCTCGACGGCGGGAACCGCCGGGGCCGCGGAGCCGACGGGCACCGACCCGCTCACCTGGGCCGGCATCACCATCCCGGCCAACAGTTCGGTGACGGTGGAGTACCAGGTCACGGTGGCCGACACGATCCCCGCCGGGGTGACGGAGATCGGCAACGTGGCCTACAGGACCGGCGATCCGCAGCCTGATTGCGACGTCACGCCGACGCCACCCAACTGCGTCAAGGTGCCCGCATCGGGCGCGGCCACCCCGTCGAAGAACCTGACCGGCGAGAGCGGCTCCATCCCCGATGTGGCCGAGCCCGGCGAGACGCTCACCTACACGGTGACGCTGACGAACAGCACTGCCCAGCCTGCGGTCCATGACCTGGTCGACCATATCGACGGCAACACCGGCTATGTGGCGGCCTCCGCCACCGTCGGCGGTGTGGCACAGGAGCCCTCGGGCAGCGGTCCGCTGACCTGGGCCGATATCGTCGTGCCGGCGAACGGGACGGTCGAGGTGATCTACCAGGTGACGGTTGCTAACCCGATCCCCGACGGGGTGACGGAGATCCGCAACGCGGCGACGGATGACTGCACGGCCAATCCGGACGCCTGCGTCAC
Source organism: Chelativorans sp. AA-79 (assembly GCF_029457495.1). Classification (NCBI taxonomy): domain Bacteria; kingdom Pseudomonadati; phylum Pseudomonadota; class Alphaproteobacteria; order Hyphomicrobiales; family Phyllobacteriaceae; genus Chelativorans; species Chelativorans sp. AA-79. The sequence goes on from NZ_CP120361.1 coordinate 1,271,484, forward strand.
CACACCGACGCCCGGGACGGCGGTGCCCTCGAAGCAACTGACGGGCGAGAGCGGTTCGGTAACCGACGTTGCCGAACCCGGCGAGACGCTGACCTATACGGTGACGCTGACGAACGGCGGCACGGTCGGCGCCCTCCACGACCTCGTCGACAACATCGACGACAACACGACCTATGTGGCGACGTCCGCCACCGTCGACGGCGTGGCACGGGAGCCTTCGGGCACCGATCCGCTGACCTGGGCGGACATCGTCGTGCCGGCGAACGGCACCGCCGAGGTGATCTACCAGGTGACGGTGGTCACCCCGATCCCCGCCGGGGTAACCACCATCCGCAATGCAGCCACCGACGATTGCACGGCGAATCCCGACGCCTGCGTGGAAGTCCCCGCGCTTCAGGAAACGGATCTCTCGATCACCAAGGACAACGGCCGGGATATGCATTTCCCGGGCGAGTCCACCTATACGATCGTCGTCACGAACAACGGCCCAAATGGCGTCGCGGCGGCCGAGATCAGCGATCCGCTGCCTGTGGGCATCACCCAGGCGACATGGACCTGCGGCAACGTGACCGGCGGCGCCATCTGCGGCGCGGGGAGCGGCACGGGCGCGATCGACACCACTGCCGACCTGCCGGCCGGCAGTTCCGTGACCTATAGCCTGACGATGACAGTACCCTCGGGGATCATCGGCGATATCACGAATACCGCCACGGTGACCCTTCCCAACGGGGCCGCGGACATCGACGAGAGCAACAACACGGCGACCGACACGGACGAGCCGCAGCCCGACTTCGGCACCTGCGACGCGACCATGTATCTGGGGCAGAACCAGCCGACACAGCTTTTCCGGTTCGACACCTCCTCAAATCCCTTCGTCGTTGCACCCGTGGGCACGCCATCGTCGCACAACTACAACGCCGTCGCGATGAACCCGGTCGACAACTACATCTATGCGCTCGTCTCCACGGCCGGGACGGCCGGAACATTGGGGCGCATCGGCAGCGACGGCAGCCTGGCCGTGCTTGGGCCGGTTGACGGCCTGGGCGTCAATGCCATTGCCGGCGAGATCGGCCCGGATGGCACCTATTACGTGGTGGCCGGCGGCAGGCTCTACAGCATCGATATCCCCACCATGTCGGCGGATTCCGTCCCGTTGAGTCAAGCCGTCAACGGCCATGACCTCGCATGGCACAACGGGCTGCTTTACATAGCCGCGCCGAATAATGGCCCGCTTTACATGATCAATCCGTCGAACGGCCAGGTTTCGACCTCGACCGGTACCACCGGCGTGTCCGGCACCTTCGGCGGCCTGTTCGGCGCCCCCAACGGCGTCTTTGGCAGCAACAACGATGGCGGCTTCTACCGGTTCGACCTGGCGACGGGTCAGGCGACGCTGATCTCGAATCTGCAGGGTTCCAGCAACAATGACGGCGCGAAATGCGTGAATACGCCGCTGGATTTCCCGGTCGATCTGGAGATCGCCAAGGACAATGGCCGTGACATCTACGCGCCCGGGGAGACGACCTACACCATCACGGTGTCGAACAACGGCCCCTTCGGCGTGCAGAACGCGCTCGTCAACGACGCGCTGCCCGTGGGCATCACCGATGCCGAATGGACCTGCGGCACTCCTGTGAACGGCGGAAGCTGCGGGGTGCCGAGCGGCACGGGCGCAATCACCGATGCGCGCGTGAACCTGCCGGTCGGCGCCTCCGTCACCTTCGAGCTGACCATGACGGTGCCGATGAGCTTCACCGGCGACCTCGTCAACACGGCGACAGTGACGAGTCCGTCCGACTCTCCGGACACCGACACCAGCAACAACACGGCGACGGATACGGACACCGCGCAGCCGGACTTCGGCATGTGCACCTCCACCATGTATTTGGCTCAGGGTGACCCGACCACGCTTTACTCAGTCAGCACCTCCTCCAACCCCTTCAGCTATCCAGCCGTAGGTACCGCATCGGTCCCGTATAACGCCGCCGGGTACAATCCTGTCGACAACTATATCTATGCGCTCAGACTGGATCAAAGTGCGGACAACTATCGCCTGCTGCGTGTCGGCAGCGACGGTCTTGCGATTGATCTCGGGGTGGTTTCCGGTGGCGGGATCAATGTAGGCGGCGGTCTGATAAGCGGCGCGGGGATAGCGGCAGGCGATATCGCGGCCGACGGCTCTTACTACGTCAAGCACAACAGCAGCACCAGCCAGATGTGGCGAATCGACCTGTCCACTCGGACTGCGACGCTCATCACGTTGTCCCAACCGGTCGCAACGGCAGATATGGCCTGGTCCAATGGCCTGCTCTATGCCCACGACCCGAATACGGGAATGGTTTATTCGATAAGTCCCTCCGGGGCGGTGAACCCGATCGGGCAGTCGGGCGTTACCGCCGGTGGTTTCGGGGCTATGATCGGTGCCAGCAACGGTGTTTTCGGAGCTCTGAATTCCGGCGGCTTCTACAAGTTTGACCTTGCCACCGGGCAGGCGACGCTGATCTCCAGTTCACCGGCCACGACGAGCAACAATGACGGCGCAAAGTGCGCCACCACTCCGCTGGACTTCCCCGTAGACATCGCGGTCACCAAGGATGACGGCAGCCAGACCTACGCGCCGGGTGGCGACATCGTCTACACGATGGTGGTCACCAACAACGGGCCCTTCGGCGTGCAGAACGCGCTGGTGAACGATGCTCTTCCGAGCTTCGTCACCACAGCGACCTGGACCTGCGGATCTCCCACGGGCGCCGCGTCCTGCGGTGTTGCGAGCGGCAGCGGGAGCATCGTGGATGTGCCGGTGAACCTGCCGGTCGGGGACTCCGTCACCTTCACGCTCACCATGTCTGTGCCGTCGGACAAGACCGGAGAGATCATCAACACGGTCACCGTCACGACGCCTTCGGGCTCGCCCGACACCAACCCCGACGACAATACGGCGAGAGACCGCGACGTCTATCCGCTGGTCGAGACCGTGAAGAATCTCACCGCCGAAAGCGGCGAGATCCCCAATGTCGCGGAGGCGGGCGAGACGCTCACCTATACGGTGACGCTCAACAACACCGAGCCCTTCGACATAGAATACGACCTCACGGACAATATCGACGACAGCACCGAGTATGTGGCCAACTCTGCGAGAGTGGACGGGGTGGCGATAGAACCCGCCGGGCCCGATCCGCTCGTCTGGAGCGACATCGCCATCCCGGCGAACACGTCCGTCTCCGTCGTTTACCAGGTGCTTGTGGATACACCGATTCCCGACGGGGTGACGGAGATCCGCAACGCGGCGACGGAAGACTGTGCGGCCGCGCCGCAGGCGTGCACGGTGACGCCGACCCCAGGCAAGGTCACGCCTGACAAGCAGCTGACAGGCGAGGACGGCGGTTCGATTGCGGACGTCGCCGAGCCGGGCGAGGTGCTCACCTATACGGTGGTGCTGTCCAATGCCGGCGCGGGTGCCACGTTCTACGACCTCAACGACGACATCGACGCACTCACCAGCTATGTGCCGAACTCGGCGACGATCGATGGTGTGGCGGTCGAGCCGACGGGCACCGATCCGCTCTCCTGGCCCGACATCGAGGTTGCCGGAAATGGCAATGTGACGGTGATCTACCGGCTGCGTGTGGCCGACACGATCCCCGAGGACACGGAGACGATCGGCAACATCGCCTATGAGGACGGCACGGACCCCAATTGCGACACCAATCCGGATGCCTCCTGCACGAACACGAATGTGCCGGGCAAGGTCACGCCGGACAAGCAACTGACGGGTGAGGACGGCGGTTCGGTACCGGACGTCGCCGAGCCGGGCGAGGTGCTCACCTATACTGTGGTGCTGACCAATGCCGGCGCGGGTGCCGCGCTCTACGACCTCAACGACGACATCGACGCGCTCACCAGCTACGTGCCGAACTCTGCGACGATCGATGGCGTGGCGGTCGAGCCGACGGGCACTGATCCGCTCTCCTGGGCCGATGTCCCGGTTCCGGGGAACGGCACGGCGACGGTGATCTACCGGCTGCGTGTGGCTGACACGATCCCCGAGGACACGGAGACGATCGGCAACATCGCCTATGAGGACGGTACGGACCCCAATTGCGACACCAATCCGGACGCCTCCTGCACGAACACGAATGTGCCGGGCAAGGTCACGCCGGACAAGCAACTGACGGGTGAGGACGGCGGTTCGGTACCGGACGTCGCCGAACCGGGCGAGGTGCTCACCTATACGGTGGTGCTGACGAACGCCGGCGCGGGCGCCACGCGTTACGACCTGAACGACGACATCGACGCGCTCACCAGCTACGTGCCGAACTCGGCGACGATCGACGGAGTGGCGGTGGAGCCGACGGGCACCGATCCGCTCTCCTGGCCCGACATCGAGGTTGCAGGCGGCGGCAATGTGACGGTGATCTACCGGGTGCGTGTGGCCGACACGATCCCCGAGGACACGGAGACGATCGGCAACATCGCCTATGAGGACGGCACGGACCCCAATTGCGACACCAATCCGGATGCCTCCTGCACGAACACGAATGTGCCGGGCAAGGTCACGCCGGACAAGCAGCTGACAGGCGAGGACGGCGGTTCGATTGCGGACGTCGCCGAGCCGGGCGAGGTGCTCACCTATACGGTGGTGCTGTCCAATGCCGGCGCGGGTGCCACGTTCTACGACCTCAACGACGACATCGACGCACTCACCAGCTATGTGCCGAACTCGGCGACGATCGATGGTGTGGCGGTCGAGCCGACGGGCACCGATCCGCTCTCCTGGCCCGACATCGAGGTTGCCGGAAACGGCAATGTGACGGTGATCTACCGGGTGCGTGTGGCCGACACGATCCCCGAGGACACGGAGACGATCGGCAACATCGCCTATGAGGACGGCACGGACCCCAATTGCGACACCAATCCGGACGCCTCCTGCACGAACACGAATGTGCCGGGCAAGGTCACGCCGGCCAAGCTGCTGACGGGCGAGGACGGGGGGGGATACCTGGCGTCGCCGAGCCGGGCGAGGTGCTCACCTACACGGTGACGCTGACGAATTCGGGCGCAGCGGCGGCGCATTACGACCTTGCGGACAACATCGACGACCTCACCACCTATGTGCCTGGCACGGCGATGGTGGACGGCGCGGCGCGGGAGCCGGCGGGCGCCGATCCGCTCACCTGGGCGGACATCCTGGTGCCGCGGGGCAGCACGGTGGACGTGGTCTATTCTGTGAGGGTGGCGGACACGATCCCGGACGGTGTGACGGAGATCGCCAACGTGGCCTACAAGGACGGCGATCCCGAGCCCGACTGCACGGTAACGCCAAAGCCGGACGGCTGCGTGACGGTGCCGACACCCGGAACCGCGGTCCCGTCGAAGGACCTGACGGACGAAGACGGGCTCGTGCCCGACGTGGCGGAGCCCGGCGAGACGCTCACCTATACGGTGACGCTCACGAATAACGATTCCTCGGCGGCGCTCTACGATCTCAGGGACAATATCGATGCGCTGACGAGCTATCTGGCTGGTTCGACCTCGGGCACGGCGAATGCCGGCGAGCCGGATGCGAGCGATGGCGACACGCTGCTGTGGGCCGACATCGTGGTGCCGGCGAACGGCAGCGTGACCGTGATCTATTCGGTGACGGTGGCGGACGAGATCCCGTCCGGTGTGACGGAGATCAGCAATGTGGCCTACAAGGACGGCGATCCGGAGCCCGACTGTTCCGTCAATCCGCCGCCGGACGGCTGCGAGACGGTCCCGACACCGGGCACGGCCACGCCGGAGAAGAACCTGACGGATGAGGACGGACTGGTGTCGGGCGTTGCCGAGCCCGGCGAGACGCTCACCTATACGGTGACGCTGACGAATGCCGGTCCGGTCGCTGCACTCTATGACCTCAGGGACAATATCGACGCCCTGACGAGCTATCTGGCTGGTTCCACTTCGGGCACGGCGAATGCCGGCGAGCCGGATGCGAGCGATGGCGACACGCTGCTGTGGGCGGACATCGTGGTGCCGGCGAACGGCAACGTGACGGTGGTCTATTCGGTGACGGTGGCGGACGAGATCCCGTCAGGCGTGACGGAGATCAGTAACGTGGCCTACAAGGACGGCGATCCCGAGCCCGACTGTTCGACAACACCGATGCCGGACGGCTGCGTGACGGTGCCGACGCCCGGCACGGCCACGCCGGAGAAGGACCTGACGGCCGAGGACGGGCTCGTGGCCGATACGGCCGAGCCCGGCGAGACGCTCACCTACACGGTGACGCTGACGAATGCGGGGTCCGCGGCGGCGCTCTACGACCTCAAGGACAATATCGACGACAACACCACCTATGTGGCCGGTACGGCGAGGGTGGGCGGCGCAGTGCGCGAACCGGTCGGCAGCGATCCACTCACCTGGGCCGACATCGTGGTGCCGGCGAACGACACGGTGGACGTGGTCTATTCGGTCAAGGTCGTCGATACGATCCCGGCCGACGTGACCGAGATCGGCAATGTGGCCTATCGCGACGGGGACCCCGAGCCTGACTGCACCGTGGACCCTCTGCCGGCGGGCTGCGTGGTGGTGCCCACTCCGGGAACTGCGGTTCCGTCCAAGAGCCTGACGGAGGAGGACGGCCAGACGGATGGAATTGCCGAGCCGGGCGAGGTGCTGACCTATACCGTGACGCTGACGAATGCCGGCACGGCGGCAGCGCTCTACGACTTGGCCGACAATATCGACGACAACACCGCCTATGTGGCCGGCACGGCGACGGTGGACGGCGCGGCGGTGGAGCCCACCGGCAGCGATCCGCTCGTGTGGGCGGACCTGGTGGTGCCGGCCGGCGGGACCCTGGCGGTCGAGTACCAGGTGACGGTCGACGATCCGCTCGATCCGACGGTGACGGAGATCGTCAACCTGGCCTATCGCGAGGGCGATCCCGAACCCGACTGCGACGCCGATCCGATGCCGGAGGCCTGTGTGAAGGTGCCGGCGCCGGCGCCGGCGGTCACGCTTGAGAAGACGGGCCGGTTCGCCGACGAGAACCAGAACGGCGTGGCGGACGCGGGCGAGACGATCGTCTACACCTTCACGGTGGCGAACGAGGGCAATGTGCCGCTCGACGACGTGATGCCGAGGGATGCCGGCCCGACCTTCAACAAGGCAAGGGCAATGGGCGCCTTCTCCGAGATCAAGCCGGTCTCCGGTCCCTCGCCCGTGACGCTGGCGCCGCAGGGCGAGGACGGTTCGACGCGGGAGTTCACGGCAAGCTACACGCTGACCCAGGTCGATATCGACAATGGCGCGGGCATCGAGAACGGCGTGGAGAACACGGCGACGGCGCTCGGCTACGCCTTCGGCACGGCGGTCACCGGCGGCATGCCTGTGGAATCGAATGAGGACGTGGCCGTTCTGGCGCTGCCAGCCGCAGTGAGCGACCTGACGGTGACGAAGATCGCCAATCTGCGCTTCATCCGCCGCGGCGAGCAGGCGCCGTTCACCATCCGCGTGACGAACAGCGGCCCGTCGCAGGCGACCGGCATCACGGTGATCGACACCATGCCGGCGGGCTTCCGCTATGTGGAAGGCTCGGCCACGGTGGGTGGCGCCGAGGTGACGCCGGAGATCGCCGGACGGCAAATCCGCTTCGCCGATGTCGCGGTGCCCGGCAACGGGGAGATCGAAATCCGCCTGCGGCTCCTGGCGCTTTCGACGGCCGGTCCGGGCGAGCATGTGAACCTCGCCCATGCACAGGATTCTTCCGGCAACAAGCTCACGGCGACGGCGCGTGCGGTGGTGGAGATCATCGTCGAGCCGGTGTTCGATTGCGGCGACATCATCGGCAAGGTGTTCGATGACATCAACCGCAACGGCTACCAGGACCCGGGCGAGCCGGGTCTGCCGGGGGTCCGCGTCGCCACGGTGAAGGGCTGGCTCATCACCACGGACGAGCATGGCCGCTTCCATGTGGCCTGCGCCGATCTTCCTGAAGCGCGCATCGGCTCGAACTTCATCATGAAGCTCGACCCGCGGACGCTGCCCACGGGCTACCGGCTGACGACGGAGAATCCGCGCGTGGTGCGTCTGACGGCGGGCAAGATGACGGAGCTGAACTTCGGCGCCTCCATCGGCCGGGTGGTGCGGCTCGATCTCGCGGCGGAGGCCTTCGTGCCTGGCGAGGCGGAGCTTTCTGCCGAATGGGCCGCGGGCATCGACCAGCTGATCGAGGTGCTTTCGGCGGAACAGTCTGTCCTGAGGCTCTCCTATGTCGATGCGGCCGGCGACGAGACCCTGGCCGAAGCGCGGGTGAAACGAATGAAGGAGCTGATCGCGGACAGATGGCGACGGCGCGGGCGGGCCTATCCGCTGGATATCGAGACGCGCGTGGAGGCGGGGCAATGAAGATCCTTGTCACGAGCATGGTCCGCTTCGGCCACTTCGAGAAGCCTGGGGTGGGGGCGAGGCATGCCCACGCGAGGGGAGGACCCGACCTGAGATTGCTCCTGCTTGCCGGCACGGCTTTGGCCGGGCTGATCGCGGCTCCGTCGTTGGCGGCGGCTGAGGAGCCGGGAAAAGACGGCAAGGTGGTGGCCAACAGCGCAGTGCGACCGCTGCCGGTGGGCGAGAACACGGAAGCCGAAAGCCCTGCCGACAAGCCTGCCATCCCCTTCATGATCAGTGTTGACGGGGAGACGATCGACAAGAGCGCCGATCCCACTGAGGGCGAGGCCGAAGGAACACCTGCGGCAGGGGCCGGGGGACCGGCCGTGAAGACCGGGCGCCTGGCGCCCGGCGAGACTCCCTCGGCAAGTTCGGGACCGCCCGCACGGCCGGTGGACCGGCAGCGCCGGACGGACGTCTCGCTTGCCGCCGTCGACATCCAGGTGAAGTTCGACGGGTTGGAGGCCGAGCCCATGCTCAACGTCTCCACCATGCCGGTGGAGCGCACCTACAAGGCCGGCGAGACGGTGACGTTCCTCGCCACCGCGAACTATCCCGCCTTCATCGAGAAGGCGGAGATCCGCATCCTGCGGGAGGGCCGGGAGAAGGACGGGCCGGTGGCCATCATTCCTGTGGCGGTCAACGCCACAGCGGATTGGGTGATGCCGGATGCGGCCCGGGAAGAGGAGGGCGACTTCCTCTACGTGCTGCGCGTCTACGATGCCAAGGGCCGATTCGACGAGACCGAGCCGCTCACCGTCGCCCGCTCGGCCAAGGACCTGCCGCGGCACGAAAAGGCGGAGGCGACCGCGCCGGGCATGGGCGAGGACCGCACGGCGCGGCGCAACATTCCCATCCATGGCGGGGCGGTGACGGTCTACGGCCGCCATGTGCCGCCCGGCTTTGCCGTTTCCGTGCTGGGCGAGGAGATTCCCCTCGACCCGAACCAGTCCTTCGTCGTGCAGCGTATCCTGCCGCCCGGCGATCATGCGGTGAAGGTGGGCGTCAGCGGCCCTTCGAAATCGGGCGGGCTGAAATTTACCCGCGACATCAACATCCCCGACAACGACTGGTTCTATGTGGCGCTGGCCGATCTCACCATCGGCAAGCGCACGGGCGACGACCATGTCGAGGACGTGCGGCCGGGCGAATATGACGAGGTCTATTCCAAGGGACGGCTCGCCTTCTACCTGAAGGGTAAGATCAAGGGCAAATACCTGCTTACGGCCGCGGCCGACACGGGCGAGGACGAACTCGACGAGCTCTTCCGCAACCTGGACAGCCAGGACCCGCGCCAGATCCTGCGCCGACTCGATCCGGACGACTACTATCCCGTCTATGGCGACGATTCGACCTTCGTCGAGGATGCGCCCACCAAGGGCAAGTTCTACGTGCGGCTGGAGCGCGGCGACAGCCATGTCAGGTGGGGCAATTACAAGACCGAGGTTTCCGGCACGGAGTTCCTGCGCTCCGACCGGGCGCTCTACGGCGCTTCCGCCGTCTACAGGTCCGAAGAGACCACCTCCTTCGGCGAGCGGCGCACGGAAGTGGAAGCCTATGCCGCCCAGCCCGACACGCTGCCCTCGCGCGAGGAATTCCTGGGTACCGGCGGCTCGGCCTATTTCCTGCAGCGCCAGGACATCGTCGAAGGCTCCGAGACCGTGGCGGTGGAGACGCGCGATCCGGTCACCGGCCGGGTGCTCTCGCGCCAGGTGCTCGTCTATGGCGACGACTACTCCTTTGATTACATGCAGGGCGTGATCATCCTGCGCCGCCCGCTCACCTCCATGACCGGAACGGCAAGCCCCGTGCGCGAGACGGCACTCGGGGGCGGCAAGCTCTACCTGACCGTCAATTACGAGTACGAGCCGGTGGCATCGGACGTCGACGGCTATGTCTATGGCGGGCGGGCGCAGCACTGGTTCAACGATCATGTGCGCGTCGGCGTCACCGGCATGGACGATTCGACCGACATGGCCGACCAGAAGGCCTATGGGGCCGATATCACGCTGCGCCGGTCCGAAAAGACGTGGCTCAAGGCCGAGATCGCCCATTCCAAGGGCCGCGGCTTCGACCTGTCGCAATCCTCCGACGGCGGACTCACCTGGGGCAATGACGGGGAGGCCTACGACCCGGAAGACGACGAGGGCACGGCTTGGCGCGTTGAAGGCGAAGCGGATCTCCAAGAGCTCGGCGCGCCCGTGAAAGGCCGCATCGGGGCCTATTACGAGGAGAAGGAGAGGGGCTTCTCAACCCTTTACGACTATGCGGCCGTCAACCGGCGCATCTGGGGCGTGGATGGCAAAGTCGACGTGACGGAGAACCTCACTCTCGGCTTCTCCTATGACGACTTGAGTGACGACGACGGCCAGTCGCAGCGCAACGGCGAAGGCACGGTCTCCTGGGAGTTCGACCGGCACTGGAAGGTCTCCTTCGGCGTCTCCTACACGGAGCTGATGTCGCCCAGGGCGATCGATGCCGGCAAGTCGGGCTATGACGGCTCGCGCGTCGACGCGGGCGTGCGCGTCGACTACCGTATCGACGAGGACCGGCTGGTCTATGCCTTCGCGCAGGGCACGCTGGACCGCGCCGACGACATCGACCGCAACGACCGTGCCGGCATCGGCACCGAGTTCAGGCTCACCGACAAGATCGCGCTTTCCGGCGAGGTCTCCTACGGCACGCACGGGCTCGGCGCGCTCGCCGGCATCACCTACGATCCGACGGCCAACGACCACTACTATGTCGGCTACAAGCTCGATCCCGACCGCGCCTTCGACCTCGACCGCGACTACGAGCCCTTCGGCTACGACAAGGGCGCGATCGTCGCCGGCATGAAGCGCACCATGGGCGAGACGACGTCCGCCTATTCGGAATCGACCTACGACATGTTCGGCGAGCGCCATTCGCTGACCCAGACCTACGGCGTGATCTACACGCCCGACGCCATGTGGACGGTCGATGCCGGCCTCGAGATCGGCCGCGTGCGCGACAATACCGTGAGCGAAGGCGTCCAGCAGGAGGACTTCGACCGCTACGCCCCTTCGCTCGCCATCGGCTACAAGGACGAGGAGGCAGGCATCAAGGCCCGTGTGCGCGGCGAGGTGCGCATCGAGCGCTCCGACGACGGCACGCGGGACCAGAACACCTATCTCCTCGCCGCGGGCCTGAGCTGGAAGACCAGTCCCGACTGGCGGCTCCTCGCCCATATCGACGCGGTCGTCTCCGACACCCAGTCCTCCTCGACCTCCTTCGCCAACACCGACTATGTGGAGGCTTCCGTCGGCTATGCCTACCGGCCGGTCGACAACGAGAAGCTCAACGCGCTGTTCAAATACACCTGGCTTTACGACCTGCCGGGCAACAACCAGCTCATCAGCGGCGCCACGGGTGACAGTTTCGCTCCCGCCCAGCGCAGCCACATCGTCTCGGCCGACCTCATCTACGATCTCACCCCGTGGTTGTCGGTCGGCGGCAAATACGGCTTCCGCTACAGCGAGGTCAAATACCGCACCGGCGGCGGCTCCACCTTCGAGGAGGAGTGGCAGGCCTCGTCCGCCCATCTCGGCGTGCTGCGCGCCGACCTGCATTTGATCAAGAGCTGGGACGTGCTCATCGAGGGCCGCGCGCTCCACATGCCCGAGGCCGACACCACGGATTGGGGCGCGCTCGCCGCCCTCTACCGCCATGTCGGAAACAACTTCAAGGTCGGTGTCGGATACAATTTCGGGCGCTTCTCCGACGATCTCCGCGACCTCACCCTCGACGACCAGGGCGTCTTCCTCAACGTCGTCGGCAAATTCTGACCGCAGCCTCGCTCCCGCCAGACCAACAGGCGGGGGCGCTTTTTTCGGAAAAGATGATGCGCTGCTTCTCAGTCGCGGGGTGGCGCAACGGCCACATTGTCGATGAGGCGTGTCGCGCCCAGCCAGGCGGCGGCAAGCAGGCGCGCCGGGCGGTCGAGCGCCTCCATTGACGCAAGGTCCTTTTCCGCCCGCAATTCGAGATACTCCACTTCGGTAAAGCCCGCCGCGAGTATCGCGCGCCGCGCCTGCGCGAGGGTCTCCCCGATGGGGGTGCCCCCGGTCAGCCGCCCGGCGGTCGCAAAGAGGATCCTTGCCAGTTCAGGCGCTGCCCGGCGCTCTTCGGGCGAAAGGCGGACATTGCGGGAAGACAGGGCGAGCCCGTCCTCCTCGCGCACCGTGGGGCAGGCGACGATCACGATCGGGATGTCGAGATCGCGCGCGAGGCGGCGCACCACATGGAGCTGCTGGAAATCCTTCTCGCCGAAGAAGGCAAAGTCGGCGCCGGTCTGCAGGAAGAGCTTCGTGACCACTGTCGCCACGCCGTCGAAATGGCCGGGACGGAATGCGCCGCACAGGCCCTCGCTCACGCCGCTCACCGAGACCGTGGTCGAGAAGCCCTCCGGATAGATTTCCGACGCGTCCGGCGCGTAGAGCATCTGGACGCCGAGCGGAGCAAGCTTGGCGGCGTCCTCATGTTCGGTGCGTGGATAGGCGGCGAGGTCGGCGGCGTTGTTGAACTGCTTCGGGTTCACGAAGAGCGTGACGATCACCCGCTCCGTCCGGCCAAGCGCCGCGCGCACGAGGCTCAGATGCCCCTCGTGCAGCGCGCCCATGGTGGGGACGACGGCGACGCGGGAACCCTCCCGTCGCCACTCCGCCACCGCAGCACGCAGCTCCCTGACGGTGCGGACGATCGGAACACTCATCCTTTGTCTTCTCCCTTCGGCCCCGGCACATCGCCGAAGACGTGCTCGGGCGCGGGAAACCGGCGCGTGCGCACGTCCTCGGCATAGGCGGCGACCGCGGCCTCGGCGTTCTCCGCCAGTTCCGCATAGCGCTTGACGAATTTCGGCCGGAAGGAGGTGAACATGCCCAGCATGTCGTCCACCACCAGGATCTGTCCGTCACAGGCCGGCGAGGCGCCGATGCCTATGGTCGGAATGGAGACCTCCTCCGTGATCCGGCGGGCGAGCTGTTCTGGCACTTTCTCCAGCACGACGGAAAAGGCGCCGGCCTCGGCTGTCGCGAGCGCGTCACGCAGCACGCGGTCGCCGTCGGCGCCCTTGCCCTGGACGCGGTAGCCGCCGAAGGCGTTCACCGCCTGCGGCGTCAGGCCCACATGGGCCATCACCGGCACGCCGCGCGCCACGAGGAAGCGGATGGTCGCGGCCATGCTTTCGCCGCCCTCGAGCTTGACGGCCGCACAACCGGTCTCGGCCATCACGCGGGCGGCGCTGCGGAAGGCCTGCTCCGGGCTTTCCTCATAGGAGCCGAAAGGCAGGTCGACCACCATTAGCGCCTGCTCCATGCCGCGCCGCACGGCCTTGCCATGCATGATCATCATGTCCAGCGTCACGCCCAGCGTCGAAGGCAGGCCGTGCAGCACCATGCCGACGCTGTCGCCCACCAGCACGATATCGCAATGGGGATCGACGAGCCTGGCGACGGGCGTGGTATAGGCCGTCAGGCAGACGAGCGGCTGCCCGCCCTTGGCCGCTGCTATATCCGGCGGAACGATCGCTTTCGCTCCTCCTGTTGCGCTCATGACAGGTCCTCCAGAGGCAACTGCTGGTGCGTGCGTTTCGCATAGAATTGTGCAGTTGCGAAGAGGAAATTCGCTTCCTATGGCAACGGCCCTCCGCTCCACGCGGTGTTTCGCCGGGCCGCCGCTGCTGATACATGCTCTTCATCCGACCCTCATAGAACGGAGCAGGATGAGCCAGGGCAAGACAGACGTGACGGAAGATCCCCATCAGCGCCGCGAGGTCAAGGTCGATCTGATCGCCGTCGTGGCGGCGGTCATCGACGGCAATCCCCGTGTGCTGGCGATCCGGCAGGGAAGCGCTCTGCCCTCCGGGCCGTTCGAGCTCGGCCATCGCTCATTGCAGGCGGGCCTTCGCGACTGGGTGGAGCAGCAGACCGGGCATCCGCTCGGCTATATCGAGCAGCTCTACACCTTCGCTGACCGCGACCGCATCGCGGACGAGCTGACGCAGCGGGCGATCTCGATCAGTTATCTGGGCCTTACGCGCGACGAGCGGACGGAAAACGACCGGCCGCGCGACTGGCGGAGCTGGTACGACTATTTCCCGTGGGAGGACCACCGCGAAGGCCCGCCGGCCATCCTCCCCGAGGTCATCCTGCCGCGGCTCGAGGCCTGGACGGAAGAGCGCGGACAATCACTCGAGGAGCGGCGGCACCGCGCCGCGATTGCCTTCGGTCTCGATGACCGGCCGTGGAACGAAGAACTCGTGCTGCAGCGCTATGAGCTTCTTTACGAAGCCGGCCTTGTCGAGGAGGCGCTTCGGGGCAGGGAGGGAGGCGATGCGCCGCCCGCTTCCGGCCGCGCGATGATCGCCGACCACCGGCGCATCCTCGCCACGGGAATCGCGCGGCTGCGCACCAAGATCAAATACCGCCCCGTGGTGTTCGAGCTGATGCCGCCCGTCTTCACGCTTCTGCAGTTGCAGCGAGCGGTGGAGGCGCTCGCGGGCCGCCTCGTCCACAAGCAGAATTTCCGGCGGCTCATCGAGCAGCAGGAACTGGTGGAGGAGACCGGAGAGACCACCTCCGAGACGGGCGGGCGCCCGGCGAAGCTCTTCCGTTTCCGTCCCGGCGTTCTGATGGAGCGAACGGTCGCAGGGACAAAATTACCCGTCATGAGGGCTTGACATTGCTTATGCTCAAAGTAAGCATATCTAAGATATACTCTGATTGAGCATAATGGAGGCCGCCCGTGCTCGACACCCCCAGGCGAACCGACGCGCTTTATGAGAAGGTGAGGCGCGTGATCCCGCCGGTCGAATGGCCGGCTTTCGTTGGCGATATCGAGGCCATCCTCGACCTTAAACGGCGGCGCAACGCCGTGATCCTGGCGCACAATTACCAGACGCCGGAGATCTTCCACTGCGTGGCTGATATCGTGGGGGACAGCCTGGCGCTTGCGCGTGAGGCGGTGGACACCGACGCCGATGTCATCGTGCTCGCCGGCGTCCACTTCATGGCCGAGACGGCGAAGCTGCTCAATCCGGAAAAGACCGTGCTCATCCCGGACATGGGGGCAGGATGCTCGCTGGCCGACTCCATCACCGCGGAAGATGTGCGGCTGATGCGCCGTCATTATCCGGGCGTTCCCGTCGTCACCTATGTCAACACATCGGCGGCGGTAAAGGCCGAATCCGATATCTGCTGCACGTCCGGAAACGCCCGTGCAGTGGTGGAGTCGCTCGGCGTTCCCCGCGTGATCATGATCCCCGACGAGTATCTCGCACGGAACATCGCGGCCGAAACGGAGGTCGAGATCATCGCCTGGAAGGGCCATTGCGAGGTGCACGAGCGCTTCACGGCCGCCGATATCCGCGAATTGCGGGAGGGGAACCCCGGCGTCGTCGTGCTCGCCCATCCCGAGTGCCCGCCGGAGGTGGTGGCGGAGGCGGATTTCTCCGGCTCCACGGCCGCCATGTCGGCCTATGTGGGGAAGGAGAAGCCGCGGCGCGTGGTGCTGATGACGGAGTGCTCCATGAGCGACAATGTCGCCGTGGCCCATCCGGACGTCGAGTTCGTGCGCCCCTGCAATCTCTGCCCGCACATGAAGCGCATCACGCTGGGCAATATTCGCCGGGCGCTGGAGGAAAACCGGCACGAGGTGACGGTCGGTGCGGAGATAGCCGAGCGCGCGCGGCACGCCGTCGAGCGGATGCTCGCGGTCAGATGAACGGCATCGATCTTCGTGACCTCGGTGGCCGGCCGGTGATCGTCGGCGCTGGTCTCGCCGGGCTCGCCACCGCACTTCATCTTTCGCCCGCGCCCGTGGTCGTTCTGTCGAAAGCGCCTCTCGGGCAGGAAGCGTCGAGCGGCTGGGCGCAGGGCGGTCTCGCGGCGGCCATGGGGGCGGACGACGATCCCGAGCTGCATCGGGCCGACACGCTCGCGGCAGGCGACGGGCTCTGCGACCCGGAGATCGTGGGCAAGGTGGTCAGCGCGGCACCTCGCGCCGTCGAAGACTTGGCACGTTTCGGCGTCCGCTTCGACCGGGGTCCCGACGGTGCGCTGCTCCTCGGGCTGGAGGCGGCGCACAGCCGCCGCCGCATCGTCCATGCGGAAGGCGATGCCACGGGCCGCGAGATCATGCGCGCGCTCGTTGCCGCCGTGCGCCGGACCCCCTCCATCACCGTGCTGGAAGGCTTCGAGGCGCGGCGGCTCGTCACGGATGACGGCGCCGTCTCCGGGGTCGTCGCCTCCGGCCCGTCAGGGCCTGTGCTGCTTGCCGCCGGTCGCGTGGTGGTCGCCACCGGCAGCATCGGCGGGCTATACGACGATGCCACGACCCCCTTGGGCTCGATCGGCCAGGGCCTGGCGCTCGCCGCCCGCGCGGGCGCGGCGCTTCGCGATCTCGAATTCGTGCAGTTCCATCCCACTGCGCTCGACGGGGCGAACCGGCCGATGCGTCTCGTCAGCGAGGCCGTGCGTGGGGAAGGGGCCATTCTCATCGACGAGACGGACCGCCGATTCCTCGCAGGTGTGCCCGGAGCGGAGCTTGCGCCGCGCGATGTCGTGGCCCGCGCGGTGGCTGCTCATCTCGCCCAGGGTCATCGCGTCTACCTCGATGCACGAGGGGCGCTCGGGGGCCGCTTCGCCCGGCGTTTTCCCGGCATCGACGCCTCCTGCAAGGCTGCGGGCATCGACCCGTCGCGGCAGCCGATCCCGATCCGCCCTGCCGTGCACTACCACATGGGCGGCATCGCCGTGGACGGCGAGGGGCGCAGTTCCGTTTCCGGCCTCTGGGCCTGCGGCGAGGCGGCCTCCACCGGTCTGCACGGCGCCAACCGGCTCGCCAGCAATTCGCTCATCGAGGCCGCCGTGTTTGGCCGCTGTGTGGCGGAAAGCATCGCCGGCACGGCCGATCGCCTGCGGCCGCGGCCGGTCTCCCTTCCCACGGCCGCCCGGGTCGATGCTTCGGCCGTGCGCCCGATCGTCTCCCGCGCCTTGGGCGTTTCGCGCGACGGCGAGACCTTACGCGACGCGGTCGCTGCGCTCCTGCCTTTCATCGAGTGCCCCGGCCCTGCTTCCGATCCCGCGGCGATCGCGTTGATGATGGCCGTCTCGGCTCTCGCGCGGGAGGAGAGCCGTGGCGCGCATTTCCGCTCCGATTTCCCCGATCGGAACAGTCGCGCGGTGCATACCCGCCTCACGCTGGAACAGGCGTTGGCGGCGGCGCGCAACCTTGCTTTGGAACCGGCCGCGTCGTTGGCTCGGAGTGCATGAGATGGAGTATGCTTGAGATGGAGCTTCCGCCGCTTCCCACGGTCATGTTCGAGCCCCTGGTCCGGGCGGCCCTCGTCGAGGATCTCGGCCGCGCGGGCGATCTCACCACGGATGCCGTCGTGCCGGTCGGCTTCCCTGCCGAACTGACGCTTACCGCCCGGCAGCAGGGCGTGGTCGCCGGACTCGATGTTGCCGCACTCGCCTTCCGCCTCGTCGATCCTGCGATATCGATGCAGGTCGAGCGGCCGGACGGCAGCGTGGTCGGCGCGGGCGACGTCATCGCCAGCGTCAGCGGCCCCGCACGCGGCCTTCTCACCGCCGAGCGCACGGCGCTCAATTTCCTTTGCCATCTGAGCGGCATTGCCACGGCGACTGCCTCCATCGTGGAAGCGGTGAAGGGGCACAAGGCGCAGATCGTCTGCACGCGCAAGACCACGCCCGGCCTGCGCGCGCTCGAGAAATACGCGGTGCGTGCCGGCGGCGGGTCGAACCATCGCTTCGGTCTCGACGACGCCATTCTCATCAAGGACAACCACATCGCGATCGCCGGCGGCGTCCGCTCCGCGATCGAGCGGGCGCGGGCGCATGCGGGCCACATGGTCAAGGTCGAGGTGGAGGTGGATACGCTCGATCAGCTCGAGGAGGTGCTTGCGCTCGGCGCGGATGCCGTGCTGCTCGACAATATGGCGCCTGCACAACTTGCCCGCGCAGTGGAGATCACTGCCGGGCGAGCGATCACCGAGGCCTCGGGCCGTGTGACGCGGGAGACCGCGCCGGCGATCGCCGCTTCGGGGGTGGACCTCATCTCCGTCGGTTGGATCACGCACAGTGCCCCCGTACTGGACATAGGGTTCGATTACAGCCCCTGACGGCGGGAACACCCTTCGGGCTTGGGTGTTTGGGCCGGGATGATCGGGCTCGCGGCGGGGTGCGAGGAGACGATGATGCCGACCTTACCGCTGGCCGTCGATATTGCCGACGCCGTTTTGCAGGCCGACGCTCCGTTGGATACCGAAGCCAAGGCGGAAGAGCTTCTGAAAGCCCATCCCGAAGCGGGCGCATCCCACGAAGAGGTTCGCACGGTGCTCGAGGAAGAGAGCAAGGTTGCCATGCCTGCTCGCGCGAAAACCAGAAAATCATAGTTTGTGGGGCGAAAACCATGCCACGCTACTTCTTCCACGTCGCCGGCGAATGCGCGCGGACTGCAGCAAACAGCGATATCGAACTTCCCGACCCGAACGCGGCGTGGAGTGAGGCAATCACCACCTGCGGCGAGATGATAAAGGATCTGGACGGCACATTACCGATCGGGACGGATTGGAAAATGGAAGTGGCTGATGATGACGGCCCGATCTTCGTCATATCGGTCCGCTCGGCGCGGCTGCGCTGAAGCTGCTCTTTTGTCCCGCCCGGCCGCGCATGGGCGCTGGCGGTGGAGCGAACCTCGTGCCATCAATGACATGTCCGCCCGATAGCGAGGAGACGACGATGGTGACGCGAGGGTTCACCGGCCGAGGCCGGGCAGAAGGCGAGGCAGACCGCATTCCTCCCGGCCAACATCTGGTGCAGGATTTCCCGGTGCTTTCGGCCGGGCCGACACCCAGGATCACGCCGGAGAAATGGTCCTTCACGCTGAAGATCGGTCCGAGGCCGGTCAGGACATGGAACTGGGCCGAGTTCAACGGTTTGCCGATGACAAGGATGACGCGCGACATCCACTGCGTCACCGCGTGGTCCAAGCTCGACACCGCGTGGGAAGGCGTCTTGATCGACGACGTGCTGGCGGAGGCCGGCATCGGCGAGCCGCCGACGCCCTTCATGCTCGCCCATTCCTTCGACGGCTATTCGACCAATGTGCCGCTCAAGGACCTGACGGGCGGAAAGGCCATGATCGCGTTTCGTTACGAAGGGCGGCCGATCGAGGCAGATCATGGCGGGCCGGCAAGGCTGCTCGTACCGCATCTCTATTTCTGGAAATCTGCGAAATGGATCAACGGACTGCAGTTCACCGAGCGGGATGAGCCGGGCTTCTGGGAGCTGCGCGGCTATCATATCTACGGCGATCCCTGGCGCGAGCAGCGTTACACGCATGACTGACGCCGTTCCGCCGGCGGCGGCGCAGTGGCAGGCCGCAACGATCACTGCGATCATCCCGCGCACCGCGCGCATCAAGAGCTTCTTCTTCGCCTTGCCCAGGCCCTTCACCCACCGTCCGGGGCAATATGTCGACCTGCGGCTGACCGCGCCGGACGGCTACAGCGCCGTCCGCAGCTATTCGATCGCCTCGGCGCCTGACAATCCGGGCGAGATCGAACTCGCCATCGACCGGCTGGACGACGGCGAGGTGTCGCCCTTCTTCCATGATGTGGCCGAGATGGGCGACGAGATCGAATTGCGCGGCCCGCTCGGCGGCCATTTCGTCTGGTCCGTGGAGGATGGCGGGCCGCTGCTCCTGGTGGGAGGAGGCTCCGGCCTGGTGCCGCTGATGGCGATGATCCGCCATCGGCATTCGACGGGGTCGGTTGTGCCTGTCCTGCTCCTGCTTTCGGCACGGACCTGGGACGACGTTCTCTATCGGGGTGAACTTCTGGAACTGGCGCGCCTCGACAACGGCTTCACGCTCGTGCTGTCGCTCACGCGCGACACGCCGCGGCGCGACGGCGACTATCCGCGCCGGATCGATGCCGCATTGATGTCGGAAGTCGTCGCACGAATGCCCGTCGCGCCGAAACACGTCTTCGTCTGCGGCTCCAACGCCTTCGTGAATTCGGCAGCAGACGGAGCGCTCGCGGCAGGCATTCCCGCGGAGGTCATCCGTACAGAACGCTACGGCGCCTGAGCCGCCAATCCGTGATATGCACAGGGCTGCGGGGCGGTGTGTTGACCCGTCCGCTTTTTCCGACTTAAAATCGCTCGGATGTCAGACCAATTTAAAGGCTGGCTCGAGGGGAAGACGTCTCCATGCGTGAACGGCTGGATATTGGATCGCTGCCGGTTCAGGACCGGATTCAGCAGGTGACGGATGCTCTTGCGGCCTATATCGAGAGGGCGAAGCTGAAGAGCGGCGACCGGCTGCCGGCCGAGCGGGAACTGATGGCGGCGCTGAAGGTCGGGCGCTCGACCATCCGCGAGGTCATCCGCCGCTTCGAGGCGCTGGGCGTTCTGCAGACGCGGCGGGGCAGCGGCACCTATCTTGTCAAGCCGGTCTCGGCGAGCACGATCCACATGCCGCTGTCGCTCAATGCCGTGCATTTGCGCGACGCGCTCCTGCAGACGCTGGAGGTGCGCCGCTGCATCGAGGCGGAGGCGAGCGTGCTCGCCGCGAGGCGCCGCACGGTCAAGGACATCGCCCTCATGGAGGAGAAACTCAACGAGATGGAGCGCGTGCATCTGGCCAAGGGCACGTCCGGCCCGGAGGATCTCGCTTTCCATCTCGCGATCTACGATGCCGCGCACAACCCGCTTTTTCGGCAGATCCTGGAGCAGATGCGTGGTGCCTTCCAGCGCTTCTGGGAACATCCCTTCGAGCGGCAGGATTTCGCCGGCCGCTCCTTCCCGTTCCACCGCGAGCTCTTCGACGCCATCGTGGTGCAGGACACCGAGCGAGCGCGGGAGAAGACACTGAAGATCCTCGACATCGTCGAGGAGGACATCGAGGAAATGTCGCGATGAGCGACGGGCAGGACAGTTTCGACGAAGCCTCGCTCACCGTCGCCCACGACGCGGCCAATGCGTTCGAGGCGGTCGTGCCGCCGATCGTGCAGACCTCGCTGTTCACGTTCTCGGACTATGACGAGATGCTCGCCACCTATCGCGGCGAGAAGGTGCGGCCGACCTATACGCGCGGGCTGAACCCCACCGTGCGCATGTTCGAGGAGATGCTGGCGAAGCTGGAGGGCGCGGAAGACGCGCTGGGCTTTGCGAGCGGCATGGCGGCCATCTCTTCGGCGGTGCTTAGCTTCGTGGAACCGGGCGACCGCATCGTCGCCGTGCGGCACGTCTATCCGGACGCCTTCCGCCTCTTCGGCACGGTGCTGAAGCGCATGCGCGTCGAGGTCGTCTATGTGGACGGCCGCGACGAGGAGGCGGTGACCAGGGCGCTTCCCGGCGCGAAGCTGTTCTACATGGAAAGTCCGACGAGTTGGGTGATGGAAACCCATGACGTCGGCGCGCTTGCTGCCCTTGCGAGGAGGGCGGGCGTGCTGAGCATCATCGACAACAGCTGGGCCAGTCCGGTTTTCCAGCGCCCGCTTTTCCTCGGCGTCGACCTCGTCGTTCATTCCGCCTCGAAATATCTGGGTGGCCACAGCGACGTGGTGGCGGGCGTGGTCGCCGGCTCAAAAGAGCTGATCGGCCGTATCCGCGCGGAAACCTATCCTTATCTCGGCGGCAAGCTTTCGCCCTTCGATGCCTGGCTGCTCATCCGCGGCATGCGCACGCTGCCCGTGCGCATGCGTGCGCATCAGGAGGCGGGCATGGCGATCGCGACCCGTCTCCAGGCGCATCCCATGGTGGAGGAGGTCTGCCATCCCGGCCTCGGAAACCGCCTGCCGGCGGGGCTTGCCGGCACATCCGGGCTCTTCTCCTTCATCTTCCACGACGGCGTGGATGTCCGCGCCTTCGTCGATCGCCTTCGCCTCTTCAAGCTCGGCGTGAGCTGGGGCGGGCACGAAAGCCTCGTCGTTCCCGGCGAGGTCGTGCTGCAGCAGAAGGCGGAGCCCAATTCCGCGGTCGCCTTCGGCATCAGCCCGCGGTCCGTCCGCCTGCATGTGGGGCTCGAGGGAGCCGAGGCACTTTGGCGCGACCTGGAGGCCGCCATCGCCGCGGCGTCCAGCGCATGAGTGAGAAACCGACAAGAAGAAAGGGGAAACGAAAATGAGGAAACTGCTGATCGCAACGGCCTTCGCCTCCCTGATGACGGGGACGGCCATGGCCGACACCACCTTGAAGCTCGTCGAGGTGATCACGAGCCCCGAGCGGACCGAGACGCTCAAATCCATCGTGGGCCAGTTCGAGGAAGCCAATCCCGGCACCAAGGTCGAGATCGTCTCGCTTCCCTGGGGCGAGGCCTTCCAGAAATTCGCCACCATGGTCTCGGCCGGCGATGTGCCCGATGTGATGGAGATGCCGGATACCTGGCTGGCGCTCTACGCCAACAACGGCATGCTGGAGAGCCTGGAGCCCTACCTCGCGGAGTGGGAGCACACGGATGGACTCACCGACCGTGCGCTGGAACTCGGCCGGGATGTCGACAACACGGCCTATATGCTGCCCTACGGCTTCTATCTCCGCGCCATGTTCTACAACAAGAAACTGCTCGAGGAGGCCGGCGTCTCCGAGCCTCCGAAGACGATGGATGAATTCGTCAAGGCGTCGGAGGCCGTTTCCCAGCTTCCGGGCAAATACGGCTATTGCCTGCGCGGCGGGCCGGGCGGCCTCAACGGCTGGATGATGTTCGGCGCCACGATGGCGGGCTCGAACGAGTTCTTCAACCCCGACGGTACCTCCAAGCTCAACGAGGAGGGCTGGGTGAAGGGCCTCACATGGGTGATCGACCTCTACAAGAACGGGCTTGCGCCGAAGGACAGCGTCAACTGGGGCTTCAACGAGATCGTGGCCGGATTCTATACCGGCACCTGCGCTTTCCTCGACCAGGACCCCGATGCGCTGATCGCCATCGCGCAGCGCATGAAGCCCGAGGATTTCGGCGTCGCCCCCATGCCCAAGGGGCCGGACGGCAAGGCCTTCCCGACCATCGGCTACGCCGGCTGGTCGATGTTCGCCTCCAGCGAGAACAAGGACCTCGCCTGGAAGCTGATCGCCACGCTCGAAGGGCCGGAAGGCAATATCGCGTGGAACAAGCGCACCGGCGCGCTGCCGGTGCACAAGTCGGCCGAGGAGGATCCGTTCTATGCGGGGGACCAGTTCAAGGGCTGGTTCGAGGAGCTGGCCGATATGGATGTCGTGCCCACGGTGATGCCCACCTATCTGGAGGAGTTCGCCTATTTCAAGGATGCGCTGGTGATCACCACCTCGCAGCAGGCGCTGCTCGGCGAGATCACGCCGGAAGAGCTCGCCAATCAATGGGCCGACTATCTCACGAAGGCGCAGCAGAAATATCTGGCGGAGCAGAAACAGTAGTCCGCTGAGACAGTAACGGAAACGGCACGGGCCATCTTCGAATTTGGAGATGGTCCGGTCGTGCTCCCGTCCGTCGGCACATTCCGAACGTACCGGTAAGGAAGCAACTCCGGCCCAATGGACATCACCGCCCCGCGCCCCGTAAGGCAGGCTGACCGGCGCCCGCTTCGCAAGCGGATCGCGCATGCGTCCGAGCCCTATCTCTACAGCGCTCCGGCGTTGATCCTCATCGCCACCGTCATGCTCGTGCCGCTGGTGCTCGGCATTTCCTATGCCTTCCGCGACGTCCAGATCCTGAACCCTTTCTCGGGCGGCTTCATCGGGCTCGAACACTTCCGCGCGCTTTCACAGGACCAGGCCTTCTACCGGGCGCTGAGGAACACGCTCTGGTGGACCGGGGCGTCCGTCGCCCTGCAATTCGCCTTCGGCCTGATCCTCGCGCTGCTGCTCGACCGGCCCTTTCCCGGCCGCATGGTCGTCCAGGCGCTGGTGTTCCTGCCCTGGGCGGTGCCGAGCTTCCTTGCAGGCCTCAACTGGGCCTGGCTCTTCAATCCGGTGATTGGACCTCTGCCGCACTGGCTCTATGCGCTGGGGATCATGAGCGAGCCCGCCAACATCCTGTCGGACCCGCAGCTTGCCATGTGGGGGCCGATCGTCGCCAATGTCTGGTGGGGCATTCCCTTCTTTGCCATTACGCTCCTGGCCGCGCTCCAGGCGATCCCGCGTGACCTCTACGAGGCGGCGGCGATCGACGGCGCGGGGCCGGCGCGGCGCTTCCTTTCCATCACGCTGCCCTTCCTCGCGCCCACCATCGCCATCACCGTACTCCTGCGTACGGTGTGGATCTCCAATTTCGCGGACCTGATCATCGTCATGACGGGGGGCGGGCCGGCCGACCGCACGCAGATCGTGGCAAGCTACATCTTCACCCAGGCCTTCAGGAAACTCGATTTCGGCTATGCCTCGGCCATCGCGCTCGTGCTGCTCGGACTGCTGCTCGCCTATTCGCTGCTGATCGTGCTCCTGCGCCAGACGCTGCTCGAGAGGGATTGAGACGATGCGCTCGAAATCCCTTCTGCCCACGATTCTCCACCGGACAGCGATCCTCGTCTATGTCGCCTTTGCGCTCTTTCCCCTGTTCTGGCTGCTCAAGGTCTCCGTCACGCCCAACGACCTCCTCTATTCGGAGGGCGTGCGGCTCTGGCCGTCGCGGGCGAGCCTGGAGCATTTCCGTTTCGTGCTGGCCCACAGCGCCTTCCCGATTTTCTTCCGCAACAGCGTGATTGTCGCCGGCTCCACCGCGGTGGTGGTCACCATCCTGGCGGCGCTTTCGGGCTATGCGCTTTCGCGCTTCTCCTTCCGCGCGAAATACTGGATCGTCGCCCTGATGCTGGTGACGCAGATGTTCCCGCTGGTCATGCTGGTGGCGCCGATCTTCAAGATGCTCTCGCCGCTCGGCCTCACCAACAGCCTGACGGGGCTGATCATCGTCTACGCGGCCTTCAACGTGCCTTTCGCCACCTTCCTCATGCAGTCCTTCTTCGACGGCATCCCGAAGGACCTGGAGGAGGCGGCGATGATAGACGGCGCCAGCCGCTTCATGGCCTTCCGCCAGATCATCCTGCCGCTCACGCTGCCGGGCATCGCGGCCACACTCGGCTTCGTCTTCACGGCAGCCTGGAGCGAGCTCCTCTTCGCGTTGATGCTGATCTCCGGCAACGACGCGGCCACCTTCCCGGTGGGGCTGCTCACATTCGTCTCCAAATTCTCCGTCGATTTCGGGCAGATGATGGCGGCGGGCGTGCTGGCGCTCATCCCGGCCTGCCTCTTCTTCCTGTTCATCCAACGCTATCTCGTGCAGGGCCTGACGGCCGGCGCCGTAAAGGGCTGAGGGGATCTCCATGGCGACCATCGACATCGACAATCTCCACAAGGCCTATGGCAAGGTGCCCGTCCTCCACGGCGTGGAGCTTACGATCGGCGACGGGGAGTTCGTCGTGCTGGTCGGCCCCTCCGGCTGCGGCAAGAGCACGCTTCTCAGGATGATCGCGGGTCTCGAAGAGGTGATCGAAGGCGAGATCCGCATCGGCGGCGCGCGCGTGAACGAGCTTGCGCCCAAGGACCGCGACATCGCCATGGTCTTCCAGTCCTACGCGCTCTATCCGCACATGACCGTGGCCGGCAATATGAGCTACAGTCTGCGGCTGCGGCGGGCGGCGCGCGAGAAGATCGCGTCCGCCGTCACCGACGCGGCGGGCAAGCTGGGGCTCGAGCCGCTGCTCGAACGCCGGCCCAAGGCGCTCTCGGGCGGTCAGCGCCAGCGCGTGGCCATGGGGCGGGCGATCGTGCGGCACCCGAAGGTATTCCTCTTCGACGAGCCGCTCTCCAACCTCGACGCGCGCCTGCGCGAGCAGATGCGGGCGGAGATCAAGAAGCTCCACCAGCAGCTCGGTGCCACCTCCATCTACGTCACCCATGACCAGATCGAGGCCATGACGCTGGCCGACCGCATCGTCGCCATGCATGGCGGGGTGGTGCAGCAGGTGGGGAGCCCGCTCGAACTCTACGACCGTCCGGCCAATCTCTTCGTCGCGGGCTTCATCGGCTCGCCGGCGATGAACTTTCTCTCAGCGCGCTATCAGGAAGGTGAGAGCGGGCCGGCTGCGAAACTCGCCGACGGGGTATCGGTGCCGCTGCCGCATCCGTTCGTGCTGGAGCCGGGTTCGGCGGTGACGCTTGGGATCCGCCCCGAGCACGTGGTGATGGGGATGCAGGACGCGGACGGTATCCCCGCTTCCGTCGATCTCATCGAGCCGACCGGCTTCGGCATCATCCTGCATCTGACGTTGCACGGCCTGCCGCTCAAGATCTTCACGCTCGATCGCGCGGCACTCGATGCGGGCGGCGCGGTGTCGATCGCTTTCCCCAGCCGTTATCTCCACGTCTTCGACCGGGACGGCAAGCGCGCGGTCGCACGGTAGTCGCGCCGCGTTTGGCATGATGATGAGCTGGCTCAGCTCTGGAAGGAAATCAGGAACCGTGAGACGAAGTCGCCTTCCCACCACATGGGGAAATTGGTTCCCCATTTGTTGTTGTGGAGGTTGAAGCGCAGCCCCGCGTCATAGGCCGGCGGTTCCTGCGGGAAAACCATGAACGGGTGGTCCCGCGGTCCCACGAGCGGCGTGTCGAACGGCGTGATCTCGATCCTGCCGCCTTCGATTGGTGCGCGCGCGGAAAAGATCGCCTGAAGCGCGCCGCCGCCCAGCCGCGCGACATGCCCCGCCTTCTGCCACAGTCCGGTTTTCAGGAGTTCCCAACCGCCGGCACCCGTCGGGGCGAATTCCACGAAACCTGCCTCGGGCATGCGGTTGGCCGGTTTTCCACGCAGGACGACCGTGATTTGAAAACCTTCGTCGCGCGGCTCTAGAAGGTAGTCCACTCGGCGCGGCGCACCCAAAGCCTCATGTGGTTCACCCGAAAATTCCGTGACGATCACGAGCCGGCCAGCCTCCTGTGCGATTCCCTTGAAGCGCGGACGGAACACCGCCGAGCGGGCCGTCTTCGCCTTGCCGAGCCCCGGCTTGTCATGGTCGAGGATCGCCCACTCCGGCCGGTCGGTGAGATAGCTGTCGAGATGCACGGCCATGTCGCCGGCGTCGTAGCTCTCGTAGCGGTAGCCGAAGAGCGGGCCGTCACCCTCGATCCGCATGCTGCCCAGCTGGAGCGCCAGGATGTCGCCGGTCTCGCGATCAAGCTCCACATCCGCTCCCGCAAACGCCGCCTTGCCCGCGGGCGCCTCGGTCGGCTCCATCGCTTCGGGAACCTCGGTCGCCCTCAATGCCTCGTCCGCTTGGCCGCGGTCCTCGATCGCAAGCGCCGCCACAGCCTCGTCGAGATAGGAGCGCTGCTCGGTCCAGGAGGCTTCGGTGTAGCGGAAGCGGAAATCCCCTTGGCGCATCGCCTCGAAATCGGGCCGGTCCCATGCCGTCTCGTCGCGCAGGAAGGATTTGACGTCCACGCCGCAGGTGTGCTCGGCCACCAGAGCCAGCCGGCGCCCGAAGGCGATGCGGGGGCTTGTGAGCTCCGCTGCCTCGAAGCCGTCATAGAGCCGCTGAAGCGTGCGGAAGCGGGCGATCTTCACCGGGTCGCTGGCGCTGCCATGAATCCAGCTGTCACCCAGCTCCAGTTCCACGACCGGAAAGCGGGCGCGGTTCTCCCACAGGATCGCGCCATAATCCTCCAGCGTCGCCGCGCGGATTTCGGCATCGGGGTAGCGGTGGCCCATCTCGCGCAGGATCTCCACCACCTGGTGAATCTGCTGCGGGCCCATATTGTCGTTGGTGTGGGCGAAGCTCAGCCCATCGACCAGACCTTCCGGCAGGTGCGTGGCGCCGTAGGAGCGCTGGTACATGACGACGATTTCCTCGCCGCCGGGTGCGCGCCAGCGGAAGATTTCCGGCACGTCCGGCGGGGGGCAGGCCGTGTTCACGCCGATATGCAGGAACTTCAACCCCGCTTCGGCCATCAGCGGCACGATGCTCCGCGTGTGGCCGGGCACGTCGGTCATCTTGGCGGCGATGGTCCGCTTGCCGAAACGCTGGTCGAGCTCGGCCGCATAGGACAGGCCCGCCCGGAAGAGCGCCGGGCTCATCAGCTCCGAATGGGTGGTGAAGGGCAGGCCGTGCCAACGGATCACGCCCTTCTCGATTGCGCGTTCCAGCCGCGCGGCCTCCTCGCGCGAGCGCGTTTCCAGATGGTCCCAGATCAGCCAGGCGCCGGTCGTCCAGACGAATTTCGGGTTCGCCGGGTCCTCGGCATGGAAATGCTCGCCGGTCGCGATCGCCTGCGGGATGAAGCGTTCGTGATAGAGCCGCCGCACCTTTTCCGCGTGATCGGTGAAGCCGATGTCCAGATGGGTCTTGAAGACGAGGTGGATGCGGGAGGTGGTCATGGGTTGCTCGATAGCGGG
Organism: Chelativorans sp. AA-79; assembly: GCF_029457495.1. Lineage (NCBI taxonomy): Bacteria > Pseudomonadati > Pseudomonadota > Alphaproteobacteria > Hyphomicrobiales > Phyllobacteriaceae > Chelativorans > Chelativorans sp. AA-79. Next base: position 1,300,314 of record NZ_CP120361.1, read on the forward strand.
AACAATCGCGCGGGTATGTGCCCCGCCGCGCCCCCCTCTGGCCTGCGGGCCATCTTCCTCTCAAGGGGGGAGATGGCGCCGGCTGCATGCTCCAGCGCCTCTTCTGCACCGTTGGCGATTGAGGAAAAGCACCGCGACAGCTGATCTCCCCCCTTGAGGGGGAGATGGCCGGCAGGCCAGAGGGGGGTGCGAAGGTGCGCCATCATCTCCGGAAACCGCCTCTCGCCTTCAACCCACCGTCCCGCGCACCACGAGGCGCGTGCGCACCGTTTCGGAAAGGGCGGGGGCTTCCGGGTCCTTCAGCCGGCGCAGGATGAGGCGCACGAGCGCACGCACGCGGGCTTCCAGGTCCACCTTCACCGTGGTGAGATTGTAGCTCTTCCAGTGGGACTGGGCGATGTCGTCGAAGCCGATCACCTTCACATCCTCCGGCACCCTCAGCCTTAGCTCGTGGCGCAGCGCGTCGAGCGCGCCGAAGGCGCTCTCGTCATTGGCGGCGAAGATGGCATCGGCCCCTTCGCCCACCCGGAAAAGGTCGATCGTGCCGGCATGGCCCGCGTCATAGCTGAAGTCGCCGGGAATGACGATCGGGTGGCCGAGGCCGCGCTTTGCCATCAGGGCCTCCAGCGTCCGGCGCCGTGCCTGCTCGGCGAAGGAGTCCGGCTTGCCCGCGAGATAGGCGATGCGCCGGCAGCCATAGCCCGCGAGCAACGCCACCGCCTGTTCCATCCCCTCCCATTGGTCGACATCGAGCCGGTCGAACAGGGTCCGGGGTTCCCCCGGTTGCAGCCCGTCGGCTCCGTCCTCGATGAAATAGTTCACGTAGATCGGCACGGCGCGGTCGAGAAAGCGGGAGAGGATGTGCGGCCGCACATTCTCGATAAACGCGATGACGGAATCCGGATTGAAGCCGCGCATATAGGTAAGCAGCGTCTCGTCCATGCTGCGGTCGGTGCGCGTCTTGAAAAGCAGGGTGGCGAAGCCTTCGGCCTGCAGCGCGGTGGTGAGCGCATCGATCTCCTGAGCCTCCCAGGGGCTGCAGACGTCCGGCACGATCATGCCGACGAGGTGCGTGCGGCGGGTGACGAGCGCGCGCGCCGCGCGGTCGGGCGTGTAGCTCAGCTCCTCGGCGATCTTCAGGATGCGGGCCCGCTTCTCGGGCTTCAGCGGCGCTTGCGGGTTGAAGGCGCGGGAGACGGCCGCGCGCGACACCTGTGCCGCCTTGGCCACCATCTCCGCCGTGGCGCGCTGGGAACTCCCGTTGGGCCTGCTCGTCACCCGGTCATGTCCTGCATTAATGAAAGCGTGTTCACTTTTATTCTTTCGCAACGGCATTCGACGGTCAAGCCGCCATACGGGAAATCGGCCGGGAAATGCGACAGTATCGTGACATTTTCCACATTCCGGCACCTCTGCGGAGATGCAGTCGTCATGGTTTCCAGATCGGCATTGACGAGAAATTGAAAACGTGTTCACTTTTAACGACTGGTTGATGGCTTCCGCCAAACACCGGGATCGGAGCGGCCGAAGCCGCCCGAGCAGCCGGATTCTGTCGCGAAGGGAGGAAAATCGCGATGCGCATTCGTTCTCATGCATTATGGATGAGCCTTGCCGCGGCCACCGCGCTCGCCACGCCGGCCATGGCGGCCGATCTCACCATCACCTGCCGCTGCGTGGTGGATGGTGTGAACTCCGAGCAGGCGAAATGGATCAAGGAGAGCGTCATCCCTGCCTTCACCAAGATGAAGGCGGACGCGGGTGAGGAGGTGAACGTCACCTTCACCGAATTCGCCGGCTCCGATGAGCAGCTCACGCAGCAGCTCGCGCTCGACTTCTCCACCGGCGCGGGGCCCGATATCGCAGGCTTCGACGGCTTCCTGATCCCGAGCTTCGTGGAAGGCGGGCTCTTGAAGCCGCTCGAGGATCTGGCAGGCGATGCGGTCACGGGCTGGGACGGCTGGAGCCATATTTCCGATGGCGCGAAGGCGCTGATGTCCTATCAGGGCAAGCCCTATGGCATCGCGCTCGGTACGGATGTGCGCATGATCTTCGTGCGCGCGGACCTCCTGCGCGACGCCGGCATCGATCCCGAGACATGGCAACCCGCCTCCTGGGAAGAGCTGCTCGACACCGCGCGGACGCTGAAGGAGAAGAACCCGGACACCTTCCCGTTGCAGCTCAATGCCGGCGTGCCGATGGGCGAGGCCACCACTATGCAGGGCTACTGGATGGCGCTGCTCGGCATGGGCGAGGAGGTGACCGATGACCAGGGCCGCTATATCGTGGCGAGCCAGGGCATCCTCGACACACTCAATCTCTACAAGACCATCTATGTGGACGAGAAGCTGGGCGACCAGCGCGCCCAGCTCCTGGGCGACGGGCGCAACCGCACCTTCGCCAATTTCCGCGACGGCACGACGGCGATGCTTGTCGAGGGCGACTGGTTCTGGCGCTCGGTCACGGCACCCGGCTCCGAGTTTGCCGTCGAGAACCGGGACGAGGTGATGAGCTGGGCCAAGATGCCGGCCAAGGAGCCCGGCAAGGGCATCCGCGGCCAGGATTTCGTCACCGTCTCCGGCGGCACGGGTTTCGTGCTCAATCCCAACACGGATGAGCCGGAGCTTGCCTGGGAGCTGCTTGCCTTCATGAACGGCCAGGAGCAGCTCACGGAGTTCCAGAAGTTCCAGCCGCGCATCCGCATCCGCGACGACGTCGACATTCCCGAGGCACCGTTCCTCAAGGAAACGTCCGAGGTGCTCCTGCCGCTCACCACGGCACGGCCGAACGACGCCAACTACAACGCGGTCTCGGCCGAGATCCAGCGCATGACGGAGGCGGTGGTCTCGGGCGAGCTTTCCCCGGAGGATGCGATGAAGCGTTATGGCGAGGCGGTGACCAAGATCGTTGGCGAGGAGAACACGGTGAGCCTGCTTTGACGGGCTCGCGCGAGGGATGCGTGTGACCGCCGCGCATCCCTTGCAAGCCAACGACCAACGATCGATCGCTGGCAGCGCGTCGATGGTCGGGCATGGATCCTCGGGTCAAGCCCGAGGATGACGACTGCAGGGATGTGGGCGGCAATCGCCAGCGTCGGCGATCGGCGGAAAACCTCTCCTCCTCGTCATCCCCGGGGCTTGACCCGAGGATCCATGCCTGAACGGTGCCGGAGGGAGAGCGTCTAACGGAAATGGCGGGTTCCATGAAATCCTTTTCCCTTCTGTCGCGCAGAGCCGGTGCCGCCTTTCTCACGCCGGCGGGACTTCTGATCGGCGCCTTCGTCATCGCGCCGTTCTTCTGGGTCATCTACGTTTCCTTCACGAACCGCACGCTGCTCGGCCGCACGGCGCTCGATCCGGAGTTCGTCGGCTTTGCCAATTATATCTCGCTTTTCGAGGCGGGCTCCTTCCTCACGCGCGGCGAGTTCGGGACCTCGCTCATCCTGACGATCCAATTCGTGCTGCTTTCGGCGCTCGCCGGGCAGGCGGCGCTCGGCATGCTGCTTGCCTGGATGCTGCAGTCCGTGCCGAAGACGCTCAAGCGCCTCACCGAGATGGTGGTGATCGCCGCCTGGATCCTGCCCGAAGTGGTGATCGCCTTCGCCTGGTTCGCCTTCCTCGACTACGACAACGGCACGCTCAACATGATCATGGATGCGCTGGGCCTGCCGAGGGGCGATTGGCTGCTCTCCTTCCCCTTCTGGGTGATCGTCGTCTTCAACACCTGGCGCGGCACCGCCTTTTCCATGATGCTGTTCAACTCGGCCTTCTCCTCCATCCCGCCGAGCTATTTCCAGGCGGCGGACGTGGCGGGGGCGTCGAGCTGGCAGAAGTTCCGCGACATCGGCCTGCCGCTCATCCGCGGCCATGTGGTGACGGACCTGATCCTCATCACCATGTGGACCTTCAACGTCTTCACGCCGTTCCTGCTCACCAAGGGCGGCCCGTCCTATCGCACGGAGATTCTTTCCATCTACACCTACCGCGTCGCCTTCCGCGATTTCGAGTTCGGCAAGGGGGCGGCCGTGGGCGTTGTGATCATGCTGATCAATCTCGCCTTCGCGCTCTTCTATCTCTGGGTCACGCGCAAGCGCGCCAGGGGAGTGGCTGCATGAAGCGCTATCTGAGCCTCTACTTCAGCCGCATCGGCTTCTCGGCGGCCACCGCGCTCGTCGGCGTTCTCTTCGCCTTGCCACTGGTCTGGTTCATCTTCGCCCCCTTCAATCCGCGGGCGGAGCTGGGCCTCGCCATTCCCGAACCCTTCTCCTTCTCCAATTTCGAGACGGTGTTCCAGAACAGTTTCGCACTGCGCGGCCTCTGGAACTCGCTCATCCAGAGCGTGGGCGGGGTGATCCTCGTGGGCGCGGGCGCCACGCTCGCCTCCTACGCGCTGTCGCGCTCGCCGATCCCGGGCAAGAACATCATCACCTATATCCTGCTTCTCTTCTCTTCGGTCGTGTCGGGCTCGGCGGCGATGGTGCCGATCTTCCTCATCGTCAACGGCATGGGGCTGATCGACACGCAGATCGCGGTGATCCTGGTCTTTGCCGGCGGGCTCTTGCCGACCGCCATGTTCATCCTGCGCGACTTCATCGACAGCATCCCGAGAAGCTATGAGGAGAGCGCCATGGTGGCTGGCGCGACGCCCGTGCAGGCCTTCTTCGACGTGGCGCTGCCGGTCATCCGGCCGGGCATCGTCGTGGTGGTGGTGTGGGCCTTCGTGAACATCTGGGGAAGCTTCCTCATCCCGTTCATCCTGCTGCGCTCCAGCGAGAAGATGCCGGCCTCCGTCGCCATCTATTCCTTCTACTCGGAAGCGGGCACGCCCATCGTCACGCTGCTTGCGGCCTATTCGCTCATCTACTCGCTTCCCGTGATCGTTCTCTACCTCTTCGTGAGCTGGAAGTTCGGCTTCCGGTTCTTCGGCGGCATCAAGGCTTGAGGGTCCATGGCTTCGGTTCGTTTCGACGGCGTCACCAAGAAATTCGGCGATTTCACCGCCGTTTCCGATCTCGACATCGAGATGGGCGACGGCGAATTCATCTGCCTGCTCGGCCCCTCCGGCTGCGGCAAGACCACGACGCTGCGCATGATTGCCGGGCTGGAAACGCCCACTGCAGGCAGCGTCATGATCGGCGAGCGGGACGTCACCTTCATGCATCCGAAGGACCGGAAGATCTCCATGGTCTTCCAGGACTACGCCCTCTACCCGCACATGAACCTGGCCGACAACATCGCCTATCCCTTGAAGGTGCGCGGCGAGGCGGAGGCCAAACGCCATGCGCGCGCCCGCGAGGTGGCGGATGTCCTGAAGATCGGCCACCTTATGGGCCGCATGCCCTCGCAGATCTCCGGCGGGCAGCAGCAGCGCACCTCGCTCGCCCGCGCGCTCGTCTATCCTTCGGACGTCTATCTCTTCGACGAACCGCTCTCCAATCTCGACGCGAAGCTCCGGCTGGAGGCGCGGGGTTTCCTCAATCATCTCCAGCGCGACATGGGCATGACAGCGGTTTACGTGACCCACGACCAGGCCGAGGCCATGGCGCTCGCCACGCGCGTTGCCGTCATGGATGCGGGGAAAGTGGTGCAATATGCGCCGCCGCTGGACGTCTATCGCCGACCGGCCACCACCTTCGTCGCCAATTTCGTCGGCAATCCGCCCATGAACCTGCTGCCGGTCGAAGCCATGATCGCGGACGGAAAGATCCGTCTGAAAGCCGAAGGGCTTATGGCGCCACCACTTCCCGTCTCCCGTGCGGCTGCAAAGGCGCTGGAGGGGAACGGCAAGCTCACGCTCGGCGTCCGGCCGGAGCACTTGTCCATCGCCAAGGGCGGGGAGGAGAACAAGATTTCAGGTCAGTTGTTCGCCAATGAGAATATGGGGCCGGAGACGCTGGTGACGCTCGAGCGCGACGATGCCGCCCGGTTCACCGCGCGCATCTTCACGGACGACAGTATCACGCTTGAAGGCATGGTGACGCTTGGTTTTTCTTCCGACCACATCCATCTTTTCGATCCCGGCGGGGCGAGGCTCCCGACGGACGGCGAGCAGGCCTGACATGACCGTGCTCAACCTGCACGTCACGCCCGCAGACAAGGCGCGCTCGCCTTATTTCTACGTGCCCTTCGATGTGCCGGAAGGCACGACCCGCATCGACGCGACGATGCGCTACGAGAAAGCGGATGATCGCATCATCGATCTCGGCTGCGCCGATCCTCGCCTGGGCGATTTCCCGAGCGAAGCGGGCTTTCGCGGCTGGAGCGGCGGCGCACGCGACCGCTTCTTCATCGCCACGGACGATGCCACGCCGGGCTATGTTCACGGCGAGATTCTTCCTGGTACCTGGCGGGTGATCCTGGGGCTTCACAAGGTGCCAGCACGCGGGGCCGACATAGAACTGACCTTTGCCTTCGACAACACGCCCCGCATGCTCGCGCCCCAGCCCGAGCGCACCCGGCCCGTGCGGAAAGGCGCCGGCTGGTACAGGGGCGACCTGCACTGCCACACCTTCCACTCGGACGCGAAGGGCAGCCCAGAACTCCTGCATGCCGCGGCGAGACAGGCCGGGCTCGATTTCCTTGCGGTGGCCGACCACAACACCACGACGCAGCGCCGCTACTTCCACGCGCATTCTTCGCCGGAGCTCGTCTTCGTGCGCGCCATGGAGGTGACCACCGACGAGGGGCACGCCAACGTGTTCGGCATCGACGACTGGATCGACTTCCGCATGAACCGGCCGGAGGATGCGCACACGCTCGCGCGTATTGTGCACGAGAGGAGCGGGCTTCTCTCGGTCAATCATGACAAGCCGACCATCCCTTGGAACTACCAGCTGCCGCAGATCGACTGCATGGAGGTGTGGCAGCAGGCCTGGCTCGCCCGCAACTGGATTTCGCTTCGCCGCTATCAGGAACGGCTTGCATCGGGGCTGAAGATCTCGGCCATCGGCGGCAGCGATTTCCACCAGCCGGACCGTCTCCTCTCCGAGGGGCCGTTCGTGCTCGCCCGTCCCACCACGGTGCTATGGCTGGAGGAGCTTTCAGAGGATGCCGTGCTCGACGCCATGAAAGCCGGTCGCGGCTACGTCACCGAAAGCCCCGCCGGCCCGCATCTGGCGCTCACTCTGGATGGCGCGCCGATGGGCTCGACCGTAGCCGCAGGCCACGCGGAAGCGCATGTAAAGGGGGCTGCCGGCGACCTTCTCGCCTGGTACGACGCCGCCGGCGAAATCGCGCGCATGCCCATCGACCAGCACGACCAGGTGCTTGCTCTCGAAGCGAGCCCGCGGGGCTTTCTTCGCTGCGAGATCCTGGCCGACGCCTCCCATGCAATGCTCATCGAGGAGTTTCGCGCGGCTGTCGGGGAGGAGCCCTTCCCCTGGGGGCTTACGGAAGCGGAGCTCGTGGCCGAGCCGCTCCGACGGGCGGTCTCCAACCCTGTCTATATCGCGCCATAGGAGGCACGACATGGTTCTCTCCAATGCCCCTTGTTCCTGGGGCGTGTTCTATCCCGACACCCCGCGCGTGAGCGCGGAGCGATATCTGGACGAGGTGGCGGCGGCCGGCTACCGCGGCACGGAGCTCGGCCCCTATGGCTTCCTGCCGACGGATCCCTCCGCCTTGCAGGATGCGCTGGACCGGCGAAGGCTGAGCCTTATCGGCGCAGTGCATGTGCACGTCTTTTCCGATCCCCGCAGCGGTCCCCGGCTGCTTGCGGACGTGGACGAGACCGGCCGGTTGCTCCGGGCGCTGGGGGCGGATCAACTGGTGCTGATGGACGAGGGGAACGTCTATCCGCCAGACGCGGTGGGCCGGCTTGACGATGCACAGTGGCGGGCGATGGCCGACATGCTGCGCGATGCGCAAAAGCTGCTCGCGGAGAAATTCGGCGTCTCGCTCGCTTTCCACCCGCATGTGGCGACGGCGGTGGAGTTCGAGGCGCAAATCGACCGGCTGCTGCAGGACACGGATATCGGTCTCTGCTTCGACACGGGCCACCATGCCTTCTGGAACCAGGACCCGCTCGCCTACATGGACAAGGTCTGGGATCGCATCGGCTACATGCATCTGAAAAACGTGGATGCGACGGTGCGCCAGCGCATGCTCGACGGCCAGCTTGGCGTGCGGGAGGCATTCGAGGCCGGCATCATGTGCCCGCTGCCCGACGGCGTGGTGGATATCGCGGCGGTGATGCGGATGCTGAAGGAGCGCGGCTTTGCCGGGCCCGTGGTCGTGGAGCAGGATTATTTCGAGGCCTCCGGCGAGAGCCCGGCAGCACTCGCGAAGCGCAACGCCGCGTTCTTGAAACCTCTTCTCTAGGAGCCCTGCCGATGCCCATTTCCGTCGGCCTGATCGGCTTGGGCGAGGTCGCCCAGCTCATGCATCTTCCTCTCCTGGCGGACGACCCGAAGTTCAGGATCGCAGGCGTCTGCGACGTCTCGCCCATGCTCGTGGAGGCGATGGGAGACCGTTACGGCGCTCGCCTCCGCACCACGCGCGCGGGAGAGATTTTTGCGGCGCAGGACATCGATGCGGTCTTCATCCTTGCGCCGGACCATCTCCATTCGGAGCTTCTCGCCCAAGCGATCGAGGCTGGAAAGCATGTCTTCATCGAAAAGCCGGTCTGCCTCACGCGGCGCGAGCTTCTGCCGCTGATCGAGCGCCACCGGTCCAATCCAAAGACCGTCTTCGTCGGCTATATGCGCCGCTACGCGCGGCCGTTCCTGGCACTCAAGGAGCGCATGCCGGCGATGACGGAAATCCGCCACGTGCGCATCCGCGACCTGATCCGCGAGTCGCGCTTTTTCGTGGATCAGACGCGGCACGTCCTACGCGCTACGGATGTTCCCGACGCCGTGGTTGCGGAGGGCAGGATGCGCACGCAGGCGCTGCTGCGCGAGGTGATGGGGCGGGATCGGCCGGCCGACGCCATGCGGGCGTATCAGGTGCTGACCGGACTCTCCTCGCACAGCTTTTCGGCCATGCGCGAATTGCTTGGCCGACCCAAAGGGGTGACGGCTGCACGGCAGACGGGCGGGGAGTCGGTCGTCGTCCTTTTCGACTATGGCCACTTCACCTGCGTCTACGAGGCCGTGATCCACGACGTCGCGCGCTTCGATTCCGGCATCGAGGTGCTCACGCAGAACCAGCACTTCAGGATCAATTACGACACGCCTTATGTCCGCAACTTGCCGACGCGGCTGGAAATCACGCGCTCGACCGACACGGCGACCGGTACGGAAATCGTCGGCCCGTTCTATGAGGATGCTTTCCGCGTGGAACTCGGCGCCTTCCACGATTGCATGACCGGGGGCGTGCGCCCGAAAACGGATCTCGAGGATTCGCTTGCCGATCTCGAGCTTTTCGCGGAGGTGGGCCGGCACTTCTGAGCCGTTCCCGCGAGCCGCGCCGGAGGCGGTCGTTCTACTGCGGCAGGCCTTTCCAGAGCGCATCGAGCCAGTCCCGCACCGGCTCGATGTCGACCGCTTGCGCCGTATCGATCGCGAAAACCGGGGAAAGCCGCAGGGCGTCCGCCGTTCCGGCAAGCGCGATGAGTTCCGGCACGTATTCGGCACCGGGATGACCTTTCGGCCGCTCGCCGAGCCGCGCCCGGTAACGGTCGGCGATGGTCTGGGCGGGCGCATGGCACCAGATTTCCGTGTACGTGGTGACGCCCGCGTGCTTGAGATGGGACTCGAGCACGTCCACCGGCTGGAAGCCGAACCAGGCGTCGATGATCGCGACCGTGCCATCGGGGGCATCCCGAAGAGTCTCGAAGATCGCCGCATAGCTCGCCCTGCCCAGCGTGCGGTTTAAGGCGCGGTCCGCGCCGCCGAGCTCCGCAAGGAACGGGTTCTTGATGCTGTCGAGCCGCAGAACGGGCCAGCCGGTGGCCCGCGAAAGCAGGTTGGCCACATGGCTCTTCCCACTCGCCGGCACGCCGTTGACGAGCACGGCGCGTTTGCCGCGCGTGGTCCTGGAGCGGAGCGCGGCCATCGCCGCGCCGATCACGCCCGCATTGTCGCCAAGAGTGGCCGGTACGACGGGCGCGCCGAACCATGATGTCTCTTCCGGCAGCAGCGCCAGCGCCTCGACCGCCGCCGCGCCGAGGCCTCCGCCGAGCACCACCCGTTCCGGGTCCAGGGTGGCGAGCAGCGACCCGATCGCCGCCGACAGCGGCGTGGCCCAGCGCGCAAGCAGCGCGGCGGCGGCCGTCTCGCCGCCCTTTGCCCTTGAGAGGAGCTCGCCGACGCGCGTGCCGGAAAGCCCCGCCCCGGCAATCAGCTTTCCGAGCGCCGTGCCGGAACTGACCGTTTCCACGCAGCCGCGCCGTCCGCACAGGCATCGCGCGCCGGAGGGCTTCACGACAAGATGGCCGAGCTGGCCCGCCGCAAAGCGCCCGCGCAGCAGCTCGCCGCCTGCGAGGACCGCGCCGCCGATGCCGGTGCCGATGGTGAGCATCACCACGTCGCGCATGCCCTTCGCCGCGCCGCAATGGGCTTCGCCCAGAAGCGCCATGCTGCAGTCGTTCTCGATCGTGACGGGGCGGTTCAGGCGCGCCTCCAGTTCCTGGAACGGATCGTGCCCGGAAAAATCGATATAGCCGCCCGAGAACACCCTGCGCCCCTTGACGTCGACACGGCAGGGCACGCCGATGCCGACGGCTTCGGCCTCGGCCATTCCAACCGCTTCGGCCAGTTCTGCCGTCCGCTCCAGCACGGTTGCGGGGTCGGAACTGCTGGGCGCGGAACAGTGCGCAAGGATGCGCCCTTCCACATCCACCAGCGCCGCCCTGATATTGGTCCCGCCGATATCGATCCCGATCGCGCCCATCCGGATACCCGTCCGCTCAGGCGACCCTGGCCGCCGTACGATGGCGGGCGATGATCGCCTGGATCTCCCTCAGGCGCGGCACGGCGACGGTGACCAGCCGCTTCTCCGTCACGCTGCGGTCGAGCGAGATGCAGTCTTTCCACAGCGCGCGCCCGGCGATCACGCCCGAAGCGCCGTTGGCCATTGCCGCCTCCACCTGGGTGAGGAAGGTTGCATGGTCCACCCCGGCCGACAAGACGGCCCATGGCACATCCCGGCAAAGGCGCGTCACCTCCAGGCAGATTTCAGGCGAGCCGGGGTAGGGGATCTTCAGCACCTTCGCCCCCGCGTCGAGGCAGAGCCTGACACCGCCCAGGATCAGATCCGGGAAACGACTGGCATAATCTTCCGGCGTTTCGCCCGGAAGCGCATAGGTGAGGAACTCGACGACCAGAAGGAGGTCCTCTGCCGCGAAGTCGGCGATGACGCTGTCGAGGATGCGGAGATTGGCCGTGTTCGCCTCCGGCGTGTCGGAGCGCAGATAGATCATGATCTTGCCGCCCGTGCCGCCCAGCGCGCGCACGCGCCGCGCGCCGATGCCGGACACGAGCTTCGATAGCCGATAGCCCTCCGGTGAAGTGTCCCAGCCCGAATCGTCGAGCCCGATCAGCAGGCCTGTGCCGCGATCGAGCATGCCTTCATCGACCAGACCGGGCAGCGCGCAGACCGGGTCGACCAGCACGCAGCCCGCCTGGAGTGCCAGGAAACGGGTGATGTCCGCCTTTGTCCTGCCGAGGACATCGTTGCCGATCGCGGCCTGCGCCTGCGGGTCGGCAGCGAGGAGCTTGCGCATGCCGCCGCGCTGGTCGCAGGCGATGACCATCATCGCCCCATCGGCGCCGCAGATCTGCTGATAACCGCGGCGCTCGGCGGTTGTCATCGCGCTCATTGCATGCTCCTCCTTGAAGGCGGCGATCTCGCCGGCCGCCCTTTCGCATAAGCCGGCGATTGCATCGCCCGGTGAGTTGGGTCATGAATCCTGATGGGTTTGTCTGTAACATATTGCTGAAAGGATTTTCAAGCTGTCCGGCCAAAACGGTCCCGAAGCCACGCGCGCGATGCTCTACACCGTGGCGAAGCTCCACTACGAGAGCGACATGAGTCAGGTGGACATCGCCAGGCGTCTCAACGTCTCCACGGCGACGATCTCGCGTCTTCTGCAGCGGGCGCGCGCCGAAGGCATCGTGCGCATCGAGGTGCGCGACCCCGTCGCGCCCGGTGCGCTTGCGGATCGGCTGGCCGAAAAGCTCGGTCTCGCGCGTACGGCTGTGGTGGAGACGCCGATCAACGACCCACTGCCGGCGCTTACCGATCCACTCGCGCAAATGCTGCTTGACTCAGGCCTTCGTGCCGGTTCGGTCGTCGCCATTGGCTGGGGCAGGGCGGTCCGCAGCGTGGTCGAGGTCGGTTTGCCGCGCATCCCCGGTGTCCATGTGGTGCCGGCCACGGGAGGCATGCAGCAGCATCAGGCGCATTTCCAGGTGAACGAGTTCGTGCGCAGCGCTGCCGACAGACTGGGCGGTGTCCCTCATTTCATCCACGCGCCCTATCTGCCCGCACACGAGGCCCGGCAGGCCTTTCTCTCCGACCCCGCCATCCGCGACAGCGTGGCCCTCTGGGACCGGATCGACGTGGCGGTGGTGGGCGTTGGCCTGCCGCATGCGATGAATTCGCCGGAGGCAAGTGCTGCCACGCCCGGCGAGCAGGCGCTCGTCGATGCGGCGGGCGATGTGGTCCGCCATTATTTCGATGCCGATGGGCGGCTGATCGACTGGGACGGGGAGCGGCGCATGATCGCAGTGTCGCCAGAGCAGTTGCGGCGTGCGCGGCTGGTGATCGGTGTCGCCGCGGGGGCGGAGAAGGCGGCTGCGATCACGGGCGCCGCGCGTGCCGGGCTTATCAGCGCGCTCGTCACCGACACGCGCGCCGCCGAAGCGATCCTCGACCGGCTGTGACGTTGCCGGACCTCACCTTCAAAACTTTCTGCGCGTAAAAATAGACTTTTCGCGCATAAAGTCGTTGACAGACCTGCCTTCCCTGACGACTAAATTCATCCTGGGCGCGGTGATCATGATCGATGCCGCCGCCGGGGAGGAGGAGGTGCGGAAGGCCCTGCAGAACCTGGGCCGAAGATCTGAAATATCTTTCTGAATAAAATTGCTTGACGTGCATCGCACGCCAAAGCGATCATGGATGAAGCTGACCGGGCGGGAGGTCCGGGCAGTTTAGGCTTGGACCAGGGTCATGGAGGGAGGAGAATTCCATGCAACGTCGTTCCATTCTCAAAGCCGCCGCCGTCGCGGCGGTTGCGCTCGGTGCCGGTCTCTCGGCGCTTCCTGCGGGCGCGCAGGACAAGAAGTTCACGATAGCGCTCATTCCGGGCCTCACCACGGACGCCTTCTACATCACCATGCACAAGGGCGCGCAGGCGGCTGCCGATGCGCTGGGCGTCGACCTGATGTTCCAGGGCGCGCCCGAGTTCAACCCGACGCTGCAGGTACCGGTGCTCGATGCGGTGATCGCGCGCGGGCCGGACGCGATCCTGATCGCGCCGACGGACACCACGCAGCTCATCGAGCCCTTGCGCAAGGCGCATGACGCGGGCATCCCGGTCATCACCGTCGACACCTTCATCGGGAACGGCCAGTACCAGACGGGCTCCGGCGAGGCGGATTTCCCGCTCTCCTATATCGCCTCCGACAACATTCTCGGCGGCCGCATGGCGGCTCGCGCGCTGGGCGAGGCGATCGGCGGGGAGGGCAAGGTCTACGTCTCGAACGTGAAGCCCGGCATCTCCACCACCGACCAGCGCGAGGAAGGCTTCAAGCTGGAGATGGAGGAGAATTTCCCGAACATCGAGGTGCTGGAGACCCAGTTCAACGAGAACGACGCCAACAACGCCGCCTCGCAGCTCCAGGCGATGTTCGCCCGCAATTCGGACCTCAAGGGCGTGTTCGGCGCCAACCTCTTCTCGGCACTGGGTGCCGCCAACGGCGTGCAGCAGGCCGGGCAGACCGGCAACATCAAGGTGGTCGCCTTCGACGCGCCCACCTCCATCGTCGACAACATCAATTCCGGCCTGGTGGACGTCGCCATCGCGCAGCATCCCGCCGAGATCGGCTATTTCGGCGTGGTTTCGGCCTATGCCCACCTCACCGGCCAGTCGATCCCGACGCTGATCGGCACCGGCTTCACGGTGATCGACAAGTCCAACATCTCCGATCCGGAAGTGGCCAAATACGTCTATTCCGACTGATCGCTGGAACAGGCGGCCCCCGGCCGGACGCCGGGGGCTCTGCCACTCGACTTGGTCCCCGTGCGGATCCCCCGCGCAAAACCGGACAAGGGCATGAGCTCGACGCAAGAACTACAGAAGACCGGTCATGAGGCCGCCGCTTCGCACGATCCCGTGGCGCCGCAGGCCGATCACGCCGAGCGCGCGACGAGCGTGGTGCAGCGCATCGCGGACCTCAGGGCATGGCTGTTCCTCGCAGCCCTGATCCTGGCCTTCGAGGCATGGGCGCGCTACGATTTCGACGGCACGTTCATTCTCAATCCCTACAACCTCCAGTCGATCGCCATCTTCGCGGTGGCGCCGCTGCTTCTGGCAAGCGGGCAGACCTTCGTCATCATCTCCGGCGGCATCGACCTTTCGCTGGGCTTCATCATGGGGCTGGCGGCCGTGGTCACCGCCCATGTGGTGAATTGGGCCACGCCTTCGCTCGGCATGCCCTTCGCCGTGCTCACGGGCGTGCTTGCCGGTGTCGCCATCGCCGGCGTGCCCGGCCTCATCAACGGGCTGCTCGTGGCGAGGCTGCGGGTCCCGCCTTTCATCGGCACGCTCGGCATGTTCGGCGTGGCCCGCGGCGTGGCCTTCCTCTTCGCCGGCGGCACCGTGGTGCCGGTGCAGGGCAATTCCTTCTTCTCCATGCTCGGCAACGGCCGCTTCCACGGCATTCCCTATATCGTCATCGTCACCGCGGTCTTCGTGCTCGTCATGCATTACCTTCTGAGCCAGACCCGGTTCGGCCAGCACAATTACGCCATCGGCGCCAATGTGCAGGCGGCGCGCCGCGCCGGCATCAACATCAAGTCGCATCTCACGCGCCTCTATGTGCTTTCCGGCCTCTGCGCAGGATTGGCGGGCGCGCTCTACGCGGCCCGCTTCAATGCCGGCGCGGCCCAGGCGGGCGAGCCGCTTCTGCTCGACAGCGTCGCTGCGGTGGTGATCGGCGGGGCGAGCCTGTTCGGCGGGTCGGGCACCATCTTCGGCACGGTGGCGGGCGCGCTCGTCATCGCCGTCATCCAGTACGGCCTCGTGTTCATCAATGTGGAGCCCTTCTGGCAGTTCATCAGCGTCGGCGTCGTCATCATCATCTCGGTGCTGATCGACCAGGCGCAGCGGCGCTTCAGCGGAGGGCGGGTCGATGAGTAGCCTCGAGAAGGCCGCGCCCGTCCTGGAGGTGCGCAACCTGTCGAAGCATTTCGGCGCGATCCAGGCCTTGAACGACCTTTCCATGTCGGTGCATCGCGGCGAGGTGGTGGCGCTCGCCGGAGACAACGGCGCGGGCAAGACGACGCTCATCAAGACGATCTCCGGCGTCTTCCGGCCGACCTCCGGCGAAATCCGTCTCAACGGTCAGCCGGTCACCTTCGCCACCCCTCAGGAGGCGCGCGACAAGGGCATCGAGACGATCTACCAGGACCTGGCGCTCGCGGACAACCTGTCGATCGGCGCCAACATCTTCCTGGGGCGCGAGCCCATGACGCGACTCTTCGGCCTGTTGCCGGTGCTCGACCGCAGGGCGATGGCCGAGGCCGCACGCTCCACCATGGCCCTGCTCGATTTCCACGTGAACCGCATGGATGCGCCCGTCTCCAATTTCTCGGGCGGCCAGCGGCAGGCGGTGGCGATCGGGCGCGCGGTCTACTGGGACGCGCAGATCCTCATCATGGACGAACCGACCGCCGCCCTCGGCGTGCCGGAACAGCGCAAGGTGATCGCGCTCATCCACCAGCTCAAGGCGCAGGGACGCGGCGTGATCTTCATCTCCCACAATCTGCAGGACATCTTCGCCGTATCGGACCGCATCGTCGTCCTCCGCCGCGGCGTGATGGCGGGCGAACGGCGCATCTCCGAGACGAGCCATGACGAGGTGGTGAAGCTCATGGTCGGTGGCGGGTGATGCGCCATGGCTCCATGCCCCCTCTCTTCCCGGCATCTATCTCGCTGCCAATCGTCGACCTTGGCGAATGACAGGATCGCCGGCGCAAGCTCATATCTCCCCCCTGGCGGGGGAGAAAGCAGTTTCAGCATCTTGGCCGGAGTGAAACGGAGGCCAAGTGTTGGAAATCGCAAGAGAGGGGGTATGCACCTGTCTGTTCGGACAGACCTACGCCGAGGCCCGCAACACGAGTTCGGCGTTGACGAGAACCTGGTCGCCATCCGTCCGCGGCGCGTCGGCGGGCTTGGCCGGGTCGAGCTTGGAAAGCAGAAGGCGGATGGCGATGCGCCCCATCTCCGCCGTGTTCTGCGACACGGTGGTGAGCGGCGGCCAGATATATTCGCTCAGGGAGTGGTTGTCGTGGCCGGCGACCCTGAGGTCGCAGCCGGGCTCAATCCCCACCTTCAGCCCCGCCTGGTGCACCGCCGCCAACACGCCGAAGGCCACCCGGTCGTTGCCGCACAGAACGCTGCGGGTGGGAAAGCCGCCTTCGCGCAGCACGCGGCCGGCCTGCTCATGGGCGAAGCGCTCGAAGTCCCAGGTGGTCGACGGCTCTGTGGGAACGATGACGGGCTCGAGCCCGCGCCGCTCCATGGTGGCGATATAGGCGTTGCGGCGCGCGGCTGCGTTCGCGTTCACCGCCGGCATGTCGAAATAGCAGGGGCTGTCGCCGAGTCGCGTCAGATAATCGGTGATGAGGGCGACGGACTGGGCATTGTTGGTGCCCACGAAGGGCTCCTCCCCATCGAAGGGCGCATCGATGAAGATGATCGGAACATTGCGCGCCAGAGCCTTCAGCTTGCCCGGATGGTCGCGGGTGCCCACCGGCGCCATGATGATGCCCGCGACGTTGAGCGAGGTCAGCATCTCGATCGCCTCCGCCTCCAGTTCCGTGCGCCCCTCGGAGGAAAAGGCGAAGCTCAGATAGCCCGCGCGCGAGGCCTCCATCTCGATGCGGCGGCGCAGATCCATGTAGAAGGGGTCGAGCGAGCTCGGAAAGACGAGGCCGATGATCTTGGCGCGACGGCGGTTCAGGTTCACGGCGAAGAGGTTCGGGCGGAAGCCCGTCTCGCTCAGGCCCGCCTCGATCTTCTCGCGCACCTTCGCCCGGACGGAACCCGGATCCTGGAAATATTTGGAGACGGTCGGGCGCGAAAGGCCGATCGCTTCGGCGAACTCCTCCATGGTTCTGATGCGCTTGCGCATTTCTGCCCGTCCCCTTGGAAAGGCAGGCGCTCCTGCCCGTCCGGCTACCAAGGCGATGCCATCGCAGGACAGTGAAGTCAAAACAATTTTAACGCGATGAAAGAAGTGATTTTACGTGCCAAAAGAAATTTCCTTTGACAGCGGAAAGGATAGTCGCCGCCCGGTGCGCGTGGGCGCGATCGGAGAACTCCTGGTCGAGTTCGTCGCCGCGCAGAAGGACACGCGGCATCTCCGCCCGGCGGATTACCGGGGGCCGTTCCCATCGGGCGCGCCGGGCATCTTCATAGACCAGGCCGCCAGGGCCGGGGCAGAGGCCATATTCGCGGGCGCCGTGGGCGCGGACGCCTTCGGCGCCGTTATCCGCGAGCGCCTCTCGTCGGCAGGCGTGGACGATCGCCTCATCCGGACCGCCGAAGGCATCCCCACGGGGTCGGCCTTCGTCGCCTACAACAGCGACGGCAGCCGCGATTTCGTCTTCAACATCGCCCATTCGGCGGCAGCCCGCCTGCCGGAGGCGGAGGAATGCGTCGCCGTGCTCGAAGCGTTCGGCGTCGACGTCTTCCACATCTCCGGCTCGGCTCTTGCCGATCCCGCCATGCGGACGACGGCCCTTGCCGTCTGCCGCGCGCTTGCGGAACGCGGCGCTGCGATCTCGCTAGACCCGAATATCCGCAAGGAACTGCTCGGCGAAAGCGGCTATCTCGATGCGCTGTGGGAGCTGATGGAGCTTGCGGCTTATGTCCTGCCGAGTGACGCGGATGCGGAGGTGCTCTTTCCCGGCGAGACGTTTGCCGCTTATGCGGACCGGCTCCTTTCCGCCGGCAAGCATGCGGTTGTGCTGAAGCGCGGGGAGGAGGGCTGCATAGGTGTGGCGCGAGGCGGGGAGATGGTCTCCATCCCCGCGCACAGGGTCCGGATGGTCGACCCGACGGGAGCGGGCGACTGCTTCTGCGCCACCTTTGTCACACACTTTGCCGGCGGGCGGAGCCTCAGCGATGCGCTCGCCTATGCAAACGCCGCAGGCGCGCTCGCCGTCGGCAAAATCGGGCCCATGGAGGGCAATTCGAGCCTTGGCGAAATCCAGGCGCTGCTGGAGGCTAGCACGTGAGCATCCTAGCCGATGTGGTCGCGGCGAACCGGGCTGGAGAGCGGGTGGCCCTGCCGGCCTGGTGCACGGCCCATCCGGAGACGCTGAGCGCCGTCTTCGCGTGTTACCGTGAAGGTGATCTGCCCATCCTGGTCGAAGCGACCTGCAACCAGGTCAATCAGGTCGGCGGCTATACGGGCATGACGCCGGCTGATTTCCGTGGGTTCGTCGAGGATCTCGCCTGCCGTGAAGGCATCGATCCCGGCCGCGTCCTTCTCGGCGGCGATCATCTCGGCCCCAATCCGTGGAAGAACGAACCCGCCGAAACCGCCATGGAGAAGGCCCGCGCCATGGTGGAGGCCTATGTGCGCGCGGGCTTCACCAAGATCCACCTCGACGCTTCCATGGCCTGCGCCGACGACACCGATCTCGACGAAGAGACGATGGCCGCCCGCGCGGCCGAACTCTGCGTGGTCGCGGAAACGGCGGTGGAAGGCGAGCCGCTCTCTTATGTCATCGGCACGGAGGTTCCCATCCCCGGTGGCGAGACCGAGGCGCTGGACGGTCTTGCGGTGACCGCGCCCGAGGCGGCAGGCCACACGGTGGAACTCCACCGCCGGGCCTTTTCCGCGCGCGGCCTTGCCGGTGCGTTCGAGCGCGTGGTCGGCCTCGTCGTGCAGCCGGGGGTCGATTTCGGCAACGGGCAGGTCTTCGCCTTCGAGCCCGCCGAGGCGGAGGCGCTTGCGGCATCGGCGTCGACTCTCCCCGGCATCGCCTTCGAGGCGCATTCGACCGATTACCAGAGCGAGGAAGCCCTGTCCGCGCTCACCGCCGCGCATTTCGCCATCCTCAAGGTGGGGCCGGAGCTCACTTTCGCCTATCGGCAGGCAGTCTTCGCGCTTGCAGGCATCGAGAGGGAACTGGATGTCTCCGAGCCGTCCCGGCTCATCGAAGCCGTTCGTGCGGAGATGGAGGCCGAGCCGACACATTGGCGGTCCTATGTGGCGCGCGGCCCGCGCGAAACACGGATGATGCTCTATGGCCTCTCCGACCGCGTCCGCTATTACTGGCCGCGACCGGCGATCCGGAAGGCGCTCGCCCGGCTGAGGGCCAATCTCGCCGCGCATCCGCCCGAGCCGGGACTGGTCGCGCAGGCCATTGGCCGTCCGGTGGGCACGCTCGCGCCCGGCACGGATCTCATGGAAGCGACGATGCGGCTCATGGTCGGTGACGTCGTGGCGAAGTACCGGCGGGCCTCGGGCCTGTAGGGGAAGGGAGATTCAGTCCATGCCTGCCAAGGAAGACCGGCGCCTGAAAGTGGGTGTGCTCGGCTGCGGGCCGATCGCCCAGGCGGCGCATTTCGAGAGCTGCAACAAGGCGCGCAACGCCGATCTCTACGCGATCTGCGACGTGGCTGACGACCTGCGCGAGCGCATGGCGGCGACCCACGCGCCGGAGAAGAGCTTTTCCGATTATGACGCCATGCTGGCCGACCAGGCGCTGGAGGCCGTCGTCATCGCGACCTCCGATGCCTTCCACGTGCCGGCGGCGCTGCGCGCGCTGGAAGCCGGCAAGCATGTGCTCGTGGAAAAGCCGCTCGCCGCGAGCGTGGAGGAGGCCGAAAGCCTGCGCGAGGCCGTGGCGCGCTCTGCCAGGGTGCTGCAGGTGGGTCACATGAAGCGCTTCGATGCGGGCATCGAGGCGGCAAAGGGGTTCATCGAGGACGGCATGGGAGAGATGTCGGCCTTCAAGGGCTGGTACTGCGACAGCACGCACCGCTATCCCATGACGGATGCGGTGCAGCCGCTCATAGTCACCAGCGCCCGGGCGCGCAAGCCCGCCGGGAATCCGAAGGCGGATCTCGACCGCTATTACATGCTCGCCCATGGCAGCCATCTGGTCGACACTGCCCGCCATCTGGTGGGGGAGATCGCGGCGGTGGAGGCGCGGCTCTCGCGGCGGGCCGGCATGCGCTGCTGGTTCGTGAATGTGGAGTTCGCGAACGGCGTGCTCGGCCATCTGGATCTCACCGTCGCGGTGCGCATGGACTGGCACGAGGGCTTCCAAGTCTACGGCGAGAACGGTTCCATCATCGCGAAGACCTTCAACCCCTGGTACTACAAGACGAGCGAAGTCGACATCTTTAAGGAACGCGACGGCGCGACCCATCGCGTTCTGGGCGCGGACGGGCATTTCTACCGCCGGCAGCTCGAGGGATTCGCGGACACGATCCTCCACGGCAAGCCGATGCGCGGCGCCGATGTCGAGGACGGCATCGCCTCCGTGCGCGCCATGGCCGCCATCGCCCGCTCGGCCGAAAGCGGCAGGCCGGTGCGGCTGGCCGATGTCACGGGCCCGGTCTGATGCGGCTCGGCATCTTCGCCAAGACCTTTCCGGGGAATGATCCGGGCACGGTGATGTCCGCCGCGCGCCGCGCCGGCTATGCGGCCGTGCAGTACAACATGGCCTGCTCGGGCCTGCCCTCGATGCCCGAGGCTGTCGCGCCGGAGGTGGCGGCGGCCGTCGCCCGCGCCGCGCGCGCCAATGGCATCGCGATTGCCGCCGTCTCGGGCACCTACAACATGATCCATCCGGATCCAGCCGTCCGCGCGGACGGCCTCAGGCGGCTGGCCGTCCTCGCCGAAGCCTCTTCAGCGCTCGGCACCGACCTGATCACGCTCTGCACCGGCACGCGCGATCCGGCCGACCAGTGGCGCGCGCATCCCGACAACCGGACGCCGGAAGCCTGGCGGGACCTGCTCGTCGAGATGGAAAAGGCGGTGCTGCTCGCCGAGCGACACGATGTTCGCCTCGGCGTCGAGCCGGAGCTTGCCAACGTGGTCGATTCCGCCGAGAAGGCCCGGCGGCTCATCGACGAGATCGGAAGCCCGCGCCTCGTCGTCGTGCTCGATCCGGCCAATCTTTTCGAGGAAGCGCTGCTGCCGCGGCAGCGGGAGATCGTCTCCGAGGCGATCGGCCTGCTCGCCGGCCGCATCGTCATGGCGCATGCAAAGGACCGCGACGCGGCCGGCCGCTTCGTGACGGCGGGGCGCGGCGTGCTCGATTACAAGCACTATCTCGCCCGCCTGAAAGCGGCCGGCTTTTCCGGCGATCTCGTCACCCACGGCCTTGCGGCCTCCG
The DNA here is from genome assembly GCF_029457495.1 of Chelativorans sp. AA-79. Classification (NCBI taxonomy): domain Bacteria; kingdom Pseudomonadati; phylum Pseudomonadota; class Alphaproteobacteria; order Hyphomicrobiales; family Phyllobacteriaceae; genus Chelativorans; species Chelativorans sp. AA-79. The sequence continues at coordinate 1,321,841 of NZ_CP120361.1, forward strand.
AAGCGCCCGCCGTCGCCGCCTTCCTCTCCGGCCTGCTCGCGGAGCTGCCATGACGTTGCCGCTCCTTTTCCAGCGCGGCCGGGTTCCACCGCCATATCGTCACGTTCATCGAGGCTCACCGACATGCCCCAACCGCCCGCAGACTGGCTCGCGCGCCTTCCTGCCGACCGCCTGATCGCCGAAGTCTCCATGTGGTCTGCCGACCTCGTGCGTCTCGCGGACGAAACGGCGCGCATCGAGCCTTTCGCCGATATGCTTCACGTCGACGTCGCCGACGGGCATTTCGCGCCGGCGCTGCTCTTCTTCCCCGATCTCGTCGCCCGCATGCGTGCGCTGACGGCGCTGCCGATCCATATCCACCTCATGGTGCGCGACGAGATCCTGCTCGCCCAGATCGACCAGTTCGCCGAAGCCGGCGCGGATCTCGTCAGCATCCATGCGGAGAGTGCCGCTGTTGCCTCCGAGGCCCTCGACCGGCTAGAGGCGCTCGGGCTCGCAAAGGGCATGGTGCTGCGGGTGGAAACCCCGGTCGAGGCGGCCGCGCCCTGGCTGAAGCGGCTCGATTTCCTCACCTTGCTCGGCACGGCGATCGGGGTGAAGGGTCAGGGGCTCGATCATCAGGCCTGCGCACGGTTGGAGGCGACCGGCGGGCTCATCGCGGCGGAGGACCGGCGCATCGTTCTCGCCGCCGATGGCGGCATCCGCGAGCACACCGTGCCGCAGCTTCGCGCCGCCGGCGCGGAGACCGTCGTCATGGGCTCGCTCGCCTTCGGTGCCGAGGACCTTTCCGCGCGCATGCGCTGGCTGCACGCGTTGTAGCCGGCCACGGGATTGACGAGATGATTCAGGAGGGCGGCGCAAGTCTTTGCGGCGCCTTCCGGTTTCGACTCCCGTTAAAGTACGCTCGCAAGAAGATCGAGCGCTTTCTCCGCCTCCACCTTCATCGCCACGTCGAGCATGTGTCGGCCGGGTCCGAGCGCGCCGGCGAACTCGCCTGCGCTGCAATCGACCGAAAGCGCCATGCGCCCGGTCGTGAAGAGCTCCGGATGGAGCGCCAGGATCGGCACGCAGGGATCGTGCAGCGGCCTGCTCTCGCCGCCTGTCGTCGCGTCGAAATAGGCGGCGATGAGATCGCGCACGGCAAATGCTGCCGGCGTGCCGAGGGCGGCCAGCCGGTCGAGATAGGCCCGGTCGGCGCGCACCTTGCGCGTCACGTCGAGCGGGATCAACGTGAACGGCAGGCCGGCGGAAAAGACGATCTCGGCCGCTTCCGGATCATGCGCGATGTTGAACTCCGAGCGCGCGCCCACATTGCCGCGCTCGTGCACCGCGCCGCCCATGGCGATCAGCTGTCGCACACGGCGCGCCGCCTCCGGCGCATCCGTGACGAGCCGCGCGATGTTCGTCAGCGGGCCCAGCGCCAGAATATCGACCGTACCGTCCGGTACGGCCATGAGCGTATCCCTCAGGAAACCGACAGCGTCCGACCCGGCGGGCGAGGCGGCAGGATCGGGGAACCGCACCCCTCCGAGCCCGTCCTGCCCGTGAACCCGGATTTCATCAACGCCGCCGCGGGCCAGCGGTCTCTCCGTTCCCGCGTGTACCGGCACGTCCGCTCCGGCCAGCGCCAGGATGCGCAGCGCGTTGCGGGTCGTCGTTTCGATGCCGATATTGCCGGCCACGGTCGTGATCCCCGCCACCTCCAGCTTCGGATGGGCGAGCGCGAAGAGGAGGGCGATGGCGTCGTCGATGCCCGGATCGGTATCGATCAGGACCTTCATGCCTGCGCCAGCCTTTCGAGGATGCGCACCCAGCTACGGATGCCCTTGTGGTAGCTCGACAGGTCGTATTTCTCGTTGGGCGAATGGATGCGGTTGTCGAAGCGCGCGAAGCCGACGAGCAGCGCGTCCGCACCCAGATATTTCTTCAGCGCGCCGACGATCGGGATCGAGCCGCCCGTGCCGCCGATCGCGGCATCGCCCCATTCCTCGGCCAGTGCGGCGAGCGAGGCCTTGAGATACGGCCCGTCCGCCGGCATGCTGACGGCCGGCGACAGCCCGTGGTCTTTGAATTCCACAGTGCAGTCCGCCGGCATGCGCGCCTCGACATGGGCGCGGAAGGCATCGCGGATCTTCTGCGGGTCCTGCCCCGCCACGAGGCGGAAGGAGACCTTCGCATGCGCCTTGGCGGGGATCACGGTCTTGAAGCCCGGCTCGGTGTAGCCGCCCCACAGCCCGTTGATCTCGCAGGAAGGCCGCGACCAGACCTGCTCCCGCACGGAGCGGCCCTTTTCCCCAGCGGGGATCGACAGGCCCACATCGGCCAGGAACTTCTCCTCGTCGAAGGGCAGGCGCGACCACATCCTGCGCACCTCCTCCGGCAGTTCCTCGACGCCGTCATAGAAGCCCTCGATGGCGACGCCGCCGTCCGGAGTCCGAAGGCTGGCGAGGATTTCCGTCATCAGGGTGAGCGCGTTGCGCGCGGCGTTGCCGAACATGCCCGAATGCAGGTCGCGGTCGGCGCAGGTGATGGTCATCTCCTGGCCGACGAGCCCGCGCAGCATGGTGGTGATGGCGGGGGTCTTGGCGTCCCACATATCCGTGTCGCATACGAGCACCGCGTCACAGGTGAGTTCCTTCGCCGTTTCGTCCAGGAAGGGGAGGAGCGAGCGCGAGCCGCTCTCCTCCTCGCCCTCGAACAGGAAGCTCACGCCGACGGGCAGCGCGCCGCGCACCTCCACCCAGGCCCGGCAAGCCTCCACGAAGGTCATCAGCGCGCCCTTGTCGTCGGATGCGCCGCGCGCCACGATATGCGTGTCGCCATCGGGGGCCGGGCGCAGGGTGGGCTCGAAGGGATCGGTCTCCCACAGCTCCAGCGGGTCGGCGGGCTGCACGTCGTAGTGGCCGTAGAAGAGCACGCGCGGCTTGCCCTCCGGCGCGGGCAGATGTCCCACCACCATCGGGTGGCCCTCAGTCGCACGCGGGCTCGCATCGGCACCGAGCGATTGCAGATCGTCCGCGAGCCACTCCGCCGCGCGGCGGCAGTCCTCCGCGTGCGCCGGATCGGTGGAGATCGATGGGATGCGGATCAGCTGGAACAGGCGCTGAAGGCGCGTCTCGATCGTCGCGTCCACATGGGCGAGGATGTCTTCGGTGCTCATGCTTTTCTCCTGTCGATCTCTTCGATGCGGGCGTTGAACTCGCCGGCCACCTGCAGCGCGTCGGCGATCACCTTCGGTGCCTCCAGCGAAAGCACCTCGCGGTCGCGCATCAGCCAGCGCCCGGCCACCATCACGTCCCGCACATCCGAAGGCATGGCGGCGAACACCAGCGTGGCGTAGACATCATAGACTGGCAGCACACGCGGGTCATCGAGCCTGATGCGGATCAGGTCCGCCTGCTTGCCGGGCTCCAGCGAGCCGATCTTCCCGTCCATGCCCAGCACGCGCGCGGCCTCCAGCGTCGCCATGCGGATCACGTCCACCGCCGGCATGGGCTTGCGGCTCTGGCCCAAGAGCTTCTGGAACATGGAGACGGGGCCGAATTGCGAGAAGAGGTCGAGCGTGTTGCCGCTCATCGGCCCGTCCGTGGCGATGCCGACGGGAATGCCGCGCTTGCGCATCGCCTCCACCGGGGCGATGCTGCGCCCGGCCTTGGCGTTGGAGCGCGCGTTGTGGGCCACGCGCACATCCTGCTCGGCCATGCGATCCATGTCCTCGTCGGTGACGAAGAGGCAGTGCGCGGCAACGAGGCCGGGCTTCAGGAGCCCCGCCTTGTCCACCACCTGGACGGGGCGCATCCCATGGTTCTTCTGCGCCCACTCGTTCTCGCTCACCATCTCGGCCATGTGCAGCTGCACGGGCACATCCGGATGGGCATCGGACCATTCGGCCACGCGCCGCATCACCGGAATGTCGGTGGAGTAGGGCGCGTGCGGGGCGATCGAGGCGGTCACTCGCGGATGGCCGGCGAACATCTCCGCCAGCTCCTCGGTAAGTGCAAAACCTTCGTCGAAGCTCTTGTGGTCGGGCGCGCTGAAATCGGCCAGCGTCTGGCCGACCACGCCGCGCATGCCACTCTCGTCGATCACGCGGCCCACCTCGGTCTCGAAATAGTACATGTCCGCCACTGTGGTCACGCCGGCGCGGATCATCTCCAATGCGGCGAGCCGCGAGCCGATCGCTACGGTGCGCGGCGTCACGCATTCGCGCTCCAGCGGCAGCACGTAGCGGAACAGGCGGTCGTCCACGTCCTCGCCCAAGCCGCGGAAGAGCGTCATGGTCATGTGGCAGTGGCTGTTGACCATGCCGGGCATGAGGAGGTCGCCGCCCATGTCGACCACGTCGCCGCCTTCCGGCGGCGTGCCCTGCCCGAGGGCGGTGATCGTCTCGCCCTCGATCCGCACCCAGCCCTTTTCGTATTCGGTCAGGCCCTGATCCATGGTCAGGATGCGGGAACTGGCGAGGGTCAGGCTCATGCGGTTTCCGCGTTCAACAGGCAGCATTGGTCGGGATTGGGGAGAAGCGTGACGGCGTCACCCGGCGCAAAAGGATCGGAGAGCGGCCCGTTCGCCACCACCTCGCCTGCCGGCGTCTCGCAGCGATACTGATAGGCGCGGCCGAGATACGTCCTGAGGCCGATCCGCGCCGGGATGCCTGCGCCCTCGCGCGCCACTGTCAGCCCCTCGGCCCTTGCGGCGAAGACGAAGTCGCGCGCCGGTACGGTGAAATCCGCCTTGTAAAGGTCGAGCGTGGCGCCGCCGGCCATCTCCGCCCGCACGCCGTCGCCGGCTTCAGCAATCGCCTTCATGCGGATCATGTTCTCGAAACCCACGAAATCGGCCACAAAGGCGTTGGCCGGGCGGGAATAGAGCACCTCCGGTGAATCGAGCTGCTCGATGCGGCCGGCATTCATGATCGCCACGCGGTCGGAGATGGAGAAGGCCTCCTCCTGGTCGTGCGTCACGTAGAGCGCGGTGGTGCCGTTGGCCCGCTGCAGCCGCCGGATCTCCACGCGCATGTCGACGCGCAGCTTGGCGTCGAGATTGGAGAGCGGCTCGTCGAACATCAAAAGGGGCGGCTCGATCACCAGCGCACGGGCGAGCGCCACGCGCTGCCGCTGGCCGCCGGAGAGGTTGGCGGGGTAGCGGTCGGCGAAGCCCGAAAGCCCGACGCGCTCGATCATCTCGCCTGCCTTGGCGCGGCGCTCGGCGGTTCCCATGCCGCGCTGCTTCAGGCCGAAGGCCACATTGTCGAGCACTGTGAGGTGGGGGAAGAGCGCATAGGTCTGGAACACCAGGCCGATATTGCGGCTGTGTGCGGGCAGACGCGTCAGGTCGCGGTCGCCGAGGCCAATCGTGCCAGAGGACGGCTGCAGGAAACCCGCCACAAGGCGCAGTGTCGTGGTCTTGCCGCAGCCCGACGCGCCGAGCAGGGAGACGAGTTCTCCCTCGGCCACATGGAGCGAAAGGTCGTCGAGCACCTTGGTCGGGCCGTAATGGGCGGAAACGTTCTGGAGGGTCAGCGATACGGTCATTTGGTCAGGAAGGTCAGGCCGAGCGTCCATTCCACCACCGCCATGACGGCGACGGTGACGCCCATCAGCAGAACCGACACGGCGGCGATCGTCGGGTCGAAGAACTGCTCCATATGGGCGAGAAGCTGGATCGGCAGGGTTGAGATGCCCGGCCCCGTCAGGAAGATCGAGGTCGAGACATCGTTGATGGAGGTGATGAAGGCGAGGATGAAGGCGGCGATCACGCCCGCCCGCACATTGGGCAGGACCACCGTAAAGAATGCTTTCCAGCGGGGGCAGCCGAGCGACACCGCCGCCTCCTCGATGGAGAAATCGAAGCTGTTCAGCGAGGCGCCGACGACACGCACGCAGTAAGGCAGGACGAGCAGCGCGTGGCCGATGAGCAGGCTGAGCGATATCGACAGGCCGAGGCCCGTCGCCACGGACTTCATGAGCGAGAAGCCGAGCACGATTTCCGGCACGAGGATCGGCAGCACGAAGACATTGGGCAGGAATTTGGGAAGCTCCACCCGGTAGCGCGCCATGGCATAGGCAGCCGGCACGCCGATCAGCAGCGAAAGCGCCGTGCCGCCGACCGCCAGCACGAAGCTCGTCACCATGGTGCGGCGGAAGGCGGAGATCTCGAAGATGTTCTCGAACCAGCGCAGCGACAGGCCCTGCGGCGGGAAGGTGAGGAAGCTGGTGTCCGACAGCGCCGTGCCGATGATGATGACCAGCGGACCGATCAGGAAGAGGAAGGTCAGCGCCGCGAAGGCGATCAGGAGAGGATTGACGCGCTGGTTCATCAGCCGGCCACCGGGTTCAGCCTGCGCGCGAGGCGGGACATGAGGAGCACCGTTGCAAGCGTCACCGCCGTCATCACGGCAGCGATGGTGGAGGCGCCGACCCAGTCGAAGGTCACCATGGCGCGCTGGTAGAGGAAGGTGCCCATCATCATCTGCCGCTCCCCGCCCAGGAGCTGCGGCGTGGCGTAGGAGGTGAAGGAGCCGGTGAAGACGAGCACCGACCCGACGATCAGGCCCGGCACCGCCATGGGCACGATCACCTGCCGGAAGGTCGCTGCCGGCGTGGCGCCGAGCGAGGTGGCGGCGTCCGTCAGATCACGCGGGATGCCTTCCAGCACGCCGACAAGCGTCAGGATCATCAGCGGCACGAAGAGATAGACCATGGCGACGATCACCGCGCCCTCGGTATAGAGCATCGACAGCGGCTCGCCGATCAGTCCGAGGCCGAGCAGGGCCTTGTTGAGGATGCCGTTCTTGCCGAGGATCACCAGCCAGGCGAAGCTGCGCACCACCACCGAGGTGAGCAGCGGGAAGACCGCGGCGATAATGAGGATGCTCTTGATGCGTCCCGGCGCGCGCGCCACCACCCAGGCGGTGGCGAAGCCGACGGCGACCGAGATCGCCGTCGTGATCAGCGCCACCTCCATCGTGCGCCAGAGCACCGTGCGGCGGAAGCGAGAGGTGAAGAACTCGATGTAGGGTGCGAGCGGGCCGGCCGCCTCGCCGAAGGTCGTGGCGAAGGTCGACAGCACCGGCAAGCCCAGGCAAAGCGCGACGAAGAGCGTCGCGGGGATGGCCAGGACCCAGGCGAGCATTCGTGGGGTCATGCGGTTTTTTTGCCTAATGCCGTTCTTGGAAGTCGCCGAGCGAAGATGACTCGTCCCTCACCCCCCTCTGGCCGGCAGGCCAGAGGGGGGTGAGGGACGAAGGGCAATCACATCCCGAAGATCTCGTTCCAGCGGTCGATCCATTCGGTCTTGGCCGCGTTCATCTTCTCGTAGTCCATGCGGTTCAACGAGGAAATCACCTCCTCGCCATAGGTCCACAGCGCGGCCTGCTCGGGCGTGAGTTCCACCTCGGTGTTCACCGGGGCATCCACGCCCTGTTCCGCCTCCACCTGTTGCACCTCCGTGGACAGCAGGAAGTTGATGAACTGGTGCGCGAGGTCGACGTTCTCGGCCCCGGTCGGGATGTTGACCGTGTTGAGCGTGGCGATGTCGCCGTCCTCGAGCGCGGCCCAGTTCATGGTGGGCACGGCTTCCGTGAGGGAGGCCAGCGTGAAGTCCTGCGCGACGGCGACGGTCACCTCGCCCGTCGAGACCAGGTTCACCATCTCCGAGCCGGTGTTGTAGTTCTTCACCGTGTTCGGCTTCAGTTCCTCGATCGCGGCGAAGGCGGCGTCGGGATCCTCGTAGGCATCCACGCCGGCATGCTTGCCGGCCTGGACGACAACCATCGGGCCGGCGGTGGTCGTGATGCCGGGCAGCGTGATCTGGCTCTCCAGGTCCTCGCGCCACAGATCGTCCCAGGAGGTGAGCGGCTCCACCTTGGCGCTGTCATAGACGATACCGACGCGGCCGATCGTGTAGGCCGGGCCGTAGTCGCCCTGCGGCGCCTGGGCGAGGTCGTAGAGCTTCTCGATGTTCGGGATCTTCGAGCGGTCCACTTTCTGGAACACGCCGTCCTCGATGCCGATCTGCGAATAGCTGTCGGTCAGGAAGATGACGTCCACGCCCCTGCCGCCGCGTGCCTTGAGCTTGTTCAGCCGGTCGGCGTTGTTGCCGGTCTCGAAGACGATCTCGCAGCCGCAGATCTGTTTGAAGGGCTGGATGATGTTGGCATCCAGCTTCTCGCCGTTATAGCCCCACCAGGAGATGGTGAAGGTCTGAGCGGATGCGGTGCCGGCGGAAAGAACGAGCGCGAAGGCGCCGAGAACGAGAGACTTTTTCATGTGCCATCCGTATGGTTGGAGCCGCGAGTCTTCCAAGACCGTATCTCCGCCAAAATCCGTGCACAAGCAAGCGGTGGAATCCGGCTTCCAACAGCAGCCTCGGGTCGCAAACTATTGTCTCTGCGCGCAAACTAGGCAAGGCCGGCATTTGCACTTTTTGTGGGCAACCGCTGCCGGTGCGCGGCATTTTAGCCGATCTCCCACGGGAATTTTTACGCTGTTGCCGGCAAATGCCTGCTGTCGGACTTGCAGCGCGCTGATATATCCAATTGTTAAGATGCGCGGCGTTATGCGATAGCGCCGGAGAAGAAGGGGCGTTTCCAAGTGTGCGGGTTCGGCGGATATATCGGCGCAGGCGTCGCTGAGGCGGAGCCGCTTTTGCGGCGGATGGCCTCGGCCATCGCCCATCGCGGGCCGGACGAGCGCGGAACCGCCGTGCTCGACGGCGCAGGCCTCTGCCACACGCGCCTTTCCATCGTCGGCCTCGCCGACGGCCAGCAGCCCATGGCCCTCGACGGCGGGCGCCTCACGATCGCCTTCAACGGCGAGATCTTCAACTATGTGGAATTGCGCGAGGCGCTGATCGCCCGCGGCCGCACCTTCCGCACCGCGAGCGACACGGAAGTCATCCTCCATCTTTATGACGAAAAGGGGCCGGACTGCCTCGCCGATATGAACGGCGATTTCGCCTTCGCCATCTGGGATGCGCCGCGCCGGCGCATGTTCCTCGCGCGCGACCGAATGGGCGTGCGCCCGCTCTTCCATACGACCGTGGGCGACCGGCTCTTCTTCGCCTCGGAGGTGAAGACGCTCCTGCAGGTGCCGGGCGTGACGGCGGAGATGGACCCCTTCGCCCTCGACGAGATCTTCACGCTCTGGGCCCCGATCGCACCGCGCACCGCCTTCAAGAACATCGAGGAACTCGAGCCCGGACACATGATGCTGGCGGAGGACGGGCGGCGGACGATCCGGCCCTACTGGTCGCTCTCCTTCCCGGAACACGGCGCGCCGAACCGCCATACGGACGAGCGCGCCGCGGCCGAAGAGCTGTGCGCGCTGCTCACCGATGCTACGCGGCTGCGCATGCGCGCCGACGTGCCGGTCGGCTCCTATCTCTCGGGCGGACTCGACTCCTCGGTCATCTCGGCGCTCGCCGCCGGCATGACGCCGGAGGTGCTGCGCACCTTCTCCGTCGCCTTCGACAGCGCCGAGCATGACGAGAGCGCGTTCCAGAACGAAATGGCGGCAGCACTTGGCACCATGCACGCCACCGTCAATTGCGGAGAGGGCGATATCGCCGCCGTCTTCCCGGACGTCGTCCGCTTCACCGAGCGCCCTATCCTGCGCACCGCGCCCGCGCCGCTCTTCAAGCTCTCCGCGCTGGTGCGCGAAAAGGGGCTCAAGGTCGTGCTCACGGGAGAGGGGGCCGACGAGGTCTTCGCCGGCTACGACATCTTCAAGGAGGCGCGGGTGCGCCGCTTCTGCGCGCGCCAGCCGGGCTCCCGCATCCGCCCGCATCTCTTCCGCAAGCTCTACCCCTATCTTCCCGGCCTCAAGCAGCAGTCGGCCGAGTATCTCGCCGCCTTCTTCGGCGCCGGCACGGATTCGCCCGACGACCCGCTCTTCTCGCACAGGCCGCGCATGCGGGCGACGGGTGCGGCCAAGCTCTTCTTCTCCGCCGAGTTGCGCGAGACATTGGCCGGTTACGATGCGGCGGAGGAGCTCGCCTCGCGCCTGCCGGAAGCCTTCTCCCGCTGGCACCCGCTGCACCAGGCGCAATATCTGGAATCGCGTTTCCTGCTCCCCGGCTACATCCTGTCGAGCCAGGGTGACCGCATGGCCATGGCGCACGGCATCGAGGGGCGCTTCCCCTTCCTCGACCACCGGCTGGTGGAGTTTGCCACGACGCTCCCGCCCGGGATGAAGCTGAAGAGCCTTGTCGAGAAGCATATCCTGCGCGAGGCGACCAAGGGTCTCCTGCCGGAATCGATCCTGCGCCGCACGAAGCAGCCCTACCGCGCGCCAGACAGCGCATCCTTCCGCGGAGCGGGCGAGAGAGACTATGTCCGCGAGGCGATGAGCGCGGAGAGGCTCGCCGCCGGCGGGCTCTTCAACCCGGCATCCGTGTCGAAACTCTTCGCCAAAAGCCGTCAGCAGCCGCTTTCCGGCTTCCGCGACAACGCCGCCTTCGTCGGCATCCTCTCGTCGCAGCTCTGGCTGGAGACCTTCACCGGTTCACGCATTCGCGCCGTTAAGGCCGCATAATTGGAGATTGGAATGGCAGACAACATCAAGGATCAGGTCCGCGCCTTCATCGTCGAGAATTTTCTCTTCGGCGACACCTCCGCCCAGATCGACGACGACGCCTCGCTGATCGAGAACGACGTCATCGATTCCACGGGCGTGCTGGAGCTCGTCGCCTTCATCGAGGAGCGCTTCGGCGTGACGATGGCGGACGCCGAGATCGTCCCGGCGAACCTCGATTCGCTTGACCGCATCACCGCCTTCGTCAGCGCGAAGACGGGCAAGGAATCGCTCAACGCCTGAGCGGAAGGCTGGAGGCCGGCATGCGCGTCGAGGAATTTCTGCGGGGCAGCGCCTCGCGCAACGGGGAAAAGACCGCCCTCGTAAGCGGGTCCACGCGGCTCACCTATGCCGAATTCGATGCGCTGACAGACCGCCTTGCGGCCGCTCTCGCGGCGAACGGCGTGCGCCGCAACGACCGCGTTCTCGTCTTCATGGACAATTCGTGGGAGGCGGCTGTCTCCATCTTCGCCGTTCTCAAGGCCGGTGCCACATTCAGCCCCATCAACGCCTCCACCAAGGCCGAGAAACTTGCCTACATCATCAGCAATTGCGAAGCCGCCGCGATCCTCACGCAGGCCAAGCTGATGCCGGTCGCGGCCGAGGCGCGCGCACTCCACGGCAAGCCTCTTCTGCTGATCTCCACAGAAGGCCGGGGCGGTACCGTACCGGATGGTACGGTACCTTTCACGCAGTGCCTGAAGGCCGACCCCGCGCCGGTTACCCATCGCGGCATCGATCTCGATCTCGCCATGCTCATCTACACCTCCGGCTCCACCGGCCGGCCCAAGGGCGTGATGATGACGCATCGCAACATCGAAGCGGCCGCCACCTCCATCACCACCTATCTGCGCAACACGCCTGACGACATCATCCTCAACGTGCTGCCGCTCGCCTTCGACTACGGGCTCTATCAGCTCCTGATGTCGGTCAAGATGGGCGCCACGCTGGTGCTGGAAAAATCCTTCGCCTTCCCGCACGCCATCTTCGAGCTCATCCGCAAGGAGAAGGTGACCGGCTTCCCCATGGTACCCACCATGGCGGCGATGATCCTGCAGATGCGCGATCTGGAGCCGGGCTTCCTGCCCAGCCTGCGCTACATCAGCAACACCGCCGCAGCACTTCCGCCCTCGCATATCGCGCGGCTGCGCGCGCTCTGCCCCGGCATCGAGCTCTATTCCATGTACGGGCTCACCGAGTGCAAGCGCTGCACCTACCTGCCGCCGGAAGAGCTCGACCGCCGGCCGGATTCGGTCGGCATCGCCATCCCCAACACGGAAGCTTTCGTGGTGGACGATGACGGCCGGCCGGTCCCGCCCGGCGAAGTGGGCGAACTCGTCATCCGCGGCCCGCATGTCATGCAGGGCTACTGGCGCAACGACGAGGCGACGGCCAGGATGCTGCGCCCCGGCCTCAATCCGTGGGAGAAGGTGCTCTACACGGGCGATCTCTTCCGCATGGATGCGGAAGGCTTCCTCTATTTCGTCGGCCGCAAGGACGACATCATCAAGACGCGCGGCGAGAAGGTCGCGCCCAAGGAGGTGGAGGCGGTGCTCCACACCCATCCGTCGATTGCCGAGGCCGTGGTGGCGGGCGTCACCGATCCGGTGCTCGGCCAGGCCATCGCCGCCATGGTCGTCTCCAGGGATTCCGCGCTCACCGAGCGCGAGGTCATCCGCCACTGCTCGCAGCAGCTGGAGGATTTCATGGTGCCCAAGATCGTGAAATTCGTCGCCGAACTGCCGAAGACCGACACGGGCAAGGTGAGCCGCAGGCTCGCCGCCGAAACGATAGAGCCAGCCGAATGAACTCCACCGCGTCCTTCTCCGCCGCCACCCTCACCATCGATCCCGCCGCCGAGGCGGAACGGATCGTGGCCGCCCTGCGCGAGCAGCTCCGCTCGCTGCGCAAGCGCGGGCTGGTGCTGGGCGTTTCCGGCGGCATCGACTCCAGCGTCTCCACCGCGCTCGCGGTGCGGGCGGTGGGCGCGAAGAATGTCTGCTGTCTCTTCATGCCCGAGAGTGATTCCGACCCCGAGAGCCTCGAGCTCGGCCGGCTCGTCACCGAGACTTTCGGCATCGAAGGCATCGTGGAGGATATCGGCCCGAGCCTGAAGGCCATGGGCTGCTACGAGCGGCGCGACGGCTTCATCCGCAAGCTCGTGCCGGATTACGGTCCCGGCTGGGCGTCCAAGATCGTCATCTCCAACGCGCTCGAAGGTGCGGCCTACAACATCTCCTGGCTCGTGGTGCAGGACCCGGAAGGGAACCAGAGCAGGCACCGTATGAGGCCGGAGGTCTATCTCGGCATCGTCGCCGCAACCAACATGAAGCAGCGCACCCGCAAGCAGATCGAGTACTACCACGCCGACCGGCTGAACTTCGCTGTGATCGGCACGCCGAACCGGCTGGAATACGACCAGGGCTTCTTCGTCAAGAACGGCGACGGCGCGGCCGACGTGAAACCCATCGCGCATCTCTACAAGTCACAGGTCTACCAGCTCGCCGAACATCTCGGCGTGCCCGAGGAGATCCGCCGCCGCCCGCCGACGACCGACACCTATTCGCTGGCGCAGACGCAGGAGGAGTTCTACTTCTCGCTGCCCTACGACCGGATGGACCTCTGCCTCTACGGGCTGAACCACGGCCTTCCGGCCGGCGCTGTTGCCGCCGCCGCCTCACTTACCGAGGAGCAGTTGCAGAGCGTGTGGGCCGACATCGCCGCCAAGCGCAAGGCGACACGCTACCTCCACCTCCCCCCGCTCCTCGTCGAGAAGGTGGAGGAGGTCGGGGGTTAGAGAACCTCTCCCGCATCGCAGGCATTGAGGATGAGGAGCACCGGCACTCAGCCTGCATCCCGCTCAAAACGGGGATGGAATCCGCCCCTCCGGAATTTTTCTCGCCCGCCAACCCTCTGTTCCCACTCGCTATTCTCTGTTTCGCCACTCGCTCGTTGCACTGTTTTTCTCCCCACTTCCTCCAGCCGGTTTATTCTTGCTCCATCGCTCTCGCGGGAACCGGATGCGCACCGGGTGTTCGGGAGGGCGGCGGAAACCTCCCTCCCCAGGATCGGAACCCGGGGATCCGAGGGCCCGCGACAGGCCGGCGGTGCCGGGGCGGTGGGTGTGAGACGCCGTTTCCGGAAAAACGGATGCTGGGTGAGAGACGGCATCGCGGAAACCGCGGAGAAGCCGCCAGGGCTCTCCTCCGGCCCGGCAGAGACCACCCCCTTCATTGGGTGCAGCCGGGAAGGAGAAGGGTCCGAGTGATCGGCCGAGGTCGGGACAGACTCCGGCGGGGGTGAGGAGCGGTCCGCGCAGCGGACGAACGCCCGGAGCGAAAGCGGAGGGCCAAAGGGAGCGCCTTTTTTAATTTTGTGGCGTGAACGGTGCGCCCCGCTTCCCAAACCAATCAATGGCCAGACGCGAAAGCGGGCGTGGCGACGGTGAGGCACGGCTTGATGTTCGGATCACGGAAACGGCGACGCCCTTCGCGCTTCCGGGATGACGATGAGGGCGTCACTCTCCCGCGAGGGGTGGATGGAAACTCACGCGAACCGGCTGCCGATCAGGCGGCTCCAGTGCTCGCCGGCGATGCCGTTGAGGAAGGCGGTTCCCTCCCGGCAGGCCCGCACGATCCCCGGGTCGCGCGCGTGCACCACGGTCGAGGCGAGGTGGGTGAAAGCGATGCGTCGTCCCAGCATGGCCTCCAGAAGGGCCGGTTGCGTGCGTCCGCGCAGGCCGGACAGCCCGCTTTCGGCGGCATGGGCGAACATGGCGTCGATCACGGCGCCCGCCTGGCCGGGCAGCGCGAGCACCTGCAGCACGCGCCCCGTCTCACCGGAGGCGGCATGGTAGAGGAAAGCACCCACTGTCTTGCCGGTCTTCGCATCCACCCGGCAGAAGGTGGCAGGCCCGTAATCCTCCTTGCGCTCGGCGTCGCGCAGGATCTCTTCCAACTGGCCGGAGGCCCAGGCGGGGCGGAGTGCGAACTGCTCCGTCAGGGGCGCCACGAGCCCCGCGAACTCGTCCCGCGAAATCGCCGAGGCCTTGAAGGCGCCGGCGCCCTTCCAGTTCTCGGGAATGCCGGACCAGCGCAGGGCATCCGCCGCCATGCGCCCGCGCAGGGCACCGTCCGCCAGGCCGGCCAGCGGCGAGAACAGCCTGATAGCGCCGAGCTTCGCCGAAGCAAGCTGGTTGGCGAAGGAGAGGGGCCGGATCACGCGAACCCAGTCGAGGCTGTATTGCGGCAGCTGCACGCCGCGCAGCCTGGTCCACATGGCGGCCGAGACCTCGCTCGCCGTCTCGCTGAAGGAGAGGTCCTGCGGGCCGGCGAGGAAGGCTTTCATGAGCCGCGCGCCCGCCATCGGATCGCTTTCGCGATCCTCCACCATCAGCGAGCCGCAGACCGCCGCCCGCAGCGGCCTCTGCTCCAGGGTCATGGGCAGGGCGTTGACGCCGATGAAGCCCGAGATGCTGCCGTCGTCCTTCAGATGCACGAGGGGACCGATCTCCGGGTCGTATCCGGGGAAGTCCAGGTAGAGGCGCCGCAGATAGGCGGACAGCGCTTCGGGCGCCGGCCGGCGGGGATCGCGGAAGATGCGCTGGAACAGGCCGGCCACCGCCGGGATATCTGCTTCCTCCAGCGGCCGGATGGCCGTCATGCCGCCCGCCTTCGGGCGATCGCAACGCGCGGCTTGCCGGCCGCGTCGGAAGCGAAGCGGGCCTCCTCGTAGATGCCGGCGCGCTTCAGCAGGATCGCCACCTGCCGGTCCTGTCCCTCGCCGAACTCGAAGGCGAGCCAGCCTCCGGGCTTCAGGAAGGGTGCGGCCTCGCGCACGAGGCGCTGGTGGATCGAAAGCCCGTAGGGGCCGCCGTCGAAAGCCTCCCGCGGCTCGTTTTCGAGCAGATGGGCGCTTTCGCTTTCCAGACGGGAGGTGGAGATGTAGGGCGGGTTGGAGACGATCATGTCGACGCCGCCTTCCAGACCTTCGCCCGCCAGCCCGGAGAACAGGTCCCCCTGCGCCACCTTCACCCGATCGGAAAGGCCATGGCGCTCCGCATTCCGCCGTGCCAACGCCACGGTGCTGTCGGTAAGGTCCGATGCCCACACCCTTGCTTCGGGAACGGCCCGGGCAATGGCGAGCGCGAGATTGCCGGAGCCGCAGCACATGTCGATCACCGCCGGCTCTCCGGGCATGTCGCGCAGCAGCTCGATCGCGCTGCGGCCCAGAAGCTCGGTCTCTTCGCGGGGCACGAGCACGTCGGGACCGATCTCAAGCTCCAGTCCCATGAAGCGCACGGAACGCGCGGCCCCCGAACGGTCCGAGGAATTCGTCTCTTCTTCTGCCATTCCGGTCGCTCCCCAGGGTGAACTGAGGCCATATAGGGCGAAGAGGGTAAACGGAGCTTGAAGCCGGGCAGGGCGAAGAACGGCGCTTGCGTTAACCCCACGATCATTCCGATAGGGTATTGGAGGCCGAACCGGGATACAGTGGGGTCGTCCGGATCCGTTCTTCCGTCTTAAGCGGACAAGGTGTACAGCGGGCCGGACAGGTACCTGGGTGCGGGGTCGGATGTTTGGTGGCAGGCGGATCATAGGCGATTTCGGGTTCGTCCTGAGGACGTCGGTCGCCTATATGGCATCGGGCGGCAGCCTCATCGTCAGTTCGGCCGCCCAGCTCGTGACCTTCGCCGTGCTCGCCCGATGGCTCGGCGTGCATGAGTTCAGCCTCTTCGTCGCGATCACCGCGATCTGCAGCGTGGCGCTCCATCTGTGCGGACTTGGTGCGATGGAAAGCCTCGTGCGGCGTGTGGCGCGGGATTCTTCCGTCTATCCTGTCATGCTCGGCCATAACCTCATCCTGACGGGCATCACCGGCGTTATCCTGGTCGCCGCGGGTGCGGTGATCCTGCCCTTCCTGTTCGAGCTTTCCGCCACGCCGGCGCTGAACGTGCTGTTCATCACGGCGATGCTCGTCACGAATATCGTGCTCGTCCGCCTCATCGTGCTCACCGAACAGATATTCATCGGGCGCAGCGAATTCGGCACCGCCAACAAGGTCGTCGTCGGCTTTGCGCTCGCCAGGACGGCCACCGCGGTGCTTGCCTGTATCCTGTTCGGCGTCTCGACCACTGCGGAATGGGCCGTCTGGCAGTTCGCCTGCCATGTGCTCGTCGTGCTCGTCTGCTTCCGCACGCTTCTCCGTCTCGGCCGGCCCGAGTTCAGGATCGTGCGGGAGGAGATCATGAACGGGATCTATTTCTGCGTTCCATTCATCCTGCGCGCCGCCCGCCAGAATGTCGATCTCATGGTGCTGAGCCTCGTCTCGACCGCCGAGATCGTTTCGAGCTACAGCGTCGCGCGGCGCATGATCGAGAGCAGCTATCTTTCCGTCGAGGCGCTCAACCGGTTGATCTATCCGGGCTCCGCGCGCGCGAGCGCGGAGGGCCTGCATCGCATCATGGAGCGGGTGAAGAAGGTCCTCTTCGCTGCGACGGCGATTTCGATCGCCGCGGCCGTCGCCGTCTACATCATCGCCCCGCTGCTCCCCTACCTCTTCGGACACGACTACGTCTCGCTCGTCTCCTTCGTGCGCCAGCTCTGCTGGGTCGTCGTCTTCCTCGCCATCTGGTCGGTGGCCGTGGAGGCGCTGGGCGCGGCCGGCAATCACGCCCATCGGGGGACCGTCATGTCGCTCGGCAGCCTCTTCGGCGCGGCCCTCACCGCCTGGGCGACATGGTACGCGCCGCCGGAGGGGACGATCATCTCGTTCTATGTGATCGAGTTTGCGATGGTCGTGGCCTCCTGGCTCGTCCTGGTCCACGCGATGCGCAGGAGCAAGGGTGCTTCCGCCGACGCGCTTCTGAAGGAGGCCCGGTCGTGAATGCGATGGAAATGCGCAGCGCCGGCCAGGTGAGCGCGAATGCGTCCGATGCGGCGCCCCCGGCCCCCCTTACGGAGCGGAAAGGGCGCGTCCGTCCGATGGAGATGAGCGACATCCCCGCCGTGGGCAAGCTCTTCAACTGCATCTTCCGCCGGAACGACGTGGACGCGAACGCCGAGCTCCACCGCTACCTGGAGACGGCATTCTTCACGAGCCCGCTCTACGCGCCGGAATATGGCAGCATGATCCATGAGAATGCCGCGGGCGAGGTCGACAGCGCCGTCCTCTCAATCCCCATGCAGTTCCGGGTCGGCGACCGGAAGATCACGGCGCGGCTTCTATGCGCGTTCATGGCCAAGGGGAAGTCCGGGGCGCTCGGGGCCGCACATCTGGCACGAACCCTCAGGGCAAAGCGCCAGGACTTCTGCTTCTCCGATAACGCCTCCCCCGTAAGCGCCGACCACTGGGAGGCGGGGGGCGGCCATATCCTGCCTATCCAGAGCATGGAATGGCGGCGTGTGTTCCGCCCGTTCGCAAGCGGTCTTCAGCGGCTCTTCAGGGTCATCCCCGCCGCCGGGCGGCTTCCCCTGCGCCTTGCCGCTGCCCCTTTCGACCTGTTGGCGCGGCGGTTCTTCTCCTCGTTCACGCCGGCCGCGGAGCCGGGATACCGCGTCGAGTCCGCGGAACTCGAAGAGTTCCGGCAGCACGCCGACAGGCTCCTGCAACGGTTCTCGGTGCGGCCCGTCTGGTCGGAGGAGGAGTTCTCCTGGCTCGTGGGGCTCGCGGCGAAGAACACCTCGTGCGGCACGCTCAACTGCCGCAAGGTTCTCGACCGGGACGAAGAGACGATCGGGGCCGTGCTCTATTTCGGCCAGCCGAAGGGGATCGCCCGGGTCCTCAACATCATCTGCGAGAAGGGCAGGGAACGCGAGTTCATCGAGCAGATCTGCGCCTTCTTCAATGCCGAGGGATATTGCGACGCACGCGGCATGGCACAACCCTTTCTCATGAAGGCGATCATGCGGCAGCGGCAGCTCACCTTCAAGCATTCGGGCTATTTCTGCCTGACGACCCGCCATCCCGAGATCGTGCACGCGGCACTTCACGACGACATTTATGTCGGCGGCCTCGCATCGGAAAGCTGGAGCAATCTGGTTGTTTCGTCCTGAAATGTTGCGTGACCTTAAAAAAGACCATTTAAGACGTAGTAAACCATACGATCGTAGAGTACGCCGTCAGGTGTAACGCGGCTGCGACTTCTGGCTGATCCGAGTTGCGGGGGCTGGTATGTATGAAAT
Organism: Chelativorans sp. AA-79; assembly: GCF_029457495.1. Classification (NCBI taxonomy): domain Bacteria; kingdom Pseudomonadati; phylum Pseudomonadota; class Alphaproteobacteria; order Hyphomicrobiales; family Phyllobacteriaceae; genus Chelativorans; species Chelativorans sp. AA-79. The sequence goes on from NZ_CP120361.1 coordinate 1,340,598, forward strand.
GGCAAAACCGCCTCGCGGATTCCCGGGGCCGGCTCGAACCCAGGCGGGAAACCCGCATGCGCAAGGTTCGCTTCTGAACATGCTTGCAGGCGGGCGAGCCACGGAGCCGGCCGAACCCGACATGGTTCCTGCGGAGCCGGAGGCAGTGCCTGCCGTTTCCCAGCGCGGCAGCGTCCATGACTATACGGAGCGGCTGCGCCACCTGTCGCCCGACGACATTCTCGCCTGGCTCAACCGCGGCAAATACCTGATTGCGGCGGCGGTGCTGGCCTGTGTGGCCGCGGCCTTCATCTATGCCCAGACCGCCACGCCGCGTTACACCGTCTACACGGACCTCGTCGTCGATCCGTCCAATCTGCAGGTGGTCGACGACGACGTGTTCGCCAACACCCAGCAGCGCGACACGCAGCTGCTGGAGGTGGAAAGCAAGCTCCGGATCCTGACGTCGCGCAATGTGCTGGAGCGCGTGATCGACAGGATGAACCTGGCGGAGGATCCGGAATTCTTCAGACCCGGCTGGCTCGATCCCATCAAGCAGCTCTTCTCCGGGAAAAGTGCCGACGGAGACCGTAAGCTCGCCGTCCTGCGCGCCCTTTCCGAACGTGTCGAAGCAAGCCGGGAGGAGCGCTCCTATGTGGTGGTGCTGAGTGTGTGGACGGAGGACCCGTTCAAGTCGGTGGAGCTCTCCAACGCCATCGTGGACGCGTTCGAGACGGAGCTTTTCGAAGCCGCCTCCGGGAGCGCAGGCCGCGTGGTGTCCTCCATCAGCGAGCGGCTGGACGAGCTGCGCGCTAACGTCACCGAGGCCGAGGCTCGCGTCGAGGCGTTCAAGCGCCAGAACGGCCTCCAGTCGAACGGCGAACAACTCGTCAGCGCTCGCCGGTCGAGCGAGCTCGACGATCAGGTCCTGCAGGCCCAGGAGCGGCAAATCCAGCTCGGCACACGTTATCGCGAGCTGGAGCGGGCACTGAACGAGCGCAGCTCCGCCACGCTGCCCGCCTTCCAGTCGAACGCGCTGGTTTCGCTGCGTGCCCAGTACAACCAGCTTCAGCAGCAGTTGCAGGCGCTTTCGCTGACTTATCTCGACAGGCACCCGCGCCTGCAGGCGATCCGGACCGAGATCGCCTCGGTGGAGCGCGCGATGGTCGCTGAGGCACAGCGCATCGTGAACGCCGCGAAACTCGACGCCGACCAGGCCCAATCGGTGGTGCAGGAACTGCGCCAGAGGGCGCAGGCGGAAGAGAACGCCGTGTTCGAGGACAACAGCTCGATGGTGAGGCTGCGCGAGCTGGAACGGGATGCACGGGCGAAGGCCGCGCTCTACGAAACCTTTCTCTCGCGAAGCCAGGAGATCACCGAACGGCAGCAGATCGATACCAGCAATATCCGGGTGATATCGCGCGCCGTCCCGCCGATATCGCGCAGCTGGCCGCCGCGCACGCTGATCCTGCTCGCGGCCGGTGCCTTCGCCGGGCTGTTCATCGGCGTGGGCCTGGCGCTGGCGCTCGGCTTGCTCAGATATCTGCGCGAGCCGCAGGCCCGCGCGGCCTGAGAGGGGAGCGTTTCCCATGCCGACGGCACAAGCGACGGCCGCCGTCAGCCTGCCGGAACACGGGGTTCAGACGGCGGTCAGGACAGTGCTGTTCATGGCGCTGTTCCTCTTCTTCTGGATTTCGCTCAACCCCTTTGTGGATTTGACGGGCGAGGCCGTTCTCGATCCGTCGGCGGGCGACTCCAACCGGCTCAACCAGATCGTCTCCCTCGGACTGTCCGGAAGCATCCTGCTTTTCGGCCTGTTCCATCCGTTGCGCAAGGCGATCCTTCAGCCGCGCCTGCTGCTCATTCCGCTCTTCGCGTGGTTCCTGTTCGTTTCCATCCTGTCGAACCATCCGATGCTGGGCATCAAGGGCGTGGTGCTGGCGATCATCATGACGATGAATGCCAGCATCTATCTGCTTCTCCCGGTCTCCGAGCGTCATTTCGCCAAGATGCTCGCCTTCGGGACACTGGCTGCGCTGGTTCTTTCCTATTACGGCGTTCTCTTCAAACCATCTGTCGCCATCCACCAGGCGGCGGAACTGCGGGAACCGATGAATGCCGGGCTGTGGCGCGGACATTTCCCGCACAAGAACAGTGCCGCCGCGGCCATGGTCGTCGCCACCTTCTTCGGCCTTTTCGTCATGGGCGCGTTGTCGCGCTTCGTCGGCGGGATCATTGTGGTACTGGCGGCGTTCTTCCTTCTCCAAACCGGCGGCAAGACATCCAGCGCCATGCTGCCCGCCACCATCCTGGTGGCATGGGCGTTCGAGCGCTTCCGGTTTCTCAGGGTGCCGATCGCCGTAGGCGGTGTTGCCCTTTTCAATCTGCTCGCGGTCGGCTCTGCGGTCATCGAACCCTTCGGCGCCCTGCTCACCGAGCTCGGTATTGACGCAACCTTCACCAACCGCGCCGATATTTGGCGGTTCGCGTTCGGCGCGATTGCGGACAATCCGATTCTCGGGCATGGATTCAAGGCATTCTGGCAGACGGAAGAGCTCGTCTATAGTGGCGGCTCGATCGAGACGTGGGCTGTCGCCGCCGCCAACGGACACAACTCCTATCTCGATATCGCGCTCACCACGGGTATTCCGGGCCTGCTGCTGACGTTGGCCTGGGTGCTGTTCCTCCCTCTTCGCGACATCTCGCGAATCGGGCCGGAACAGGAGCGTTCTCCGCTGACGCGGCTCTACATACGCATCTGGCTCTACGTGCTGTTCAATGCGGGTCTCGAAAGCCTATTCTATGAAGGCGGCAACATGCTCTGGTTCACCTTCATGCTGGCGCTGTACGGGTTCCGATTCCAGGCCTCGGCCCGGATCATCCATTCTTCGGGGAGGGGGAAGACCTAGATGGGCGGGCTTGGACGTGAAACCACTGAACTGATCGACCGTGCCGTCAACCGGCTGGTCTGGAAAATGGGAAGCCGGGAGCGGGAGGTTGCCACCGAAACGCCGCTCGTCACCTTCACATTCGACGACGTGCCGGAGACGGCGCTGACGAACGGCGCGGCGATCCTGGAGCGGCACGGCGCGCGCGGCACGTTCTACATCTCCGGCGGCATCGCCTCGAGCGTGGAGCCGGGCCGCACGCTGATCTCCAGCGAGGGGTGCCGCGCGCTTTCGCAGCGCGGCCACGAAGTCGGCTGCCACACCTTCGCGCACCGCAAGCTCCGTCTCATCGGCGGAGACCTCGTGGCGGATCTTACACGCAACACCGAATATCTGCGTGGGGCCGGCGTGGAGGAGCCGATCCGCAACTTCTCCTTTCCGTTCAACGCAGCCTGGCCGCCGGCGCGCAAGATGCTCGGCTCCCGCTTCGCGACATGCAGGGGGGCCGGCGAGGAGATCAATCGCGGCAGGGCCGATCACCTGATGCTCAAGAGCGTGGAGATCCGCCAGCCCGAAACCCATGCGCGCTCATTGACCCGCTGGATCGACGACGTGGCGGCTCAACCCGGATGGCTGATCTTCTTCACCCACGATATCACCGAAACGCCGACGCCGTTCGGCTGCACGCCGGAGACATTCGATCACCTCGTTGCTCACGCCAAGGCCAAGGGCTGCCGGGTCGTCACGGTGCGCGAAGCGGTCGAGCTGCTCGGCTGGGAAGGATGAGCCGATGACGCCGCCCGCACCGGCCGACAAGCCGAGGCTTCTCGCCATCAACAACTATTTCTACCGCCGGGGTGGGGCCGAGGCGGTCTTCTTCGACCATATGGCGCTGTTCTCGGAAATCGGCTGGGATGTCGTGCCCTTCGCCATGCAGCATGCCGAGAACGAGCCCTCGGAGTGGTCGCGATATTTCGTTTCCGAGATCGAGTACGGCAACCAGCCGGGCGTGCTCACCAAGGCGATGGATGCCGCCAAGGTCATCTATTCGTTCGAGGCGCAGCGCAAGCTTTCGGACCTGCTTGCCGCCGCACCGCCGACAATCGCGCATGCGCACAATGTCTATCACCACCTGTCGCCGGCCATCTTCTCGACGCTGAAGGCGGCAGGGGTCCCGGTCGTGATGACCGCGCACGACCTGAAGCTCGCCTGTCCCGCCTACAAGATGCTGCGTCACGGCATCGTCTGCGAACGGTGCAAGGGCGGGCGCATCCACAATGTCGTCCTGAACCGCTGTGTGAAGAATTCGGCCGCCGTGAGCGGCGTGGTATTTGCCGAGACGCTTATCCACCGGCTGCTCGGGCTCTACCGCGACAAGGTGGACCGCTTCGTCGTGCCCAGCCGCTTCTATCGCGAGAAGCTCATCGAATGGGGCTGGCCGGCGGAGAAACTGGTCTACATTCCCAATTTCGTCGATGTTTCCAATCTCAGGACGGGATGGGCGGAGCAGGATTACTTCGTCTATGCCGGAAGACTGGCGCCGGAGAAGGGCATCGCGACGCTCATCCGCGCCGCCGCCCTTGCCAAACAGAAGCTCGTCATCGCGGGAACGGGACCAGAGGAGGCCCCCTTGCGCGAACTGGCCCGCACGAGCGGTGCCGACGTCACCTTCGCCGGCTATGTGTCGGGCGAGAAGCTGTTTCGCCTGATAGGCGAGGCAAGGGCGCTCGTCCTTCCTTCCGAGTGGTACGAGAACGCACCGATCAGCATCCTCGAAGCCTATGCGCTCGGAAAGCCCGTCGTCGGCTCCGACATCGGCGGCATACCCGAAATGATCAAGGAAGGGGAAACGGGCTATACCGCAAAGGCAGGCTCGCCGGAGGACCTCGCGCGCGTCATCGGGGTGGTGGCTTCCCTTCCGCCTTCCCGACGCGCTGAAATGGGGCTGCGCGGCAGGGGGTGGATATCGACCGAGTTTTCGGCTGCGAGCCATAGGCAACGCATGCTCGACCTTTATGCGGGGCTCGTTTCTCCGGAGACAGCCGAAGCCAGGCCGTACGGGACATAATTGCAATGGTTCCGCTGTCCAATTTACACCTCCTTCAGAGATGATGGCCCAATCTGTCCGAAAGCGTTCGGGAGACGCGATGCTTGGCAACAAAACGGCAGCTCCGCGCGGCGGGCCGAGAGACCCTCGGCCGCAAGAACGCTCGCCGCAGGTTCGGCTCCATTCCGCATCCCAGCAGGCCGCTCCCCTTGGCGGGAAGCACGCCGGCGCGATCGCATCCGACGCTGCCCGGATGCCCCGGGCCATGGCATACGCAACTTCGCGGGCCGGGCGCGTCACCATGCTCGGCCTTCGCGGCATACCGAATATCCAGGGTGGCGTTGAACGGCATGTGGAGATCCTGAGCCGCGAACTCACGCGGCTGGGCTGGCACATCACGGTCATCGGCCGCCGCCAATATATGCGGGAGAAATCCAAGGCCACCTGGAACGGCATCGCACTGGTGCCGCTCTGGTCACCACGGCGGATGGCGCTCGAGGCTGCCGTCCACACGTTTGTCGGCGTGCTCTATGCGGCGGTCCACCGGCCGGACGTCCTGCACATCCATGCGATCGGGCCGTCGCTCATGGTGCCCCTGGCCCGGCTCCTGGGGCTGAAGGTTGTGGTGACCCATCACGGCTTCGATTACGACAGGCAGAAATGGGGCCCGCTCGCCAAGAGGCTCCTGAAGCTCGGCGAAGCCCTGGGCATGAAGTTCGCCAATGGACGGATCGCGGTCGCCGGCGGTGTCGCCCGGGCGATGGAAGAGCGTTATGGCGTTCCGGTGAACTTCGTTCCGAACGGCGTGGAGATCCACACCGCCGAGAGCACCGGGAATGCGCTCGACCGCTTCGGGCTCTCGGGGCAGAGTTATGTCCTGACGGTCGCGCGGCTGGTTCCGGAGAAGCGCCAGACGGACCTGATCGATGCCTTCGCCAGGCTGAACACCGGCGACCGCAAGCTCGTGGTCGTGGGCGGAAGCGAGTTCGAAACCCCCTATTCGAGGCAGGTCAAGGAGATGGCCGGCAAAGTGCCCGGCGTGATCATGACCGGATTCCAGACGGGGAGCGATCTTGCGGCGCTCTTCTCGAATGCGGCGCTTTTCGTTCTCCCCTCCAGCCATGAGGGAATGCCGATCGCACTTCTGGAGGCGCTCGGCAACGGGTTGCCGGTTCTTGCCAGCGACATTCCGGCCAATCTGGAGGTGGGGCTTGCCGCCGAGGACTATTTTCCGCTTGGCGATGTGGAGGCGCTGGCGGCGGCGATCCGGCGCAAGCTCGCCGAGCCCTCTTCGCCGGAGGAGAAGCGGCGGAAAGCGGAGCAGATCGAAAGCCAGTATGGCTGGCCCTCGATAGCGGAGCGCACGGCGGTGGTCTATCGCGCCGTGCTGACCTGAACTGGCGTTCTGATCGGTGATCATGGCCGTAAGCATCATCATCAAGACGCTGAACGAGGAGAAGCGGATCGCTTCGACCATAGAGCATGCGCTTGCGGGCCTGCCCGGCGGTGAAGGCGAGGTGATCGTGGCCGACAGCGGCTCGACCGATCGCACGGCCGAGATCGTCGCCGGCTATCCGGCGACGATGGTCCAGATCGTGGAGCCGGCGAAACCAAGCTGCGGCATCGGCGGGCAGCTCGGCTTCCAGTACGCACAATACGACCTGATCTGCCTGCTCGACGGCGACATGGACCTCGATCCGTCCTTTCTCGCCGAGGCGGCTGCCTATCTTCAGGCACATCCGGACGTGGCCGGCGTCACCGGGCATGTGGAGGAGATGAACCTCTCCAATCTGGAATTCACCCGGCGCGTCACCCGCAATGCCCCGGAAAACCGCGTGGGGGAGGTCGATCGCATGAACGGCGGCGGCGTCTATCGCCGCTCGGCCATCGAGAGCGTGGGCTACCTCACCGACCGCAATCTGCACGGCTATGAGGAGTTCGACCTGGGCATCCGCCTGCGCAGCGCCGGCTGGCGCCTCGTTCGCCTGGACCGGCGCTATGTGCGCCATTACGGCCATGTCGAAAACTCCTACCGCCTGCTCGTGAGACGGTGGAAGAGCAAATATCTCTTCGGCATCGGCGAGGTCCTGCGGGCGGCCATGGGCAGGCCGCATCTCGTCCGGCTCCTGAAGGAGCTTCCGGAGATCAGGCTCTGGATAGTCGTGCTCGGATGGATTGTGCTCTCGCTGGCACTTCTCGTGTTTCTCGCAGACAAGCTCCTGGCACTGGCGATTGTCCTGGCGCTCTTCGCCTTGATTGCCGCCACCATGTCGCTGCGCAAGGGTGGCATCGCAATGGGGCTCTACACCGTCGTCGCATGGCTGTTCCACGCGAGCGCACTCCCCGTGGGCTTCCTGCGCCCACGCGTCGATCCGAAGGCCTGGATCGAAAGCCGAAAGCTGGGAGAACGCTGACGGCAACCCCTGCCGGCTGCCATCGTGGCACCGGGACCTTTGGCTAAGGCTTCTTGTACCCTTCGGGCTGCAGCGACAGGCGGTAGGATCCGGGGTCGTTCTGGAAGAACAGGGCACCCTGTTGTTCGGAATGCGCGGGCATGTAGTCGAAGGTGACTTCCCTTTCCTCCACCACGTCCTGGCCGTCCATCAAGCGGCCCTTGACAAGGACAGCCGCCGCGGTCGCACCGCCCCGGTTGACCGCCCGGAACTCCACGTGGTGGCTGCCGCCGATGGCACGAATCCGCTCCACCGTTACCTCGATCCGCGGGATTTCCTGTCGGCCGCTTAACGCCTGAAGGAGGAGGAAGCCGATCATTGCAAGGGTGACCGCGGCCGAGACGCCGCCTACGATCCATTCGAGCGTTCTCGGCTTTTGGGCGACTTGCCGCGGCTCTTTGCCCTTTCCACCCGCGTCGGTCTCGCCCGCTTTCCGTTCTTTTTCAGCGACGTCTCGGCCCATGCTTCTGTCTCCCTAAAGGATCAGCCGGGCGGCGGCCGCCCCCAGCGAGGCGGGAAAGGCCAGGACCACAACCGCCATCAACACCTGCATCGCGGACGCTCCATCGGTGCGGCCGAACGTCCACAGCACGTAAAGGCTCACCAGGACGGCGACGGCGTATCCGACCACCGTGAAGCGGAGGAACACGCTCCACCACGGCACGCCGGGCAACAGCGGACTCTGGCCCTTGAATTCGAGCGCGTAGACGAAACCGTGCATCAGGGAAACCGAAAGCGCGACGAGGCCCACGGCATGCCACTCCGTCATCTTGTAGGAGATCAGGATCATCTCCTCCGTCGGAGCGACGTTCAGCCCCAGGAAAAGCGCACCGATGGCCATGAGGAACATCTCGCTCGCATAGGCTTCTCCTTCCGGCCCTCCGGGTGATTCCGCCTTCCTCCCTCCCAGTTGGCTCCGGCCCAGGAGGGCGCCGATGCTTGCGGGCACCGACTGGATGGCGATCTTGCCGACGATCTCATCCAACGGCATGTCGTATCTGACGATCCCCAGGAGATACAGGATGACTCCGCTGGCGAGGATGCCGATTCCATAAGCAATGGATGCATCCCGCAGATCCTCCCGCCACTCGACGGTCTCTTCGAAACCCGCGTGACGGGACAGCAGCACCAGCAGGGGGATGTTCAGGATCAGAAGGAGGGACAGCCGGAAACGGTCGAGATAGAACCCGAGCCACCACATCTCCATGGTCATCAGCATCGGCAGGGAGAAGATGAGGGCGCCTCCGAAGGCACGCGCAAGCCCGATCATGATGGCGGGATCCTGCGAACCCGCCGGCGAGCCCTTCTCTTGCGGGGATGAGGATCGATCTGCCTGCACGCCGGTTGTGAGCCCTCCAAACCTTCGTCCGAGCAGGCGAGTGCTGCCCCGGGTAGAAACGGCGCGCGGGGAGCTTGGTTCCGGGAACTGCTGCCCGGGTTGTCCTGCACCACTGCGTGCGCTTCGCTGGAACAGTGCGGAAGGGCCATGGTTAGACTGGCGTCCAACCACTGGCAGAAGGCATTCTCTTGAGGACCTCGACCTGGATTGCGATCGGCCTCTTCGCCGCGGTTGCCGCATGGCTTGCAAGCGGTTTCGTCATCGGCGGCGGGGAGGAGAAGGAGGATGAGGGCGCCGCATCCGCCGAGCCGAAGCCGACCCTGGTGGAGGTGCGCCGCTCCGTTGCCGAGCCGGTTCCGCAATATATCTATGCCCAGGGCGTGGCACAGCCGTTCCGCGCCGTGGATGTCATCTCCCCCACCAGCGGCACCTTGGACGAGGTGCTGGTCCAGGAGGGTGACGAGGTCGAGACGGGACAGGTCCTTGCGCGCGTGCGCCTCGAGGCGCGCGCGAGCCAGCTTCGAAGTGCCGAGGCGCGGGTCGAGAGGCTCCAGGCAGACCTCGACGCATTGAGCGAACTGGAGGGCCAGGGCTTTGCGACGGAAGCCCGCGTGCGGGAATTGCGCTCGCAACTCGAGGAGGCCAGGGCGGCGCTTCAGAGCGTGCGGGCCGATATACGCGACACGTCCATCGAGGCTCCTATTCCGGGCATCGTCAGCGACGTCTACGTCAATGGCAGCGAGACTCTGACGGCAGGCGGGGCCGTCGCTCGCATCGTCGACAATGCGCCCTTGCTGGCCACGCTCCATATCTCGCAGCGGGATGTCGGTCGGGTCGATGTGGGCCGCGTTGCGGTGGTGAGCTTCGCTACGGGCGATCTCGCCAAGGGCCGTGTATGCTTCGTCGCACCGGCCGCCGATCCCGAGACCCGCACGTTCCGTGTCGTGATCCGTGTCCCCAATGACGAACGGAAGATCCCCTCGGTCGTGAGCAACGAGGTTCGTTTCCAGACCGGGGAGGCGCAGGCGCATTTCATCTCCCCCTCCATACTCGCTCTCAACGAGGATGGCGCATTGGGCGTGAAATCCGTGGACGAGAACGGCACGGTCCGTTTCCATGACGTGGAAGTGGTGCGGACAGGTATGGACGGCATCTGGATTGCCGGCCTGCCTGACCAGTTGCGACTGATCACCGTCGGGCAGGGCTTCGTGCGGGAGGGCGAAGACGTGCGCGTGACGCAGGCGGAGGGTGAAGGAGGAACGTCCCAACGCGCCGTTCAGGATGTGCGGCTGCCCACGGCGACCGTAGAGGCGGAACATTTCAATGGCGCGGAGGATATCCCGGAGCCTCCCCCTGCCGAAGAGCTGTGCGAGGGGACCGCCTCAAATACGATCTTGACCGGTTCGGTGCCGTCCACTCCCGCAGGATCCATCGGCGCCTCAGATGATTCCATGCGGTCCACGACCGGCGTTTCTCCCGGGCAGGGTGCGACCGGTGCGGAACAGCCTTCGGGCACCGGCGCGATCCAGCAGGACACCACACCTTCGAGCGACATCACCTCTCCGCGAATTTCCGCGCCGCCGACGGCGCAATCTCCGCTTCAACCGTCAGGCGCGGCACAGGGCCAGGGCGGCGCCGCTGGTGGTGGCGCGACCACTGGCGGAGCGGGTGGAGGCGGCACCGGCTCTTCGCCCGCCGGCGGTGCCCAGGGCAACTCTCCATGAAGAGCATCATCGACGCGGCCTTCCACCGCAACAGGGTCGTCCTGATCCTGTTCGCATTGATCCTGCTCATCGGCACCTATGCCTATCTGGCAATACCGAGGGAATCGGCACCCGACGTGCCTATCCCGATCATCTACGTCTCCGTGCCGCACGAAGGCATTTCGCCCGAGGATGCGGAACGGCTTCTCCTGCGTCCGCTCGAAACGGAACTGCAGTCGATCGAAGGCCTGGACGAGATGCGCTCCGTGGCGGCGCAGGGCTACGCGGCGATCACCTTGGAGTTCACCGCCGGGTTCGATGCCGACGAGGCGGAGCAGGACGTGCGCCAAGCGGTGGACCGGGCGAGCGCCGAACTGCCGCAGACGGCGGAAGAACCGATGGTGGAGGAGGTCAACATCGCCCTCTTCCCCGTGCTGACGGTCATGCTCTCAGGGCCCATTTCCGAACGCGCCCTGATCGACCTTGCCGAGCGTCTGCAGGATCGGCTGGAAGCGCTTCCCGATGTCCTGGAGGCGGACATCGGCGGCGATCGCGACGAGGTGTTGGAGGTGCTGATCGATCCGACTGCACTCGAATCCTACGGCGTGCCGTTTTCCCAGCTTCTCGCCACCATCGAGCGGAACAATCAACTCGTTACTGCAGGCTATATTGACACCGGCGCGGGCAGGATCACCCTGAAAGTCCCCGGGGTCATCGAGGATATCTCCGATGTGCGGGCCATACCGCTCAAGGTGGCCGGCAACGCGGTGGTGACGGTCGGGGATGTGGCGGTCGTGCGCCGCGGCTTCGCGGACCCTACGGGTTTCGCCCGCATCGACGGGCAGCCGGCGATCGCCCTCGAGGTGAAGAAGCGCATCGGCGCGAACATCATCGAGACGGTCGAGGCAGTCAAGGACGTCCTGGACGAGGCCAAGGGGTCCATGCCGGCCAGCGTGTCGGTCACCTATCTGCAGGATCAGTCGACCGAGGTGCGGGAGACCCTCACGGACCTGCAGAACAACGTGATAACGGCCATCCTGCTCGTCATGATCATCACCGTCGCCACGCTCGGTTGGCGCAATGCGCTGCTGGTGGGACTCTCCATCCCCGGCTCCTTCCTCGCAGGCATCATCTTTCTGTGGTGGATGGGCTACACGCTGAACATCATCGTGCTGTTCAGCCTGATCCTCGTGCTCGGCATGCTGGTGGATGCGGCTGTTGTCACGACGGAACTGGCCGATCGCTGGATGGCCGGGGGCAAGCGTCCGTTCGACGCCTATCGCGAGGCCGCCAAGCGCATGTCGTGGCCCATTTTCGCCTCGACCCTCACCACGCTCTGCGTCTTCTTTCCGCTGCTCTTCTGGACCGGAGTGGTGGGCGAATTCATGAAGTTCCTGCCGATCACCGTCATCGCCATCCTGACTGCTTCGCTGGCCATGGGCCTCGTCTTCATCCCCGTGCTGGGCGGCATGATCGGCAAGCGCAATCCGCGCGCACAAGAAGAAGAGAAGGCGCTCGCGGCAGCGGAAAGCGGCGACCTGGAGGATCTGGACCGCGTCACGCGCATCTATGTCTCCGCGCTGCGGCGCCTGCTCAGGCGGCCCGGCCTGACACTGCTTGGAACCTTTCTGCTCCTCGTCTTCGCGATTGTGGCTTATGTGTTCTTCGGGCGCGGTGTGGAGTTCTTTCCCGAGATCGAGCCGCGCTTCATCCAGGTCACGGTGAAGGCGCGCGACAACCTCTCCATCCATGAGAGGGACGCTCTCGTACGGGAGGTGGAAGAGACAATCCTCGGCACGGAAGGCATCGAGCATATCTATGCCCGCACCGTGGGCGAGCAGATGCAGCAGGAGAACGTCTCCGCCGATACGATCGGCATTCTCCAGCTCGATCTGATCGAGTGGGAGGACCGGCGCCGTGCCGATGAGATCATCCAGGAAGTGAGAGAGCGCACCGCCGACATTCCCGGCGTGCGCATCGCCGCCAACGAGCAGGAGATGGGGCCGGGGCAGGGCAAACCCGTCCAACTGCACATCCTCGGCAGGGATCTGCAGACGATGGAGCAGGCGACCGCGAAGGTACGCTCGCTGATGCAGGATCTGGGCGGCTTCACCGATATCGAGGACGATACGGCCGTGCCGGGCGTGGAATGGCGCATCAACGTCGATCGGGAGAGCGCTGCGCGTTTCGGCGCGGATGTCACCACGCTCGGGCAAGCGGTTCAGCTTCTCACACAAGGATTGAAGTTGGCAGAGTACCGGCCGCCCGACGTGGAGGACGCAGTCGATATCCGCGTCCGCTTCCCTGCGCCCGAGCGGACGCTGGGAAGTCTCTCCCGTCTTGCAGTCCCCACGGAGCGCGGTCAGACGCCGATCACCAATTTCGTGACGATCGATCCGGCAGAGAAGACCGGCATCATCAACCGCGTCGATGCCGAACGGGTCGTCACCGTCGAGGCCGACGTGGCCGAAGGCGTGCTGCCGGCGGAGAAAACGGAGCAATTGCGCGGTGCCATCGAAGAGGCGGGGCTGCCCGGAAACGTAACGGTCGAATTCGTCGGTGAGCAGGAGGATATAGCCGAGGCGCAGAATTTCCTGCTCGGCGCGTTCTTCGCTGCCGTTGCGCTGATGTTCCTGGTCCTGGTGACCCAGCTCAACAATGTCTATCAGGCGCTCGTGGTGATGAGCGCGATCGTCTTCTCCATCGCCGGCGTTCTGATCGGCCTGCTCCTCACCGGCCGCCCGTTCGGCATCGTCATGGGCGGGCTGGGCGTCATCTCGCTTGGAGGCATCGTCGTCAACAACAACATCGTGCTGATCGACACCTACAATGAAATGCGCGGGAAGGGTCATGACGCCATGGATGCTGCAATCCGCACCGGCGCCCAGCGCCTGAGGCCCGTCTTCCTCACCTCCATCAACGACATACTGGGCCTGATGCCGCTCGTGCTGGGCCTCAACATCAATCTGATTCACCGTGAAATCCAGTATGGCGCGCCGTCCACGCAGTACTGGATCGAGCTTTCGACGACGGTTGCAGGCGGGCTCGCGTTCGCCACCTTCCTCACGCTGATGCTCACCCCTTGCATGCTGCTGCTCGGGCACCGCGCGCATGAACGGGCGGGAAGCTTCTACCGCGGTTGGCGGCAGCGGCACCGGGCGGACGCCCGGTCCTGATTGAATCGTTGTCCGGAAGAACGCTTGGAATGTCCGGCGCGGGCGTTTGCTCGTGTGCGGAAAGCCCGCGGTTTTCCGCGGGCCTTCTCTGCGGTGATGTATCCCGTCAGCCTTGGGTTGGTTCCACGGCGACGAAGAGCGAGGTGTCGCCACGCGCGATCCTCAGCAGCATCGGGCGCTGGTCCTGCCGGGCTTCTCGCCATGCTTCGGACAGGTCCGCTGCCTCTCTGGCGGGATCCCCGCCAGCCTCGATGATCACATCGCCCTGCCGGATTCCGGCCTCCGCGGCGGGGCTGCCGGGTTCGACTCCCTGCACCATAACGCCCTGGCCGTTCTCCAGATCGAGCTCGCGCCTGACCAATTCCGGTATCCCGCTCACGGAGAGCCCCATCCTGGCCTCATCGTCCTGACCACCAGGCTGCTGTGCGCCGGCGGTGGTTTGGGGCTGTTCGCGAGAGGCGAGCGTCAGTTCCACGCCGACCTCCTCACCATCACGGCGGACGGACAGGTTGACCGTCTCACCCGGGTCGCGCTGGCCGACGGCACGCGAGAGTTCGCGCGGGTCCTCGACCTGCTCGTCGTTCAGGCTCACGATCACGTCGCCTGCCTTCAGCCCTGCCTCCGCGGCGGGGCTGCCGGGTTCGACCTCGGCTATCAGCGCGCCCTCGGTGGACTCCAGGCCGAGCGCCTGGGCCATCGGCTGCGTGATCGGCTGCAGGCTGACACCGATGAAGCCGCGCTCGACCTCACCCGTTTCGATCAACTGCGACACCACGTCCTGCGCCGTACTGGACGGTACGGCAAAACCGATTCCGATATTGGCGCCGACGGGCGAGAAGATCGCTGTGTTGACGCCGACCACCCTGCCGGCCGCATTGAAGAGCGGACCTCCCGAATTGCCCCGGTTGATGGAGGCGTCCGTCTGCAGGAAATTGTCATAGGGGCCGGAGCGGATGTCGCGGGACCGTGCCGAGAGCACACCCACGGTGACCGTGCCTCCCAGCCCAAAGGGGCTGCCGATGGCAATCGTCCATGCACCGGGCTGCAAGGCACTGGAGTCTCCCCACTCCGCAACCGTGAGCCCTTCGGGAGGATCGATCTTCAGCACTGCGAGATCCGTCGCCGGATCGGCCCCGACCAGTTCGGCTCCATGTTCCGTGCCGTCGGACAGGAGCACCTCTATCTCATTGGCACCCTGGATCACATGGTTGTTCGTGACGATGTGGCCCTGTTCGCTGATGGCGAAGCCGGAGCCCAGCGCAGTGCTTCCGCGAGGCGTCCGGCGTTGCGGGCCGCGGGGCGTTCCAAAGGGTGAGGGAAGCAGCTCCTGGAGCTGCTGTTGCTCTCCTGCCGGCCGGCTCGCCGTGATCGCGACGACGGCGGGCGTCATTCTTTCGACGATTCCGGTGAAGTCGTTCGGCACGTCCTGTGCCGTGGCGGAAACGGGGATGGCTGCAGCAAGCGCAACCGCAGCAAGAGCCAGCGTGCCGCGCGGAATTCGAGACATCATGATGATATTCTCCAAGTTTGGGCACGAGCGTCAGAGATTCTCGCCGGGTATATCCGCTCACCGTGGTTCACCTGCCACGGCACGGTTCTGACGCATCCATGCACTATGTCGTTTCGACTGCCCGGCTGACTTCGGTGTGGACCAGTCGTTAAGCCGCTATTCGGAACGGCGTGGATCGATCGGCTCGTCCGCCGCGCGGTTCGGCACTCGCGTGAGCAAGGTCTTATGCAGGTAGCCCGCCTCGGTTCCGTAGGTCACGAGGCACCATTCCTCCCCGCAATCCTGCAGCTCGACGGTTGCGCCCGCCGGTACGAGATACTTTTCCTCGCAGAAGCGGCTGGGGCCGATCCGCAGCAGCACCTCGCGCTGGACCTCGGCCAGCGGACGTGGTCCGAGGCCTCGTTCGACCGTTTCCCCGACCTCCGGCCGTTCGGGCACCGTGCATCCCTGGGGCTGCTGAGCTTCCTGGGAAGCAGCCGGAACGACGGCGAGCACGCCGATCAGCGTGATATCGGCAGCAAGTCCACGCAGGTGTTTCATTCGGTCTTCTCCGGATTTTCTGCGGCAAATCTGGAAGACATCCCCGCATCGCCGCCGGCGCTTTTCCCCGCCTGCGAGGTGGCGGACTCCTCGCTGCCGCCGGGGCCACGAAGCGGCACGCCGAGCGTATCCTCGACATAGAGTGTGCGGACGAGGACGAAGGCAGCCACCGTCAACGGTCCGGCAAGCAGGACTCCCAGGATTCCGAAAAGCGCGCCCATCGCGACGACGGACAACATGAACAGCGCCGGGGGGACCTTGACCGCCTCGCGCTGCACGATCGGCGTGATCAGGTTGGATTCGAGCTGTTGCACCGCGAGATAAAGAAGAGCTGCCCATAGCAGCATGGTCCAGCCTTCACCAAGCGCCAGGAGTAGCCCCGGCACGGCCCCGGCGAAGGGACCGATGAGCGGGACGAACTCCGTCAGAAAGGCGATGAGCGCCAGGGCGAGCGGAGAGGGCAGGCCGATCGCCCAGGCGCCGAGGCCCACCAGGGCGCCGACGATCGCCATGGACAGGAGTTGTCCGGCTAGCCAGAATTTGAGGGCGGTACCCGTTCGGCCCAGGGCGTGCTCCACGCGGCCGCGTTCCCCTGTCGGGAACAGGAGAAGAAATCCACGCCGGTAGACCCCCGGATTGACGGCGAGAAACACGCCGGCGACGATCACGAGAACGACGCCGGTAAGCGCGGCAGCCGCCGTCTGAAGCATGGCCGCGATGTCGCTCAGGATTCGGTTGAACGCGCCTTCGAGCGACCCGCCGAGTTGCGGCAGCGAGTTCGGCAGGGATATTCCTGTCCGGGTCTCTATGCTGCGCACGGCCTGCGGCAACTGCTGCAGGAGGTTCGAGGACTGGGTCTGAATGTCCGGCCAGGCGAACCAGAGAGCCGCCCCGATCACCACGATGATCAAAAGGCTCGACAGGGCAAGCGACCACCGGCTGCCGAGCGGGACGAAACGGCGCGTCAGATCGCTCGCGGCCGTGAGGACGGCAGCCACGACCACGGCCGCAAAGGCGATGGCAGCCGTATGCCGCAAGTGCCATATCAGGAACGCCAGGCTCACGATCGCCGTTGCGATGAGCACACGGCGTGTGTAGCCGGCCAATGTCAGGCGATCACGGGAGGGCTGGTGGGGGCGAGGCGTACTTCCGGTTTCGCTCGACATGGTCCGTCCTGCAGGAAATGGAACAACCCAGAGCCCGCCGGAAGAAGACGGGCTCCGGGATTTCGCCCTGGACCAAAAGGCCGGGGTCTAATTTCCAAGTCGGTCGTAGTCGAAACGTTCCGCCTGAGCGACATCCTGCTCGCCGTAGGGCATGTCGTAATAGGGCATGCCGGGGGCCCAGCCATAGCCATAATAGGGATAGGCGTAAGGTCCGGGAGTCCCGTAACCCGCGTTCGGATTGACGACCACGGCCGCAATCTGCCCATCGCGCAGGATGAGATCATTTACATAACCGTAGTTGGCATAGTTGTCCTGATCGTCAGCGCGGATACGCGCATAGTCGCCGATGAGCTCGGAGGCCCGGAACGACCGTGGCCCGGTCGCCAAGTCGTCTTCGACCACGGTCGTATCGCCCGCCGCACCCTGCGCCGTCAAATAGCCGGTCTTGAAGAGGCTGTAGTCTTCCACGTTATCTTCGGTGACAAGGATCGTCAGCCGCCCGCCGCTATAGGTGACCTCCTCCCACGGAACATTGACGTGTGTGTCGAAGAGATCCCAGAAACCACCGACTTCCGCCACGATCGAGAGCACGCGGCCATCCTCGGCGAAAACAAAGTTCTCGACACTGCCGATCTCGTCACCGCCAGGGCCGTAGACCTCAGCTTCATCCATGACATAGTCGACGCTTATGCCGTCTGCATAAAGATTGTCCGACCGCCACTCCGGAAGGGCGATGACTTCCGCCTGGATCGCATCACCCTGATTCACCGCCGCAGTCTGCTCGGTCCGATCGACATCGGACTGTGCCTGGTTGGTGGACTGTGCCTGGTTGCCGGACTGTGCTTGGCTGCTGCCGCCGGATTGTCTGATACTCTCCACCTGTGCGTACTCGTCCTGCGCGAGCGTGTCACTGCCGTTCTGATCGTAGATGTTGAAGAGTGCGGCATTGAATGCGGCCCAGTCTGCGCCCTCCTCCCCGGTATCGAATGCCATCACGTCGGATTCGCTGAACGCGGAAACAAATTCGTCCTGCGCGATGGTGTCATCGTCTCCCGAGACTTCTTGGAAACCAGGCTGAGCATCACTGCCGAACCATGCGGTGTAGCCGGTGCTGTACTCATCCTGGTTTAGCTGGTCGTTGTTGTTCTGATCCCACGCGGTGAACATGCCCCGGTATAGCTCGTTCTCGGTGAGGCGCTGATCCTGGTTTTCATCCCAGGCCTGGAAGACTCCGCGGCTCGCCTGTTCGAACTCCGCGTTCGTCAATTCCTGGTTGCCATCGGTGTCCAAATCGCTGAACGCTTCCACAGCCAAGGCTGTGGCAGGTGCCAAGGCCAGAACGAGGGCCAGTGCCGTTGAAGTCTTCATCCGTCTCATGTCATGCTCCTTCCGTCTTTCGCTGCTGCCCCCGAAAACCACAGGTCGGCGGTATTGTTCCGGGCGGAAACAATCCGTGATGCTTCGAACCTGGCGGGGAATACGCGCCACGCGTCAGAGCCGCGATGGCACCGGTCGTAACCGTGCGGACGGACCTCGATTCAGCGCGGAGACCGTTCCAGTGGCCGCCCGACCTTCGAACAATCCGGCGTGCCCGCCGTTCGGCTGTGCAGTGAACTGTCCGCAACCCGGGAGAGATGAATGAGAGCGTTCCGCCTTGCCATTGCCGCGTTTGCCTGGCTTTCGGTCGGTGCTGCCGCCGCACCGGCAGCCGAAGAGACGGCCCCATCGCTCACCGCAGTGACCGCCGATCTCAGGGAGAACACCCTCAGCGGGGAGGAAATCCGTGGAATCACGGCGCTCTCGTCCGTGCGCGTCGTTGATCTCCAATCCCTTTCCGGCGCCGATCGTCAGGAGTTGGAGGAGACGCTCCGGGAGTCCGAAGACAATTTCGCCGAGGTCCGCACAGCGATCGAAGCAAATGAGGCGATCGAGGCGGAGCTTCGGAAACGCGACGTTTCGTTGTCCAACGTCACCGCCGTGACGCGGGCGGAAACTGGAGCCCTCACCGTCTACATGAATGCACCTGTGCCATGACGGACCCGTACCCTTCCCCCGAGCGGGGGAGGCGCGCTTCCACGCGCCTCTGGAACTTATTGGCTCGTGCCGTTCTCGTCGTCCATCGGAAGGGCCCAGGCAAGCACATAGTCGCCGATCGGCGTTTCCATGAAGTGATGGCCGCCGGCCATGAAGACGATATACTGCCTGCCCTGCACCTCGAAGGTGATGGGAGTCGCCTGGCCTCCTGCCGGTAACTCATCCTCCCATAGGACCTCGCCCGTATCGATATCGATTGCCCGGATGAGGTTGTCCGTGGCGGCAGCGATGAAGATGAGGCCTCCCGCCGTGATGAGCGGACCGCCGTTGTTGGGCGTGCCGATCCTGATGGGCAGCATCGAGGGAATACCGAAAGGCCCGTTGGCACGCGCCTCGCCCAGCGGGTGGTCCCAGATGGTCTCACCGGTCTCAAGGTCGATGGCACGGATCCCGCCATAGGGTGGCTGCTTGCACATGAGCCCGGTGAAGCCGAGCCGCCAGCCGGCGTTCACGTCGATGGCATAGGGTGCCCCGACCTGCGGATTGTCGTGTTCACCGTGGGGCACATAGATCGGCGTGAGGTCACGCTCGTCCGCCTCCTCGCGTGTCAGCAGGCGATTGAAGTTCGGCATATCATTGTAGTTGGCCACGAGGATGCCGCGCTCCATGTCGACCGCCACGCTGCCCCAGTCCGAGCCGCCATTATAGCCGGGATACTGGATGAAGTGCGTCTCGAGTGTCGGCGGCGTGTAGATGCCGTCATAGGTCGCCCTGTGGAACTGGATGCGGCACCAGAGCTGATCGAGTGGGGATATGCCCCACATGTCCCGCTCCTCGAGCGGGTCCTTGGCCAGCGTGTGATAGGCGGAGAAGGGCTGCGTGTCCGAGAGGTTCTCGGGCTCGACACCGCCCGTCGGCACGGGCCGCTCTTCTACCGGGAACAGGGATTCGCCGGTGCGGCGATCCAGGATGTAGATATCCCCCTGCTTGCTGGGCAGGATTATCGCCGGCACGCTGCCTCCCTCCGCCGGGAAGTCGATCAGAGTGGGTTGCGACCCGAGATCGTAGTCCCAAACGTCATAGTGGACGCTCTGGAAGTGCCAGACCTCCTCTCCGGTCGTGGCG
Source organism: Chelativorans sp. AA-79 (assembly GCF_029457495.1). NCBI lineage: Bacteria > Pseudomonadati > Pseudomonadota > Alphaproteobacteria > Hyphomicrobiales > Phyllobacteriaceae > Chelativorans > Chelativorans sp. AA-79. The sequence continues at coordinate 1,360,558 of NZ_CP120361.1, forward strand.
TCGATCGCCACCAGCGCGGTGCTGTATTCGTTCTCACAATCGGCGCGGTTGCCGCCGTAATAGTCCACGGCCGAGTTGCCCGTCGGGAGATAGACATAGCCCAGTTCCTCGTCTGCGGCGGTCGTGGTCCACATATTTGGCGTGCCGCGGGTATAGACCTCGCCTTCGGGCGGTTCGCCCCGCAGATCCGGCTTGCACATGTCCCAGGCCCAGACGAGTTCACCGGTAACGGCGTCATAGCCGCGCACCACGCCGGACGGAGCGTCTTCGGCCTGGCCATCGTTGACCTGCGCGCCGACCACGGCCACGCCGCGCACTATGGTGGGCGGCGCGGTCACCGCATACCAGCCGGGCACGGTCTCACCGATACCCTCGCGCAGGTTCACCTGGCCGTTGAAGCCGAAATCGGGGCAAGGCTGACCCGTATCGGCATCCACGGCGATGAGGCGCGCGTCGATCGTGGCCTCCATCACGCGTCTTGCGCAGGGCGAGTCGGGATCGGCAGCGGGGTTCTCGAAGTAGGCGACACCACGACAGCTTGCGCTATAGGGGATCGCGTCGGCATGCACCTGGGGATCATAGCGCCACTGCTCCTTGCCCGTTCCCGCATGGACGGAAATGAGGATGTTCATGGCGGAACACAAATAGAGATAGTTGCCGACCTTCACGGGCGTCGTTTCCGGCGCGTATTCACCCTCCGCCGCCTCGGACGGCATATCGCCGGTTCGGTAGGTCCAGACGCGCTGCAGCTCCGAGACGTTGTTCCGGTCGATCTGGTCGAGCGGCGAATAGCGGTGGGCGAAATACGTGCCGCCATAGGCCGGCCAGTCGGCGCCCACTTCCATTTGCGGCATCGGTGGGCGGGAGGGGCCTGCTGCCTCCGCCTGCGTCGCTGATGGCTGAGCAGGGGCGGTGGGGGCTGTCTCGCCAGGTCGGGGAGGAGCAGAGGGCTGCTCGCCGGGCGGTGTGGTCGGGGAAGCGCCTTCCGGCACGGCGGCGGGTCCTGTTTTCGGTGCCGGAGCGGGATCGGTTTCAGGCGCCGGCTCGGCCGGTGCTTCTTCGCCTGGAGGTGTCGCCTGGGCCACCGCGCTCGACGGCACGGCCATGTGATAGGCGACGCCGGCGCCTGTCAGGAACAGGAGTGCCACGGCCGCGGCCGCCGCAGTGCGACGGCCGGGCCGCACCTCCGCCCGTCGCGGCCTGCCGATGGCCGGTATTGCCAGCAGCACGAGGATCAGGATCACCGTGGGAGCAACCAACCGGGGCACCTGCGCCCACCAATCCGTACCCACTTCCCAGAACGCCCAGATGATCGTGAAGACGTAGGTCGCGAGATAGACCCCCACGCCGGCCATGGACGGCCTGATCAGCAATATGCCGGAAACCACCAGGCCGATGCCGCCGACGAGGTAATACCACGAGCCGCCGAGCGCGATCAGCCACGCGCCTCCCGCTCCGAGCACGACACCGAGCAGAACCAGTAGTGCTCCGAGCCCGGCGCAATACCAATAGGACCAACCCCTGGCCCTGCGGGATTCGCTGGTGTTCCGTGTCGAGGTCATGGCTGCATTCTCCTGCGACTGCCAAAAAGCCATCGGCACGAGAGGGGCCAGTTTCTCGCTTCCTTCCTTCACGCACCGGTACGGACTGTCGTTATCCCGTGAACAATGTCGATCCGGCATTGTTCCGCCTGGCCGGGTAAGAAATTGTCCGGGGAAACCGAAGTCTCTTCAATCGCATACGCGCGGAGGTGTTTCACGGTCCGGCGCCGACAGGCAGAGCTCGCCGCCCTTTCGAAGGCGCGGAGCGGCAAGGGTGACGCTCTGCTTTGCCGCCAATCAGCGAGTGCCGGACTTCAGCCACCGGACATCGCCCGGCGAAAGCTCGATATCGAGCGCGAGCAGGCTGTCGTCGAGCTCGGCGAGCGTGCGCGGACCGATGAGCGGCACGACAGGGAAAGGCTGCGACAGCACATAGGCAAGCGCCACGTGGATGGGCTTGCAGCCGAGTTTCTCCGCCAGTTCCACAGCCCGGTCGCGGCGCTGGAAGTTCTTCTGCGAGTACCAGACGCGCACCAACTCCTCGCTGTCGCGCTTGTCGCGGCCCGCGCGCTCGGTGAAGAAGCCGCGGCCCTGACTCGACCAGGCGAAATTGGTGACCTGGGTTTCCTTGAGCCACATCCTCCAGGCCTCGTCCGACGCGGCGACGCAGCCCGCCCATATGGGTTCGAGCATCTCGGCGAGCGAGAAGTTGTTGGAAAGCACCATGGGTGCCGTTTTGCCCGCCCGCTGCGCATAGGCGATTGCGGCATCCATGCGCTCCCTTGTCCAGTTGGAGCCGCCGAACGGGCCGCAAATACGACCGGCTTTCACCTCGGCATCCATCGCATCGACGAATTCGTCCACAGGCACATCCGGATTGTCGCGATGCATGAAATAGACGTCCACGCGGTCCGTCTTCAGGCGGTCGAGCGACTCGGTGAGCTGGCGGCCGATGACGTCGGGGTAGGTGAGGGGAGAATGGGCGCCTTTGCCGATGATCACCATCTCCTTGCGGACGCCGCGACTCTCGAGCCAATCGCCCAGCACGCGTTCGGCCCGGCCGGTGCCGTAGATCCAGGCGGTGTCAAAGGCGTTGCCGCCCTTCTCGAAATAGGTGTCGAGAAGGGGGGCGGCGGCGGCGAAGTTCGGGAAGTCTTCGAAGCCGAGGGCGATGCGCGAGATCACCTTTTCGAGGCCTGCGATCCTCCGCGTCCCGATGTGGTCCGCGCGCTTTTCGAGCTTCTCCCCCTTCAGCGTTCGTGTGCGAAGCGCCGGCTTCTCGATCTCGTATTGGAGGCCGGTGGCCGCGCGCCACTTGTCCAGCACCTTGAGATTGCCGAGCGTGTCCTGCCAGGTCATGCCGGGCGCGGAGAACTCCTGCCGTCCGGCACGAATCGCCTCGGCTGCGGCATCCGCCTCGAAGGCGTAGAGATGCCGTGGCTCCTCCACCGTCACGGTCTCGCGCGCGCCATCGGAGAGGATGATCTCGATTCGGCCGGTGCCGCCCTGGCGGCCCGAGGCGAACCAGAAGTCCGCCACCTCGATGCGGCCTTTCGTCCCGGAGATGCGCAGCACATTGTCCAGCTTGAGCGAGACGGCGCAGGAGACCTCTGCGACGATGCCGCTCGGGAAGTGGAGGACGGCGGCAGCCCATTCGTCCACGCCGGTCTGGCCGAGGTGTGCCGTGCCCACCACCTTGTCGGGCTCGGCGAAGGACATTCCTTCGCTGGCGCCCGCGATCAGCCGTGCCATGGAGACGGGATAGCCGCCCACGTCGAGGATGCCGCCGCCTGCGAGTTCGTTGGCGTAGAGCCGGTGTTCGGGGTCGACGCGGGGCATGGCGAAGCCGAAGCTCGATTGGATCATACGCACGTCGCCGACCATGCCTTCGCGGATGAGCTCCACCAGCCTGAGCGTCTGCGGGTGCAGGCGGTACATGTAGCCTTCGCCCATGAAAGTGCCGGCCTTCCGGGCAGCATGGATGATGGCGTCGGCCTCGAAGGCGGTAAGCCCCATCGGCTTCTCCACGATCACGTGCTTGCCGGCTTCCGCAGCCTTGATGGCCCACTCGGCGTGGCCGGGGTGAGGGGTTGCGATATAGACGGCGTCGATCTCGGGGTCGGCAAGCAGCGTGGCATAGCCGTGATGTACCCGCGCGCCGGGAAAATACCCTGCGAGCGCAGGGTTTTCGGGATTGCGCGTGCCGATGGCGGCGAGCGTGCCGGTGCTGGAATCGGCGAGGCCCGCTGCGAAGGCCCGGGCGATCATGCCCGGCCCGATGATGCCCCAACGCATTCTGGAAGTCGTGGTCATGTCGAAGCTCTTTCTGTTGCTCGCACGCCGAGCGGCCGATAGATTATCGCTTCTCTGGCCAGCGTCCTGCGCGAGGGGAAGGCGAACTTGTCCGATGGTAAGATTCCGGGGAAGCGTTACTGGGACCCGCTGAAGAGCACGGTCGAAAAGGTTCCGAATACCTTGGTCGTCAGCCATATGCAGCCCGGCATCATGCCCGTGCCGCACTGGCACGCGCAGGTCGAGATCAACTACGTCTTCCGCGGCACCGTCGATTACCAGATGCATGGCTATCCCGTTCACCTGGAACCGGGCGATCTCTGCATCTTCTGGGGCGGCCTGCCGCACCGGGTGGCCGACACGTCGGAGGATCCATTCTACGTCGCCGTCCACCTGCCGCTCATCCATTTCTTCCGCCTGCGGCTACCGCCCGATATGCAGCAGCGGCTGATGCGCGGAGCAACGCTCGTGACCGGGCAGCCGGACGCGAGTGATGCGGCCAATTTTGCACGCTGGTCAGATTATATGAGAGCCGGCGGCGTGCGGCGCTCGAACCATGCCATCGACGAGCTTCTGCTTCGCTTGGAACGTATTCAGTTCGATGCCTACAGGCTTGTCGAGGCGGAAAATGCTCCGGTGATCCGGCCGGAGGCACCGGACCAGCAGAGTTTCCAGAACATCGGGCGTATCTGTGCCTTCGTGGCCGAGAATTTCCGACAGCAGATCGATTCGGCCGATATCGCCGTCTCGGCGGACATCCACCCCAAATATGCGATGAACGTCTTCAAGAAATCGACGGGCATGACGCTCAACGAGTATGTCAGTCTGCTTCGCCTGTCCTATGCCCAGGCCCTTCTGATGCAGGATGGCGCCAATGTGCTGCGTGTGGCGATGGATAGCGGGTTCGGATCACTCTCGGCCTTCAACAAGAGCTTCCGGAAGATGACCGGCATGAGCCCTTCCGATTTCCGCCGCGGGATGCATCCACGGCCCCAGATCTCAGCGGACTTCGCCTGGAGGCCGGTTCCTAATCCGAGTGCCTGACGCGGCGGCACGGCCTGTCAGATCTGCTTCGAAGAGGCCAAAGCACCGCCACCTGCCGGCTGCAGGCCCGATGCCGCCGGTACGGTGCTGAGCCTGATGATGAACTTCGCTCCTCCCAGCCTGCTGGTGGAAAGCGACAGTTCGCCTCCCATGCTTTCCACGATCCGGCGGCTGATGGCGAGCCCCAGCCCCGTGCCGACCTGCCGCGGCATCGGCCCGCGGGAGAATTTGAGGAAAATCCGTTCACGTTCCGAATTGGGGATCCCCGGCCCGTTGTCGTCGACGGAAGCCTCGTAGACGCCTTTGCGCATTGCGCTCGACACGGCAACCACCGGCTCCTTGTTGGTATTGTATTTGATGGCATTGGAGATGAGGTTGATGAAGACCTGCGTGAGCCGGTCGCGATTGCCCTGAACCTTTGCCCGGCGGGCGCGGCCGGTCCGCTTCAGCGTTATGCCCTCCGAGCGGGCGAGCACCTCGCAGCTTGCCATCGCAAGGTCGAGGGCGGCCTCGGGATCGAACGGCTCGGCTTCCCACTCAGTTGCGCCGTTCTCCATCCGGCTCAGATGCAGGATGCCGTCGAGGAGTTTCGTCAGCCTGATGCTCTCGTCCTGGATGATCTGCAGGAAGCGCCGCCTTTTCGCTTCGCCGAGCTCGGGCGTCGAAAGCAGGATGTCACTGAAGGAACGGATGGCCGTCATCGGCGTCCTGAGTTCGTGGCTCACCTGGCTCAGGAATTCATCCTTTTGAAGATCGATTTCTCTCAACTGCCGATTCGCGCGGGCGAGTTCTGCGGCTGCTTCCTCCACCTGACGGGACTTCTTCTCCAGTTCAGCCGAATAGGCCCGAACCTGCTCCGTCTCGTCGGCCAGGCGCTTCAATTCCTCCACGCTTATCGTTTCATTGGTAACCACGCTGGAGACGAGCGAGCGGGCCGTCGACGCGCCCACATTGGCGGCGAGCCGCTGCTCGACTTGGGAGATGAGCTCGTCGCTGGCGGTCTTGGCGCGATCCATGGGCTCGGCGAGGGCAAAGAGCTCCAATGCTTCCGCAGGTCCCAGAATGCGGTCGGCGATGCGGCGCAGGTCCGAGATGCGGGCAGTGCGGCGGATGACGCTCATTTCGCTCTCCATCCTCCGGCGGAAGACGTCGATGAACAGACGCGACTGGTAGCGTGCCAAGGGCGTCGGCTCCGAAAGCATCGAGATGCCGACGAAGAGTGCGGCATTGGCGAACATGCTCCAGAACACCGCGTGGACCAGCGGGTCCATGCCGGTGAGCCCGAACAGGGCCTGCGGCTTCAGAAGACTTAGCCCCCACGGTCCCTCCTCGATGATTTCGAGCGGCATCAGGAAGGTTCCTCCGAGGCTCGGAAGGAAAAGGGTGTAGCTCCAAAGCAGGAATCCGGCGGATAATCCTGCAAGCGCGCCGCCATGGGTGGCCCTCCGCCAAGTCAGGCCGCCCACGAGGCCCGGCAGGAACTGCGCCACCCCGCAGAAGGAAATGAGCCCGATCGAGGCAAGCGCTCCGGTGGTGTCGCTCAGCCTGAAATAAATGAAGCCGAGGAAAACAATGAAGACGATGCTCAGACGGCGCGCGCCCAGGATGAAGCCCCGCATGGCCTGCCCGCTCTCGGACGGCGCGATGGCGAAGCGCAGTGCCAGCGGCATGATGATATGGTTGGAGATCATCGTGGAAACCGCGATCGACGAGACGATCACCATCGAGGTCGCCGAGGAGAAGCCGCCAAGAAAGGCGAGCAGCGCGATCGTGTGCCGGTCGGCATCGAGCGGCAGGGTCAGCACATAAAGATCGGGATTCGAGCCGGCCGGCAGCAGATTCGAGCCGGCTATCGCGATCGGAATGACGAAAAGACAAATGAGAAACAGATAGAGCGGAAACAGCCAGGAGGCGGTGCGTAACTGTCGCTCGCTGGAATTCTCGACCACCGTTACCTGAAACTGCCGCGGCAGGCAGATCACCGCAGCGCCGGCCAAGAAGCAGAGTGTGAGCCACCGGGCGCCGAAGGTGGAGGCTGGATTGGTCAGGCTCACGGGAGCGTTGTCGAATGCGGCCGCCGGCGTGCCCTGCAGGCCGAAGACGACCCACAACCCGACCGCGAGAAGCGCCACGAGTTTCACGACCGCTTCCAGCGCAATGGCCGCTATGACGCCGTGATGGCGTTCGTTGACGTCGATATTGCGCACGCCGAACATGATGGAGAAGACGCACAGGCCCGCCGCAAGCCAGAAGGTGGTGGCGAAGTCCGGGGCAAGATCGATGTTTGCGGCGGTCACGGCGCCGGCATGGAAGGTGATGACCTGAAAGCTGGCGGTCAGCGCCTTGAGTTGCAGTGCGATGTAGGGTGCCGTGGCAATGACGGCGATGACGGTCACCAGCGCGCCGAGCGCAGGATCTTTCCCGAAGCGTGCCGAAATCAGGTCCGCTATGGAGGTGGTGTGGTAGACGCGGCCGACCGTGACCAGCTTGCGCAGGAAGATCCACCAACCCACGAAGACGATGGTTGGACCGAGATAGATCGTCGCGAACTCGAAGCCGTTTCGCGCGGCTGAGCCGACTGCGCCGAAGAAAGTCCATGACGTGCAATAGATGGAGATCGAGAGGGTGTAGACGAGAGGGGAAGAAAGCCAGCCGCCGGGATCCCTGCGTGCGCGCCGGTCTCCGGCGAACGCCACGCCGAACAGAATGGCGACATAGCCCAGGCAGACCAGGACAACGAGATTGGTGGGAAGCATCAGCGCCTCCCGTCTTCAACCGGTCGTGTTTCCTGATCCCGATCCGCCTCCGGGTCGGCGAGGCGCCGCGAAAGGAAAAACGCCGCCAGAATGACCACCAGCCAGACGCCGAACAGATAGATCGTCGTCAGCGGGATTCCGAAAACGGCGACAGGGGCGGCGAAGATAAGAATGACAGGCGGCGCAAGAAGAAAAGCTGCCAGGAACGGCAGCACCGTTGCCGCATCGCGTGCGCCGCGCCCGCCTGTCTCGATTTCCCTCATCTCACATTCCGGTCAGCTTCCTCACCTGGGCGACCACTTCGGTGTTGGAAAAAGGCTTGGTGATATAGGCGCTGGCGCCACACGCCATGGCCCTTTCCCGGTCGTTCGACTGGCCTTTCGCAGTAAGCACGACCACGGGAAGGCCGGCTAGCGCGCGATCCCTGCGGACGGCCTGCAAGACGTCCAGCCCGTCCATGCCGGGCAGCATGAGGTCGAGGACGAGCGCGGAAAACGGCCCGTGCCGCAGCCGCTCGAGCGCGGCGGCGCCATTCGAGACGATATCGACCTCGAACCGCGCACGCTCAAGAATGAACCGGAGCGATTCGACGATGTTCGGCTCGTCCTCCACGACCAAGATGCGCTGTGCAGACAGCCCTTTCCTCCCTCGGTTCCTCATGGGCAGTATACGGCGCGTGCTCACGCAAAATATAGACCTTTCGTATTAAGGTGAGCGGGGTCCGGCAATGAGCGGCTCCTCCTGCCGATGGCCGCATGCCTCGCGAGGGCACAGCCTGCAGACCGTGCCCACCGGCATGGTGGCCCGGGACGCATCGATACCGTCCCCATAGAGGACTCGTGAGGCATCCGCCGCCGGGCAGGCCAGCATGATCGACAGCAGCTTGCGTGGACGATCCACCCGCGCGGGCTGCTTCTCCACCGCCCGTGCGAAGAACAGGAAATTGTCGCCCGAAGGAAGCGCGCCGAAGGAGCGCATGGTGGTGCCCGGTGCCTGGAAGGCGCCATAGATGGGCCACATGGGGCAGGCGGTGCCGTAGCGCGGCAGGGGAAGGTTCGCGAGCGGCAGTCGCTTGGTCACGTATCCCGATACGTCGGAACGCATATAAGCGAAGCGTACTCCTGCAGCGCCGGGCCGCCGCAGCGTGGCGACGCGATGGGCGGCTTGTTCATAGGAAACCCAGAACCGCCGCGCGAGCAAGTCAATATCGTAACGGCATTCCTCAGCCGCCGCCAGGAAGCGGTCATAGGGCATGAGGATGGCACCTGCGACATAGCTGATCAGTGCGGATCTGGCCAAGTCACGTGCTTCTTCGGTGGGAAGGGCGGGATGTACCCCGACGATGGCGTCTATTTCGTCCGAAGCAAGATTTCGCGCAAGGGTGCGCGCGGCTTCAAATCGAATGCTTTCCTGCGCCGCGTCGGATGGATGCTCAGCCATCTCGCGGGGAGGGCGTTCGCCGCCCCCCGCTCCTCCCTGCCGGTCGGCGATCGCCTCGAGTTCGGGGAAATAGTTGTCGGAGTGGAAGATAAAGGCGTCGACATGTTCCATCGATGTCGCCGAACGCACACGCATGCTTGAGCTGTCGAAGAAGTCGAGCAGAGACCTCGCCGCTTGCGAGAGGCGCGTACCGTCGGCTTCGATGATCGCAAGGAAACGCTCGCGGTCTGCTGCCGTGAGATCATCGCTTTCTCCGAGGATTTCCGCCGCGGAACTGATCGCTGTTGCGCTCGTCAGCATCCGATGGACGCTTTCTCCGACGAACGGATCGCGGTTCAGCCGGTCCGCAAGCGCCTGGACGGCCTGACTCTGGTCATGGAACGCGCGATAGAGACCAAGAATGAATTCGGCCCACTCCGGATTCCGGGCGACGAGATCCTCCGCCGCATGCGGGCGCGGCGCCTCGCCCCCGATGCCGGGGTCGATGGCGATCTCTTCCAGAGATTCGATCAGGCGGCGTTCGGCAAGTCCGTCCAGCTCAGAAGGTGTGATTCCAAGCTCGTTTCCCAGCCGGACGAGCACTGCGCCGGCGGCCGCCCGCTTGTTGGCCTCGATGAGGTTCAAGTAAGAGGCCGAGATCCCGACCCGGGCTGCGAGCGCGCTCTGCGTCAGGCCCGCCTTCCTGCGCAAGGCGCGGATTTTGAGGCCGGTAAGGTTGCGTGCCACCAGAATTCCTCCTCCAGTAAATAATTTACATGATGCTGCACAGGAGACAAGTGATTATTACAAAATTCGTAAGGTATACCAATGGCTTATTGAAGAATTGACTGATTGGGCGCTAATCTGGCAGTGCACTTCATCCCTGTCGGGATGTCGCGCCGATCAGCCAAGGGAGGAACTGATGAAATTCGACAGCATATCTCGGCGTGTCTTTCTGCGCGGCAGCGCAATGGCCGGCGCGGGCTTGGCGATGCCAACCATTTTCACCAGCGCTTCGCGTGCACAGGAATATTGCAACGCCCCGTCCGGCGCGAATGTCGTGCTCGGCTTCAACGTGCCGCAGACGGGCCCGTATGCCGACGAGGGCGCTGACGAACTGCGCGCCCTCCAACTGGCTGTTCAGCATCTCAACGGCGAGGGCGACGGCGGGATGCTCAATACCTTCCAAGGCACCGCACTGAAGGGCAACGGAATTCTGGGGAAGAAGGTCGCGTTCGTGACCGGTGACACGCAGACCAAATCGGACGCGGCCAGAGCGTCCGCCAAGCGCATGATCGAGAAGGACGGCGCGCTGATGGTCACCGGCGGATCGTCATCGGGGGTGGCCGTGGCCGTGCAGTCGCTCTGCCAGGAATCCGGCATCATCTTCATGGCAGGCTTGACGCATTCCAACGACACGACGGGCAAGGACAAGAAGCGCAACGGTTTCCGCCACTTCTTCAACGCCTACATGTCGGGACAGGCGCTCGGGCCCGTCCTTGCCGAGGCCTACGGCACGGACAGGAAAGCCTATCACCTGACCGCCGACTATACCTGGGGCTGGACGCAGGAGGAATCCATCAAGAATGCGACCGAAGCGCTTGGCTGGGAGACGGTGGAGACCGTCCGCACGCCGCTCGGCGCCGGTGACTTTTCGCAATACATCACACCCGTGCTCAATTCCGGCGCCGATGTGTTGATCCTCAACCATTACGGCAAGGACATGATCAACTCGCTCACGCAGGCGGTCCAGTTCGGCCTGCGCGACAAGCAGGCGAACGGCAAGGATTTCCAGATCGTCGTGCCGCTCTTCTCGGAACTCATGGCACAGGGCGCAGGCGACGCGATCAAAGGAATCTACGGCACGGCCAACTGGGACTGGAAGCTGGAGAACGAGGGCACAAAGGCGTTCACCAAGTCCTTCGGCCAGGAATACGGCCAGCCGCCCTCGCAGGCAGCGCAAACCTGCTATGTGCAGGCGCTCCTCTATGCGAACGCATGTGAGACCGCGGGCACCTTCAATCCCGAAGGCGTTGTCGAGGCGCTTCAGGACTTCGAGTTCGACGGCCTGGGCAATGGGCCAACGCTCTATCGCGGCGCGGACCACCAGTGCTTCAAGCCGGTGCTCGTCGTGCAGGGCAAGGAGGACCCGAAGGACAAGTTCGATCTGCTCCAGGTGGTGAAGGAAGTGCCGACGGAGCAGGTGACATATGACCCGTCCATCTTCGGCGGTGAGCTCGGCCCTGTTAGCAGCAAATGCTGAAGCCTGTGAGGGAATGCCGGGCGGCGCGTGGCCACCCGGCAAGCCGCAAGCGCGGCCATAGCCTCACGTGCCGAGCTCATATGGTGATTTGAATGGACGCGTTCCTGCTGCAACTCCTGAACGGGCTGGACAAGGGCGGCGCCTATGCGCTGATCGCCCTCGGGCTGACCCTGGTGTTCGGCACGCTTGGCGTGGTCAATTTTGCGCATGGCGCCCTTTTCATGCTGGGGGCCTTCGTCGCCGTGCTCGTCAATCGCCTTCTCGAGCTGGAGACGGTCACGCTCGACCCGGAGAACCTCACGCCGTGGGGAACTCCGATGGAGATCCGCACGCCGCTGGTTCAGGCGTGGCTCGGCGATTTCGGCGCCTTCCTGCTGCAATATTCCGTCCCGCTTTCCCTACTCGTCACCATTCCGATCATGCTCCTCATCGGCCTGGTGATGGAGCGCGGGCTGATCCGCTTCTTCTATAGGCGCCCACCTGCCGAACAGATCCTCGTGACCTTCGGACTGGCGATCGTGCTGCAGGAGGTGATCAAGCTTTTCTTCGGCGCCAATCCCATCCCGGTGAGCGCGCCCGAAACGCTCTCCGGCAGTGCCGATATCGGCAAGTGGCTAGGGCTGGGCGCAGGCCTCTACTATCCATGGTGGCGGCTGGTCTATCTCGCTTTCTCGATCCTGATGGTGGCTCTGGTGATCGCTTTCCTGCAGTTCACGACGTGGGGAATGGTCGTCCGTGCCGGCATGCAGGATCGTCAGACGGTGGGGTTCCTGGGCATCAACATCCAGCGCCGTTTCACGGTCGTCTTCGGCATCGCGGCCGTGGTCGCGGGGATGGCCGGCACCATGTACACGCCCATCGTGCCGCCGGACTACCATCTCGGGATGGATTTCCTCGTTCTTTCCTTCGTGGTCGTGGTGGTGGGCGGCATGGGATCGGTGGCCGGCGCGGTGCTGGCGGGCTTCCTCCTCGGTGTGCTGCAGAGTTTTGCTTCGATGAACGAGATCAAGGACATGCTGCCGGGCATCGACCAGGTGGTGATCTACCTCGTCGCGGTGGTCATCCTGCTGGTGCGTCCGAGAGGGCTGATGGGTCGTCGCGGAGTTATGGAAGACTGACATGAAGATGATGTCGCTTGGCCAGGATCTGATGTTCCTGACGCTTTTCACCGTCGCCGTTCTGACCATGCCGGTCTGGCTTGACCCGCTGGGGGCCAACTATCCAGACTTGCTGCAGAAGTTCGCGATCTACGGCATTTTCGCAATCGGCTTCAACATCCTCTTCGGCCTGACCGGTTATCTCTCGTTCGGCCATGCTGCCTTCCTCGGCGTCGGTTCCTATGCCGCGGTCTGGTCGTTCAAGCTGCTCACCATGAATGTGATCCCGGCGATCATCTTCGCGGTCATCCTGTCGGGCGTCTTTGCCGCCGCAATCGGCTATATCAGCCTTCGCCGGTCCGGAATCTACTTCTCGATCCTCACGCTCGCTTTTGCGCAGATGTCCTACAATCTGGCTTATTCGGTGTTCACCCCGATCACCAACGGCGAAACGGGCCTGCAGCTTTCGCTCGGCGATCCACGGGTGCTCGACCGCATGTCCGGCGCGACCGAAAGCGCGGGCATTCCCTTTCCGAGCTTCTTCGGTATCGAAATGAACGGCTATGCCGGCTTCTATTTCTGCGCGGTGATGCTGATCATATGCTTCTTCGTGGCCATGCGCATCGACCGCTCGCCGTTCGGGTTGACGCTGCGCGCCATCAAGTCGAACCAGAGCCGAATGGGCTATACGGGCTTCAACACCCGCCCCTACACGCTGGCGGCCTTTGTAGCCTCGGGCATGTATGCCGGGCTCGCCGGCGCGTTGCTGGCCGTCACCGATCCCCTGGCAGGCGCTGAACGCATGCAGTGGACCGCCTCCGGCGAGGTGGTGCTGATGACCATTCTCGGCGGAGCAGGCACGCTGGTGGGGCCGGTCGTCGGAGCCGGCGTCATCAAATATTTCGAGAACATCTTCTCCTCCTATCACGAGGCGCGGCTGCATGCGGTCTTCTCCTTCCTGCCCGACGAACTGGAGGACTTCGTCGTCACGATAACCGCACCGTTCGTGGGAGAGGGCTGGTTTCTGACGCTGGGCGTCATCTTCATGCTTATCGTCATCTTCCTGCCGGGAGGCCTGATGGAGGGTGCACGCCGGATTCGCGCGCTGTTCGCCGCCAAGAAACCGGCACGCGAGAGCGTCGGGCTCGTCACGGCAAAGTGAGGAATGCAGCTGATGGAAAACGCCGTTCTCCACATCGCCGACGTCAACAAGAATTTCGGCGGCCTGCATGCGCTCTCCGATATCGATCTTCAAGTGGCGGAGGGCACGACCCACGCCATCATCGGACCGAACGGTGCTGGCAAGTCGACGCTGCTGAACATCTGCATCGGTCGGCTTGCGCCCGACAGCGGCGCCGTGGTCTTCGACGGTACGGTGATCACGGGCAAGCACCCTTACGAAATCAACCAGATCGGCGTGGCCCGCGTTTTCCAGACGCCGGAGATCTTTCCCGATCTCACGCTTCTGCAGAATGTCATGGTCCCGGCGCTCGCCCGGCGCGACGGAGCCTTCCGACTGAACAGCTGGCGGATGGTGTCGAGCCGGACGGAAATCGTCGACGAGGCCAAGCACTGGCTCGAGGATGTCGGCCTGGTGGAGCAAAGGGACGGCCTCGCGGCCAGCCTGTCGCGCGGAGACAAGCGCCGGCTGGAATTGGCCATGGGACTGGTGCAGCATCCGCGCCTGCTTCTCCTCGACGAGCCGACGGCCGGCATGTCGCGGCATGACACCAATGCGACGATCGATCTCCTCAGAAAGATCAAGGAACGGGGGATGACAAAGGTCATCATCGAGCATGACATGCATGTCGTCTTCTCGCTCGCCGATCGCATCACGGTGCTTGCGCAGGGAAGTATCATCGCCGACGGCAAGCCCGACGAGGTAAGGGGCAATCCTGTCGTGCAGGAAGCGTATCTGGGAGGATCCCGTTGATGAACGCCATTACGATGCCCGATCCGGAGACAACAACGAAGGCCGAGCCTTACCTCCGCGTGTGCGACATCCACGCCTATTACGGCGAGAGCTACATC